>NZ_JBQQBT010000019.1:0-139984 GCF_052245835.1 Streptomyces sp. 8N114 | reverse complement strand
TCGCCGTGTTTCGGTGGTCATAGCGTGAGGGAAACGCCCGGTTACATTCCGAACCCGGAAGCTAAGCCTTACAGCGCCGATGGTACTGCATGCGGGAGCGTGTGGGAGAGTAGGACACCGCCGAACTAACTTTGCAAGTCGTGGTCCCTGGACGTCAGTCCAGGGACCACGACTCTTTTGTATGCGGACACCGGCAGTTCACATTGCGTGGACATGATCCGACCATGGGGACAACACAGTTGACCGCAGCGGGCGTCGGTGCAGGTGACGAGGTCGTGGTGCCGTCGTTCGGCGGGGCCGACGTCGCGCAGGCCGTACGAGAGCTCGGAGCGCGGCCTGTCTTTGCCGACATCGATGCCGACACCTATTGCCTGGATCCCGCGTCTGTGGCACATGCGGTGACTTCGCGGACCGCAGCCATCGTTCCGGTTCATCTCTTCGGTCACGCCGCGGATGTGAACGGCCTGCGCGGGCTGGGCGCGGAGCATGACGTACCTGTCGTCGAGTGGGAGCCACTGCCTCGTACGGACGCGATCGACGCGGTCCGGCGGCGCCAGTACGCCACGTACCTGGGGCGCCGTCTCAGGGGTGTCGTCGTGCCGACGGCCGGAGACGGAGATGAGCACGCCTTCACGGCGTATGTCGTGCGAGTGCTCGGGAACGGGCGGCCCGACCGCGACGCCTTTCGGAGGGCGCTGCGGATGAGGGGCCTTGAGTGTGAGGTTCCGGTGCGGGTGCCGGCTCACCGGCTGCCGGAGTTCGCGCAGTACACGGAATACGCGCCGACTGTGCCGCTGCCGGAAGCGGAGCGGGCTGCTGACGAGTGCTTGTCGCTTCCACTGAGTGCTGCCATGACGAAGAAGGACCTGCACCGCGTGGTGTCGGCATGCAACGGGCTCGGAGGGCTGTTGCGGGAGCGCGCCAGCTGAGCGTGGTGGGGCGGCCCAGCGCCAGTTCGATCCAGTGCCGTGGATCGGGTAAGATCTCTTTCGCTGACCGCGCCCCAATAGCTCAGTCGGCAGAGCGTCTCCATGGTAAGGAGAAGGTCAACGGTTCGATTCCGTTTTGGGGCTCCATACAAGCGAGTTGAAGGCCCCCGCCGTATGGCGGGGGCCTTCTTCGTTTGGTGTTCCGCTGTATGCGTTATCCCGAGCTTCTACTCCGGGACCCGCATCGCCAGGATGGCCATGTCGTCAGAGGGGGCGTCGGTGGCGAAGCGTTCGACAGCGCGCATGATGCGGGCTGCCACCGCACCGGCGTTGAGGCCCGTGCAGGTGCCGAGGACGTCGGCCAGGCCGTCGTCGCCGAGCATGCGGGTGCCCTCACGGCGTTCTGTCACGCCGTCCGTCACGCACAGCAGTACGTCGCCCGGGTCGAGGGAGACGGTCTGCTCGTACAGTTCCAGGTCCTCCATGACGCCGAGCAGGGGCTGGGGGTCGGCGGCGGGTTCCACGCTGCCGTCCTGGCGGAGGCGCAGCGGCAGGGGGTGGCCCGCGCAGACGACCTTCAGCTCGGCGCTGCCGTCCTCCTGGGGACGCATCTCGCCGTAGAGGAGGGTGAGGAAGCGGCTGCGCGCCCCCTCGTCCAGGATGGCGGTGTTGAGGCGTTCCAGTACGGCCGGTCCGCCGAGGCCCTCGCGGGCGAGCAGGCGGAGCGCGTGCCGGGCGAGGCCGGTGACTGCTGCTGCTTCAGGGCCCGTACCGCAGACGTCGCCGATGGCGAAGCCGTAGACACCTTCGCGGATCTCGAAGAGGTCGTAGAAGTCGCCGCCGACCTCGTTGCCCTCGCCCGCGGCGCGGTAGATGACCTCACGCTCGATCCCGCCTGTGATGTCGGGCAGTTCGGGCGGCAGGAGGCTGCGCTGGAGGGACTGGCTGATGGCGGTGCGCTCGGAGTAGAGGCGCGCGTTGTCCAGGGCGAGCGCGGCGCGGCGGGAGAGGTCCTCGGCCAGTTCCAGGATCTCCTGCCGGAACCGCTCGTCGGTGGGCTTGCCCAGGGTCAGCATGCCGATGACGCGGTTGCGCGCCACCAGAGGCAGTACGACGGTCTCGCCGCCGACGGCCGCCGCGGTGGCCAGGCTTGTGCCGGGGGAGAGTTGGTGGTTCTCGCCGTCCAGCGAGACGTTGCGCAGCGAGGTGCGCAATGCGGCCGAGTGCGCGGCCTCGGTGGGCGCCGTCCAGACGCGTGCTCCGGGCGTGGGGACGGGCTCGGGCGGGTCGACCTTGGCGAGCAGCGCCTTGAGGTTGTCGATGCGGTCCTCGTCCTCGTGCAGTACGTACGAGAGCTTGGGGTCCGAGCCCTGGTCGGCGACGGTGTAGACGGCGCACCAGGTGGCAAGCGTGGGGACCGTCATCTGGGCCATCAGGGCGAGCGTCTGGTCGCGGTCGAGGGTGCCGGCGAGCAGGTCGGAGGCTTCGACGAGGAAGGAGAGCGAGCCGCGTCGCAGCCGTTCCAGTTCGGTGAGGCGGGCGCGCTCCACGGCGAGTGCGATGCGGTCGGCGGCGAACTGGAGGCGCAGGGCTTCCTCGTTCGTGTAGCGGCCGGGCGCCTCAGTGGCGACGCCGAGGGAGCCGGTGAGCCGACCCTCGACCTTGAGCGGGACGGTGACAACGGAGCGCATGCCCGTGCCGTCCAGGAGCGGCACGGCGCCGGGTACGACGGTGAGGTCCTCGTGCACCGAAGGCATCCGGGCCGAGCCGTACCGGCCGCTGCCGGTCTCGACGGGGACGCGGGCGAACCGCTGGCGGGCCGAGGGGAGACCTGTGGAGGCGCGGACCTCCAGTTCGGTCTCGTCGTCGGTGGCCAGCAGCAGATAGGCGGAGTCGCCGTCGAGCATGTCCCTGGCGCGTTCGACGGTGCGCTGGAGAAGGCCGTCGAGGTCGTCGGGGGCCGGGGAGCCGATGAAGACCTCGAAGGGGTCGGCGGCGGACTGCTCCTGGGAGTCGCCAGCGGTGCCGGTGTTGTCGTGGGAGTGCACGCGGGGCGGCGACTGGAGCACGGCGCGCTCGTGCTCCCGTACCAGCAGGCAGACCGTGGAGGGCTCGCCGTCGCTGTCCCGTACCCGAAGGTGGGAGGCGTAGACGGGGATGGTGCGGCCGTCCGAGCCGCGCATGCCGTAGGAGCCCTCCCAGCGGGAGAGGCGCAGCGCCTCGGCGACGCCGGTGCCGGTACCGGGGGTGTGGGGCCAGGCGGCGAGGTCGGTGAGGGGTTTGCCGACGACCTGTTCCGCCGGGTAGTCGAACAGCTCCGTGGCGTCCTCGTTCCAGGCGCTGATCGAGCCGCTGCGGTCCACCTGGATGACGGCTACCCGGACGCGGGTGTCGGTGACCGGCAGTGCGGTGTCCGGGAGCGCCGGGCCTGCCGTACGGGTGCCGACGGGGCGCTCGGGGAGGTCGAGACGGAACCAGACGCGCTTGTCGGCCGCCGTGTAGTCGACGCCCCAGCGGGTGGCCAGTGCCGAGGCCAGCAGCAGCCCGCGGCCCCCTTCGCGGTCGGGGCTGGCGGGCTGCGGGTTGACTTCTTGGAGGGGCAGCTCGCGCTCGGGGTAGCGGTCGATGACCTCGATGCGGACGCCGTCCTCGTCACGCAGGCACAGCACCTCGGCAGCCGTGCCGGCGTGCACCACGGCATTGGTGACCAGCTCGCTGGTCAGGACGACGGCGTCGTCGACGATGTCGGACAGGCCCCAGCCCTGGAGGGTGTCGCGTACGAAGCCGCGCGCGGTGGCGACGGACCGGCCCACCGGCTCGAAGGTGGCGGCGGCTCGTGCGGTGATCACTTGTCTCCCCATGGATGTCCTGTCGGCCAGGCGCACTCCTGTGCGCTGTGCGGTCAGGGCCGTAACGGTCCCCGCCTCGTCGTTCGGGCCTTGTTGTGAGCCCACGGCGCTCGGGGGGACCCCGGTCGGGAGCCCCCCGCGCTCGGCGCTCTGCTCTTGCGTCACCGCAGCGCCCCTCCGTCGCCCTTCGTACTCACACCGCTGCCCCCTGCGAAGCCCCTACCCAATCGGACCCGGTCGGGCACCCCGCCGACATGGGGGTGAACGGACAGCCGGGTGCCAGGTTACTTACGTATCCACGGCGAGTGGCTGCCGGATGCGGGTGATTTCCCTCCGGGCCCGCGAACGCAGTGCGATATGCCATGCTGCCGAACTGTTATCGCCGGGTTCGGGCAGGGTGAAACACTGGGAAGGCTCGGAGTACAAGGGCCCGGGCAGGAAGGTCGACCGCAGGAGGGGCAGTGGAGTCTGGCACAACCGCGCGTAGCGCCAACACGCGCGTGAAGGGCGGACGGTCCCGGAAGAGCGGGACGATCGAGGTGGACGCCGCCGCCGTCAACAAGCTCCTGGCTGGGCTGACGGCGATGCGGGACGGCAATTTCCGCAAGCGGCTCACCGTGACCGGTGAGGGCCCGATGGCCGAGATCGCCGCGGTCTTCAACGAGGTCGCGGACCAGAATCTGCATCTGACGGGCGAGCTGTCCCGGGTGCGGCGGGTGGTGGGCCGTGAGGGAAAACTCACAGAGCGGTTGCAGACCGGTACCTGTGAGGGCTCCTGGGCGTCGGCGATCGATGCGGCGAACGCGTTGGTGGACGACCTGGTGTGGCCCGTCTCCGAGGTGGGGAGGGTGCTGTCGGCCGTCGCCGACGGTGATCTGGAGCAGCGCATGGATCTGCGCTCGCGCGGGGCCGAGGGCGGCGGGCATCCGCTGCGCGGGGAGTTCCTGAAGGTCGGCCGTACGGTCAACGGGCTGGTGGACCAGCTGTCGGCGTTCACGGACGAGGTGACGAGAGTCGCCAGCGAAGTCGGCACCGAGGGCAAGCTGGGCGGCCAGGCGCGGGTGCGCGGAATGTCCGGTTCCTGGAAGGATCTGACCGATTCCGTCAACACCATGGCGTCGCGGCTGACGGCCCAGGTGCGGGACATCGCGCTGGTGACGACGGCGGTGGCCAAGGGCGACCTGTCACGCAAGGTGACCGTTCATGTCGCCGGTGAAATGCTGGAGCTGAAGAACACCGTCAACACGATGGTCGACCAGCTTTCCTCCTTCCAGTCCGAGGTCACCCGGGTCGCCCGCGAGGTCGGCACCGAGGGTGAGCTGGGCGGCCAGGCGCGGGTGCAGGGCGTCGCGGGCGTGTGGAAGGACCTGACGGACTCCGTCAACCTGATGGCGGGAAATCTGACCTCCCAGGTGCGCGAGATCGCCCAGGTGACCACGGCGGTCGCGAACGGCGACCTGTCGCAGAAGATCACCGTGAACGCGCGGGGCGAGGTGGCGCAGCTCGCCGAGACGATCAACGCGATGACGGACACGCTGCGCACGCTCGCGGACGAGGTCACGCGGGCCGCCAGCGAGGTCGGTACGGACGGTGTGCTGGGCGGCCAGGCGGTCGTCCCGGGCGCTGCCGGGATCTGGAAGGATCTGACCGATTCGGTCAACTCCGCTTTCCGGAATCTGACCGCTCAGGTGCGGGACATCGCTCAGGTGACGACGGCGGTGGCGAACGGTGATCTGTCGCAGAAGGTCACCGTGGATGTCTCCGGCGAGATGCAGGAGTTGAAGAACACCGTCAACACGATGGTGGACCAGCTCTCCGCGTTCGGCGCGGAGGTGACCCGCGTCGCCCGGGAGATCGGCGTCGAGGGTGAGCTGGGCGGCCAGGCGGCAGTGCCGGGCGCGGCCGGCACCTGGAAGGATCTGACCGATTCGGTCAACACCGCCTTCCGCAACCTGACGGGCCAGGTGCGCAACATCGCTCAGGTGACGACGGCGGTGGCGAACGGTGATCTGTCGCAGAAGGTCACCGTGGATGTCTCCGGCGAGATGCTTCAGCTGAAGAACACGGTCAACACGATGGTGGACCAGCTGTCGTCCTTCGCCGAGCAGGTGACCCGGATGGCCCGGGACGTGGGCACAGAAGGCCGACTGGGCGGTCAGGCGCGGGTGGACGGCGTCTCGGGTACCTGGAAGGACCTGACGAACTCCGTCAACTTCATGGCCAACAACCTGACTTCTCAGGTGCGGCAGATCGCTCAGGTGACGACGGCGGTCGCGCGCGGTGATCTGTCGCAGAAGATCGAGGTCGATGCCCGGGGCGAGATCCTGGAGCTGAAGAACACCATCAACACGATGGTCGACCAGCTCTCCGCCTTCGCCGACCAGGTCACGCGAGTGGCCCGGGAAGTCGGTACGGAGGGCCGGCTGGGCGGTCAGGCCCAGGTGCCGGGCGTCGCGGGTGTGTGGCGAGATCTGACTGATTCCGTGAACGGTATGGCGGGCAACCTGACCAGCCAGGTGCGCAACATCTCGCAGGTGGCGACCGCGGTCGCGCGCGGTGATCTCTCGCAGAAGATCGACGTGGACGCCCGGGGCGAGATCCTGGAGCTGAAGACCACGCTGAACACGATGGTCGACCAGCTGTCGTCGTTCGCCGAGGAGGTCACGCGGGTCGCCCGTGAGGTCGGCACTGAGGGCATGCTGGGCGGTCAGGCAGAGGTCAAGGGCGTCTCGGGCACCTGGAAAGACCTCACCCAGTCCGTGAACTTCATGGCGAACAACCTGACTTCGCAGGTCCGCAACATCGCCGAGGTGACGACGGCTGTCGCACAGGGCGATCTGTCCAAGAAGATCACCGTCGACGCCAAGGGCGAGGTGCTCGCCCTGGTGACGACCGTCAACACCATGGTGGACACGCTCTCGTCGTTCGCCGAGCAGGTGACCCGGGTGGCCCGTGAGGTGGGCACCGAGGGCATCCTCGGCGGTCAGGCGCGGGTGCGTGATGTGTCGGGTATCTGGAAGGACCTGACCGACAACGTCAACATCATGGCCAACAACCTGACCAGCCAGGTGCGGAACATCTCGCAGGTCGCCACCGCGGTCGCGGGCGGCGACCTGACCAAGAAGGTCACCGTCGAGGCCAGTGGCGAAGTGGCGCAGCTCGCGGACACCGTCAACACGATGGTCACGACGCTCTCGTCGTTCGCGGAGCAGGTGACCCGGGTGGCCCGTGAGGTGGGCACCGACGGCGTGCTGGGCGGTCAGGCGCGCGTGCAGGGCGTCGCGGGTACGTGGAAGGACCTGACGGAGTCCGTGAACTCCATGGCGTCCAATCTGACCGGCCAGGTGCGGCAGATCGCCATGGTCACCACCGCAATCGCCAAGGGTGATCTGACCAAGAAGATCGACATCGAGGCCAACGGCGAGATCCTCCAGCTGAAGACGACCATCAACACGATGGTCGACCAGCTGTCGTCGTTCGCCGAGCAGGTGACCCGGGTGGCCCGCGAAGTGGGCACCGAGGGCCAGTTGGGCGGTCAGGCGCGCGTGCCGGGCGTCGCCGGTACGTGGAAGGACCTGACCGACTCCGTCAACGAGATGGCGGGCAACCTCACCCGTCAGGTGCGGGCGATCGCCGAGGTCGCCACCGCGGTGACCCGCGGCGACCACAACGTCCACATCGACGTGGAGGCGGCCGGGGAGATCCTGGAGCTTCAGGGCTACATCAACACGATGATCGCGAACCTGCGCGACACCACCCAGGCCAACCAGGAGCAGGACTGGCTCAAGGGCAACCTGGCGCGGATCTCCGGACTGATGCAGGGCCGCCGCGACCTGCGGGACGTGGCCGGGCTCATCATGAGTGAGCTGACGCCGGTGGTCTCCGCACAGCATGGCGCGTTCTTCATCTCGCTGCCGGAGGGCACCCCCGAGGGTGCGGTGGGCGTCGGCGCGGGGCCCGGCGAGGACGGCTCGTACGAGCTGCGGATGCTGGGCAGTTACGGCTACTGCACCGACAGCATGCCCACCTCCTTCCTGCCCGGCGAGTCCCTGGTCGGGACGGCCGCGAAGGAGAAGCGCACCATCGAGATGGGCAATGTGCCGCCCGGCTATCTGAAGATCGCCTCGGGGCTGGGTGAGGCGCCGCCCGCGCATCTGGTGGTGCTCCCCGTCATCTTCGAGGGCACGGTGCTCGGCGTGATCGAGCTGGCATCCTTCCAGCCGTTCGGGCAGATCCAGCGGGACTTCCTCAACCAGATCGCCGAGATGATCGCGACGAGCGTCAACACCATCAGCGTCAATATGCGTACGGAACGGCTGCTGGAGCAGTCGCAGGAGCTGACGGCGCAGCTGAAGGAGCGCTCGGGGGAGCTGGAGAGCCGGCAGAAGGCACTCCAGGAGTCCAACGCGGCGCTGGAGGAGAAGGCCGAACAGCTCGCCCAGACCAACAGCGACATCGAGATCAAGAACCGGGAGATCGAGGAAGCGCGGCAGGTGCTGGAGGAGCGTGCCGAGCAGCTGTCCGTCTCGATGCGTTACAAGTCCGAGTTCCTGGCCAACATGTCGCACGAGTTGCGTACGCCGCTCAACTCGCTGCTGATCCTGGCCAAGCTGCTGGCGGACAACGCGGAGAACAACCTGTCGCCCAAACAGGTCGAGTTCGCCGAGACGATCCACGGAGCGGGCTCCGACCTGTTGCAGCTGATCAACGACATCCTCGATCTGTCGAAGGTCGAGGCGGGCAAGATGGACGTCAGCCCGACGCGGATCGCACTGGTGCAACTGGTCGACTATGTGGAGGCCACTTTCCGGCCGCTGACGGTGGAGAAGGGGCTGGATTTCTCGGTGAGTGTCTCGCCGGAACTGCCGGCCACGCTGCACACCGACGAGCAGCGGCTGCTGCAGGTGCTGCGCAACCTGCTGTCGAACGCTGTCAAGTTCACCGACAGCGGCGCCGTCGAGCTGGTGATCCGCTCGGCCCGTTCGGATGTGCCCGACGCGATCCGCGAGCAGATGCTGGAGCACGGCTCGCTGCGGGACCCGGACGCCGACCTGATCGCGTTCTCGGTGACGGACACCGGTATCGGTATCGCGCAGAGCAAGATGCGCGTCATCTTCGAGGCGTTCAAGCAGGCGGACGGCACCACCTCGCGCAAGTACGGCGGCACGGGCCTGGGGCTGTCCATCAGCCGGGAGATCGCCCGGCTGCTGGGCGGCGAGATCTACGCGGTCAGCGAGCCGGGCCGTGGCTCGACCTTCACTCTCTATCTGCCGCTGCATCCCACGGAGCTGCCGCCGCAGGGTTACGGGCAGCTCGCCTCCGGCAGCAGCCCGCTGGCCCTCCCGGAGGCGCGTACGGCCGCGGCGGCGGCCCGGGCCGCCGAGCACGACGAGGAGGCGGCGCAGGCGGCACCCGGCGAGGGCGGCGAGACGCCCCCGGAGGCCGTCGAGCAGACCGCGGAGGAGGCGGCGCACTCACTGGCCGACCGGCGGCGGCTGCGGGACGCCAGCGGACAGGCGCAGCCCGAACTGCCCCCGGAGGCCCGCCCGTCGTCCCCGAGTGCCGAGAACGGCGCAGGGGCGGTCAACGGGGCCGTCAACGGGGCAGGGCCATGGGGCAACGGGGCGACGCCGCGAGCTGCCGCGCCCGATGGGCAGCAGGGAGGGGCCGCGGCCGACACCGCCGGCGGGACCGCCCAGGCGCCCGGACTGGGAGCGGCCACCCAGAGTGACCAGGCGCCGTCCCCCGCAGCGGGAGGAACCGGCGATCTGGCCGGCCGGAAGGTGCTCATCGTCGACGACGACATCCGCAATGTCTTCGCGCTCACCAGCGTGCTGGAGCAGCACGGACTGCAGGTGCTCTACGCCGAGAACGGCCGGGAGGGCATCGAGGTGCTCGAACAGCACGACGACGCGGCCGTGGTCCTGATGGACATCATGATGCCGGAGATGGACGGTTACGCGACGACGGCGGCCATCCGTAAGATGCCGCAGTTCGCCGGGCTGCCGATCATCGCGCTGACCGCCAAGGCGATGAAGGGCGACCGGGAGAAGAGCATCGAGGCCGGTGCTTCCGACTACGTCACCAAGCCGGTGGACACTGATCATCTGCTGGATGTCATGAGGCGGTGGATGGATGGCGGGTGAATATGACACCGTGTCGATGAGGGCCACATGTTGACTCAGTGTGGTCAAGTGCGTGTGGAAACACGGTAAAGCGGGAACCTTTTGGTCCCCTGGGGCGTTTCTGCTACGTGCACAGTGACATCTCGGTGACAGGGTGTGGCGGACCGCAGGGTGCGGCTACCATGACCGGCACAAGGACGGGCGGCGGCGACAGGAAGCCGCTCCCAGGGGCGGCGTCCGAAAGGCTGCCGGGGCGAGGAGGACGGGCCATGGTGCAGAAGGCCAAGATCCTCCTGGTCGATGACCGGCCGGAGAATCTGCTGGCGCTGGAGGCCATTCTCTCCGCGCTCGATCAGACGCTGGTACGGGCATCGTCAGGGGAGGAAGCGCTCAAAGCGCTGCTGACCGACGACTTCGCGGTCATTCTGCTGGATGTCCAGATGCCGGGGATGGACGGTTTCGAGACGGCGGCCCATATCAAGCGCCGCGAGCGCACCCGCGACATCCCGATCATCTTCCTCACGGCCATCAACCACGGTCCGCACCACACCTTCCGCGGCTATGCGGCCGGTGCGGTCGACTACATCTCCAAGCCGTTCGACCCCTGGGTGCTGCGGGCGAAGGTCTCGGTCTTCGTCGACCTGTACATGAAGAACGTTCAGCTGCGCGAGCAGGCGTCGCTGCTGCGGCTCCAGTTGGAGGGCAACGGCGAGCGGCGTTCCGGCACTGCCGAGGACGGCGACGACGAGGCTCAGGGCCTGCTGGTCGAGCTCTCGGCGCGGCTGGCAGCCGTCGAGGAGCAGGCCGAGGCGCTCACCAAGCAGCTGGGCGACTCGGCTGACGCAGCGACAGCCGCGACCGCCGCACATCTGGAGCGCAAACTGGCCGGGCTGCGCAGCGCACTTGACGCGCTGGGGCCGGGCGCCGACGGAGACCCCTCGCCCCAGGTTCCCTCCCAGAACTGACCGGTTCCTTCCGCAGGCGACGGCCGCTTCCTTCCGCGGCCGACGGGTTCGTCCCGGAACTCACAAGCTCCTCCCGGAACTGACGCCGGGTCCGGCCCGAGCTGCCTCCAGCTCCGGAATCGGGCCCGGTGCATGTGTGGTGCCCCGGGCATCCGTGCCTCGGGTGCCCGGCACAGGTAACCTCACACCTATGGCCTCACGCGCGTCGGGAACAGGAAAGGCTGCCAAGAAAGCACCCGCGAAAAAGGCTGCCCCGAAAGCCGCGAAGGCGGCCCCGGCGAAGAAGACGCCGCCCAAGAAGGCACCCGCCAAGAAGACCGCGGCCAAGGGCGGCAAGGGCAACGGCAAGGCCAAGGCGGCGCCGTCGCCCACCAGTGGCGTCCTCAAGGTGCTGAAGGCGTGCTGGCTCGGTCTCGCCCACGCCGTCGGTGCTCTCTTCCGCGGTATAGGACGCAGCGGCAAGGCGCTGGACCCGGCCCATCGCAAGGACGGCCTGGCGCTGCTGCTGCTCGGGATCGCGCTGATCGTCGCGGCGGGCACCTGGTCCAACCTCCAGGGCCCGGTCGGTGATCTGGTGGAGATGCTGGTGACCGGCGCGTTCGGCAGGCTCGACCTGCTGGTGCCGATACTGCTCGCCGTCATCTCCGTGCGGCTGATCCGCCATCCGGAGAAGCCCGAGGCCAACGGCCGTATCGTGATCGGGCTTTCGGCACTCCTCATCGGCGTGCTGGGGCTCGTCCACATCGGCTGCGGTGCACCCGGCAGGGGCGAGGGCGACGACGCGCTGCGGGACGCGGGCGGTCTGATCGGCTGGGGGGTCTCCCGGCCGCTGATCGTCACCATGGGCGAGATGCTGGCTGTGGCGCTGCTGGCGCTCGTCACCGTCTTCGGGCTGCTGGTCGTGACGGCCACCCCGGTCAACGCCATCCCGCAGCGGCTGCGGGCCGCCGGGGTCCGGCTCGGCATCGTCCAGCCGGTGGCCGGCTACGACTACGACACCGAGCCGGACGACGAGGACCAACCGGCTTCCGCGCGGCGTGCGCACAACATGCGCAAGGAACAGATCGCACCCGCGCTCGCCGAGAAGGAAGCGCTCGACCGCCGTCGGCGCTCCGGCCGCCAGGGCAGGCGGGGTGCCGGGACGCAGGAGCCGCTGCCCGAGGACGGCGTGGTGGTCAGCGCGAGCGCGGGCGAGACCGAGCGGACGCTGGACGCCGTCGATGTGGCCGCCGCTGCCGCCGCCTCGCTGGACGGCGCCGTGGTCAACGGCATCCAGCCCTCTCCGGTGGTGGCCGATCTGACCAGTTCGGTCGCCAAGTCCCGCGGCAGGAAGCGCCGGGGCGGGGACGCGGAGCCCTCCGTGCCGGGTGCCCGGGGCGACGGCGGCCGGCACGGCGCCCAGGCCGGCCACGCCCAGTACGCCGACCCGGCGGGCAACGACGTCACCGAGCAGACCCCCGTGCCGGACCTGACCAGGGCGCCGGCGGCGCCGGAGCCCGCCGACCTCCCCCCGCGTGCCGAACAGCTCCAGCTGGCCGGGGACATCACCTACGCGCTGCCGTCGCTGGACCTGCTGGAGCGCGGCGGCCCGGGGCGCTCCCGCAGCGCCGCCAACGACCAGGTGGTGCGATCGCTGACCACCGTCTTCACCGAGTTCAAGGTGGACGCCGCGGTCACCGGCTTCACCCGCGGCCCGACCGTCACCCGCTACGAGGTCGAGTTGGGCCCGGGCGTGAAGGTCGAGAAGATCACGGCGCTGGCCAAGAACATCGCCTACGCCGTCGCCAGCCCCGATGTGCGCATCATCAACCCGATCCCCGGCAAGTCCGCGGTGGGCATCGAGATCCCCAACAGCGACCGGGAGATGGTCAATCTCGGCGATGTGCTGCGCTCCGCCGAGGCCGCGGGCGAGGAGCATCCGCTGCTGGTCGGGCTCGGCAAGGACGTCGAGGGCGGTTATGTCTCGGCCAACCTGGCGAAGATGCCGCACATCCTGGTCGCGGGGTCCACCGGCTCGGGTAAGTCCTCCTGCATCAACTGCCTCATCACTTCGGTGATGGCCCGGGCCACGCCGGAGGATGTCCGGATGGTGCTCGTGGACCCCAAGCGGGTCGAGCTGACCGCCTACGAGGGCATTCCGCACCTGATCACGCCGATCATCACCAACCCGAAGAAGGCCGCCGAGGCGCTGCAGTGGGTCGTCCGCGAGATGGACCTGCGCTACGACGACCTGGCGGCGTTCGGATTCCGCCATATCGACGACTTCAACGACGCGGTGCGCTCCGGACGGGTCCAGGCGCCGGAGGGCAGCGAGCGGGAGCTGACGCCGTACCCCTATCTGCTGGTGATCGTGGACGAGCTGGCGGACCTGATGATGGTGGCTCCGCGCGACGTGGAGGACGCGATCGTACGGATCACCCAGCTGGCGCGGGCCGCAGGCATCCATCTGGTGCTGGCCACACAGCGGCCCTCGGTCGACGTCGTCACCGGTCTCATCAAGGCCAACGTCCCCTCCCGGCTCGGTTTCTCCACCTCCTCCCTGGCCGACAGCCGCGTGATCCTCGACCAGGGCGGCGCCGAGAAGCTCATCGGCAAGGGCGACGGGCTGTTCCTGCCGATGGGCGCCAGCAAGCCGATCCGGATGCAGGGCGCCTACGTCAACGAGCGCGAGATCCAAGCGGTCGTCGAGCACTGCAAGGGGCAGATGACGCCCGTCTTCCGGGAGGACGTCACCGTTGGCGAGGGCAAGAAGAAGGAGATCGACGAGGAGATCGGCGACGACATGGATCTGCTCTGCCAGGCGGCGGAGCTGGTCGTCTCCACGCAGTTCGGCTCCACCTCGATGCTCCAGCGCAAGCTGCGGGTGGGCTTCGCCAAGGCAGGGCGGCTGATGGACCTGATGGAGTCGCGGGGTGTGGTGGGCCCGAGCGAGGGCTCCAAGGCGCGCGACGTACTGGTCAAGCCCGACGAGCTGGACGAGGTGCTCGCGGCCATCAGAGGCGACGAGTAGCCCTCGCGGCACCGAGCGGATCCCGCGGCACTGAGCGGACCCCGCAGCGCTGGTGACACCCGCTGCGCGGGCGGCACGCTCACTCGAAAGGGCGAGCGAGGCAACCGTTTCCGTGGTCTGTACGTCAAGTTGAGGGAAGGGACGGCTAAGGCGTCGGCGCACCCGGTTCGCGCGGGCGCCCACCCGGCGCAGCTCGGTCATACGTACGCCATACATATGGCGTACAAAGTTGCTCCGCCCGCTTGCCCCACCCTTTTGCCTCGCCCCTAGACTGAACCTCCAGCAGGTGGCTACACGCTCGAAAGGCGCCCCCGTGTCCATCGGCAACTCCCCCGAAGAGGACCGGCCTCCGGTCGGTCGAGCCCTCCAGCAGGCCCGTATCGACGCACGGTTGACCGTGGAAGAGATCAGTACCTCCACGCGGGTGCGAGCCCCGATCGTGCAGGCGATCGAGCAGGACGACTACTCCCGGTGCGGTGGGGACGTGTACGCGCGCGGCCATATCCGCACTCTGGCGCGCGCTGTCGGACTCGACGGTGACGCCCTGGTCGCGCAGTACGACGAGGAGCACGGCGGCCGTCCCGAGCCGACCCCGCCCGCCACGCTGTTCGAGGCGGAGCGCATCCGCGCCGAGCCGCGCAGGCCCAACTGGACCGCTGCCATGGTCGCCGCCATCGTCGTGGTGATCGGTTTCGTCGGCTTCACTCTCGTCAGCGGTGGCGGCGGGGACTCCGGCAAGCAGGCCGCCGAGGAGGCACCGTCCCCGGCCCCGTCCAAGGGAGCCTCCGACAAGCCGTCCCCCTCCAGGACGAGCGACCCCAAGCCCTCCGAGAGCGCCATCGCAGGGGCACCCGCCGACAAGGTCACCGTGCGGATGACCGCGGAGAAGGGCAACAGCTGGGTGTCCGCCAAGGACCACAACGGGCGGCTGGTCCACGAAGGAGTGCTCAAGGAGGGCCGCTCCAAAACCCTCACCGACGACAAGCGGCTCGACCTGGTGCTGGGCAACGCGGGCGGCGTGAAGCTGTACGTCAACGGCAAGCAGGTCAAGCACGCGGGCGAGGTCGGCCAGGTGCAGCGCCTCAGCTACACCCGCGGCGACCCGGAGGCCGGCTGACCAGCTGTCGGCCATCCCTGACCGACCGGCCCACGGTGACGCAGCTCGCCGGGGCCGGTGAGCTGCGCGGTCGCAACCTGGCGGCGGGTGGTGCTTACGGGACGAAGTAGGCTGAGCCCATGCCCGATCGCCGTACCGTCGCCCTTGTCACTCTCGGCTGCGCACGTAACGAGGTGGACTCGGAGGAGCTCGCAGGCCGCCTGGCGGCGGATGGCTGGGATCTCGTCGAGGACGCCGCAGAAGCCGATGTCGCCGTCGTCAACACCTGTGGTTTCGTCGAAGCCGCCAAGAAGGACTCCGTCGACGCGCTGCTGGAGGCGAACGACCTCAAGAGTGCGGCCCGTCAGGGCGAGGGCAGAACCCAGGCTGTGGTGGCCGTCGGCTGCATGGCCGAGCGGTACGGCAAGGAGCTCGCCGACGCGCTGCCGGAGGCGGACGGAGTCCTCGGGTTCGACGACTACGCGGATATCTCCGACCGGCTCCAGACCATCCTGAGCGGCGGCGTGCACGCGCCGCACGTCCCGCGCGACCGGCGCAAGCTGCTGCCTGTGAGCCCCGCCGAGCGCCAGGGCGCCGCCGTCGCGCTGCCCGGGCACGGTGCATCCGAGCCGGCCGGGGCTGCTGCGGCCGATGCGGTCGAGGCGGCCGAGTCCGCGCCCGCGGACCTGCCCGAAGGGGTCGCGCCTGCCTCGGGGCCGCGTGCGCCACTGCGGCGGCGGCTGGGCAGCAGCCCCGTCGCCTCTGTCAAGCTTGCCTCCGGCTGCGACCGGCGCTGCACCTTCTGCGCCATCCCCTCCTTCCGCGGCTCCTTCATCTCCCGCCGGCCCGCGGACGTGCTCACCGAGACCCGGTGGCTGGCCGAGCAGGGCGTGCGGGAGATCATGCTCGTCTCGGAGAACAACACCTCCTACGGCAAGGACCTGGGCGACATCCGGCTGCTGGAGACGCTGCTGCCCGAGCTGGCGGCCGTCGACGGCATCGAGCGGGTACGGGTGAGCTACCTGCAGCCCGCCGAGATGCGGCCGGGGCTGATCGACGTCCTGACCGGTACGGAGAAGGTTGCGCCGTACTTCGACCTGTCCTTCCAGCACTCGGCGCCGGGCGTGCTGCGCGCAATGCGGCGCTTCGGCGACACCGACCGTTTCCTCGGGCTGCTGGAGGAGATCCGCAAGCGGGCGCCCCAGGCGGGTGCGCGGTCGAACTTCATCGTCGGCTTCCCCGGGGAGACCGAGCAGGACCTGGCCGAACTTGAGCGGTTCCTGACCGAGGCCCGCCTCGACGCGATCGGTGTGTTCGGGTACTCGGACGAGGAGGGCACCGAGGCCGCCGGATACGCGGAGAAGGTGCCCGCCGACGAGGTCGCCGAGCGGCTCGCACACATCTCGCGGCTCGCCGAGGAGCTGACAGCCCAGCGCGCCGAGGATCGTGTGGGGGAGACCGTGCGGGTATTGGTCGAGGCGGTGGACGAGGAAGAGGGCCCCCTCGGGCGCGGTGCGCACCAGGCCCCGGAGACCGACGGTCAGGTGCGGCTGGAGCTGCCGGGGACGTCCGGTCCGGCGGCGGACGCGGGGCAGGACCTGGCGGTCGGCCGTATGGTCGAGGCGCGGGTGGTCGCTGCCGAGGGCGTTGACCTGGTCGCGGAGCCGCTCGTGGCGGCCGTTGCGGGGCAGGGCGCTGCGTCGGCCCCTCGCGCCGGCGTTGCCGGCGGGGCTCGCCAGGTCCGCGAGGAGGCGGGCAGATGACCGGAGTCCCGGCCTCCGCGGCACGGCATGGCACCGTCCCCAAGCCGAAGGCGGTGAGCACCGTACGCCCTGTGAGCCTGTGGAACATCGCGAACATCCTGACCATGGTGCGGCTGCTGCTGGTGCCGGGGTTCGTGCTGCTCATGCTGGCGGACGGCGGGCACGATCCGGCCTGGCGCTCGTTCGCCTGGGCGGCCTTCATCATCGCCATGATCACCGACCTGTTCGACGGGGAGCTGGCCCGTCGGTACAACCTCGTCACGGACTTCGGGAAGATCGCCGACCCCATCGCGGACAAGGCGATCATGGGCGCCGCGCTGATCTGTCTCTCCGCCCTCTCCGACCTGCCCTGGTGGGTCACCGGCGTGATCCTCTTCCGGGAGCTGGGCATCACGCTGCTGCGGTTCTGGGTGATCAGACACGGAGTGATTCCGGCCAGCCGTGGCGGCAAGATGAAGACGCTCGCTCAGGGCGTCGCCGTCGGCATGTACATCCTGGTGATGACCGGGCCGCTGGCGACCGCGCGGTGGTGGGTGATGGCGGTGGCCGTCGCTCTGACGGTCGTCACCGGCCTCGACTACGTACGGCAGGCCGTCGTGCTGCGCCGGGCCGGGCTGGCGGCCGAGGCCCCCGGAGCCGCTTCCTCCGCATCGAGGAGCGAAGGGGACGGTCCCAACAGCGCCGCAGCGGCCGACGGCGCCGACGAGGCAAACGGCAGCAACGCGGGGAACGGCAGTGCTGCGGGGAACCGCAGTAACGCCGGAAGCGTGGGGAACGAAGTAGACCCAGAAGGCGAGGGGAACGCGGGGGGTGAACGATCCTGACGGACGTGGATTCGCGGGCCGGCGGTGTGCTGGCACTGCTCACCGGGCGGAGCCAGACGCTCGCCGTCGCGGAGTCGCTGACCGGAGGGCTGCTCGCAGCTGAGATCACTGCCGTCCCCGGAGCCTCACGAGCCTTCCGCGGTTCCGTGACGGCATATGCGACCGCACTCAAGAGGGATGTACTCGACGTGGACGGGGCACTCCTTGAGGAGCGGGGCGCTGTCGACGCCGAGGTCGCGCTCCAGATGGCGCGGGGCGTACGTACCGCGCTCGGTGCCGACTGGGGCCTCGCGACGACGGGTGTGGCCGGTCCCGAGCCCCAGGACGGGCAGCCGGTCGGAACGGTCTACGTCGCCGTCGTCGGTCCCACGGCCGCGGCGGTGGTGGAGAAACTGCAGCTCGAGCGCAGCCGGAGCGGCGATCGAGCTGGCGAAACCGGTGAGGAAGCCGGGGAACGTGTGCGTGCCGGTATCCGTACGGAGAGTGTTCGAGGAGCGCTGGAGCTGCTCTACAAGGAACTGATCGAAAATGCTGGAGGGCAGGATAGGGAACAGGCCGGGGGGAATGGATGTTTGCAGCCCTGAGTGAACACGACATCGCTCCCCGCACGCCTGCGTGCCAAGGCGGTACGGTGGAGCCTGAAGGAGTCGGGGCCAACTGGCCGTCCCGATACAGGCTGTGGAAGACGCCGCGCGTTGAGAGGGAGGAGCACCGATGATTCTGCTCCGTCGCCTGTTGGGTGACGTGCTGCGTCGGCAGCGCCAACGTCAGGGTCGTACCCTGCGCGAAGTCTCTTCGTCCGCCAGGGTCTCGCTCGGATACCTCTCCGAGGTCGAGCGTGGCCAGAAGGAAGCCTCGTCCGAACTGCTCTCATCGATCTGTGATGCGCTCGATGTGCGGATGTCCGAGCTGATGCGAGAGGTCAGCGATGAGCTGGCGCTCGCGGAGCTGGCCGCGTCCGCGCAGAGCGACGCCGTGCCCGCGCCCATGCGGCCGGTGCTCAACCCGCTGTCCGTCACCTCGGTCACCGGAGTGCCCGAGGAGCGTGTCACGATCAAGGCGCCGACGGAGGCCGTGGACGTGGTCGCGGCCTGACCGCCGTGCGATCGTCCCAGGCCGTGCCTGCGCCGTGCCGCGTACCGCTTCGGTCGCGTGGCCTCCGGGCCGCGGAAGGCACGTGAGACGTGAACGAGCGCTTGAGACGTGAACGAGCGCTTGAAGCAGGAACGAGCGCATGAGACGTGAACGACAGGCCCCGCCGGACCGGCGGGGCCTTCGTGCGTTCGGAGGGCCGGACTTTCCTGAGGCCCCACTTTTGGCGGCGCAGGGGGCGTTGTTGCAGGCCGGGTGCGTGAGGGCTGTTCGTCGCACTGTGTGACCTACGTTCCGTGGTCGCGAGGTCGCCCGGAGTGCGGGACGATGGCGGTGTTCTCGACTTCGTCGACGGTCTCGCGTCCTTGCCGCGCGTGGCGTTGCCGCCCGGTCTGGACGGGCACCGTCGCGGGAGGTGGCGGCGTGCCGGGTGTGAGGCCCTTGCTGCTGTGCCGCTGGGCGCTGGGCAGCGCCTGTGCTGTCGGCTGGCTGTGTGCGATATGGCGGCTGGCCGTTGGGGAAGGCGGCCCGGTGGAAGCCTCGGTGACCGCGGGGGGATGGGGGTTGAGCGTGCTGCCCGTGCATGTGGCGCAGGGCGGTGCGCGAGAGGGGGCGCGGGAGAGAGGGGCCGGCGCCTCCGGCCGGTTACCACGGCATCGCGACGCCGCCGTTGGGCCGCAGGATCTGCCCCGTCGTGAAGGATGAGGCGTCCGATACCAGATGCAGCACCGTGTGGGCGACCTCCTGGGCCTCGCCGACCCGCCCCAGCGGCGACATCCTGGCCAGCGCCTCTTCCGTACGCTGCCGGTCGGCCGCGTCCTCCCGTTCCGTCATGGGCGTACGCACCCAGCCGGGTGCCACCGCGTTGACCCGGATGCCGTGCCCGCCGAGCTCGGTGGCGAGGGTTCTGGTGAGCTGGACGACGGCGGCCTTGGCGACGCCGTAGCACAGCAGCCCTGGGGAGCCGGTGTCCACCGCGCCGGAGGCCATGGTCACGAGGGCGCCCCGGGTGCCGGTTCCGATCATGCTGCGGGCGGCCTCCTGGCAGGTGTACAGGACGCCCTTGAAGTTGACGGCCAGGACTCGGTCCAGGTCGGCGTCCTCGGTCTCCAGGACGGTGCTGCGGTGCATGACACCGGCTATTGCGGCGGCGATGTCGAGACGGCCGGTGGTGCGCGCCGCGGCGGCGACAGCGCCGCCGAGCGCCGCACGGTCGGTCACATCCAGCGGGTGCGCCCAGGCGTCGCCTCCCGCCTGGCTCATCAGCTCCGTGGTGTCTGCCAGGGCCTTCTCGTCCCGGTCCGCGCAGTGCACGGCTGCGCCCGCCTGGGCGAGCAGCACGGCGGTCGCGCGGCCGATGCCGCTGGCGGCGCCGGTCACCAGGGCGGTCCGGCCGGTCAGGTCGTAGGCCGGAAGGCTGTTGTGCGCCGGGAGGCTCATGGTGAACGACGCTACGGAGAAGCTGACGGGACGTCAATTAGTTGGTCGTCTATGAGTCGTTGCTGCGGTCGACGGGTGATTCCCCGTTGTGCGGCGGCTGGCAGTGCGGGCAGTACCAGACCGTGCGCGGACGGTCCGGCGGGCCGTGTGAGCCTGTGCGGACGGGGGTGCCGCAGCGGTAGCAGGGGCGGTTCTCACGGCCGTAGACGGCCAGATTGCGGTCAGGGCGCGGGCTGTTGGTCGTACGGCGGCGGACGCGGTCCTTGTTCGCCTCCAGCAGGCGCTTGGCCGCCGTGAGCAGGCGGGCAGGCAGCGGAGCCGACAGCGAACTGACCGGAGCCCAGGGGGAGGTGCGGGCGAGGAAGCACAGTTCGGCCGCGTAGACGTTCCCGATGCCGGCGAGGTTGCGCTGATCCAGCAGCGCCTCGACCAGCGGCCGTGCCGGGTCCTGGAGCAGCCGCCGCTCCGCTTCGGCCGCGTCCCAGTCGGGACCGAGCAGATCCGGCCCCAGATGGCCGACCGCCGTGAACTCCTCCGCCGTACGCAGCAGTTCCAGTACGGGAAGCCGGATTCCGGCCGCGGTGTGCGAGCCGGTGGCCAACAGGGCGCGGATCTGGTGAGCCGGTCCGAAGCCGCCGGGAGAGCTGGTCCTGCCGGGCGGGTTGGCCTTCACGCGCCAGGCGCCCTCCATGCCCAGGTGCGAGTGCACCGTCAGGCCACCCTCGACGCGCATCAGCAGGTGTTTGCCCCGCGGGGTCACGTTCAGCAGCGTGCGGCCGGAAAGATCGACGGTCGCCAGCCGGGGCACCCGGAAGTCGGTACGGGCCAGCACCTGCCCGGCCAGCGCGGAGTGCAGGGTGTGCGCCGTACGCCAGACGGTGTCTCCCTCGGGCATCCGACCGTCACCCCTTCAGTGATCTTCCGGCATGCTGGCGGCATCGTCCGTCATCAGCGGCCCCATAAGGACATATGCCCATGGTCGCAGGTACCACTGACCGAACAGGGGACAGCGGCGAGAAGTGGGAGACGATCACGGGATACGATCCGGGGCCATGGGGCAGTGGGGATACGAACGACAGCACGACGCGCTCGATGTGGACGGAGAGGCCGAGGCCGAGCAGAGGGACGCGCTGGAGGGGGCGCGGGACTGGGTCGACGACCATGTGGACCGCTGGCAGCCGGTGCTGCCCGAGCTCAACCCCCATATCGAGGGCGCCGTCACCCGCATGCAGTTTCTCGCCGACCATTTGCGACGGGCGGGTGAGCGGGCCCTGGCGGAGTTCGGACTGCGCCGGGAGGAGCACGAGGCGCTGCACATGCTCGCCGGACACGGCGGACGCAGAGACCTCACCCAGCTCGCCATCGACCTGGGGGCGGCGCCCAACGCCTTGTCCGAGCGGCTGGACGTACTGGAGAAGCGCGGCTTCGTGGCTCGTAAGTCCGCCGGCCGCCGGTCTTCGGCCGAGGGCGAGGGGGGCGACCAGCTCGAACTGACCGACGAGGGGCACGCCACCTGGCTCGCCGCCATCGAGGCGGCAGGCGAGGAAGAACGCCGCCTGTTCGGCACGCTCGACTGGCATGAACAGCGCCTACTCTCCGGCCTCCTCCGCCAGATCATGCTGGCGACCGAGACGTCGTACGACGAGACGGACGGGACGTACGAAGAGACGGACGACGAGGGCTGACGGGGAGCTGCCGCGGGCCGGCCTTGTGTCGGCGGCAGTGGTGGCGGGACGGCAGCCGCAGGCGATAGGGCGCCGCCGTCGGTCGGCTAGCCCGCCCGCAGCCGCAGACCGCGCGGGGTCGGGTGGAAGCCCGCGGCCTCCAGCGCCGTGCCCAGCGGGGCGGAGAGGGCCGCAGTGCCGTTGACACGCTCCACCGTGACGGTACCCAGCGCTCCCTCGCGTGCTGCCTGGGCCAGCGCCTCGACGGCGGCGGCCAGCCGGGCGGTGCCTGCCTCGCTGTCGGCATACGGGGCCGCCTCGGGTTCCCCGGCGGGACCCTCCGGCGACTCGGGGTCGTGTGTCCAGGCCAGCAGCGTCTTGCCGCCCCGTTCGACATAGAGCGTCAGCACACCGTCGACCAGCACCACCAGGGCGCCCGCCTTGCGGCCCGGCTTGTGTGTGGCGCCCGGTGGGGGCGACGGCCAGGGCAGAGCCGCGCCGTAGGCGTTCGCGGGATCGGCGGCGGCCAGCACCAGCGCGCGCGGCCCGGTGCGGGCGCCGCCCCGGCGCGACCCGCCGTACGCCCCCAGCCCGCCGTACGCACCCGGCGCTTCGCCCTCCCGTTCGCGGGCCGTGCTGACCGCGCGGAGCCTGTCCACGGCGCCGTCCATCGCGAACTGCGCGGCGCCCAGGCCCTCGACCACATAACCGCGTCGCGCCTGCCCGCTCTCCTCGAAGGCCGACAGCACGCGGTACGCCGCGGAGAAACCGCCCTCCACCCCTTCGGCGGCCACGGCACCACGCGTCACCACACCGTGCCGGTCCAGCAGCGTCCGGGCCAACGCGTGTGCCCGGTGGGTGGGTTCGCTCTCCGGCGTGGGCAGCAGCGACCAGCGGCCGGCGACGGTCGGTGGCGCGGAGGCCGGTGCGCGGCCCGGCCCCCGGCGCCCGACACCGCTGCCCGCGGCAACCGCGGCCGCGGTGAAGGAGCCGTAACGCCCGCGTGGGGTGGGCCGCTTGGCCCGGTGCGCCGTCGATCCCGCCGTACGGCCCGAGCCCAGCAGCGCCCGCAGCGGTGCGAGCGTGTCGCCGGTGACCCTGCCCGACCACACCAGGTCCCACAGCGCCTCGGTGATGTGTGGATCGGTCGCTTCCGGGTGCTCGGCGCGTGCTCGTTCGGCGAGCTGCCGGAAGAACAGCCCGTATCCGCCCTCCAGCGCGGCAAGCACCGCCTGGTGCACAGGTGTCAGCTCCAAGGGGTGCGGGGGAGGCAGCAACAGCGGGGCGGTGTCGGCCAGGTGGAGGGAGATCCAGCCGTCCTTGCCGGGCAGCGCCCCGGCACCCGCCCAGACGACCTCCCCGGAGGCGGTCAGCTCGTCCAGCATGGGCGGGGCGTAGTCCGCGACCCGGCCGGGCAGCACCAGCTTCTCCAGCGAGGACGCGGGAACGGGCGCGCCCTGCAACTGCTCCACTGTGCGCAGCAGTCCCTCCACACCGCGCAGGCTGTTGGTGCCCACGTGCTGCCACTGCGGCAGAAAGGCGGCCAGCGCCTGTGGTGCGACCGGCTCCAGCTCCTGGCGCAGCGCCGCCAGGGAACGGCGGCGCAGCCTGCGCAGCACGCCTGCGTCGCACCACTCCTGGCCGATCCCGGACGGGTGGAACTCGCCCTGCACCAGTCGCCCGCTCGCCGCCAGCCGGTGCAGTGCGCCGTCCGCGACGGCGGTGCCGAGACCGAAGCGGGCCGCGGCGTCGGCGGAGGTGAACGGGCCGTGCGTACGGGCGTAGCGCGCGAGCAGGTCGCCCAGCGGATCGGCGACGGGCTCGGTGAACGCCTCGGGTACGCCGACCGGCAGTGCGGCACCCAGTGCGTCCCGCAGCCGTCCAGCGTCCTCCACCGCCGCCCAGTGCTCACGGCCCGCGACCCGTACCCGGATGGCCCGGCGGGTCGCCTCCAACTCGGGTGCCCAGCCCGGCTCCGCGCCGCGCTCGGCCAGCTCCTCGGAGGTGAGTGGGCCCAGCAGCCGCAGCAGGTCCGCCACGCCTTCCACGTCCTTGAGGCGGCGGTCCTCGGTGCGCCACTGGAGCTCGCGCTCCAACTCGTGCAGTACGTCGGCGTCCAGCAGTTCCCGCAGCTCCGCCTGGCCCAGCAGTTCCGACAGCAGCCGCGAATCCAGGGAGAGCGCGGCGGCCCGGCGTTCGGCCAGCGGGGAGTCGCCCTCGTACAAGTACTGCGCCACATAGCCGAACAGCAGGGAGCGGGCGAACGGGGACGGCTCCGGAGTGGTGACCTCGACCACCCGCACCCGGCGGGACTCGATGTCGCCCATCAGCTCTGTCAGGCCCGGCAGGTCGAACACGTCCTGGAGGCACTCGCGGACCGCCTCCAGAATGATCGGGAAGGAGCCGAACTCGCTGGCGACCTGGAGCAGCTGGGAGGCGCGCTGCCGCTGCTGCCACAGCGGGGTGCGCTTCCCCGGGCTGCGGCGCGGCAGCAGCAGTGCGCGCGAGGCGCACTCCCGGAATCGGGCCGCGAACAGCGCCGAGCTGCCCACCTGGTCGGTGACGGTCTGCTCGATCTCGCCCTTGTCGAAGAGCACGTCGCTCACGCCCAGCGGCGGCTGGTCCGGGTCTGCCGGGAGGTCCTGTTCCGGTGTGCGGGGGGAGCGGGGCTCAGCGTCGAGGTCGGTGTCGAACTTCGGGTCGAACAGGTCGAGGTCCATCAGCTCGGCGTCCGGCAGCCGCAGCACCAGTCCGTCGTCGGCGTGCATGACTTGGGCGTCCATGCCGTACCGCTCCGACAGCCGGGCGCCGATGGCCAGCGCCCAGGGGGCGTGCACCTGCGCACCGAACGGGGAGTGCACCACGATGCGCCAGTCGCCCAGCTCGTCGCGGAAACGCTCCACGACGATCGTCCTGTCGTCCGGCACATGTCCTGCCGCCTCGCGCTGTTCCCCCAGGTAGGCCAGCAGATTGCTGATCGCCAACGCGTCCATGCCGGAGGCCGTCAGCCGCTCCTCGGCCTGCTCGCGGCTCAGCGAGCCGATCTCGCGCAGGAATGCGCCCAGCGCCCGGCCCAGCTCCAGCGGCCTGCCCAGCTGGTCGCCCCGCCAGAACGGCAACCTGCCCGGCACCCCGGGCGCGGGAGTGACCAGCACGCGGTCCCGGGTGATGTCCTCGATCCGCCACGTCGTCGTCCCCAGGGTGAAGACATCGCCCACCCGGGACTCGTAGACCATCTCCTCGTCCAGCTCCCCGACACGGCCGCCGCCCTTCTTGGGGTCGGCGCCCGCCAGGAAGACCCCGAACAGTCCGCGGTCCGGGATGGTGCCGCCGGAGGTGACGGCCAGCCGCTGAGCTCCCGGCCGGCCGGCAACCGTGTTCGCCACCCGGTCCCACACCAGGCGCGGGCGCAGCTCGGCGAACGCGTCGGACGGATACCTCCCGGCGAGCATGTCCAGCACCGACGTGTACGCGGACTCCGGGAGCGCGGCGAAGGGCGCTGCCCGCCGCACGAGAGCCAGCAGCTCGTCCACGTCCCACGTGTCGACAGCCGTCATGGCGACGATCTGCTGGGCGAGGACGTCCAGGGGGTTGGCGGGGACGCGCAGCGCCTCGATGGCCCCCTCGCGCATCCGCTCGGTGACCACGGCGGACTGCACCAGGTCGCCCCGGTACTTCGGGAAGACCACGCCTGCCGAGACGGCACCCACCTGGTGACCCGCCCGCCCCACGCGTTGCAGCCCCGAGGCGACCGAGGGCGGCGACTCGACCTGGATCACCAGATCGACCGCACCCATGTCGATCCCCAGCTCCAGGCTGGAGGTGGCCACCACGGCGGGCAGCCTGCCTGCCTTGAGGTCCTCCTCGACCTGGGAGCGCTGTTCCTTGGAGACGGAGCCGTGGTGTGCCCGGGCGATGAGCGCCGGGGCACCGGTGACCGCGCCCGCGTTGCCCATCAGTTCGGCCGGTGAGTGGTCCTCGGGCATGGGCTCGCCCGTGGCTCGCTCGTAGGCGATCTCGTTCAGCCTGTTGCACAGCCGTTCGGCCAGGCGGCGCGAGTTGGCGAAGACGATGGTGGAGCGGTGCTCCTGGATGAGATCGGCGATCCGCTCCTCCACCGAGGGCCAGATCGACGGCTTGCCGCCACCACCCGGGCCCGAGCCGTCGGTTCCCGCTGCGTCCTGCGCCGGGGAACTGCCCAGCTCGCCCATGTCCTCGACAGGCACCACGACCGACAGCTCGAACTGCTTGCCCGAGGGCGGCTGCACGATCGCGGCGTTCCGGCGGGGCGAGAGGAAGCGGGCCACCTCGTCCACCGGGCGTACGGTCGCCGACAGCCCGATACGGCGCGCGGGCCGTTCCAGCAGTTGGTCCAGCCGCTCCAGGGAGAGCGCCAGATGAGCGCCGCGCTTGGTGCCCGCCACCGCGTGCACCTCGTCGACGATCACCGTCTCGACGCCACCGAGCGCGTCCCGGGCGCCGGAGGTCAGCATCAGGAACAGCGACTCGGGCGTGGTGATCAGGATGTCCGGCGGACGGCGGGCGATCGACCTGCGCTCGGTGGCGGGGGTGTCACCGGAGCGGATCCCGACCTTGATCTCCGGCTCGGGCAGGCCCAGCCGCAGCGACTCCTGCCGGATGCCGGTGAGCGGGCTGCGCAGGTTGCGCTCCACATCGACGGCGAGCGCCTTCAGCGGCGACACGTACAGCACGCGGCAGCGCTTGAGCGGGTCGGCGGGGGGCGGCGTTGCGGCGAGGGCGTCCAGCGAGGCGAGGAATGCGGCCAGCGTCTTGCCGGACCCGGTCGGCGCCACCACCAGCGCGTCCGAATCCTCGGCAAGCGCACGCCAAGCCCCCTCCTGCGCCGCAGTGGGCTCGCTGAAGGCGCCCGTGAACCATGCACGGGTCGCAGGTGAGAAGGCGTCCAGCGCCGATGTCCGACCCATGCTCCCCATCGTGCAGCACGCCACTGACAGCGGCCTGAGGCCGGCGCCGAAGGCAGCGCCGGAAGCCGGGGCGCGGGCGGTGCGGGCGGGGCCCGGTCGTTGCGCTGCCGGGGCGGAGAATGGGGGCATGACGCAGAGGGAGAGCGCGCACTACTGGCAGTCGCCGAAGCTGCCCGGTGTCGACCTGCTGCGTGCACGCTACATACGCAAGATCTTCGCGCGGCACACCCACGAGACCTATGTGATCGCCGCGATAACGGAAGGCGTGGAGGCGTTCCACCACGGCGGCAGCGTGCACCGGGTGGGCCCCGGAGGACTGGCTCTGATCAACCCCGACACGACGCACACCGGGCACGCCGGGACGCCCGAGGGCTGGTCGTACGAGGTGCTCTACCCGGACGCCTCCTTGGTGGCCCGGATCGCGGCCGAGACCACCACCATCCGGGGCACCCCCGGATTCACCGCCCCCACGGCCGACGACTCCGTCTCGGCCCGCCATGTGCAGGCGATCCACCGAGCCCTTGAGGAGGGCAACGCGCTGGCCGCCGACACTCTCATGCATGCGGTGGTCGCCCGGCTCCTGCGGCTGCACGGAGGCCCGCTGCCCGAGCGGTCCGTTCGCACTGCGGGCGCCCGGTACGCGCTGCGGGCCCGCGCGGTGCTGGAGGAGCGGATGGCGGACCCGCCGTCCTTGGAGCGCCTCGCCACCGAGCTGGGTACCAGCCCCTTCGCGCTGCTGCGCGCCTTCCGGCAGGTGTACGGAATGCCGCCGCACACCTGGCTGACGGACGCGCGCGTACACCGGGCACGTGCCCTGCTGGACGCGGGACTGCCGCTCGCCGAGACCGCCACCGCCGTCGGCTTCACGGACCAGGCCCATCTGACGCGGCACTTCGGGCGGATCATGGGCGTCCCGCCCGGCGCCTACCGCCGCGGGCGTGCAAGAACGTACAAGAACGGGTGGTCCCCGGCCTCCTAGCGTGGCCGTGTGCCACAGCAGAGAGAAACCTTCGACCAACCGAAGGCGCCGGACACCGGTCCGGCGCGCGAAACCCCCGCCATACCGGACACACCCGATGAGAGCGCATCGGAAAGCCCACAGGGCGGACCGGACGGCAGTGCTGTCGTACGGGACGACGGTGCTGTCGAAAGGGACGATCGTGCAGTCGTACGGGATGCGCTGGGCGTCGGGATCGCCGTCGGGCTGTCCGGCTTCGCATTCGGTGTGACGGCCGCCGGTGCCGGCATCTCCCTGGCCCAGACGTGTGCGCTGAGCCTGTTCGTGTTCACCGGGGCCTCGCAGTTCGCCCTCGTCAGCGCGCTGGCCGCCGGTGGCGGTCCACTGACGGCCGCTGCCGGTGCCTTCTTCCTGGGCTTCCGGAACGCCTTCTACGGACTACGGCTGTCCCGTCTTCTGGGGCTGCGCGGTGGTGCGCGGCTCGCAGCGGCGCACTGGGTGATCGACGAGACTTCGGCCGTCGCTCTCGCGCAGCGCGGACAGCACGCCGTCCGGCTCGGCTTCACCGTGACAGGGGCGACACTGTTCGTCCTGTGGAACCTCACCACCCTGCTCGGCGCGCTGGGTGCGGAAGCACTGGGCGACACGAACGCCTGGGGCCTGGACGTGGCCGGCCCTGCGGCCTTCCTCGCGCTACTGGCGCCCATGCTCCGAGGCGGCGTCGAGCGGGCGACAGCCGGACTCGCCGTCGTCCTGGGCCTGGGCCTGCTGCCCGTGCTGCCCGCCGGTGTGCCGGTCCTGGTGGCAGCCCTGGCGGCACCTCTCGTCCTGCTCGTGCACAGCAGAGCGCTGCCAGGGAAGTGGGCGGAGCGAGATGCAAAGTCGGCGGGGCGAGCCGGAAAGCGGACGGCGAAGGAGGAGTCGCGGTGAACGTGTGGATCGCCATCGGGGCCACGGCCCTCGGCTGCTATCTGGTGAAGCTGCTCGGTCTCTCGGTGCCCACGGGCGTGCTGGAGCGGCCGTTGGTCCAGCGGCTGGCAGCGCTGCTGCCGGTGGCGCTGCTGGCGGCACTGATCGCTCAGCAGACGTTCGCCGAGGGAACGACGCTCGTACTCGACGCCCGTACAGCCGGGCTCGCTGCTGCCGGGCTCGCACTGGTCCTGCGGGCGCCGTTCCTCGTGGTCGTTGCCGCCGCCGTGCTGGTGACGGCCGGGGTGCGGGCGCTGGGTTAGCAGAGGTGGACGGAAGTCGGTGGCGCACTGCTGCGGCACGCTGTTCGTCTATGACTGCGACGGCGACTGCGTCTGACGCGCCAGGGGGCACCCTCGCCTGTTGAGGGTGCCCCTGCCGCAACCGTTCTGGCGCGCTGCCGCAACCGCCGTGAGCGCGCCCGCCCGCCGTGGGCGTATGTCAGAGCCGTCCGTACGCGCGCAGCGTGTGCAGGGCCTCCAAGGTGACCAGAGGGCGCCCCTCCAGGGCTGTTCCGGGGGCCCATTTGCGCCAGTTGATCTCCCATCCGCCGTCGTCCTGCTGGCGGCTGACCAGGTGGTCGAGTCCGCGTTGCAGCTCCGCGTCGGAGAACCAGCGGCGGGCCAGGGAATCGGGCCGGTGCGCGAAGTCGGTCACATAGTGGTACTCGCCCGGCGCGTAGCCGTCGGGGAGGGGGAAGTCGGCCGTGCGGTCCGGTTCCGTCACGGCGAGCCGCTGCTCGCGAACGAGAGTGCCCAGCCGACCCGCCGCGGCCTCGGCGCGCGGCCGGTCGGGGACGCCGTCGAGGAAGGCGAGCGCTGCCCGCACCTCGTACGGATGGGTCTTGCCCATGGACTCGATGGTGCTCCAGCAGTAGTCCGTGGCGCGGAACAGCCAGGCGTGCCAGACGCTGTTGCGGTGCAGGGTGCCGACCACCGGGCCGGTCGCCAGCAGGTCGCTGGGCGGCGAGTCCTGCACCGGGATCCAGGGCGCGACGGGGTAGCCGCGCAGCGAGGGGTGTACAGCGGGCAGGGCACCCTCCGGTGTGGAGACCGCCGTCAGATAGCGGCCGATGCGTTCCACCCGCTGCCCGGCACAGCGCCCGATGCTGTCCAGTACCTGCACAGCGGTGGCCGTGTGCAGCGGCTGGCTCACGGGACCGCGCAGGTCGGGCTCCAGCGCGTGGCCGTAGCCGCCGTCGGCATTGCGATAGGCGTCGAGGGCGGTCTCGACAGTGCTCGGGTCGCCGTCCAGGAAGTCGTGCTCGAAACGCCGCTGTTCCAGCACGCGCGCTGTCAGCCAGATGAAATTCTCCGCGCGGGAGAGAACCGATCCACAGGGAGCCATTCTCCGACGGTAGGCCCGCGCGGTCCCCGGGTCACGGCTGTCGGCCGGAGCCAACCCTTCAGGGCGGGATACTGGAGTCATGCGGTTGACGGACTTCTGGCAGCGAATGGCGGAGCACTTCGGCGAGACATACGCCGACTCCTTCGCGCACGACCACGTGATGTCCGGTCTCGGCGGCCGGACGGTGCACGAGGCTCTCGCCGCGGGCTGGGACGCGAAGGACGTCTGGCGCGTGGTGTGTGACGTCATGGAGGTACCGGCGCACAAGAGGTGAGTCGTTTGCCGGGCGCCGTGTTCCAGGGCGCGAAACTTGCCCGGTGGGTGCACCAGACGACGGCGACCGGGACCGGGACGAGAGGGACGGCGACGGGGAGCGGGACGGTGGTGCCGAGAACCACGCCGACAGGAGCGGTGCGGACGGCCCTCCGGACGCGAGTGCGGGGCCACCGAGCGGGGGTGGGGGACCGCAGGGTGGGAGTGGGGGATCGCCGGGGACTGCTCAGGGGCCGGATCGGGAGTTGCGGTCCGCACGCATGCCGCGCTGGCTGCCGCGTGCCTTCGTGCTCGCCCTGGCCCTCTTCGGTGCCTACCAGATCCTCAGCTGGGCATTCCTGCGCACTCTCGGACTGCTGCTGAACGTTCTGATCGCGTTCTTCCTGGCGCTGGCCATGGAGCCTGCCGTCGCGGGTCTGGCCCGGCGCGGTATGCGGCGCGGGCCGGCCACCGCGCTGGTCTCCGTGGTGCTCCTGGCCGCCGCGGCCGGATTCTTCGCGGCGCTGGGCTCACTCTTCGCCGAGCAGATCAGCCGCATCGTGGAGAACCTGCCCCGATACGTCTCCGAGGTGCTGCGCTGGAGCAACGCCCACTTCCACACCGATCTGGACGTCGACAAGCTCCGCTCCAAGGTCATCCACTCCGACTGGGCACAGAGCTTTCTGCGCAGCGGAGCGCAGAACGTGTGGGGCATCTCCGCGACCGTGCTGGGCGGGGTCTTCCAACTCCTGACGGTCGCCCTGTTCACCTTCTACTTCGCCGCCGACGGGCCCCGGCTGCGGGTGGCGCTGTGCTCCGTACTGCCGCCCGCACGGCAGGCGGAGGTGCTGCGTGCCTGGGAGATCGCGGTGGCCAAGACCGGGGGCTACATCTACTCGCGTGCGCTGATGGCGCTGATCTCCGCGGGTGCGCACTACGTCTTCCTGGAACTGCTCGGGGTGCCCTACGCCGCCGCGCTGGCCGTCTGGGTCGGGGTGGTCTCGCAGTTCGTGCCCACGGTCGGTACCTACATCGCCGGCGCGCTGCCGTTGCTGATCGCGTTCACCGTCGATCCCTGGTCGGCCTTGTGGGTGCTGGTGTTCATCGTCATCTACCAGCAGCTCGAGAACTACATCCTCCAGCCGCGCATCACCGCGAGGACCGTGAACATCCATCCCGCCGTCGCCTTCGGCTCGGTGATCGCCGGGACCTCGCTGATGGGGGTCGTCGGCGCGCTGGTCGCGATCCCCGCCATGGCGACACTCCAGGGGTTCCTCAGCGCGTATGTGAAGCGCTACGACGTGCCGGACGAGAGGCCCGGGAGAAGGACATGGGGGCGCCGAGGCGGAAGTGGACGCGGACGGTGGCGGTGGCGGCGCAGCCGATGAACGGGGTGCTTTTCCGTCGGCGCACGGCTTGAAGCGCCTCCGCGAGACCGCCTCAAAACCACCTCTCACCTGGGCTTTTCTGAGTTATCCACAGGAAAACGGGGCGACTTGACGCAAAAATCGAACATCGATTCTTATAGAGGCTCCGGTGAGCACGCCGCTCAGGCCATGGCCCAGAGAGCGCGGGTCCGGACCGATTGTCAGTGGCAGGCGCTAGCGTCTTGAGACGTGAAGCGATCGACTCAAGCAAACAACCGGGTGGCACCCATGGCAGGAACCGACCGCGAGAAGGCGCTCGACGCCGCGCTCGCGCAGATTGAACGGCAATTCGGCAAGGGCGCCGTGATGCGCATGGGCGAGCGGCCGAACGAGCCGGTCGAGGTCATCCCCACCGGGTCGACCGCCCTTGACGTGGCCCTCGGCGTCGGCGGTCTCCCCCGCGGCCGTGTGGTCGAGGTCTACGGACCGGAGTCCTCCGGTAAGACGACCCTGACTCTGCACGCGGTGGCCAACGCCCAGAAGGCAGGCGGCACGGTGGCCTTCGTGGACGCCGAGCACGCGCTCGACCCCGAGTACGCCAAGCGCCTCGGTGTCGACACCGACGCGCTGATCCTCTCCCAGCCGGACAACGGCGAGCAGGCCCTCGAGATCACCGACATGCTGATCCGCTCCGGCGCGCTCGACCTGATCATCATCGACTCGGTCGCGGCGCTGGTGCCCCGGGCGGAGATCGAGGGCGAGATGGGCGACTCCCACGTCGGCCTCCAGGCCCGGCTGATGAGCCAGGCGCTGCGGAAGATCGCCGGTGCGCTCAACCAGTCCAAGACCACCGCGATCTTCATCAACCAGCTCCGTGAGAAGGTCGGCGTGATGTTCGGCTCTCCGGAGACCACCACCGGTGGCCGTGCGCTGAAGTTCTACGCCTCGGTGCGGCTCGACATCCGTCGGATCGAGACCCTGAAGGACGGCACGGACGCCGTCGGCAACCGCACCCGCGTCAAGGTCGTCAAGAACAAGGTCGCGCCGCCCTTCAAGCAGGCCGAGTTCGACATCCTCTACGGCATGGGCATCAGTCGCGAGGGCGGCCTGATCGACATGGGCGTGGAGAACGGCTTCATCCGCAAGTCCGGCGCCTGGTACACCTACGAGGGCGATCAGCTCGGCCAGGGCAAGGAGAACGCCCGCAACTTCCTGCGGGACAACCCCGACCTCGCCAACGAGATCGAGAAGAAGATCAAGGAGAAGCTGGGCATCGGCGTACAGCCGCAGGATCCAGCGGGCGAGCCCGGCGCGGACGCCGCGGACAGTACCCCGGCAGCTCCCGCAGCGGCGGCCACGCCGGACGGCACGGACGCCGCAGCGGCCAAGACCGTTCCGGCCCCGGCGGCCAAGACGGCGAAGACGAGCAAGACGTCCAAGGCCGCAGCGGCCAAGAGCTAGCCCGTGACACGGCGCAGCGACTGGCCGGAGTACACCCCGTCCCCGGAACCGGTCCCGGCCTCCGCCCCTTGGGCTGAAGCCGGCCCGGTGGCGGACGTTCAGGACAGCGATGGTCCCGCTTCGTCGAGGGCCGAAGCGGGACCATCGCGTGCGTCGGCCCGGAAACCGGGCCGAGGCCGGGCCGGGGGCCGGGGGCAGGAGGGGGACGCGGAGCCGGCGGATCCGGTCGAGCGGGCCAGAGCCATCTGCCTGCGGCTGCTCACCGGTACGCCCAGGACGCGTCAGCAACTCGCCGACGCGCTCCGCAAACGCGAGGTGCCCGAGGAGGCCGCCGAGGAAGTGCTGGCCAGGTTCGAGGACGTCGGCCTCATCGACGACACCGCGTTCGCCGCAGCCTGGGTGGAGTCCCGTCATCACAGCCGGGGGCTGGCCCGCAGGGCGCTCGCCCGCGAACTGCGGACCAAAGGCGTGGACTCCACGGTGATCGACGAGGCCGTCGGCCAGCTCGATTCCGAGCGCGAGGAGGAGACGGCACGCGCCCTGGTGGCCCGCAAGCTGCGCTCCACCAGGGGGCTCGACAGAGACAAGCGCCTCCGCCGGCTCGCCGGAATGCTGGCCCGTAAGGGCTACTCCGAGGGCCTCGCTCTCCGGGTGGTCCGGCGAGCGCTGGAAGAGGAGGGCGAGGATCCTGAAGTGCTGGAAGAGCACTTCCCCGGCCTTTGAGGGGAGGCCGGTCGGGTGGTTCAGCCGTGGCCGGGCAGAGCCGTCGGGCCTTGGACTCGTTCTTGAGCTTCGCGCCCCCCGCCGCGCCCTCGCTCAGACGCACCCCCGCCCCGCCCTCACTCAGGAGTGCGCTCCTCCGCGTACCACCTCCGCGCAGGTGCGCAGCGCGTTGGAGCGTCCCGCGGGGAAGGCGGCCGCGAGGTGGCCGTCGGCGCGGATGGCCAGCACGGTGTGCGCCGCCGCCCCCGGATAGCTCTCGGCGACCAGTAGTTTGGCGCGCAGCGGAAGTGCGTCAACGGTGGCCGCCAGTTCGGGCATCATTCCCGCCGTCAACCAATGGCGGCTGTCCCACACCCCGGTCCCCGGCGCCACCAGCAGCACCAGTAGCTCCCCGCCCGGGCCGCCCAGCCAGTCGTGCAGATTGCCGCGCGACCCGTCGGCAGCGGTGACCGGGACGTCGCACACGGGGGCGCCGGGTGCCGTACCGACGGACACTTCACCGATACTCCCGCGCGCCGGTGTCAACGGCGTGCGGGAGTACGCGGGCGGTGCGCCCAGCAGGCCCCGCCCCAGGTGACCATCGGTGAGCAGGCCCAGATCGGCGCGTGCGCCGCCGCCGGGGAGCAGCGCGCGCAGTCCGCCGCCGCGCCGTACGACGGGCAGGGCCTGGTCGACGGCGCGCAGCCGGGCGACCATGGCGCCGCGCCGCTCCGTCTCGTAGCTGTCCAGCAAGGTGTCGGCTGCCGGGCCGTGCCCGTGGTGCCAGGCCAGCGCGAGCTTCCAGGCGAGGTTGGCGGTGTCCCGCAGTCCCTCGTCGACGGACTGCACCCCCAGCGCACCGGTCAGATGTGCGGCGTCCCCGGCGAGGAAGACCCGGTTCACACGCCAGTGCCGGGCCAGCCGCTGATGCGCGGTGTGGACACCGGTGTCCACGAGCTCGTACGGGCCGATGCCGCTGCTCGGGCCTCCGTCCTCGGTGCCGGTCCCACGTCCGCCGGCTCCCACGGGCCTGCGGCGGGCAGGTGCGGTGCTAGCGGCAGATTTCAGCGACTCCTCGGACCAGACGGCGAGGGTGTCCGCCACCCGTTCCAGCATCTCCTCGGGGGTCACCAGATCGCCGCGCGGGGGCAGCAGCCAGTCCAGCCGCCACCGGCCTCCGGCGAGCGGCCGGGCCGTGACCTCGCCCGGCGTACCGCCCGGGTCGCGGTGCAGCAGTGCGCCGCCCGCCTCTCCGGGCTGCCATGCGCCCTCCTCGTCGTACTCCCCTTCCTCCCACGGCAGCCGCACCCGCAGCGCGGCGACCGCGTGCCGCTCGACCGCCGTACGACCGGGGAAACGCACCCCGAGCAGTTTGCGGACCATGGAGCGCGCGCCGTCGCAGCCGACCGCGTAACTGCCGCGCCACCAAGTGCCGGAAGCGCCACGGGTGTGCACCGTGACGCCGCTCGCGTCCTGTTCCAGCAGGTCGACGTGGCTGCCGGTGACGATCCGGGCGAGCTTCTCGTCCGCCAGCGCGCTGCGCAACGCGCGCTCCAAGGCGTGCTGTTCGATGTGCACCGGTGCCTGCTCCGGGGCGAGATCGACCTGGTCGACCGGCTGCGCGCGCCGCTGGGTGCGCCAGGAGCGCCAGCGCAGTCCGGGTAGTACGGGCAGGACGGCGGCGGTGTCCGGGCGCAGTACGCAGGTGCGCGCCGCGCGGGGCGGCGGGTTGCCGTCGGTGGAGTCCAGGACGACGGAGGGGACGGCGTGCCGGGCGAGAGCGAGGGAGAGGGCGAGTCCGGCCGGACCCGCCCCGACGACGATCACCGGATCCACAGTGTGGAAACCTCACAGCCCTGGTGGTGCTGACGGGGGCGGGGTTTCTCTGGTGGTGGAGCCTGGTGCGCGATCACGCTGGTATGCAACCCACTGCCTGAGCACGCGTCAAGTGACGCCATAAGATGCCAACGCGGCCCACGGCGCGGGCGGGTGGCCCGCGCCATGGGCCGCGGCGGATGTGCGGTCCGGGGCACTGGTGTCCCGGGGGTGGTGTTCGGCTCAGCCGCTGGACACCGCCTTGTGGCTCAGTCCTTGGGCCGGGCGTCCTCGGGCTCGGCGTCCTTGGGGTTGGGCACCGGCGTCAGGTCCGTGCTGCCGGACGGCACCATCTCCTTGGGCTCCTTCGCCTCCGCGGGGACGATGCCCGCCTTGGACCGGCGCCCGCGCTGCTCGACGAACTTCGCCAGCCAGGCCAGGGCCAGACACAGCACGATGTAGATGGCGCCGAAGACGATGACCGTCTGGACGGTCGGGTAGACGCCGCCCACCGGGGTGTTGTTGGCGATGAGCCGGGCCGAGTACAGCAGCTCCGGGTAGAGGATCATGAAGCCCAGCGAGGTGTCCTTCAGGGTCACCACCAGCTGGCTGATGATCGAGGGCAGCATGGAGCGCACGGCCTGCGGGAAGAGGATCGAGGCGGTCACCTGCGTCTTGCGCAGTCCGAGCGCGTATGCCGCCTCCACCTGGCCCTTGGGCACCGCGTTCACACCGGCGCGCAGCACCTCCGCCTGGACGCAGCCGTTGTAGATGGTCAGGCCCAGCACGAGCGCCCACATGGGCGTCATGTCGCCGAGAATGCCGACCCACAGCGCGAAGATGGTGATGAGCAGCGGGATCGACCGGAACAGGTCGATGAAGACGACGGCCACCCAGCGCACCGGCTTGTGGTCCGACAGCCGTGCCACGCACAGCACCACGGCGAAGACCAGCGAGAAGACACCCGCAAGGGCGAACACCTTCAGTGTGGACAGCAGGGCGTCGAGGATGTTCTCCCGGATGCCCGAGTAGTTGAAGATGTCCCACAGCTCGCCCGCGAACTGCCCCTTGTCGTACAGCCGGTAGCAGACCCAGGCGATCAGGCCGAGGACGGCGAGACTGCCGACGACGGAGTAGATCAGATTGCGGACGCGAGCCTTCGGGCCGGGCGCGTCGAACAGGACGCTCGCGCTCATCGGGCGACCTCCAGACGGTTCTCCAGCAGCCGGAAGAGGCCGTTGATTGCGTAGGTGATGATCAGGTAGCCGACGGTGATCCAGATGAAGATCATGGCGATGTCGTAGCCGTCGTTGCTCAGCGTCTTCGAGACGTTGAACAGGTCGACGTTGTCGAAGGCGCCGGCGATCGCGGTGTTCTTCGTCAGGGCGATGAAGATGCTGCTCAGCGGCGGCACCACCGCGCGCGTGGCCTGGGGGAGCACCACGATCCGCATGGTCTGGGTGAACGTCATACCGATGGCGCGGGCGGCCTCGGCCTGGCCCATCGACACGGTGTTGATGCCGGAGCGGACGGCCTCGGCGACGAAGGACGAGGTGTAGAAGCCGCAGGCGCAGACGGCCAGGACGAAGGAGTTGATGCCCGGGAAGAGCACCTTGGGCACCACGAAGAACGCCACCAGGAAGAGCAGCGTCAGCGGGGTGTTCCGCAGCACCGTCACCCACAGCGTGCCGAATATGCGCAGCGGGGGCACGGGCGAGACGCGGCAGCCCGCGATCACCAGACCGAGCACGACGGCGAGCACCGCGCTGACGACCGTCAGCCACAAGGTGCCGAGGAATCCCTCGCGGAACAGCGCCAGGTTGTCGAGAAGTACGTTCATGAATTCTCCGCGAGGAGTCGCGTAGGGGCGGCGGAAAGGGCCGGACCGGGCACGGGACTGTCACCCGCCGGGTGGGGGGCGACGCCGGAGCGAACGGTGTGCCCGCAGGAGCGAACTGTGTGCCCGCAACAGCACGCCCCGCCCCGCGCGGCGCTGACGCCGGGGAGCGGGGCGTGGGACATCACTTCTCGGTGATCTGGGGCGGCGTCTTGAACTTGGAGCCGGACTTGCCCAGCGTGGCGTCGTACGCCTTCTTGTAGTCGCCGTTGTCCTCGTGCTTCTTGATGGCGTCGGCGACGGCCTTCTGGAGGGCCTTGTCGCCCTTCTTCAGCCCGACGCCGTACGGCTCGTCGGAGAAGGGCTTGCCGACGACCTTCAGCTTGCCGGGGTTCTGCGCGGCGTAACCCATGAGGATCGCGTCGTCCGTGGTGACCGCGTCGACCTGGCCGTCCAGGAGCTGCGAGACGCACTCCGAGTACTTGCTCAGCTCGGTGACCTTGGCGCCGTACTTGGGCTCCTTGATGGTCTGCAGCGGCGTCGAGCCGACGATGGAGCAGACCTTCTTGCCCTTGACGCTGTCCGGCCCGGTGACCGACTTCTCGTCCTTGCGGACGAGCAGCGAGGCGCCGGCGTGGAAGTACGGACCCGCGAAGTCGATCTGCTTCTTGCGCTCGTCGTTGATCGAGTACGTACCGATCATCAGGTCGACGTCGCCCTTGGAGACGGTGGTCTCACGCGCCCCGGAGTCGACCGTCTTCCACTCGATCTGCTTGGGGGAGAAGCCCAGGTCGGCCGCGATCATCTTGGCGATCTCGATGTCGAAGCCGGAGTACTTCTTGGTCGACTGGTCCTGGAACCCGAGGTAGGGCTGGTCGGCCTTGGCGCCGATGATGATCTTCCCGCGCTTCTGGGCCTTCTTCAGGACGGCGGAGTCGACCTTGACGTCCTTGGCGACCGAGTACTTCGGCAGCGCCTTCTCGTCCGTCTGGTCCTTCGGCTTGTCGCCGGCCGAACCCTCCTTGCCACCGCAGGCCGCGGTGGCGGCGAGAGCCAGGACAGCGGCTGCCGCCGCGGCGGTCTTGTGGAACTTCATAGTGAACATCCCTTGCTTGAACAGTCGTTGGCCCAGTGCGCTGGTGCGCCGCCCGCTCGGCGCACCGTCCCTGCTCGGGGCGGGGCCGCGGTGCGGCCTCAAGTGGTGAAGGCTCAGTGGTGCAGGATCTTCGAGAGGAAGTCCTTGGCACGGTCGCTGCGCGGGTTGCTGAAGAACTGCTCGGGGGTGGCCTCCTCCACGATTCGGCCGTCCGCCATGAAGACCACGCGGTTCGCGGCCGACCGTGCGAAGCCCATCTCGTGCGTGACGACGACCATGGTCATTCCGTCCCGGGCCAGCTGCTGCATGACCTCCAGAACCTCGTTGATCATCTCGGGGTCGAGGGCCGAGGTCGGCTCGTCGAAGAGCATCACCTTCGGGTCCATCGCCAGTGCCCGAGCGATCGCGACGCGCTGCTGCTGGCCGCCGGAGAGCTGTGCGGGGTACTTGTCGGCCTGGTTGCCGACGCCGACCCGGTCGAGCAGCGTGCGGGCCTTCTCCTCCGCCACCCGCTTGTCCGTCTTGCGGACCTTTATCTGGCCCAGCGTGACGTTCTCCAGCACCGTCTTGTGCGCGAAGAGGTTGAAGGACTGGAAGACCATGCCGACGTCGGCACGGAGCTTCGCCAGTTCCTTGCCCTCCGCGGGCAGCGGCTTGCCGTCGATCGTGATGCTGCCCGAGTCGACCGTCTCCAGCCGGTTGATGGTGCGGCACAGCGTGGACTTGCCGGACCCTGAGGGGCCGATGACGACCACGACCTCGCCCGGGGCGATGGTCAGGTCGATGTCCTGGAGGACGTGCAGCGCACCGAAGTGCTTGTTGATGTTGTCCAGCACGACCAGCTTGTCGGTCGCGGACTCGGGACCGCCTGCGTCCTTGGTCACCGATACTTCGCTCATCGACGTGTAGCTCCGTCCTCGTCGGTTGCGAGGACCTTAGTGAGCTGCCGACGTGACCGTCATTACATCTGAGCTGAAATTGAGGATAACGATCCGGCTGCGACCCGGTGCACTGGGTAGAGAGGGCAGTGGAGGGCTGTCAGGCGGTTCTCCGGCCCGCACAGGCTCCGGCACGCAGCTGCCACCGGCCGGTCGGCGGCCCGCACAGGCCCCTGGCCGGCAGCCGCCAGGACGGTCGCCGTACCGGCGCGTGACGGCTGCTGCACCGGTTGTTGCACTGGATGTACGGCTGTCGTCGGACGGCTGTATGACGGTCGTCGTACCGGCTGTATAACGGATGCCCGCGCGGGCCCGGGGACCCCTTGACTCACCTGCGTCGATCGGCGTGGATGCACTGTTGGACCGTTTTCGGGAGCGGTGGAGAACAGTGGGAGAACAGGAGAGTGTCGGGTGAGACTGCTGCTCGTCGAGGACGACGACCGCGTCGCCGCGGCGCTCTCCGCCGTGCTGGCACGGCACGGCTTCGAGGTCACCCATGTACGCAGCGGCGCCGAGGCACTCGACGAGCTGCTGGTCGGCGGCCAGGAGGGGCCCGGCTTCGCCGTCGTCCTGCTCGATCTGGGCCTGCCCGACCAGGACGGCTTCGAGGTGTGCGGCCGTATCCGGCGTACCAGCTCCACCCCTGTGATCATGGTGACCGCGCGCGCCGACGTACGGTCCCGGATACATGGCCTCAACCTCGGCGCCGACGACTATGTCGTCAAGCCCTACGACATGGGTGAGCTGCTCGCCCGCATCCACGCCGTCGGTCGCCGTACGGCCGGCGAGGACGCTCCCGCGGTCGGCGAGCGGGGGACCACAGCGCAGGGCTCGGAGGGGACCGGCACACTGCGGCTGGGCGCGGTGACCATCGAGCTGCCCACCCGGCAGGTCAGCGTGGACGGCGCTGCGGTGCCGCTGACCCGTAAGGAGTTCGACCTGCTGGCGCTGCTGGCCCAGCGTCCCGGCGTCGTCTTCCGGCGCGAGCAGATCATCAGCGAGGTCTGGCGTACCAGCTGGGAGGGGACCGGGCGCACGCTGGAGGTGCACGTCGCCTCGCTCCGCTCCAAGCTGCAGCGGCCCGCACTCATCGAGACGGTGCGCGGGGTGGGCTACCGCATGGCCGCCCAGGGCGACTGACCGGCCAGGGCCGACAGGAACGACGACGACGTGCGCAGCCGCCTCCTCCCGCTTCTGATCATCCTGCTGGCCGGGATCCTGCTCGCGCTGGGCTTCCCACTGGCGTTGAGCCAGGCACAGGCCGAGCAGCAGCAGGTGGTGGTCGACAGGATCGACGACACCGCGCGCTTCGCCTCGCTCGCCCAGTTCGTCACCTCCACCAGCCAGCCGGACGAGCGCCGGGCCACCCTCCAGCACGAACTGAACCGCTACCACGACCTCTACGGCATCCGTGCGGGCGTCTTCTACCGCGACGGCCGAACCATGGCCGCCGCTCCCGACGACTGGCGAGTACCCGGAGACGGCCAGGAGGCCGGGCAGAAGGGCCGGCCGGACGGCGCACGGGCCTTCGCCGAGGCACTGGCCGGACGCCGCAGCCACGACCCGCCCCAGGTGTGGCCCTGGCAGGGCGGCGGCCGGATCGCTGTGGCCTCCCCCGTCATCCGGGACGGTGACGTGGCCGCCGTGGTGCTGACGGACTCGCCCACCGGGCCGATGCGGTCGCGGATCCTGCGCGGCTGGCTGGCCATCGCCGTCGGCGAGGCCGCAGCGATGCTGCTGGCTCTCGGGGCCGCGCTGCGCCTGACCGGATGGGTGCTCAAGCCCGTACGGACGCTGGACCGGGCAGCCCACGAGATCGCCACCGGCAAGCTCACCTCCCGCGTCGTCGACTCGGTGGGCCCTCCGGAGCTGCGCAGACTGGCGCACTCCTTCAACGAGATGGCGGGCAACGTGGAGAGCGTGCTGGAGCAGCAGCGCGCCTTTGTCGCCGACGCCTCCCATCAGCTGCGCAACCCGCTCTCCGCGCTGCTGCTGCGCATCGAACTGCTCGCACTGGAGCTGCCCGACGGCAACGAGGAGATGGCCTCGGTACGTGCGGAGGGCAAGCGGCTGGCGCGGGTGCTGGACGACCTCCTCGACCTGGCGCTGGCCGAACACTCCGACACCGCGCACGTCCAGCTGACCGACGTCGCCGAGATCGCCGCCGAACGCGTCGCCGCCTGGCGGCCCAGCGCCGAGCAGAAGGGCGTCGGGCTGACGGCGGCCGGACAGTCGGCCGCGACCGGGTGGGCCGACCCGGTGGCGCTCTCCAGCGCCCTGGACGCCGTTGTCGACAACGCCGTGAAGTTCACCCCGGAAGGCGGCAACGTCACCGTCACGGTGCGCGCGGAGGGCGACAGCGTGACGGTCGAGACGGCGGACGGCGGCCCCGGGCTGACCGACGACGAACTGGAGCGGGTGGGCGACCGCTTCTGGCGCAGCGGCCGCCACCAGAACGTCTCCGGCTCGGGGCTCGGCCTGTCCATCACCCGCGCCCTGCTCGCCGGGGGCGGCGCGAAGCTGTCCTTCGCGCACAACGAGCCGCAGGGACTGCGGGTGCTGATCACCGTTCCCCGGAACGCCCCAGCCGAAGGGTGAGGATCTGGAACGGCCGAAGCGTCACCCGGACACCGGTTTCCTCCACGGTGTGGTGCGCCTGCGGGTCGGCCAGCGGTCGCTCCAGCAGATCCGTCTCGGCCACTGATGTGACGGGGAAACCGGGTGCCAGCAGTGCGCTCGCCCGGCCGCCCAGCGACTCGTAGAGGCGTACGACGACATCGCCGCTGCGGTCATCCGCCAGTTTCACCGTCTCGGCGACGATCTGGTCGCCCTGCTCGCCTTCCAGGGCGACCAGTGGTGTGACGGGGCTGCCGTCGCCCAGGACGGTCCGCTCGGGCAGGTTGATCCAGTGGCCCTCGCGCACCGCGTCCTGGAGGGTCGCGCCCGGCGCCAGTCCGTAGCGCATCCGGTGCCGCCCCTGGTCCGTCTCCGGGTCCGGATAGCGGGGAGCGCGCAGCAGCGAGAGCCGGACCGTGGTCGTCTGGCCACCGTCCTCGCGGATGTCCCGCGTGACGTCGTGCCCATACGTCGAGTCGTTGACCAGCGCGGCGCCCCAGCCCGGCTCCTCCACCTGCAGCCACCGGTGCGCACAGATCTCGAACTTGGCAGCCTCCCAGGAGGTGTTGGTGTGGGTGGGCCGGAAGACGTGCCCGAACTGTGTCTCGGCGGCGGACCTGTCGGCCTTCACATCCAGCGGGAACGCCGCCTTGAGCAGCTTCTCGCTCTCGTGCCAGTCGACCTCGGCCTCCATGAGTAGCACAGCGCTGCCCGCCTGCAGGGTCACCGTCTGCACCACGGTCGACCGTCCGAACGACCGGGTCGCCCGGACAGTGGCACTGTTCCCGTCGGCCTCGGCGACGGTCAGCTCATCTGCGTGCGTCAGATCGGTGACCGTGTGCCGGTAGAAGGCATCGACATCCCAGGCGTCCCAGTGGTTGGGCAGATCGGGATGCAACTGGAGGAGGTTGGCCGCCTGCCCCGGTGCCACCGCTTCACGCCCGGCGCGCTGGTCGTAGGCGGAGACGACCAGACCCCGGCCGTCCACCTCCACGCGCAACAGCCCGTTGTCCAGCGTCCAGCCGCCGCTTGCCCGTTCGGCCACCGTGACGGCCCCTTCGCGCTGCTCAGCCCCGTACTGCCGGCGCTCGTCGGCCGGTCGGGCGCCGCCTGCCTGGATGCCACAGCGAGAGTGCGGCGAGCCGTTGAAGACGAGCTCCCGCTCGCCACGCCCGGCGAGGGCCTGCTGCGCCCCGTCGACGATCTCCGTCAGCTCCTGGGCGACCCGTTCGTACGTCTCGCGGGCCTCCCGGTGCACCCAGGCGATGGAGGAGCCCGGCAGGATGTCGTGGAACTGGTGCAGCAGCACCGTCTTCCACAGCCCCTCGAGCCGCTCGTACGGATATGTGTAGCCGCTGCTGCGCACAGCCGCGGTCGCCGCCCACAGCTCGGCCTCGTGCAGCAGCGACTCCGAGCGCCGGTTGCCCTGCTTGGTCTTGGCCTGCGAGGTGTACGTCCCCCGGTGCAGCTCCAGATACAGCTCGCCCTGCCACACAGGTGCGTTCGGATACTCCTGCCGCGCCTTCTCGAAGAACGCCGCGGGCTTCTCCACCGTCACCCGCGGGGCGCCGTCCAGATCCCGCAGGCGGGCCGCGCGGGCCAGCATCTCGCGGGTCGCGCCGCCCCCGCCGTCGCCGTGGCCGAACGGGACGAGGGAGCGCGAGGCGGCGCCCTTCTCACGGAAGTTGCGTGCCGCGTGTGCCAGCTCCCTGCCGCTGAGCGTCGAGTTGTAGGTGTCGACCGGCGGGAAGTGCGTGAAGACCCTCGTCCCGTCGATGCCCTCCCACCAGAAGGTGTGGTGCGGGAAGGGGTTGGAGCTGCTCCAGGAGATCTTCTGGGTCAGGAACCAACTGGAGCCCGACAGCTTCACCAGCTGCGGCATGGCTGCCGTGTAGCCGAAGGAGTCGGGCAGCCACACCTCCTGCGTCTCGATTCCGAACTCCTCCAGGAAGAACTTCTTGCCGTAACCGAGCTGCCGCGCCATGGCTTCGCCGCCCACCATGTTGGTGTCCGACTCCACCCACATGCCGCCCACAGGTACGAACCGGCCCTCGGCGACCTTCTCCTTGACCCTGGCGTACACCTCGGGCCGGTGCTCCTTGATCCAGGCGAACTGCTGGGCCTGCGACATGGCGAAGACGAAGTCGGGATGGTCGTCCATCAGCGCCACCATGTTGGAGGCCGTACGCGCCACCTTCCGCACCGTCTCGCGCAGCGGCCACAGCCACGCCGAGTCGATGTGCGCGTGCCCCACGGCGCTGACCCGGTGCGCGGAGGCCCGCGCGGGAGCCGTCAGCACGGCGGTGAGCCGCTCCCGGGCGCGGTCGGCGCTGTCGGGTACGTCGGCCAGGTCCAGGGCGTCCAGCGCCCGTTCCAGGGCGCGCAGGAGTTCCCAGCGGCGGGCGTCCTCCAGCGGCAGCTCGTGCATCAGCGAGCCCGCCACCTCCAGATCCAGCGCCAGCTCCCACACTTGCGGCTCGAAGAGCGCCAGATCCATCCGCGCCAGCCGGTACAGGGGCGTGCTGTCGGCGGTGAGCACGTCGCCCTGGTAGGTCGGCGTCTGCGGCGTGTTGACGACCGGGTTGGAGGCCGCCTCGACGTACAACTCGATCTCCTCCCCGCCGACGGCCGCATCCGCCAGCCGCACCCAGGAGTTGCGCGGGTGCAGTCCTTTGACCGCCTCGCCGTCCGCGCGGTAGACCAGCCCCTCGCACTGGAAGCCCGGCATGTTCCGCTCGAAGCCCAGGTCCAGCACGGCCTCCACGGTTCGGCCCGCCCACTCGTGCGGCACCTGCCCTCTCACCCGGAACCAGGTGGTGCCCCAGGCCGGCCCCCAGGCTTCGCCCACCGCGGCCGGTCCATAGGGCGCCGAGATGCCCTCCGCGACCGGTACAGGCTCTCCGGGCGCCTCCCAGCGCTCGACGGTCAGCGGCAGCGCGGAGGTGTGGACAGCGGGTCGTACGCGCTCGTCCAGCACGCGGCGCAGCCGGTCCTCGACAGTACGGCGGTCGTCATGCATCGATCGGCTCCTTGGTGGGGTCGGGGCCTGGCGTCGGCAGCGACGTTCCGGTCAGGGCGATGTTGCTGTCAGGACGATGTTCCCGTCAGGGCTTGGACGAGCGGTAGTAGCGGCGGGCTCCTTCGTGCAGCGGCACGGGATCGGTGTAGATGGCGGTGCGCAGATCCACCTTCTGTGCGGCGTGCACCTCACGCCCGATCTGGTCCCGGCTCTTGATGACGGAGCGGGTGATGCTCTCCGTCAGCGCCGCGTCCGTACGGTCCGTGGTGACCAGCAGGTTGGCGATGGCCACGGTCTTGACGGACCGGCCGCGCTGCACGGTGGGGTAGGCGTCGGGTGCCATCACGGCCGCGCGGTAGTAGCGCATTTCCGGGCGCTGTTCGTGCAGCCGGGGCAGCAGATCGCCGAGCTGCACCAGACGGATGTCCGTCCGTTCCGCCAGGCGCTCGATCGCACCGGTCGGCAGTCCGCCAGACCAGAAGAACGCGTCCAGCTTCCCCTCGGACAGCAGCTTGGGCATCGTGTCGATGCCCTTGCGGACCGGACGCACATCGTGGTCCATGTCCAGCCCGGCGGCCTTCAGCAGCCTCTTGGTCACCAGAGCGACCCCGGAGCTCCTCTCACCCACTCCGACACGGAGCCCTTTGAGGTCCTTGGCGCTGTCGACCGGCGAGTCCCTGGGCACCACCAGGTGCATGTAGTCGTCGTAGAGCCGCGCGCACGCCCGGATGTGCGAGGCGCCCTTTCCGCCCTTCTCCCGGTAGGCGGCGAGCGCATCGGAGGCAGTGATGGTGAAGTCCGCCTGCCCGGAGACGATCCGGGACACGTTCTGCACGGAACCCTGGCTGCGCTGGAGCGTCAGGTCGACCTGCGGCAGGTCCCGGGCCAGCCGCTGCTTGAACAGGGTGCCGTAACGCTCGTACACACCGGTGCGCACACCGGTGGCGAAGGTGATCTTTCCGCTCGGCGAAGGGGAGGGGGACGGCCGTACCCACCACACCAGCAACCCGCACACCACGAGCACCGCAGCCGCAGCCCACAGAACGCGTCGCCGACCGGTGCTGAGTCCGCCCGGGCGGCGCATCGGACGGGACACCGTTCGCGGACGCAGGCTGGCCATGAAGGGGATACTGCCAGCACCGCGGTCCCGAGGGGAGTGGCAGGAGTCACCCGGAGCCGTCACCAGGAGCACCCGCCCGGTGCGAACGCGCCGATTCGCGAACTGCAAATTTCACACTGTCGCTTGCTGAGTGGAACTGCATGGGGCCATAGTGACGGTCAGACCACGCGCGTCACGGCCCTTCCGCGGGGCCGGGACCAGCTCGACGGAAGGCGCCTCCACGTGTACGCCGCCCCCGCTCGCAGGGATCCCGCAGCAGCCGCCACGACAGCGTCTCCGGCGTCCGAAGGTGCCTCGCACCCGGCAGTGCCGTCCGGACACGCGGAAGACCCCACCTGGCAGCTGCGCTTTCCGGCGCGGGAGCAGTACATCGCGCGGGCGCGCGTCGCCTTCACCTCATGGCTGAAGGAGCGGCAGGATCCGGAGATACCGGAGATATCCGCCGAGACGGTGGACGACGCCGTGCTCCTGCTCTCGGAGCTGGCCACCAACGCCGTCGTGCACACCCGCTGTCTGCCCGACGCGGAGCTGGTCTGCCGCGCCACCCTGGCCGCCCGGGAAACCCCCGCTGCCGCACTGCTGCGCATCGAGGTGCACGACCACGCGGAAGGCGACGACAGGCCGCAGTTGAAGGACAGCGAGGCCGCCGACGAGAGCGGCCGGGGGCTGTGCATCGTGGCGGCGCTCGCCGCCGACTGGGGAGTACGGCCCTCCACCGTCACCGACGGCAACGCGGTCTGGGCGACGCTGCGGCTCCCCCGCGAACTCCCAGGCGAACTCCCCGCGCAGTGACGTGCATCACAGTGCTCCGGTAACGGTTCCGGGCACCCGCCCGGGGGCCGGGACACCCGCGCGAACGCCTACCCTTGTCGCATGAGCAGTAGCGACCGGGGTCAGACAGTGGACGTCAAGGGGACGTACGAGGTGCGCACCTTCGGGTGTCAGATGAACGTCCATGACTCCGAGCGGATGGCGGGCCTGTTGGAGGACGCCGGCTACGTCCGTGCGCCCCAGGGTGCCGACGCCGCTGACGTCGTCGTCTTCAACACCTGTGCCGTACGCGAGAACGCCGACAACCGGCTCTACGGCAACCTCGGCCAACTCGCCCCCAAGAAGGCCGCACGCCCCGGCATGCAGATCGCGGTCGGCGGCTGTCTGGCCCAGAAGGACCGGGACACCATCGTCAAGAAGGCGCCCTGGGTCGACGTCGTCTTCGGCACCCACAACGTCGGCAAGCTGCCCGTGCTGCTGGAGCGCGCCCGCCTCCAGAACGAGGCGCAGGTCGAGATCGCCGAGTCGCTGGAAGCGTTCCCCTCGACCCTGCCGACCCGCCGCGAGAGTGCCTATGCGGCATGGGTCTCGGTCTCCGTGGGCTGCAACAACACCTGTACCTTCTGCATCGTCCCGCAGCTGCGCGGCAAGGAGAAGGACCGCCGCCCCGGAGACATCCTCGCCGAGATCGAGGCGCTGGTCGACGAAGGCGTCAGCGAGATCACCCTGCTCGGCCAGAACGTGAACGCCTACGGCTCCGACATCGGCGACCGGGAGGCATTCAGCAAGCTGCTGCGCGCCTGTGGCCGCATCGAGGGGCTGGAGCGCGTCCGCTTCACCTCACCGCACCCCCGCGACTTCACCGACGACGTGATCGCCGCCATGGCCGAGACGCCGAACGTGATGCCGCAGCTGCACATGCCGCTCCAGTCCGGCTCCTCGCGCATCCTCAAGGCGATGCGCCGCTCCTACCGGCAGGAGCGCTTCCTCGGCATCATCGAGAAGGTCCGCGCCGCCATTCCCGAGGCCGCGCTCTCGACGGACATCATCGTCGGCTTCCCCGGCGAGACCGAGGAGGACTTCGCCGAGACGCTGCACGTGGTGCGCGAGGCCCGGTTCGCCCAGGCGTTCACCTTCCAGTACAGCAAGCGCCCCGGTACGCCGGCGGCCGAGATGCCCGGCCAGATCCCCAAGGAGGTCGTCCAGGAGCGCTACGAGCGCCTGGTGGCCCTCCAGGAGGAGATCTCCTGGGAGGAGAACAAGAAGCAGGTCGGCCGCACGCTGGAGCTGATGGTCGCCGAGGGCGAGGGCCGCAAGGACGATGCCACCCAGCGGCTGTCCGGCCGCGCCCCCGACAACCGTCTGGTGCACTTCACCCGGCCCGAGGAGCCGGTGCGCCCCGGCGACGTCGTGACTGTCGACATCACCTATGCCGCGCCGCACCATCTGCTCGCCGAGGGCCCCGCCAAGGACGTACGCCGCACCCGCGCCGGCGACGCCTGGGAGCGGCGCACCATGGCACCCGAGGAGCCGCAGCAGGGCAAGGGCGTCATGCTCGGCCTGCCCACCGTCGGTGCCCCGGACCCGCTGCCCGCCGCCACCGGCGGCTGCGGCCTGGGCTGACGCCCGGCGCGACCGGCAGGGCGTAGGCCGTCGGACGCGCCCGTGTCATCTGTTTCAGCCGATCTCGCACGCGCGGGTGAGTCACGGCGCGGGCAGGGTGGGAAGTGCTGCGCAGGGCACTTAAGCTGCGCGCCATGCTTGTCGCCGCAGCCGTATGTCCCTGCCCCCCGCTGCTCGTACCCGAGGTCGCCGGCGGTGCCGCTCCCGAGATGGACGCCGCGCGCGCCGCCTGTTACGACGCCCTCGGCGTCCTGGCGGCGGCCCGCCCCGACCAGCTGTACGTGCTCGGCCCCGCCGAACCGTCCGGCCGCGGACCGCACCCGCAGGGCGCGCGCGGATCGTTCGCCGGATTCGGCGTTCCCCTCGAAGTGAGCCTCGGCAAGGGGGAGCCTGCCCGGCGTGAGCTGCCCCCGTCGCTGGCTGTCGGCGCGTGGCTGCTGGAGCGCACCGACTGGACCTGCTGCCCGGTCGAGGGGTTGGGCATCGGAGAACCGCTCGCGCGGGCCCGCTGCGAGGAGACGGGCCGTGAGCTGGCGGCGCATGCTGACCGGGTCGCGCTGCTGGTGATGGGTGACGGCAGCAACTGCCGCACGCTCAAGGCACCCGGCTACTTCGACGAGCGGGCCGTCGCCTTCGATGCGGAGGCAGCGCGTGCGCTGGGCGACGCCGACAGCCCGGCGCTGCTTGCCCTGGACGAGGAGCTGGCGTACGAACTGAAGGCCGCCGGGCGCTCTTCCTGGCAGACGCTCGCTGGCGCCGCCCAGGGCGCCGATCTGGCCGGACGGCTGCTGTACGACGAGGCGCCCTACGGCGTCGGCTACATGGTCGCGAGCTGGTCGTAACGGAGCGTGCGCCTGAGAGTACGTACCTCGGACGGGTACTCACAGACGTACACACGCACTCTCAGGCGTACCCGCACGACAGCGGGGGTGTTCGGTGCGCATCGGCACCGAACACCCCCGCTGAGCGTCGGCAATCTCTGTCAATGAAACGCGTTCCCGAAACGCGTTCTCGTGCGCCTAAGAGCCCAAGAATTCAGGAGCTCAGGAGCCGGACGGGCCGCTTCCGCTGCCGGTCGGGCCGGAGCCGCTGCCGCCCCCACTGGGGCCGGAGCCGGTCGGACCACTGCCCGAGCCGCCTTCGCCGCGGCCTTCGTCGGCCATTCGCCGGGTCGCGTCCTTGGCCTTCCGGGCACCGGTATTGATCTTGTCGCTGTACTTGCCCTTGGTCTTGGAATCCGCAAGCTTCGCGGCCTTGTCCACGCCCTGCTGAACCTTGTCGCCGTGCTGGCCGAGCAAGCCCTTGACCTTGTCCATGAAGCCCATCACGGTCCCCTTTCTCCCATGCCGCGCGGGCCTGGCCGCGCGGCCTACTTGCGGGCGTTGTCGCCTGTCTCGCTGTCGGCGGCCTGTTCGGCGGACGGCTGCTTGGGGATGCCGACGCCCGCCTCGCCGGTGCCGGTACCAGCCCCCGCCGCATCAGCCGCATCCGCCGCCTTGGCGACGTCGTCCGTGTCGACCGTATCGTTCTCGCCTGCCGGGGCTTCGGCCTCGGCCGACGACGGGCTCTCCCTGGAGTCACCGTCCGGGCTCTGCGCTCCGTCCGGTCCCGGCGCTCCGGCATCCGGCTCCACCTGTGCGGATCCGTCGCCACGCTCGGCGGCGCGCTCCTCCGGTCCGGTTTCCTCCGCGGGAGTGGCCTCGCGGCTGCCCTGTGTTGACTTGCTGGACGAACGACGGAGAAGCTTCGCAAAAACGCCCATATCTACTCCAGATCTTACTCGTGTGGGCGAAATCCCGCGCCTTGCGGAGCGTCCCTTTGCGCCGCCCCGGGGCACCGGTGCGGAAACCGGCTGTCGGAACCTCGCAACGGGCAACGACCCCGAGAGCGTCCCGTCACGTCGCTCGTTCGAGGAGCCTCAGGCGGGTTTGCGAGACTTGAGCCGTGAATGCCGACGCCGCCCCCTCGCCCGCCTCGTCAGACGCCACGCCCTCCCCGCCGGTCATCGCCGTCGTGGGCCCCACAGCGGCCGGCAAATCCGATCTGGGGGTCTTCCTAGCTCGCGAGCTGGGTGGTGAGGTCATCAACGCCGACTCGATGCAGCTCTACCGCGGTATGGACATCGGCACCGCCAAGCTGACCGTCGAGGAGCGGCAGGGCGTGCCGCACCACCTCCTCGACATCTGGGATGTCACCGCCGCCGCCAGCGTCGCGGAGTACCAGCGGCTGGCCCGTGCCGAGATCGACCGGTTGCGTGCCCAAGGGCGCGTGCCCGTGCTGGTCGGGGGCTCCGGACTGTACGTGCGCGGGGCACTGGATGCCATGGAGTTCCCCGGCACCGACCCTCAGGTGCGTGCCCGGCTGGAGACGGAACTGGCCGAGCACGGCCCCGGCGTCCTGCACGCGCGACTGGCGGCGGCCGATCCGGAGGCCGCCCGCGCCATCCTGCCCAGCAACGGACGCCGCATCGTGCGGGCCCTGGAGGTCATCGAGATCACCGGGCGGCCCTTCACGGCCAATCTGCCGGGCCATGAGGCCGTGTACGACACCGTGCAGATCGGCGTGGACGTGGCCAGGCCCGAACTGGACGAACGGATCGCCCGCCGGGTCGACCGGATGTGGGGGGCCGGGCTGGTGGACGAGGTGCGCGAGTTGGAGCGGCAGGGGCTGCGGGAGGGGCGTACGGCCTCGCGCGCCCTCGGCTACCAGCAGGTGCTCGCGGCGCTGGCGGGGGAGTGCACCCTCGAGGAGGCGCGTGCGGAGACGGTCCGCGCTACCAAGCGCTTCGCGCGCCGTCAGGATTCCTGGTTTCGCCGCGATCCACGGGTGAACTGGCTCAGTGGAGCGGCGGCGGACAGGGGGGAACTGCCGGGTGCCGCGCTGGCGTTGCTCACAAGGGCGGTTACAGCCTGATCACGTGATGGCATCGGGAAGCCCTGAGCGACCGTCCCGTTACCCCCGGCGTGCCATCATCGACCATCGTTGGGTGCCGTGAAGCGGAGTTGGGAGGGCGCGTGGCAATGGAGGCCAGCCCTCGGGACAACTCCTCACCTGCGGATGCCGAGCCGCTTTCGGACCGGGAGCCGGTGTCGGACCGCGAGCCCTTGTCGGACCGCGAGCCGCCACGCGGCCATGAGCCGCTGCCGGGGCCTGAGCCCTCATCGGACCGTGAGCCGCCGGAGGATTCCTCCGCCGAGGAGCCCGGGCCGGAGCCGGGTCCGCCGGTGGAGCCGCACGAGCTGCGCCCGCAGCGCAAGCTTCGCCTCTGGCAGCTGGCCCCCATCGTGATACTCGGCGCCCTCGGGTCGCTGATGTTCGCCTTCCCGCTCGCCTTCGAGCCCGGTGGCAGCTCCGGCGCGGTGGTCTCGATGCTCGGGCTCCTGCTGTGCGGCTGTGCGGCGGGCTGGGGCGTGATGGCGGCCCGCCGGGTGGGGCACACCTGGCCGGGGCTCCCGGCACGCGGCTCCGGCGGACGTCCCGACTGGCGTGTGGTCCTGATCTACGCCGTCGTGGTCGGCACCGCCGTCGTCCTGGCCGTCTGGCGGGTCGCCCGGCTGCGCTGACCGGCGTGCTGCCCCATCGTCGGGGCTTGCCCGCAGCCGGGGTGCGCCGGGATCTCCCGTACGATCGGCAGCGTGACCAGCGCAGCAGGCGTGCCGTTCCTCAAGGGCCACGGCACAGAGAACGACTTCGTGATCATTCCGGACCCGGACGGGCTGCTCGACCTGTCGCCGACGGCAGTGGCCCGGCTGTGCGACCGGAGGGCGGGCATCGGCGGGGACGGTGTGCTCCGCGTCGTCCGGTCGGCGGCGCACCCCGAGGCGAAGCACATGGCCGCCGAGGCGGAGTGGTTCATGGATTACCGCAACGGCGACGGCTCCGTCGCGGAGATGTGCGGCAACGGCACCCGGGTCTTCGCCCGCTATCTGGAGCGTGCGGGGCTGGCCGGGCCCGGCGACCTCGCCATCGCGACCCGGGCGGGCGTGCGCCGGATCCACATCGCCAAGAACGGTGGTGACATCACCACCGCCATGGGCAGGGCCCAGCTGACGGGGCCGGACGAGACCGGGGACGGGATCACCGTCAGCGTCGCAGGGCACACCTGGCCGGTGCGCAAGGTCGGTATGGGCAATCCGCACGCCGTGGCGTTCGTCTCGGACCTGGCGGACGCGGGCCGGCTGCTGGAGGCTCCCGAGGTGCGGCCTGCCACCGCGTTCCCGGACGGCGTCAATGTCGAGTTCGTCGTCTCACGGGGGACCAGGCACGTGGCACTGCGGGTACATGAGCGGGGCGCGGGGGAGACCCGGTCCTGCGGCACCGGCGCCTGCGCCGTGATGGTCGCGGCAGCGCGCAGGGACGGCGTGGATCCGCGCAGGGACGGCACCGCGGTGACCTACACCGTGGACGTGCCCGGAGGCCGGCTGGAGATCACCGAGCGGGCCGACGGCGAGATCGAGATGTCCGGCCCGGCCGAGATCGTCGCGGAAGGCAGCATCGACCCCGCCCTGCTGTCATGAGCGATCCGGCGTTGCTCCTGTGACCGATCGGCCGACCCAGCACCGCTCTCGTGACCGATCCCCATGCTGCTTCCGTGAGCGGCCGGTGACCCGGCGTCGCACGATGGGGTGATCCGCCTCACGCTGGACAGGAGCCGGTCGGTGGCACGTGATGGGGTCGGTACCATCGCACCCCCGGCCCGGGGTGCGCGAAAGCGGGAGGTGCCCATGAGCGCGGTGCGCAGTCTGCGGAAACTCAGCAGAGTGGCACTGCTGGGCGCCACGCCACGGGACTCACTGCCGGACGCCATCGAACACGTCGCGAAGGTGCACAGGGCGCACCATCCAGGGGCCGATCTGCGGCCGCTGCGCAAGGCATACATGCTGGCCGAGTCCTCGCACCGGGGACAGATGCGCAAGAGCGGCGAGCCCTACATCACCCACCCTCTCGCGGTCACCCTGCTGCTGGCCCAGCTCGGCGCGGAGACAACCACGTTGACCGCCTCGCTGCTGCACGACACCGTCGAGGACACCGCGGTGACGCTGGAACAGGTACGCCGCGAGTTCGGGGACCAGGTCTGCTACCTCGTCGACGGCGTCACCAAGCTCGAGAAGGTCGACTACGGTTCGGCCGCCGAGCCGGAGACGTTCCGCAAGATGCTCGTCGCCACGGGCAACGACGTACGGGTCATGTCGATCAAGCTTGCCGACCGGCTGCACAACATGCGCACCCTCGGTGTGATGCGGCGTGAGAAACAGGTCCGCATCGCCAAGGTGACGCGGGACGTGCTGATCCCGCTCGCCGAGCGGCTCGGCATCCAGGCGCTCAAGAGCGAACTGGAGGACCTGGTATTCGCGATCCTCCATCCCGAAGAGCACACCACAACACGTGAGTTGATCCGTGAGCACAACTCGTGCCCCGACCCGCTGACAGGTTTCGCGACTCAAGTACGCCGCACACTGCGCGAGGCCGGAATCACGGCGCAGGTGCTCATCCGTCCCAGGCACACCGTCTCCGTGCACCGGCTGCGGCTCAAACGCGGCCAGTTGGGCGACTGCGACTTCGCCCGGCTGCTGGTCCTCGTGGACGAGGACGCCGACTGCTATGCGGTGCTGGGGGAGTTGCACACCTGCTTCGCCCCTCTCGTCTCGGAGTTCAAGGACTTCATCGCCGCTCCGAAGTTCAACCTCTACCAGTCGCTGCACACCGCGATCGCCGACGAGGAGGGCAGGGTCGCCGAAGTGCTCGTACGCACCCGCCGGATGCACCAGGTGGCCGAGACCGGTGTCATCGCCCTCGGCGACCCGCACGCAACGGCGGAGGCGGCTCCCGACGCGGCCGAGGGAGGCGCAGGGGGCGCGTCAGCGGCGACCGCCGAAGGGGCCGGGGAGCGGACCGACCCGACCCGCCCCGGATGGCTCTCACGCCTGCTGGAGTGGCAGAGCCACGCGCCCGACCCGAACACCTTCTGGCAGGAGCTGCGCGACGATCTGGCGCAGGACCTGGAGATCACCGTCTACTGCGCCGTCCCCGGAGCGGAGGGTGCCGCCGGGGGCGCGCTGCCGCTGCCCGGCGGTGCGACATGTGTGGATGCCGCCTACGCCAGGCTGGGGGAGGCGGCTCACCGGTGCATCGGGGCCCGAGTCAACGGCCGGCTGGCGGCGCTCACCACGGTGCTGCGGGACGGGGACGCGCTGCAGCTCTTCCTGGAGTCCAACCACGGCAGCCCCTCGGGGCCGTCCCCGGAGTGGCTCGACCACGTACGCACGCCGTCCGCGCGGCTGGCCATCCGGGAGTGGCTCGCCGCGCACGGACGGCGTGAAGCCGACGACTCCAGGAGCGATCGCGCTCCCGCCGAGAGTGAAAGCACCCTCGGCCCGGAGCAGGAGGAGCAGGAGCAGCACGCGGAGTACGGGGAGAACATTCCCGTGGTGCCCGGCCACCCCGGCACGCCCGTTCGGCTCGCCCGGTGTTGCACACCTGTACCGACGGATGCGGTCACCGGGTTCCCGGTGCGGGGCGGTGCCGTCACGGTGCACCGCGACAGTTGCCGGTCGGTGGCCCGGATGGCCTCCGACGGGCGCCTCACCCTTCCGGTGCGCTGGGAGCAGGGCGAGGCCGGATGCAGGGTCACCCTGCGGGCCGAGGCGTTCGGTCGTGCGCACCTGCTGGCCGACCTCACCGAGACCATCGCGGCGCAGGGCGCGGCTGTCGTCTCGGCCGATGTGGAACCCCCGCGCGAGCAGCGCGTGCGGCACACCTACACTCTGCAACTCCCTGACGCTGCGGGGCTTCCCGCACTGATGCGTGCCATGCGGCAGGTGCCGGGCGTCTACGACGTCACCCGCTCCGTCCGCCAGGCCGCTGCGAACTGACGGGCCGGTCCCCCCGGCCGCGAACCGACGGCTTGCCGCTCCGCGGGCATAGGGGAACCGTTCGGGCGGAGGCGCGGTACGTCCCCATTCGGGTGGACGAGCCCGGGCGGAGCCACCACCGGCTGCGGCCGCTGGTAGCGATGACCCATGGCCCTCACAGCCCCCGCAGCACGCACAGTCTCCCCCCGCTCACCCGCCGGACGGCGCGGTGCGGTCGCCGGTACGGTCACCGCCACGGCCCTCGCCCTGGTCGGCGCCGCGCTCCCCGCACCCCAGGCGGCCGGTATCGGCGACCACCTCTTCCCTCATCTCGGCAACCCCGGCTACGACGTCCGTGCGTACGACATCTCCTTCGACTACAGCGGTGACAACGGCAAGCCGCTCACTGCCCGGACCGTCATCGACGCGCGGGTCACCGCCGGGCCCATGGACCGGTTCAACCTGGACTTCGCAGGCGGCGATGTCCGCTCGGTCGAGGTCAACGGGCAGCCCGCCGGGCACGCCCGCGCGGGCGAGGATCTGGTGGTCACTCCGCGGACACAGTTGCGGCGGGGTTCCTGGCTGCACATCGAGGTCCGTCACACCAGCGACCCCACCATCAAGAACGGCGGCTGGGTGCGTACCAAGGACGGTCTGGCGATGGCCAACCAGGCCGACGCCGCGCACCGTGTGTTCCCCGGCAACGACCACCCCGCGGACAAGGCCATGTTCACCTTCCGGGTTCGGGCGCCGCGCGGGCTGACCGCCGTGGCGGGCGGACTGCCGGCCGGACGGTCCCGCGCGGGGAAGGACACCGTCTGGACGTACCGGATGGGCCACCCTATGGCCACCGAGCTGGCCCAGGTGTCGATCGGCCGCTCCACTGTCGTGCGCTCGACAGGCCCGCACGGGCTGCCGTTGCGCCACGTCGTACCCGTCAAGCAGCGCGAGGCGCTGGAGCCCGCGCTGAACGAGACGTCCCGGCAGATCGCCTGGATGGAGCGGCATGCGGGGGAGTATCCGTTCGAGAACTACGGGCTGCTGGCCGCCGAGGCGGCCACCGGCTTCGAACTGGAGACACAGACCCTCTCGCTCTTCGAGAGCGAACTGCTGTCCTCCCGTAAGTACCCGGACTGGTACAGAGAGTCACTGATGGTGCACGAGTTGGCGCACCAGTGGTTCGGCGACAGCGTCTCCCCGCGCCGCTGGACCGATCTGTGGCTGAACGAGGGCCACGCGAGCTGGTACGAGTGGGCGTACGGCGCTGAGCGGGGCGGTTTTTCGGTCGACGCGAGGGCGCGCGCCTCGTACGAGCAGTCCGACGCCTGGCGCAAGCGTTACGGGCCTCCCGCAGCCCTCCTACCCACCCGGAAGGGCGGGAAGATCGAGCTGTTCAGCCCGATCGTCTACAACGGTTCCGCCGTCGTTCTCTACGCACTGCGCGAGCGGATCGGCAAGGAGGCGTTCGCCCGGCTGCAGCGCGCCTGGCCGCGCAAGTACCGCGACTCCAGCGCCAGCACCGCCGACTTCATCGCTCTGGCCAGTGAGATCTCCGGCAAGGATCAGAGCGCCTTCCTGAAGAAATGGCTCTACGGGAGGACCACCCCGCCCATGCCTGGGCACCCGGACTGGACCCAGAAGAAGCCGGCCAAGAGCCCGCCAGGGAAAACGGGCGCGAGTTCCGCGAGGACGGTCGAAAAGAGCCGCCGTCCGTAGTCCTGACGCCGCAGCCCCGGGAGCGCCCCGGGAAGGGCGGCAAATACGGGTGACGACGTCGCTGCGCCGTGCGACCATCCTTGTGGCCGCGCGGCGCGGCGCGGGAGCGGTCCGCCCAGGACCGGGCCCGGCGCCCGGGGAATCTTCCCCGCCGCCGGGGCGTTGTGCGGTACGTAAGCTTCCCTCGACCTTAAGGATCCACTTGACCCACTCCTCTTCCCTTCCACAGAACGGCCAGCGCATCGCCAAGACGAACCGCCGAGCCGACGCCCTGATGGAAGAGGACGTCGCTCTTAGTCACACGTTCGACGAGAACCGTGACGGTGATCAGCTCGACCGCTCCGACCGGGCGGCGCTGCGGCGAGTGGCCGGTCTCTCCACCGAGCTGGAGGACGTCACAGAGGTTGAGTACCGGCAGCTGCGCCTGGAGCGTGTCGTGCTGGTCGGCGTCTGGACCTCCGGTACGGCGAACGACGCCGAGAACTCCCTCGCGGAGCTGGCAGCCCTCGCCGAGACGGCTGGAGCGGTGGTGCTCGACGGCGTCATCCAGCGCCGGGACAAGCCTGACGCTGCGACGTACATCGGCTCCGGCAAGGCCGCCGAGCTGCGGGACATCGTCCTGGAGACCGGCGCCGACACCGTCGTGTGCGACGGTGAGCTGACTCCTGGCCAGCTCATCCACCTTGAGGACGTCGTCAAGGTCAAGGTGGTCGACCGTACGGCCCTGATCCTCGACATCTTCGCCCAGCACGCCAAGTCCCGAGAGGGCAAGGCGCAGGTGGCGCTGGCACAGATGAACTACATGCTCCCCAGGCTGCGAGGCTGGGGCCAGTCGCTCTCCCGGCAGATGGGTGGCGGTGGCTCGGGTTCGGCCGGCGGCGGCATGGCCACGCGTGGTCCTGGTGAGACCAAGATCGAGACGGACCGGCGGCGGATCCGCGAGAAGATGGCGAAGATGCGCCGGGAGATCGCGGAGATGAAGACCGGCCGCGAGGTGCAGCGGCAGGACCGCAAGCGCAACAAGGTGCCCTCGGTTGCCATAGCGGGCTACACCAACGCGGGCAAGTCCTCGCTGCTCAACCGGCTCACAGGGGCGGGCGTGCTGGTGGAGAACGCACTGTTCGCCACCCTGGACCCGACCGTGCGCAAGGCCGAGACCCCCAGCGGCAGGGGCTACACGCTGGCCGACACGGTCGGTTTCGTCCGGCACCTTCCGCACCACCTGGTGGAGGCGTTCCGCTCCACCATGGAGGAGGTCGGTGACGCCGACCTGATCCTGCATGTGGTGGACGGGGCGCACCCCGCGCCGGAGGAGCAGCTCGCCGCCGTGCGCGAGGTCGTCCGCGATGTGGGTGCAGCCGACGTGCCCGAGATCGTCGTGGTCAACAAGGCGGACGCGGCCGACCCGCTCGTCCTGCAACGGCTGCTGCGGGCCGAGAAGCACGCACTGGTCGTCTCCGCCCGCACCGGGCAGGGCGTCGACCAACTGCGCGAGCTGATCGACAACGAGCTGCCCCGCCCCTCCGTCGAGCTGGAGGTGCTGCTGCCCTACACCGAGGGCAAGCTCGTTTCCCGGGTGCACAACCAGGGCGAGGTGCTCTCCGAGGAGCATCTCGAGCAGGGCACGCTGCTCAAGGCCCGGGTGCACGAGGAGCTCGCCGCGGAGCTGCGCGCATTCCAGCCGCTGGCCGCCCGGCCGTAGCCGGGGCGGCGCCGCAAGGGCAGCCGAAAACCGCATAGCAGCCGAAAATTGCATAGAAGAAGGCCCGCCCCCTCCCGGCTTCCGGGAGGGGGCGGGCCTTCGTTCAGTGCTGGTGCGGTGTGCCGGTCAGCGGGTCAGCCCTTGCGGCTGGCGGCGTTGAAGACCTGCTTGGCCGTCGGGCCCAGCTGCGGCCCCGCGAGCCAGGTGGCCGGGTGCGGGCCGATCGAGTTGACGGAGATCAGCTCGGGCTTGCCGCCCGCGCCCTTGATCAGCCAGGCGCCACCGGAGGAACCGCCCGTCATGGTGCAGCCGATGCGGTACAGCGCGGGCTGCGACGGGTCGATCGTCAGCGCGCCGGGACGGTCGGTGCAGGAGTACATCCGGGCGCCGTCGAAGGGCGGTGCCGCCGGGTAGCCGTAGTTGCTGACGCCGCGGATCCTGGACGACGAGGGCGCATGGAAGTTGACCTTGATGGCGTTGCCGACGGTCTCCTCCAGCGACTTGCCGGACTTGTTCACCGGCTCGACGCGCACCACCGCGAAGTCCTGCTGGGAGCCGCCGCCCCCGGACTTGGCGCCCTTCTGGATCCAGTAGTTGGTGGTCTGGGCCCACTTCACCCACCACTCGCCGTACGGGGCGACCTCCTGGGGCGGGGAGCTGTTGACCGCCGGCATGGAGCGGCCCTTGTCGTTGAAGGCCGGGATGAAGGTGATGTTGCGCAGCCAGCCGCCGCTCTTGCCGGAGTGGACGCAGTGGCCCGCGGTCGCGACCAGGTTGGACTTGCCCGGGTGGCGCGGGTCCTTGATGACCGTGCCGGAGCAGACCATCGGGCCTTCGGGAGTGTCCATGAAGATCTTGCCGGCGGGAGCCGCGTTCCGCGTGTACGGCGTCTTCACGGCGTCCGCCTTGACCGGGCGCGGCTCCGCGGGGTTGGCGGCACCCGAGGTGCTCTTGACGTTTTTCGGGACCTTCTTCTCGTTGTCCTGGGCCTTCTTCATCCGCCCCAGGTCCCAGTGGCCCTTGATGTAGGGGTTGACGAAGTCCTTGGCCTCACGCACCCACTGGTCCTTGTCCCAGTTCTTCCAGGCGCCCTGCTTCCACTTGTCGAGGTCCTGGAGGGAGGTGGGAAGGTCCTTCGGCAGCTTGTCGGGGATGCCGATCTGGTCCTTGCCGCCACCGGAGTCCTGGGCGCCTTCGGAGGCGGCGGGCTTGGCGTCCGTCTTCTTCTTGCCGTCATCGTCGCCCGTGCAGGCGGTGGCGGTGAGGGCGAGGGTGGCGGCCAGGGCCGCCGTGACCAGGACCGGACGCCCACGTCCGGCGTTGCGTATACGTGACATGGTTCTGGGTCCCTTTGAGGAGTCGTACGAAAAGCGCTCGTCGTGCGCAGGGTGTTCTGGCCGCATCGGCACTCAGCCCTCCTTGCTGACCGCGTCGAAGACGGCCTTGGCCTCCTTGCCGAGGCGGGCGCCGGCCAGCCAGTCGGCGGTGATGGGGCCGATGGAGGTCACCGAGAGCAGCCGGGTGCCCGAGGCGTCGAGCCAGGGGCCGCCGGACGAACCGGCCGTCATGGTGCAGCCGATGCGGTACATGGTGGGCTGCTCCGGGTCGATCGTGAGACGGCTCGGCTTGTCGGCGCAGCGGTACATCCGGGCGCCGTCGAAGGGCGGTGCCGCCGGGTAGCCAACGGCGCTGAGGCTCTTGAGCGACTTGACCCGGGGAGTGCTGAAGGCGGGCTTGACGGCGCCGCCGGCCTTCTCCTCCAGCGAGGGGCCGCTGCTCTTGTCCTCGGGCTGCACCTGGAGCACCGCGAAGTCCTGCTGTGCACCCTTGCCGCCGCGCTCGGCGCCGTTCTGGATCCAGTGCTTGGTGGTACGGGCGTGCTTGGCCCACCAGATGCCGTCAGGGGCGACGTCGCTCTTGGAGGCGTTCGCCAGCTGCTGGTTCGACATCCCCTTGGGGTTGTAGTCCGGGACGAAGACCACGTTGCGGTACCAGCCCTTGCCCGCGCCGCCGTGCACACAGTGCCCCGCGGTGGCGACCAGGTTGGACTTACCCGGGTGGCGCGGATCCTTCAGGACGGAGCCGGAGCAGACCATGGCACCCTTCGGGGTGTCCATGAAGACCTTGCCGACGGGCAGGTCGTCCTGGGTGTACGGCGCCTTGACCGCGGCGGCCTTGACTTCCTTCGGCGTCGGATCGGTGACGCCCTCGTCCTCGCCGGAGCCGTCGTTGCCGCCGCTGGGCTTGTCGTCGATGTCCGAGTCGTCGACCTTACGGTCGTTGCCGTCCGCGTCCTTCATCCGGTCCGGGTTCCACAGGTCGCGGATGATCGGGTTGAAGAAGTGCTTGGCTTCCTTCACCCACTTGTCCCGGTCCCAGTTCTTCCAGGCGCCCTTCTTCCAGGCGTCCAGGTCGTCCAGAGAGGTCGGCAGATCCTTCGGGAGGTCGTCAGGGAGCCCCAGGTCCTTCTTCAGGTCCCGGCTCGGCTTCTTCTCCTGGGAGGCAGCCTTGCTGGGCTTGTCGTCCGCCTTCTTCTCCTCCGGGCCGCAGGCCGTAGCGGTGACCGCCAGCACGGCGGCGACCGCGGCCGCGGCCAGCGCCGGACGGCGCCGCGCGGACCTGGCTATCGATGGCATCGCTGAACTCCCCCTGAATGGATCTCGTGCCTCTTGACTTGTCATGCACCTCGCCGGGGCGGGGCGGCCCCCACTATGCCCGGTGGTGTTCGGGACGGGCACACCAGGGTCCGCGGTTCCCCCAGCGCACATGCGCTCGCAGCGCGCCCCCGGATTGCTCCGTATTCCGCCCCAGCCGGAGAGGGAACTTCAACGAGCCCGTGATCCCGGGCCGTTCACCTCGTTGGTTCGTACGGGGGACAGTGGCTCGCTGCCCAGCGCGCCCAGTCGACACCAGCCAAGGAGACCTCAGTGAACGCGCGCTCCGGAGCCGACGAGCCAAAGGACCCGGTCCGTCGGAGGCCCGCTGACCTGATCGAACCGACGGTGCCGCAACAGGAGCGGCGTATCGCCACACAGCCCCCCGAGCCGCCGGAGCACCCCGAATCGCCGCAGCACGGCGAATTGCCGCAGCACCGCCAATCGCCGCAGCACCTCGAAGTACACCAGCACCTCGAAGTACCGCAGCACCCTGAAGTGGCGCAGCACCGCGATCCGCTGGAGCACCCGGACCCGCGCGCAGCCGCCGACGCCGCAGCGCTGGAGAACCTGCTCCGGTGCTGGGTGCGCGAGACGGCTCCGGCCCGTCCTCGGAACGGCGTGCTGCGTATCCCGCTGCCCGTCAGCGGGAGCGCGCTGCTGGTTCCGGTACGGCACTGGTCACCCGTCGGCTGGCACCGCTTCGATCCGCCTTCGCTCGAGGGAGCGCCCGAGTCCGCCGCACCGCTGCAAGCCGTCGCGGTCGCGGCCCTGATCGGCCGCGAGGCCGCACACACCGCCCGGAGCACCGCGGGGACCAGGTCCGGTCCCGCCGGTAACGGAGCCGGCACCGATGCCTACGAGGGCGCCAGCGCCGCCGAGAACACCGCGCTCGTGGGCCGCGTCGCCGACTCCGTACAGCGCACCGCCCGGTTCCTGGGCGACCGCCGCAACTACCCGGAGCCCCCTCCCGCCACCAGCCCGTTCCTCGACGGCGAGCAGGCGCTGGTCTTCGGCCATCCCCTGCACCCCACCCCCAAGAGCCGCGAGGGGCTCTCCGACGCGGAGGAAAGCGCCTACTCGCCCGAACTGCGCGGCAGCTTCCCGTTGCACTGGATGGCCGTCCACCGCTCGGCGCTGGCGGGGGACTCCGCATGGACAGATCGCGGCAAGCCCGTCTCCGCCACCCAACTCGCGCTGCGCCTGAGCGGGCAGGCACTGGCCGGACGGATCCCCGAAGAGTACGTACCCCTGCCCCTGCACCCCTGGCAGGCCCGGGAGGTACGGCACAGCCCCGCCGTCCGCACACTGCTGGACGCGGGGCTGCTGCACGATCTGGGGCAGACGGGGGAGCGCTGGAGCCCGACTTCCTCGGTGCGTACTGTCTTCCGGCCGGACAGCGTGGCGATGCTCAAGCTGTCCGTCGGGCTGCGTATCACCAACTCCCGCCGCGAGAACCTCCGCAAGGAACTGCTGCGCGGCGTGGAGGTGCACCGGCTGCTCCGCGGAGATCTGGGCCGCGCCTGGCGGGCGGCCCACCCGGGCTTCGACATCGTGCGGGACCCGGCCTGGCTCGGCGTCGACGTGCCCGGTGAGGGACGGCTGCCCGGCTTCGACACCGTCATCCGGCACAACCCTTTCGGCGCGGGGGAGGACGCCGTCTGCCTCGCCGGACTGACAGCGCCCGTCCCTCTCGCGCCCGCCCCCGGCGCACCTCTCCGCACCACGTCTGTCCTGTCCGCACCCGACCCTGGGTCGCACGGCCCGCCCGTCGCGCTGCGTTCCCGACTCGGACGTGTGATCCATGCGCTCGCGCAGCGCTCCCGGCGGCAGTTGGGGGCGGTGGCTGCCGAGTGGTTCCTGCGCTATCTGGACGCCGTCGTACGACCCATTCTCTGGCTGGACGCGCACGGGGGCATCGCCCTGGAGGCACACCAGCAGAACACAGTCGTACTGCTGGACGCACACGGCTGGCCCCAGGGCGGGCGCTACAGGGACAACCAGGGGTACTACTTCCGTGCCTCCTACCGGGACGCGCTCAGCCGTCGGCTGCCCGGGGTGCAGGTCGGCCTGGCGAGCGACACCTTCGTCGCCGACGACGTCACTGACGAGCGGTTCGCCTACTACCTGGGCATCAACAACGTCCTGGGCCTCATCGGAGCCTTCGGCTCCCAGCGGCTGACCGACGAGCGGCTGCTGCTCGCGGCGTTCCGGCGCTTCCTGCAGGGCGCCGCACGCGAGGAGCCCGCCTCGCCGCTGCCCGCGCTGCTGCTCGACTCCCCGACGCTGCGCTGCAAGGCGAACCTCCTCACCCGGCTGCACGGCATGGACGAACTCGTCGGCCCGGTCGACACCCAGTCCGTCTACGTCACCCTCGACAACCCGCTCATCCCCTGACCTCCTGGCCCTCGGCCCCTCGCAGAGAGGAGACGTCGTCATGCCGCACCCCCAGCCGGGCTCCGCACCGCCGGCCGATACCCCCGGCGCGGACCCGGCGGAGCCCGGCTCCAGCACCAGCAGCGACGACCCCCTCACAGCCCACCGCGGCACCGCCGCCGGGGAGGACACTCTCAACCTCGGACTGCCGCGGGAACGACCCGAGCCGCCGTCCCGGCGAGAGCCCCGGTCCCACGCCTTCTCCGCACCCTGCGTCAACGTCGGCAGGGAGCACGCCGACGCGCCCGACACCCCCGCCGACTGGCCCGCCGTGGTGACCGACGCGGGCCGGTTCCAGCTGGTGCCCGTACACCTCGCCCGCGACCTGCCGCTGATCTCCGCATGGATGAACGACCCGGTGGTCGCGGCCTTCTGGGAACTGGCCGGTCCCGAACGGGTCACCGAGGCCCATCTGCGCCCCCAGCTGGAGGGCGACGGACGCAGCATTCCGTGCCTCGGTGTGCTGGACGGCGCGCCGATGAGCTACTGGGAGCTCTACCGTGCCGACCTCGACCCGCTCGCGCGGCACTGCCGTACCCGGCCGCACGACACCGGTCTGCATCTGCTCATCGGTGCAGCTGCGCACCGCGGAAGAGGGCTCGGCTCGCTGCTGCTGCGTACGGTCGCCGACCTCGTTCTGGACCAGCGCCCCCGGTGTACGCGCGTGCTGGCGGAACCGGACGTGCGCAACGTCCCCTCCGTCGCCGCCTTCCTCGGTGCGGGCTTCCGGCTCAGCGCCGAGATCCAGCTCCCCGGCAAGCGCGCGGCCCTGATGGTGCGGGACCGCGAGCTGCGCCACGCGCTCTGACCCGGTGGCCGCGGCCCGTGTGCTCCGCGGCCACCGCCACTTGAATCCACGCCTCCCACAAGGAGCAACTCCCGTGTCCCGAACCTCGTCCTCCTCCTCCCATGACGTAGCGCCGCTAGCCGTCCCCGCGGGCCTCGAGAGAGGGTCCGACCCCTGGAGCCGCGCGTCCCGGCGGCTGCTCGCCAAGATGATCGCGGAGTTCTCCTACGAGGAGATCCTTCAGCCCCAGCCCGCGCCCGGTGCCGCACCCGGGTGCTACGTCCTCCCCGTGGACGACGGCCTCACCGTCCGCTTCCGGGCCCGCCGGGGGGCCTACGGTCACTGGAGCGTCGACGACGCCTCGCTGGAGCCCGGACTGGACCCGCTGGGCTTCGTCGCCCGTGCCCGCACGCTGCTCGGACTGAGCGGCGAGACAGCCGGCCACTACATCCGCGAGCTGACCGCCACGCTCACTGCCGACACCCAACTGCTGGCCTCCGAACTGCCCGTCGCCGACCTCGCCTCGCTGGGCTACGCCGAGCTGGAGGGACATATGGTCGGACACCCCTGGCTGGTCGCCAACAAGGGGCGGCTCGGTTTCTCCGGCGCCGACGCCGCACACTGGGCACCCGAGATCCGCACGGCACGGCCGCTGCCGTGGCTCGCCGTCCACCGGCGTCTGGCGAGCTACCACGGGGTGTCCCGGCTGGCCGACGCGGAGCGGCTGTACGCGCGCGAGCTGAGCGAGGAGACAGTCGCCGCCTTCCACCAGAGGCTGCGGTCGTGCGGAGTGTCCCCCGGCGACTACCTCTGCATGCCCGTGCACCCCTGGCAGTGGGACGAGACGGTCGTGCCGCTGTTCGCCGCGCAGCTGGCCGCGCAGGAGATCCTTCCGCTGCCCAGCGACGGCGATCTGCGGCTGCCGCAACAGTCCATCCGTACGTTCTTGAACATCAGCAGGCCCGACCGGCATGCCGTCAAGCTGCCGCTCGCCATCCTCAACACGCTGGTGTGGCGGGGTCTGCCGACCGACCGTACGCTCGCAGCGCCGTCGGTCACCGGCTGGGTGCAGCGACTGTGCGAGCAGGACGCGTTCCTGTCCGAGGAGTGCCGGGTGATCCTGCTGGGCGAGGTCGCCTCGGTGGCCGTCACGCACCCGGTGTACGAGCCGCTGGCCGATGCGCCCTACCAGTACCGCGAACTGCTCGGCTGTATCTGGCGCGAACCCCTCATCCCGCTGCTCGGTCCGGACGAGCGGGCCCGCACGCTCGCCTCCTTGATCCACACGGATGTGCACGGCAACTCCCTCACCGCCGAACTGGTGGCGCGCTCCCGGCTGGAGCCCCGGGTCTGGCTCAAGCACCTGTTCGGGTCGCTGCTCCCGCCGCTGCTGCACTTTCTCTACCGCTACGGCACGGTCTTCTCACCGCACGGGGAGAACGCCATCGTCGTCTTCGACGGGCACGACGTACCGGTCCGGCTGGCGATCAAGGACTTCGTGGACGACGTCAACGTCAGCGCAGAGCCGGTTCCCGAGCTCGATTCCATGCCGGAGGACGTACGAGGTGTGCTGCTCAGCGAACCGCCCATGTTCCTCACCCAGTTCATCCACTCCGCGCTCTTCGTCGGCGTCTTCCGCTACCTGGCCCCGCTGTGCGAGGCGCAACTCGGCGTCAGTGAGGACGATTTCTGGGCACTCGTACGGGCGGAGATCGATCGCTACCACGAGCGCTTCCCCGGACTGAAGCCCCGCTTCGAGACCTTCGACCTGCTGACCCCGCGCATCGAGCGGCTCTGCCTCAACCGCAACCGGCTGCACGCCGACGGCTACCGCGACAGAACCGAGCGCCCGCACGCCGCGGTCCATGGAACGGTGCGCAATCCGCTGTACTGAGGACGGCAACCGTCACGCGGAGGGCGGCTCCGTACCACCGAAGGCGGACCGAGAGTGCGCGCGTGCGCACAGAGCGCACCCGTCCGTACCGATCCGGTGATGGCTGGAAGCAACCGTTCGCGGTGGGAAGCAGCGGGGCGGGGTGTCAGTGGTGCCGCGTAAGGTGTCGGGTCTATGAGCAAGCCCGCCGTCACCGAACTCCTCCAGGCCGCCGTCACCGCCGTTGGCGGCACGGAACGCCCAGGTCAGGCTGCCATGGCCGAGGCCGTCGCCGAGGCTGTCGAGACCGGCCGCCACCTCCTCGTACAGGCGGGCACCGGCACCGGAAAGTCGCTCGCCTATCTGGTTCCCGCGCTGGCTCACGGTGAGCGAGTGGTGGTCGCGACCGCCACGCTCGCACTCCAGCGCCAGCTCGTCGAGCGCGACCTGCCGCGCACCGTCGAGGCACTGCATCCGCTGCTGCGCCGCCGCCCCGAGTTCGCCATGCTCAAGGGCCGGTCGAACTACCTGTGCCTGCACCGGCTGCACGAAGGGGTCCCGCAGGAAGAGGAGAGCGGGCTCTTCGACCCCTTCGAGAGCGCCGCCCCCACATCCAAGCTCGGCACGGACCTGCTGCGGCTGCGCGACTGGTCGGACGAGACGGAGACGGGCGACCGCGATGATCTGAAGCCGGGCGTCTCCGACCGTGCCTGGGGCCAGGTCTCCGTCTCCTCCCGGGAGTGCCTGGGCGCCAGCAAGTGCGCGTACGGTGCCGAGTGCTTCGCGGAGGCTGCCCGGGAGCGCGCCAAGCTCGCCGAGGTGATCGTCACCAATCATGCGCTGCTGGCCATCGACGCCATCGAGGGCGCCCCCGTGCTCCCCAGCCACGAGGTGCTCATCGTCGACGAGGCACACGAGCTCGTCTCCCGCGTCACCGGCGTCGCCACGGGCGAGCTCACCCCCGGCAGCGTCAACCGCGCGGTGCGCCGTGTCGCCAAGTTGGTGGACGAAAAAGCAGCCGACCAGCTCCAGACCGCCTCCGAAACCTTCGAACGGTTGATGGAGCTCGCCCTGCCGGGCCGGCTGGAGACCGTTCCGGAGGACCTGGAGTACGCGCTGATGGCGCTGCGCGACGCCGGGCGCACCTGCCTGAGCGCGCTGGGCAACACCCGGGACAAGTCCGTCCAGGACGAGGACGCGGTCCGCAAGCAGGCCAAAGCCTCGATCGAGAACGTCCACGATGTCGCCGAACGCATCCTGGAGCACTCCGACTTCGACGTCATCTGGTACGAGCGGCACGAGCGCTACGGAGCCTCGCTGCGGGTGGCACCGCTGTCGGTGTCCGGCCTGCTGCGCGAGAAGCTCTTCGCCGACCGCTCCGTCGTTCTCACCTCCGCCACCCTCAAACTGGGCGGGGACTTCAACGGGGTCGGCGCCTCACTCGGTCTCGCCCCGGAGGGGATCGGCAGCGACACCGACGGCGAAGAGGCCGAGACGCCGCCCTGGAAGGGGCTTGACGTCGGCTCCCCGTTCGACTACCGCAAGCAGGGCATTCTCTACGTCGCCAAGCATCTGACGCCCCCGGGCCGGGACGCCCAGCGCAACGACATGCTGGATGAGCTCGCGGAACTGGTGGAGGCGGCCGGCGGCCGGACGCTGGGGCTCTTCTCCTCCATGCGCGGCGCGCGGGCCGCCGCCGAGGAACTGCGCGGCAGGCTGGGTCTGCCGATCCTGCTGCAGGGCGAGGAGACGCTGGGAGAGCTCATCCGGCGGTTCGCGGACGACGCGGAGACCTGTCTGTTCGGCACGCTCTCCCTGTGGCAGGGCGTGGACGTGCCGGGCGCCAACTGTCAGCTGGTGGTGATGGACAGGGTGCCGTTCCCGCGGCCCGACGATCCGCTGATGAGCGCCCGGCAGAAGGCGGTCGAGGAGGCCGGCGGCAACGGCTTCATGGCGGTGGCGGCCACTCACGCGGCGCTGCTGATGGCGCAGGGCGCGGGCCGGCTCGTACGGGCGACGGGGGACCGCGGCGTGGTCGCGGTCCTGGACCCGCGCCTGGAGCGGGCCCGGTACGGCAGCTTCCTGCGGGCCTCGATGCCGGACTTCTGGTACACGACGGACCGCAACCAGGTCCGCCGCTCCCTCGCCGCCATCGACGAGGCGGCCAAGCGGGCGTAGCAGCCCCGGCGTGCGCCAGAGTCGACGGCGACGACGGCCGTCTCCGTACGACGGCGGGCCGCCGGTTCCGGTGCGGAGGGAACCAGCGGCCCGTAAGCCTTCGACCCGCGAGGGGGCCGCCCAGCTGTCTGTCGTACGCGGCTGTTCGTCGTACGCCGTATGTCGTACGCCGTATAGAGAGGCGGCGAGGGGTCAGACCCGGCGCAGCACGGCGACGACCTTGCCGAGGATGGTCGCGTCGTCGCCCGGGATCGGCTGGTACGAGGAGTTGTGCGGCAGCAGCCATACATGCCCGTCCTCGCGCTTGAAGCGCTTCACGGTGGCCTCGCCGTCCAGCATCGCGGCCACGATGTCGCCGTTCTCGGCGACGGGCTGGCGGCGCACGGTGACCCAGTCGCCGTCACAGATCGCGGCCTCGATCATCGAGTCGCCGATGACCTTGAGGACGAACAGTTCGCCGTCGCCGACCAGTTGGCGCGGCAGCGGGAAGACGTCCTCGACCGACTCCTCGGCGAGAATGGGGCCGCCCGCCGCGATACGTCCGACCAGCGGAACGTAGGAGGCCGACGGCTTGCCCGTGGTGTCGGCGGCGGCCTGTGCGCTGCTCGGGGCGTCCGAGCCGCGCACCTCGTAGGCGCGGGGACGGTGGGGATCACGGCGGAGGAAGCCCTTGCGCTCGAGGGCCATCAGCTGGTGCGCCACCGAGGAGGTGCTGGAGAGCCCGACCGCCTGGCCGATCTCCCGCATGGACGGTGGGTAGCCGCGCCGCTGGACCGAATCGCGGATCACCTCGATCACCCGGCGCTGCCGGTCGGTGAGCCCCGAGCTGTCGGCGCGGATGCCTGGAGGTCGGCCGGGAAGCGATCGCTTCGCTTGTTGGCCTTCCTGAATCTCTGCGTTCATGGCGTCATTCACGGGCTGAATTTCGTCAATCGGCTGAGCCGCTGCCGGAGCTGTGCGGTTCTGGGAGGTGATGGTGGCGCTGTCTGCGGTCGTGGTCACGTCGTCGGCCCCTCTCGAGAAGTTCTCCCTAGCTGGACAACGGTAGTTGGTTTCGAAAGGTTGCGCCAAACACACGTTCGAGTGAAAATCCGGAGTTCGCCTGACTTCTGCAGCTCGATGGGTGTATGGGCCGCGCCGTCTGTCTCGCGGGGCGTGGCGGGTCCTTTCGGAATGTGTGGACGCCGCGTATGTCGTGTGCCTCTGTCATGTGTCTCGGATGCGCCACGCAAACATCGCGTCCGTCGTTCGCTGTTCGCTTCCCCGCGCGGTTCGGTGCTGCCGCCACGGTGTTTCCGCGTCCTGTTTCCCGTTGCCGCCCGTTGCTGTCCGTAATTACTTATGTCGTCGAACTTCTATCCCGCTGCGTCGCCACTTCGGGTCACCGCCGCGCCGTCGCCGTTCCGCCGCCGCACTGCCCGCGGCGCGCCGCCGCCGTCCCACACAGTCTGGCAGGCGTGCCCCGGCGGCTGCCCGCCGCCCCGCTTCGCGTAGGCTCGTGGGCCGCGCCAGGGGGCGACACGCGTGGTGGCCGTCTTGACCATCGGCTACCAGATCTAGTGGTTTGATGAGCGCGCGCCACCAGAAGTTGTGTCCCTGGGTGCTCACGCCGGGGGGACTTCGCCTATGCTGGTGGCCCGTCGAGGGGCCCCTGTGACGGGGGTGCCGCGGCGTGATCTGTCATGCACGGTGAGGGCCCTGTGGGCCCTGGGAGGGTGGAAACGATGCATTGCCCCTTCTGCCGGCACCCTGACAGCCGCGTGGTCGACAGCCGTACAGCCGACGACGGAGCGGCCATCAGGCGGCGGCGCCAGTGTCCGCACTGCTCCCGCCGCTTCACGACCGTGGAAAACGCATCACTCACAGTGATCAAGCGGAGCGGCGTCACCGAGCCCTTCAGCCGGGACAAGGTGATTGCCGGAGTCCGCAAGGCGTGCCAGGGGCGCCCCGTCACCGAGGATGCCCTCGCTCAGCTCGGACAGCGGGTCGAGGAAGCTGTCCGGGCCACCGGGAGCGCGGAGTTGTCCACGCACGACGTCGGACTGGCCATACTCGGCCCGCTCCAGGACCTCGATCTGGTCGCCTACTTGCGGTTCGCCTCCGTCTACAAGGCGTTCGAGTCCCTGGAGGACTTCGAGGCGGCCATAGCCGAACTGCGTGAAGCACATCCGCGTGACTCCGGCCCCGGAGCGCAGGGCGGCGAAACCGCCGGGGGCCAGGAGGAGACCGCTGCCCGCGAGGGGGCAGTCCGGACCGGGAAGGGCCGGATGGCCGGGGGAGAGGCGCAGGCGTCGCCGGGGTTGCCCACACCCCTCGGCGGTGCCGGAGTCCGGGCGGAGGACCCCTCGGGCGGACAGACCGGCGGGGCCGGCGGCGCCCCCGCGGCCACTGCCGCCGACTGACGGCGGCCGGCCCCGCGGTGCGGGGCCCACAGGCCGGGGCACGGCCTCGGCGTACACAGAGACCTGGCCTGGACACGCACCGTGTCCGGGTCACCAGACAGGCACAGTTCTCGGGGAAGAACCGGGGCATGTTGGGGCGTTATGCCCCACACAGGGAGGCGGAATGACAGAGACGACGAGCGGCCCGGCACGCGGCTCCCGCGCAAAGGGCAGCAAGGCGAACAACGGACTGCGCATCGAGCGCATCCACACGACCCCCGGAGTGCACCCCTACGACGAGGTGAACTGGGAGCGCCGCGACGTCGTCATGACCAACTGGCGCGACGGCTCGATCAACTTCGAGCAGCGTGGCGTCGAATTCCCCGACTTCTGGTCGGTGAATGCGGTCAATATCGTCACGAGCAAGTATTTCCGCGGTGCCGTGGGGACTCCGCAGCGGGAGAACAGCCTCAAGCAGCTGATCGACCGGGTGGTGAAGACCTACCGGGCGGCCGGCGAGAAGCACGGGTACTTCGCCTCCCCCGAGGACGCCGAGATCTTCGAGCACGAGCTCGCCTACGCCGTGCTGCACCAGATCTTCGCCTTCAACTCCCCTGTGTGGTTCAACGTCGGAACCAAGCAGCCCCAGCAGGTCAGCGCGTGCTTCATCCTGTCCGTCGACGACTCCATGGAGTCGATCCTCGACTGGTACAAGGAAGAGGGCATGATCTTCAAGGGCGGCTCCGGAGCCGGTCTGAACCTCTCCCGCATCCGCTCCTCCAAGGAACTCCTCTCCTCGGGCGGCAACGCCTCGGGCCCCGTCTCCTTCATGCGCGGTGCCGACGCCTCCGCCGGCACGATCAAGTCGGGCGGTGCGACCCGCCGGGCCGCGAAGATGGTCGTCCTCGACGTCGACCACCCCGACGTCGAAGCCTTCATCGACACCAAGGTGAAGGAAGAGGAGAAGATCCGTGCCCTGCGCGACGCGGGCTTCGACATGGACCTGGGCGGCGAGGACATCGCCTCCGTCCAGTACCAGAACGCCAACAACTCGGTCCGCGTCAACGACGAGTTCATGAAGGCCGTCGAGTCCGGCTCGAAGTTCCCGCTGCGTGCCCGGATGACCGGTGAGGTCGTCGAGGAGGTGGACGCCAGGAAGCTCTTCCGCAAGATGGCCGAGGCCGCCCACGTCTGCGCCGACCCCGGCATCCAGTACGACGACACCATCAACCACTGGCACACCTCACCGGAGACGGGCCGCATCACCGCCTCCAACCCGTGCAGTGAGTACATGCACTTGGACAACTCCTCGTGCAACCTGGCGTCGCTCAACCTGATGAAGTTCCTGCGTGACGACGACAAGGGCAACCAGTCCTTCGACGCGGAGCGCTTCGCGAAGGTGACCGAGCTGGTCATCACGGCGATGGACATCTCCATCTGCTTCGCCGACTTCCCGACCGAGAAGATCGGCGAGACCACCCGCGCCTTCCGCCAGCTGGGCATCGGCTACGCCAACCTCGGCGCCCTGCTGATGGCCACCGGCCACGCCTACGACAGCGACGGCGGCCGCGCTCTCGCCGGTGCGATCACCTCCCTGATGACCGGCACCTCCTACAAGCGTTCGGCCGAGCTTGCCGCCGTGGTGGGCCCCTACGAGGGGTACGCCCGCAACGCCGAGGCGCACCGCCGCGTCATGAAGCAGCACAGCGACGCCAACGACGCCGCCACCCGGATGGACGACCTCGACACCCCGGTGTGGGCGGCGGCCACCGAGGCGTGGCAGGACGTGCAGCGGATCGGTAAGAAGAACGGTTTCCGCAATGCGCAGGCATCGGTGCTGGCACCGACCGGCACCATCGGCCTGATGATGGACTGCGACACCACCGGCGTCGAGCCCGACCTGGCCCTGGTCAAGTTCAAGAAGCTCGTCGGCGGCGGCTCCATGCAGATCGTGAACAACACGGTCCCCAAGGCCCTCAAGCGCCTCGGCTACCAGCCCGAGCAGATCGAGGCGGTCGTCGAGCACATCGCCGAGCACGGCAACGTCATGAACGCACCCGGTCTCAAGCCCGAGCACTACGAGGTCTTCGACTGCGCCATGGGCGAGCGCTCCATCTCCCCGATGGGCCACGTTCGGATGATGGCGGCAGCCCAGCCGTTCCTGTCCGGCGCCATTTCCAAGACGGTCAACATGCCGGCGAGCAGCACCGTCGAGGACGTCGAGGAGATCTACCTCCAGGGCTGGAAGCTCGGCACCAAGGCGCTGGCCGTCTACGTCGAGAACAGCAAGGTCGGCCAGCCGCTTTCGGCCAAGGCCAAGGAGGAGAAGAAGGCGGAGGCGCCCGAGCCGGAGAAGGTCGTCGAGTACCGGCCGGTCCGCCGTCGGCTGCCCAAGGGCCGTCCCGGCATCACCACTTCCTTCACGGTGGGCGGCGCCGAGGGCTACATGACGGCCAACTCCTACCCGGACGACGGCCTGGGCGAGGTCTTCCTCAAGATGTCCAAGCAGGGCTCCACCCTTGCGGGCATGATGGACGCCTTCTCCATCGCGGTCTCGGTCGGCCTCCAGTACGGCGTTCCGCTGGAGACCTACGTCTCGAAGTTCACCAACATGCGCTTCGAGCCGGCCGGGATGACGGACGACACCGATGTGCGGATGGCACAGTCGATCGTCGACTACATCTTCCGCCGCCTGGCGCTGGACTTCCTCCCCTTCGAGACCCGTTCGGCACTCGGTATCCACTCGGCGGCCGAGCGCCAGCGCCACCTGGAGACGGGCTCCTACGAGGCGACGGAGGAGGAGTTCGACGCCGACGCCCTGGCGCAGTCGGCCCCCAAGGCCGAGCAGTCGACGGCCCCCGTGGAGGAGGCCAAGGACGCCAAGGACGCGCAGCGGACGGCTGCCGAGCCCGAGGCCGCGACGCCCGCACCGAGGGAGGCCCACAACTCCACGGAACTGATGGAGATGCAGCTCGGCCTCAACGCCGATGCCCCCCTGTGCTTCTCCTGCGGCACCAAGATGCGCCGCGCGGGCAGCTGCTACCTGTGCGAGGGCTGCGGCTCGACCAGCGGTTGCAGCTGATAGCAGGCGGAAAAGCGTCCGATGCATCGTTGAGCATGCGTTGCGGAGGTCGTTGATCCGCATATGGGAGGGAGCCGACACTGGTCGGCTCCCTCTCTGCTGCGCACCGCCGTCCGATGGGGCGAACTCGTCAAGCGGGGCCGGATCAGCTGCCTCGCGGCTCGGAGCGGCAACTGGTGTCCTCCTGCCGTGCTCCGGCCGCACCGCGAGTCGGGTCCACGCGCTCGAGCTTGGTCCAGCCGGCCCAGCCTCGCTGCTTCAGCAGCTCGATCAGGCGACGGGCCGGCGGCGCGGTGTCGAAGGCCAGGGTGTCCATCAACTTGACGAACGGTGGCTCGATGTCGGCGTCGTCGACATAGTCCTCGCCCTGCTCGTCGGCCATCTGCGAGATGTAGGCGGCCAACTTGGTGGCCAGCTCGACCAGCCGCGGGTCGTCGTCGGTCCGGTCGAGAGCCTGGCCCAGGGTGAGATAGAAGTCGATGAGCTGCGGGTCGGCAATCTGCTCCCGCTTGCGGGCCACCCACTCCTGGACTCGCTCGGGTGAGTGTGCGGCCAGCGGAATCCAGCCGTCGCGTTCGACCTGGACGATCCGCTCGTCGACCCCGAGCGCCCGCAGTCGGTCGAGGAAATCGACCACCTCCGGAGGCAGCGCCAGGTTGTCCCCGGAGGCGAGGCGAGCGATCCGCTCGCGGTGCCGCTGCCGCTCCCGGATCTCCGCCCGCAGCTGCTTGTCGATGTCTGCGACCGCCGCGGCGAACTCCTCCTCGTCGGCCCGGAGCAGCTCCCGTACGCGCGCCAGCGGGACGCCGGCCTCGGCGAGGGTCCGGATCTTGATCAGCTCCACCACGGCGCCGGCACCGTACCTCCGATAGCCGGAGTGGTCCCGCTCCGGCTCCGGCAGCAGGCCCTTGGCGTGATAGTGCCGCACCGCGCGCACTGTCACTCCGGCGTACGACGCCAGTTCGCCGATGGTCAGCATCTGGTCAGTCTCCTAGTTCGCGGCGCGGGTCCGGTAGAGCCGTCGCGCCCAGGGGTAGCCGACCGATCCGGTCGGCGAGCTGGTCGGCCTGCTCGAGGTACTGGGTGGTCAGGAAGACCGTGACCCCGTCGGCCACCGGCTCCCGCACGATCTCCCCCAGGCCACGGCGGAGAACTGTCCTGCCACTCCGATCGACGCACGCACTTGGTCCCCCTCGCGGCGTACGTCGTACCCGGCGACCCGGGCCTCACTGGCGTCCGCGTCCGGGTCCGCGTCCGCGGGGAGCAACGTGGACAGGATCCGGACGGTGGTGGTCTTGCCGGCCCGTTGGGCCCGAGCAGGGCGTAGACGATGCCTGCGGGGACGGTCAGGTCGACTCCAGCGGCCCCCTCGTGGCCGCCGTACGACTTGCGCAGTCCGGCGACCTCGATCGCATGGGTTCTCGTAGTCATGCCAATCATGCTGAGAGGTTGACCCTGCGTCAGGGGCAACCGCCGCATACCGCCGTGGCGACCTGACCTCCGCGCAGCCGTCGCCGTCGACCTCTGCCCCATGACGAGAGTCGACCTCTGCCCCATGACGAGATAGGCGCATCAGAAAGTGGTGAGGCGAGGTACACCGGACGTGGTGGGCGGAGGCAGACCGGAAGTGGGGCACATCAGTACGAGATGCAGGGTGCTCTCGTCCGGGGTTGGGGTCGCTGGGATGGCCGTACGATAGCGCGGTGCTGGTCAAGTGGATGCGCTGCACCGTCGTCGACCGCCCGGGGTTCGCACGGGCACAGCGGAAATGGGCCGGTCTGCTCGGCGAGCCCGGTTTCCGTGGGCAGGGCGGCGGGTGGAGTCGGTCCCGGGAAGGAGTCGTCCACCTCTTCGGCTTCTGGGAGAGCCGGGCCTTCTACGACTCCTTCATGGCGCGTTCCCACGACCGGCTGCACGCCGCCCAGCTCGGTACATACAAGGACATGCAGGTCAGGCTCTTCGAATACCGCTTCGATGTGAAGACCGGCTTCCGTCCCGTCTTCACGGACGCGGATCTGCTGCGCGTGGCCCACTGCCGGGTGCGACCCGACCGGATCGAGCACTACACGCTGATGCAGGAGAAGGTGTGGAACCCGGCCATGGCAGGCTCCCCGGGAATGCTGCGCGGCGTCTTCGCCCAGGCGAACACGGAGGACGAGTTCCTGGTCCTCTCGATGTGGGACTCCACCGCCGAATACGGAAAGTATCGGGTGGAGCGTGTGGAGCGGCTGGCGCTGCGAGCCCAGACCGGGGCCGACCTCGCCCACGTCACCGGAGACGTGATCGATCTGGAGCCGTCCTGGACCGTCTGACCTAGGGTGGGGCTCATGGCACGTCCTCGCCGTATCGTCCTGCTCCGCCACGGAGAGTCGGAGGGAAACGCCGACGACAGCATCTACGAGCGCGTGCCTGATCACGCACTGCCACTGACCGAGCGCGGGCTGCGCCAGGCTGAAGAGGCAGGCAAGCGGCTCCGTGAGGTCTTCGGCGAGGAGCGCGTCTCCGCCTACGTATCGCCCTACCGCCGCACCCGCGAAACCCTCGCCGCGCTCGGCATCGGCCCCGCCCAGATGCGGGTCCGTGAGGAACCCAGGCTCCGCGAACAGGACTGGGGGAACTGGCAGGACCGGGAGGACGTGCGGCAGCAGAAGAAGTACCGCGACGCATACGGCCACTTCTTCTACCGCTTCGCCCAGGGCGAGTCCGGCGCCGACGTCTACGACCGTGTCGGCGCCTTCCTGGAGAGCCTGTGGCGCAGCTTCGAGGCGCCCGACAACCCGCCGAACGTACTGCTGGTCACGCACGGCCTCACCATGCGGCTGTTCTGCATGCGCTGGTTCCATTGGACGGTGGAGGAGTTCGAGTGCCTCTCCAACCCCCGCAACGGTGAGACCCGCGCCCTCCTTCTCGGACCCGAAGGCCGCTACCACCTCGACCAGCCCTTCGAACGCTGGCAGCCCCCTCGCCCCTATGGGAGCCCGCGCTCCTACGGGAGTCACCGCTAACATCGTCGGGACATGAGCGCTCGATTCCCTGCCCCCGACCCCGACTCCGACCCTGCCCGCGGTGAGCGGGTATCCCGTGCCCTCGCCAGCCTGCGCGGCCTGGCAGTGGGCGATGCCCTGGGCTCCCAATTCTTCGTTCCCGCCAATCTCTCCTGCCTGCGCCGCCGGGAGCTGCCGCCCGGCCACTGGCAGTGGACCGACGACACCGAAATGGCCGCCTCCGTGGTGGCCGTTCTCGCGGCGCACGGTCATATCGACCAGGACGCACTGGCCGCCTCCTTCTCCGAGCACCACGACTTCGACCGCGGCTACGGCCCCGCGGTGAACCGAATGCTGCGTCTCATCCGCCAGGAGGGCGGCGACTGGCGCGAGTTGGCCGCCTCCCTCTTCGAGGGGCAGGGCTCCTGGGGCAATGGCGGCGCCATGCGGGTGGCCCCGCTCGGCGCCTGGTTCGCCGGCGACCCCGAGCGCGCGGCTGCGGAGGCCGAACGCTCCGCCGAGGTCACCCACCGGCACCCCGAGGCCGTCGCCGGTACGCGCGCGGTCGCCGCAGCCGCAGCCCTCGTTGCCGGTGAGCAGCAGGGCCGCCCCGAGGCGCCCGACCGTGCGGAAGAGGGCGGGGACGTGGGCGCCGCCTCCGCGGCAGGCGCAGGTCTGGGCGCGGACGACGGTACGGCCGGCGGCTCGGGCGAAGGCGCAGGTGAGGACGGCGGCGGCAGGAGCGCGGGCGGCGGCACGGGCCGGGGCCCCGGCGAGGCCAGAGGCGGGCCGACTGCGCCGCCGCTGACCGAGTCGCAGGCGCCGACCGCGCCGCTTACCCCCGAGAGGCTCCTGACCCGCGTCCAGGAACTCGTCCCGCGCAGCGCCGTCCAGGCGGGGCTGCGCCGTGCCGCCGACCTGCTCGACTACGCCGACGTCGGCACGGTCGCCGCGGTCCTCGGCTGCGGTCGGCGCACCAGCACACAGGACACGGTGCCGTTCACGCTCTGGGCTGCTGCCCGGAATCTTGGCGACTTCCGCGCGGCGTTCTGGACCACTGCGAGCGCCGGCGGCGACGTGGACACCACCTGCGCCATTGTCGGCGGGATCGTGGCCGCGGCGGGACCCGCCTCGGCTCCGCCCGAGGAATGGCACCAACGCACCGAGGGATTTCCCGGCTGGCTGCTCGATGCCATGCGCTGAGGACCTCGCAGCCGGAAGTCGGGAGTGTGCGCTCCATTTCGCGGACTCTCCGTTACCAATTCACCCCCTTCCGCGATCACCGGTGCCTTATCCGGACTCTTTCGCTCTCTTCGGTGGACTCCCCTGAACTCGCCGCCCCCGCAGCGGATACGCTAGTTATTGCCATGCCGTACGAGTCTCCAACCCATCGCGTCGAGCGTTCGCTCCGCGCCACCACCGGCGCCAAGATTGTCGCCGGAGTAGATGAGGTCGGCCGTGGAGCCTGGGCGGGACCCGTGACGGTCTGCGCCGCAATCACGGGCCTGCGTCGTCCTCCTGCCGGCCTCACCGACTCCAAACTCATCCCCGAACCCCGCCGCAGCGAGCTCGCCGAAGAACTGACCAGTTGGGTCACCGCCTACTCTCTCGGTCACTCCACCCCGGAGGAGATCGACGAACACGGCATGACCGCCGCCCTCCGATTCGCCGCCGTCCGCGCCCTGGACGGCCTGCCCCAGCGCCCCGACGCCGTGATCCTGGACGGCAAGCACGACTACCTCGGAGCGCCCTGGCGCGTGCGTACCGTCATCAAGGGCGATCAGTCGTGCGTCGCCGTCGCGGCTGCTTCCGTCATCGCCAAGGTGCGCCGCGATGCCCTTATGGCCGAACTCGCCCCCGACCACGCCGAGTTCGCATTCGAGGACAACGCGGGATACCCATCACCGGTGCACAAGGCGGCCTTGGAAAAGATCGGTCCCACCCCGCACCACCGGCTGTCCTGGGCATATATGGACGCCCTGACCCGCTGGAAGCACCTCAAGCGCATCCGGAGCGAGCCAACAGAGCAGATCGGCCTCTTCTGAACCGGAACGGTCGGACGGCGCCGTCACGAAGTACCGGAACTCAGCCGCGGGAATACTCGCGTAACCCGTACCCGCTGACACGTCTGTTTCCGTCCTTTGATAGACAACACCTCATGCCTCTCACTCCCGAGGAGCCACAGATTTACGAGAGCGTCCCGGGTGCCCGCACATCAGCGGGAGCATCCCGAACTCCGCAGGCATCCCGCACAGCAGCCCCTATTCCCGGCCCTCGCCAAGCGCCGCGCCCCGCACCACCGCGCGCCGCCAGCAGAGGCCCCAACACCCCGGGCCGTCCCGGCGGTCCTCGCCAGTCGAACCCACCGACTTCGGCGAAGCCGGCCTCCCCGGTCGCCACGGCCCGCATCCACCTTGTCGCCGCGACCGACACGACCGCGGTGGAGGTTGCCGACGAGACCGTCGACAAGCTCCTCGACGAAGGCCGGGCGCCCGGTGAGATCCTGCTTCTGACCACGGGTGGCCAGCACCCCTGGGCAGAGCATGAACTCTCCTTCGGTGAGGAGTCCTACTGGCGCCAACTCACCGACGCCGAGGACGTCTTCTGTGCCCACGCCGCCGTCGTGGCCAGTACCACCCAGCGCCCTATCGTGCTGCTCGCCGTCAACGGCGGCACCGACCCGGAGGCGGCGGCAGCCCTTCCGGCGGCCCTGGGGAAGGCCACCGAGCAGCTCATCGTCTGCGGCGATCCCGAGCGCGTGCGCGCCCTGCTCTGACCCGCGCCCCTCGCCAAGTCCGGCGCCGACGTGATCTGACGCTGACCTCGATGCGGCGCTGATCTCGCTGGTGCGCCGGCCTCGAAGGGCGAGGCACGTGTGGGGACGAGCGGAGCGAAGTTGGGCGAGGAGTGGTGCGCGCCCGGCAGCGAAGCCCGTGTGGGACCGAGCGGAGTGAGGCGGCGTGCGGACCGGTGACGGCGCGCCCGACGCCGGTCCCTGGACCTGCAACGCCAAGGTCACGTCCTGAGCTGCAACGTGTCTTGGGTTGCAACCCGTCTTGAGTTGCAACGCCGCCGTCCGCCGAGCTGTTCGGGCATCGCGGCACCCCTGGCCGAGCACGCCATACGGTCAATTCTGGGTTGCGAGAACCAATGGCAGCACCCCCTTAGCGCCGGCTTGGCGGAGCATCCGTGCGGCCACGGCGAGCGTCCACCCTGTATCGGTGTAGTCGTCCACCAGCAGGAGCGGGCCCTCCAGCAGGGGGAGGGACCCAGCCAGCTCCGGCGGGAGCGCCAGGGTCTCGTGGACTGCGCGCAGACGCTGTGCTCCGTTGCTGCGTGCCGCGTTCAGCACCCCGAACTCGTCCGCGCATGTCACCGCTCCGAGCAGCGGGATGCGGCCGATCTCGGCGATCCGTTCCGCGAAAGACCGCACCAGTTGCGGACGGGTACGGGACTCGATTGCCACGATGCCCGCCGGCCGCTCGGATGCGTCCGGTGCCCCCGAGGTCCAGCCGCCGGGCCCTTTGGCCCAGTCCGAAAGAACGGTCACCGCACCGTGCAGCACGTCTTCCGGAACCGGCCCGTCCCCTCCTTGAGGGGACAGCAACGGACGCAGCCGGTTCCCCCAGCCGATGTCGGACAGCCTGCCGAGGGCTCGCCCGGTCGATGCCTGCTGCTGCTCAGGGATCCGCCCCCTGAGGTCTAGGCCGACGACCTGCATACCGGTGGGCCACATCTTCCGGGGCTCGATCGGCACCCCGGGCCTGCGCAGCTCGCCGCGGGCTGCCACAACGAGGGACTCGTCCACATCCGGGCTGAATCTGCTGCCTGCGCAGTTGTCGCACCTGCCGCAACGAGCCGCTGCCTCGTCGTCCAGCTCGCGCCGCAGATACTCCATCCGGCACTCGCTCGTCTCGGCGTAGTGGCGCATCGACCGCTGCTCGGCCTGGCGTTGTCGTTCGACCCACTCGTAGCGGTCGGCCTCGTATCGCCACGGCCGGCCCGTGGCGATCCAGCCGCCCTTGACCCGCTGCACGGCTCCGTCCACGTCGAGGACCTTCAGCATCATCTCCAGCCGGGAGCGGCGCAGCTCAACCCGGGGCTCCAAAGCGGCCAGCGACATCGGGCCGTTCGCGGCCGCCAGCACATCGAGGGTGCGCCGCACCTGTTCCTCCGGAGGGAAGGCCAGTGATGCGAAGTAGCGCCAGATCGCTTCGTCCTCCTGGCCGGGCAGCAGCAGCACCTCCGCATGATCCACACCGCGGCCCGCCCGGCCGACCTGCTGGTAGTAGGCGATGGGGGAGGAGGGTGAGCCGAGGTGGACGACGAAGCCGAGATCTGGCTTGTCGAAGCCCATGCCCAGCGCCGATGTCGCTACCAGAGCCTTCACACGGTTGGCGAGGAGGTCGCCTTCGGCAGCTTCACGGTCGGCATTCTCCGTTTTGCCCGTATAGGAGGTCACCTCGTGTCCGCACTGGCGGAGGAAGGCCGCGACCTCTGTGGCGGCTGCAACCGTAAGGGTGTAGATGATGCCCGAGCCAGGCAGGGATTTGAGGTGCTCTCCCAGCCAGGCGAGACGGTGCGGAGCATCCGGGAGCCGCAGGACGTTGAGGCTCAGGCTCTCTCTGTCCAGGGAGCCGCGCAATACCAGCGCGGGGGCAGAGCCTGCTTGGTTGCCACTGCCCTCTGCCGCGCCTCCGGTGCCGAGCTGGTCAGCCACGTCGGCTGTGACACGCGCGTTGGCCGTGGCGGTGGTGGCCAGTACCGGGACGCCGGACGGCAGCTCCCCCAGCATGGTGCGCAGCCTCCGGTAGTCCGGGCGGAAGTCGTGGCCCCAGTCGGAAATGCAGTGTGCCTCGTCCACGACGAGCAGGCCCGTGGAGGCGGTAAGGCTGGGCAAGACGTGATCACGGAAATCCGGATTGTTGAGGCGCTCTGGGCTGACCAGCAGCACATCGACCTGTCCGGCGGCGACCTCTGCCTCGATCGCCCGCCACTCCTCCGGGTTCGCGGAATTGATCGTACGGGCATTGATTCCCGCTCGCGCGGCGGCCTCGACCTGGTTACGCATCAGTGCCAGCAGCGGGGAGACGATCACCGTCGGCCCCGATCCGCGCTTGCGTAGAAGAGCGGTCGCCACGAAGTAGACCGCCGACTTCCCCCAGCCGGTGCGCTGGACGACCAGTGCCCTTCTCCGCTCCGCGACCAGCGCCTCGATGGCTCGCCACTGATCGGCGCGCAGCCGGGCCGTACCCCCGCGGTCGCCGACGAGGCCGGCGAGCACCGAGTCGGCTTCTTGCCGCAACTGTGTGTCACTCATGCGTCCATGCAACCCGATGTCTCCGACATCCGAGTACCCGGCCTGTGGAAAAGCCAGGATTAATATGACAAACATAAGAGTCAGCTCGACTGTGGATAACTGACGACCTCGAATTTGCGATGTGCGCGAACGTCGAGGCATGACACAGCACGACCGCGAACCTCGCGGCAATGAACCGACCCCTCCCTACTCCCAGGAGACAACCACCCCGCCGCAGGCAAGTGTCTCCCTGCGAGATCCGGCTGAACTCGCCGAGGCACTGCCCTATCTGCTCGGCTTCTATCCGGACGACTCCCTCGTCGTCGTAGCCCTCCACGGCGAGCGCGGACGCTTCGGTGGACGCCTCAGGATCGGAATCCCCGAGAGCGAGAGCAGCTGGCCGGCCTTCGCCCCGCAGATCGCCGAGTGCCTGGACTCCAGCTCACAAGCCCGGGGCGCCCGGCCCGACGGTGCCTTGATCTTCCTCTGCCAGGAACCTGGGGAAGGCCACACCGGCAGGGACGTCATGGAGCGGTTGCGCCCTCTCGTGCAAGAGCTTCGCCGGGCCTGCGGAAATCTGGAGATGCCCGTCTACGAGGCCCTGTGCCTCTCGGAAGGCAGGTACTACTCCTACGTCTGTCCCGATCCGCGCTGCTGCCCGCCCGAGGGCGTCCCCCTGGCTGAGGCCAGTACCTCGGCGATGGCCGTAGCAGCCGCGTATGCCGGTGTGCCGATGCATGGCTCACTGCGCGAGATGGAGAGGCGTCTTCTCCCGCTGGGGCCGCCGTTCGCCGAGGAACAGACCCGGGTCCTGGACAGCGTCAGCGCGGAACTCACTCCACGCATGCTGTCCTCCGAAGGCCGGGAGCAGGTGCGGACCGACACCTTGGCCCTCATCGGTCGGTTGATGGAACGCTTCCAGCGGTGCTCCCCCACCGCGTCGACGAGTGTCGGCCAGGATGCGCACGACGACGGACTGCTCAGCCACGACGAAGCTGCCTCAGCAATCCTCGGCCTCCAGGACCGGGAGACCCGTGACGAGGCGGCCGAATGGATGGAGGGCGCGGATGTCGGTCCGGCTCTGCGGCTCTGGCGGGCACTGGCCCGGCGCTGTGCGGGTCCCTATATCGGATACGCAGCGGCCCTGCTCACGCTGGCGGGCTGGGTCGCCTGGTCGGGAGGTGACGTTCCGACCGCCCGGGTCGCGCTCGGACTCGCCCTGCGGGCCGACCCCGACTATCTCTTCGCCCAGCTCTTGCACCACGCCTGCAACGAAGGGCTCGATCCGAAGCTGGTCCGCCGTTGCTTGAGGAGCGGACCGGGATCGGAACAGGGCGACGGAGGGGGCGAGCGACTGGGAGAGACGGAGGGGGAGTCCCCGTCGTGAGTACCCGTCCCACGTGCTCCGGCCGAGGACGAAGGAGGTGCGAGTGGTACCGCGGAACGGACTGTTTATCGTCAAGGAGACGACTATGATCACGCCATGCCCTATGATCCGTCGGCCTTCCCGCCCTTCGCTGTCACCGTCGACCTCGTGGTGCTCACCGTGCGCAAGGACGCGCTGTATGCCCTGGTCGTACGCCGCGGGGAGCCTCCGTATCAGGGCCGGTGGGCGCTGCCGGGCGGTTTCGTGCGAGGTGACGAGGATCTGGAGGCAGCGGCTGCACGCGAGCTCACCGAGGAGACCGGACTCCGCTCGCAGGCCCTGGAGGACCAGGACGCAGGTGCACATCTGGAGCAGCTCGCCACCTACGGCGCGCCCCAGCGGGATCCCAGAATGCGGGTGGTCAGCGTCGCGTACCTCGTCCTCGCGCCCGACCTGCCCTCGCCCATCGCGGGCGGAGATGCGCGCAGTGCCCGATGGGCGCCGACAGACACGCTTCTCGGCGTGGGTGACGGGGCCGGATGGGAGGCTGAGCAGCAGGTGCCGCTCGCGTTCGACCACGATCAGATCCTGCAGGACGGGGTGGAACGGGCGCGATCCAAGATCGAATACTCCTCGCTCGCCACCGCCTTCTGCCCACCCGAGTTCACGGTGGGGGAGCTGCGACGGGTCTACGAAGCCGTGTGGGGTGTGGCGCTCGATCCGCGGAATTTCCACCGCAAGGTGACGGGAACCCCCGGGTTCCTGGTGCCGACCGGTGGGACGACGACCCGCCAGGGCGGTCGGCCGGCACAGCTGTTCCGTGCTGGAGGGGCCACGCTGCTCAACCCGCCCATGCTGCGTCCGGAGGTCTGAGACCGGAAGGGCAGTCGTTCCCTGCTTCCACGGCGGACAGCGAGGCTGGCCGATCGGCTACCCGGAAAGTCGGAAATGACACGTTATCTTGCAGAGGTGCGTCCGCCACGCGTTCTGCGGGAGAAGCGATGATTCAGGCCATCGGACTGACCAGTGCGGTCCGGCGCAAGCGCCTGCCGCGTGTCGACGACCTCACTTTCGAGGCGCGCTCCGGACAGGTCACCGTGTTGCTGGGCCCGGCTGGTTCGGGTAAGAGCGAGGCGCTGCGGCTGATGCTGCAACTCGTTCCGGGGCGGGGCGTGGCACTCTTCCGGGGGCGTCCGGTGCAGCGGATCCCGCACCCAGCCCGGGAGATCGGCGTCCTGCTCGGCGATGTCCCCGGCCACCCGGCCCGCACGGCTCGGGGTCATCTGCGCATGCTGACCCCGGTGGCAGGGGTGCCGATCGAGCGGGCGGACGAGGTCCTGGACGTGGTCGGGCTCAGCGGGCTGGCGGACCAACGACTCGGTGACTTCTCGCTCGGGATGGACCGCAGGGTCGGGATGGCGGCGGCGCTGCTGGGCGACCCGCACACGCTGGTGCTGGACGAACCGACCCGCGGGCTGTCACCGCGTGAGGTCAGCTGGCTTCACGGACTGCTGCGTGGATACGCGGAGCAGGGCGGGTTGGTGCTCCTTACATCGCGGGACCCCAAAGAGGCAGCGCGGCTCGCAGATCGGGTGGTGTCGATCGACCGAGGTCGGCTCTTGGCCGATCAGAAGACGGCCGACTTCTCCCGGACCAGGCTCCGTCCCCGGGTGGCGATCAGGACACCGCACGCGGAACGGTTCGCGGCTGTGCTCTCGCAGGAGGCGCGGAGCGCTGAGCGGGCGGGCGGTGGAGGCGGGGCTTTCGAGGTGGTGTGCGAGGGAGGCAGCCGGGTCTCGGTCTACGGGAGCAACTGCGCCGCGGTGGGGGAGTCCGCCTACCGGCACGGGATTCTCGTACACAAGCTGACGGAGGAGATCGGGGACGCCGGGGACAGCTCCCGACCGAGGCCGCTGAACCGGGCGGACGGACGAACCTCCAGGCGGGAGGCGAGGGGCTCGGCGGGAGCTGCGACCGCCGGGAGCACGGGGGAAGAAGCGATGGGGGCAGACGTGGGGATCTGTTGTGTGGACGATGTGGATCAGGCGGACCGCGGGGATGCCGCAACGCGGGAGGGAGAGGGGGACGTCGCCGCGTCCGGGCACGCTTCGGTTCCGGCGCCCGGCAGCTATCAGCCGGGAAGCGGCGCACCAGCGCGGGGCGGTGCATCCGCGGCAGAAGTGGAGCCGAAGGCCGGAACCGGCGCAGGCGCAGTTTCGGCCTCCGATGCGGGTGGTGAGCGGGGCACCGAGGCGGGGCAGGGCAGGGCGGAAGCGCCCCCAGCCGTCGGGGGGCGGCCCGCGGAGGGGCAGGAGTCGACGGTCGAGGGCGGGCAGGTCCCGGAGGCACTCGTGCCGGTGGGGCACGAGAAGTCGGGAACTGTGGCAGGGGGTTGTTCCGGGGATCCGGTTGGCCAGTCACATCGGTCGCCGAGTCGCTCTTCCGGTGGGTCCGCACCGTTCGGCACTGACCCGGCTCCCGAGTCACCGGGCCCGAATTCGTCCCAAGTCTCTGGGAGCTCGGGCTCGGGCGCGGCCTCTGGCTCCGCGGCGGCTCCCGCCGTCGACGCGGCAGCGGCCAAGAAGGGGCCAGCTTCCGGCTCGCCGGCTTCGGCCTCTGCTGCCTCCAAAACCGCTGCTTCCGTCGCATCAGCTGCAGCGGCCGGGAGAAGCGCCGAGCCGACCCAGGCCCAACCCCAACCCCAGGCCCAACCCCAACCCCAACCCCAGGCCCAGTCCCAGGCCCGACTCCGGGACCGGGACAGCCGCCAGGAGAGGGCTACCGCAACGGGCGGTTCTCCGTCTCGGGGTGCTGCCTCCACCGCAGGCGCAGGCGGGGCCGAAAGTGCCAGGCGTAAGGCGGCGGGCCTGCTTCCGGAGTTTCCTGCGGTTCGCAGGCCAGGCCCTGTGGCCCCGCTCCACTACGAACTGCTGCGGCTCTTCGGTGTGCGGACGCCGTGGGTGCTGATCGTCCTGGCGCTGGTTTGCGGGCTGGGGATCTCTGTCGTGGTGGCTGGAACGGACGCAGGGGTCTCGGCCGATGCTGCGACGGGGAGCGTGTCTGGTCTGAAGCTGCTCACCGGGTGGCCGCCCGGGTCGCCGTTCTTCGTGCCGCCGGCAGCGGTAGTGGCGGGGCTGGTGGGGGCCATGGCGTTCGGAGACGAGTTCAGGTATCCGGCGCTCGTACCGGCGCAGGTGCCGGTGCCGCGCAGACTCGGGCTGCTGGTGGCCAAGCTCGTGGTGACGGCCGGTACGGCGGTGACCCTGTGCCTGGCGACCGCGCTTTGCAACGCGGGAGCGCTCACCCTGTTCTACGGTGCGGACAGTCTGGTCCTCTCGTTTTCCGACCACACGTTCGACATCGCCAGTCTGACCAGCTTCTCCGTACCCGGCGGGGCTGAGGCCGGGGGCATGGTGCCCTCGCTGGGGGTGCAGGTAATGGCGGTGCTTGCGCTCTGTGTCGGATGTGCCTGGGCAGGGCTGTTGGCCGCCGGGGTGTTCCGGTCGACCGCGTTGGGTGTGGCTGCCGTTGTGGCTGTGCCTGCACTGGTGGCACCCCTGGTACGGAAGGCTGCGGTGGGTGCCGGGGGCCAGTCGTTCGAAGGGCTGCCGGAGCGTCTGCGCTCGGTGCTGCTCTTTCCCTGGCCCTCGGCGGCGGAGCAGTCGGGCGCCGTGGCGACGGGGATTGTGTCGCAACCGGTGGGCCGGGCCCTCGCGTTGTCGGTTACCGTCCTGTTCTGTGCCTACGCCCTCATGTCCCTGCGCGGCCGGCCGAGACAGCGGTAGTCGGCGGGGAGGACGGCAGGGGGCGACCGCGGATGGCCATGCAACGGGGATGCGTTGGGCTGTGTTAGGGCGGAATCTCCCTGAATCCGCCAGGTGTTCACATGCCGCGGCGTCAATCCGGCGCTCAAAGGCGGCAGATAGCTCTGACCACCAATGATGTGGTCCGTTCTTTCCGATAAGGCGTCAATTGTAAGGAAGCCAGCGATCACCCTTTCGTGTGCTTTTCACCAAAGCCCTCAAGACCGCCCTGACCTCGGCCGACACAAGGGTCGTGACTACCCTTGCGCACTCCATGATGACCGCGGCTCGCCCCGTCGACACCGGCCTCGTAGGCCCGGGCGAGCTCGACCGCTACGCATACGCCGAGTCCACGGGAACGGCGCGTACCACAACCAACGCCTCGGCGTGGGAGGGTTCCGAGGCTGAGATGAACCGAGTGGGCCGACGTGCGTCCGGTAGCCGAGGCAGGGGCCTGCACGGCCAACTCGTCCAGCAGCTCGGCCAGATGATCGTTTCGGGGGACCTGGGCGCGGACCGCCCGCTCGTCCCGGAAGAGATCGGCCAGCGCTTCGAGGTCTCGCGTACGGTTGTACGCGAGTCCCTGCGCGTCCTCGAGGCCAAGGGGCTCGTGAGCGCGCGCCCCAACGTCGGCACCCGGGTCAGGCCCGTCAGCGACTGGAACCTGCTCGACCCCGACATCATCGAATGGCGGGCCTTCGGGCCGCAGCGGGAGGGGCAGCGGCGCGAGCTGTGCGAGCTGCGCTGGGCCATCGAGCCGCTCGCCGCCCGCCTCGCCGCCGGACAGAGCCACGACGACGTGCACCAGCGCCTCGGCGACATGGTGGAGATCATGAGCCACGCGCACGCCCAGGGCGACACCCTCACGTTCTCGCGCGCCGACGCCGAGTTCCACGGGCTGATCCTCCAGGCCGCGGGCAACAGGATGCTGGAGCACCTCTCCGGCATCGTCTCCTCCGCGCTCCAGGTCTCGGGCGGGCCGACCGCCTGCTGTGAGCACCCCACGGAGCACGCCGTCGCGCACCACCGCCGGGTCGTGGACGCGCTCGTCGCGGGCGAGGCAGCCGTCGCCGAGGCCGCCATGCGCCAGGTGCTGAGCGGGCACGCCGAGTCGGTGGCCGCCGCGCAGCCTGCGCAGGGCGCATCTGCTCCGGCCGCTTCCGGTCAGCCCACTCAGGCGACGCCGCCAGCGCAGGCCGCACAGCCGGGGACCCACGGAGTGCCCGCCGGGGCGGGTCAGCCGGGTGGTGCCGGTACGGCCGGCGGGGCGGACCATGTGGTGCCCGCCCCACGCGAACACTGACCGGCGCGGGCGCGCTCAGGGGCCGGCCGGCTGCTTTCGGGCCGCCTCGCCGATGCTCGCCCTGCGGTTTGTGCCTGCGCGGTTCCGGGTGTTGTCTCCGGCAGCTTGGTCCGCCCGGATGGGGCCGGGTTTCGGGGCGTACCGATGCGGAACCGGCTTGCCGGAGCCGGGCCGCACCCTAAGGTCGGACCCGGCTTGCGGAGTCGGCTCCGCCCCGTGGGATCGGGGCCGGCTTTCGGCTCGGTCCCGCGGCTCCGTGGTTCGTACGGCCGTGCTTCCGTCCTCCGGTGGCACGGCCGTACCTGCGAGTCCGACCCGCCTCTCGTCGGCGGATCGCCGGAGGTCGTGTCCCTGTCTGCCCGTTGCCCTTGCAGCCTGGACAGGTGCCTGGTCCGGCACCGCGGCCGAGCCCTCGGCGGAGCATGCGTACCTCGGACCCGTACCTGAGCCGACGAGCCCGAGCCGCACCGGTGAGTTCCCTGCCCGACCGTGAGTCCCCTACCCGAGCCGCATACCCGGTCCCCGCGCCCGAGCTCCACGCCTACCCAGCCCCCCGCCCGGGCCGGGGTCGCCCCTGAGTCCCGCACCCCGAGTCAGGGCGGCCTGGATCCACCCCGAATCGCGGCCCGGATCCGCAAGCCCTCGCCCGAGTCTGAGTGCGAGCCCGGGTCTGCGCTCAAGCCCAAGCCAAGCCCGAGCGAGAGTCCGAGCGTGCCCGGCTCACCCACATGAGGAGCCGCGCTCACCCACACGGGCACCCGAATCATCCGGTTATCATCGCGAAGGAGTGGGTATGCGGTGTGACTCGGGCCACGTGAATTGGGCGTAACGCTTCCCGTTCCCATGCGATGACTCAAGAGGTGACAGCGGAGGAGGGAATACGGGCGCTCCGTCCGGGGCTCTTGTTCCTACCCGTTATTTCTCCACTGCTCCGCCCGCGCCGTCGGTTCATCCCCACCGGCGGTCCGCCGTTTCCATCGTTCCGAGAGGTTGTTCGTGTCGGCCAGCACATCCCGTACTCTCCCCGCGGAGATCGCCGAATCCGAGTCCGTGATGGCGCTCATCGAGCGGGGGAAGGCTGAGGGGCAGATCGCCGGCGACGACGTACGTCGGGCCTTCGAGGCTGACCAGATTCCGCCAACCCAGTGGAAGAACGTTCTGCGCAGCCTCAACCAGATCCTCGACGAGGAGGGTGTGACGCTGATGGTGAGTGCAGCCGAGGCGCCCAAACGCACCCGTAAGAGCGTCGCAGCGAAGACCCAGGCCAAGCGCACCGCCACCAAGACGGTCGCCGCCAAGACCACCCAGGCCAAGAAGGCCGCTCCCGCGAGTGCGGCTCCCGCGGCCCCGGCCGCCCCCACCGCTTCCGCCACGGGTGCTGCTCCGGGGCAGGAGCCTGCCGGGGAGGAGGCCGCGCCCAAGCCCGCGAAGAAGGCCGCAGCCAAGAAGACCGCGGCGAAGAAGACCGCGGCCAAGAAGACGGCCGCGCCCAAGAAGACAGCAGCCAAGAAGTCCGTCGTCGACGAACTCCTCGAGGGCGACGAGGAGCTGGCGGAGGACATCGCCGCCAAGTCCGCAGGCAAGCCCGGCCCCGAGGAGGGCCCCGCGGCCGAGGTCAAGAACGAGAACGAGGGCTTCGTCATCTCCGACGATGACGAGGACGACGCGCCGGCCCAGCAGGTCGCTGCTGCCGGGGCGACGGCCGACCCGGTCAAGGACTACCTCAAGCAGATCGGCAAGGTGCCGCTCCTCAACGCCGAGCAGGAGGTCGAGCTCGCCAAGCGGATCGAGGCCGGTCTCTTCGCCGAGGACAAGCTGGCCGCTGAGGAGAAGCTGGCACCCAAGCTCCAGCGGGAGCTGGAGATCATCGCCGAGGACGGGCGCCGCGCCAAGAACCACCTGCTGGAGGCCAACCTCCGCCTCGTGGTCTCGCTGGCCAAGCGCTACACGGGCCGCGGCATGCTCTTCCTGGACCTGATCCAGGAGGGGAACCTCGGTCTGATCCGTGCGGTCGAGAAGTTCGACTACACGAAGGGCTACAAGTTCTCGACGTACGCGACGTGGTGGATCCGCCAGGCCATCACCCGTGCCATGGCCGACCAGGCCCGCACCATCCGTATCCCGGTGCACATGGTCGAGGTCATCAACAAGCTCGCCCGTGTGCAGCGCCAGATGCTCCAGGACCTGGGCCGCGAGCCCACCCCGGAGGAGCTGGCCAAGGAACTGGACATGACGCCCGAGAAGGTCGTCGAGGTCCAGAAGTACGGCCGGGAGCCGATCTCGCTGCACACTCCGCTGGGCGAGGACGGTGACAGCGAGTTCGGTGATCTGATCGAGGACTCCGAGGCGGTCGTCCCGGCGGACGCGGTCAGCTTCACGCTCCTCCAGGAGCAGCTGCACTCCGTGCTCGACACGCTCAGCGAGCGCGAGGCGGGCGTCGTCTCGATGCGTTTCGGACTGACCGACGGCCAGCCCAAGACGCTCGACGAGATCGGCAAGGTCTACGGCGTGACGCGTGAGCGCATCCGTCAGATCGAGTCGAAGACGATGTCCAAGCTGCGCCACCCCTCCCGCTCGCAGGTCCTGCGGGACTACCTGGACTGACGGGCACCCTCAAAAACGCCCCTGACCTGCTTATTCGCGGGTCCGGGGCGTTTTTCTCGCCTTGCGCAGCGCTCCCAGTCCAGATAGTGCTCTATCCTCGGGAAGCATGAACGATTCGGACATACGGGCTCTTCTGGACTCCTGGCTGCTCCACCTCAAGGCTGAGCGGAAGAGCGCGCAGACCCTTAAGACATACGGCGACGGGGTACGCGCCTTCCTCCGCTGGTGCGACCAGAACCACATCAATCCGGATCTCGACCGTCCCACGGTGAACGCCTTTGTAGCCTCCCTTCTCGACGCCGGAGCCGAGCCGTCTACCGCGCGGTCCCGCCAACTCGCGGTGCGCCGGTTCTCCACATGGCTCGCCGAGGAGGGAGAGATCGAGACAGATCAGCTCATCGCCTTGAAGCCGCCCAAGCTGGACCACAAGATCACCCCCGAGCTCTCGGAGGACGAGCTGAAGCTGCTGATCAAGGCATGCGCCGGCAAGGACCTCCGCGACCGCCGCGATGAGGCCATCGTCCGCTTCATGACGGAGACCGGCGCGCGGGCCGGTGAGGTGGTGGCCATGCGCGTGACCGATGTGGACCTGAAGACCGGCGCCGCCGTCCTCCACAAGACCAAGGGCGGGCGAGCCCGCACCGTCCCATTCGGCCCACAGACCGGCCGCTCCATCGACCGGTATCTGCGCCTGCGCCGTGCCCACCGTCTCGCCGACACCGACACCCTCTGGCTCGGCGACCGCGGCAAGAACTTCAGCTACTACGGGTTGCACAGCGCTCTCACCTACCGCGCCGAGCTCGCGGGCATCGAGAGCTTTCACCCCCACGTCCTCCGTCACACCGCCGCCGCCCGCTGGCTGGCCGCAGGGGGCTCCGAGGGCGGGCTCATGGCGGTGGCAGGATGGACCCGACGGGACATGTTGGATCGCTACACGAGGGCGAGTAGTGAGCGGCGCGCCGCCGAGGAGGCTCGCCGACTCGGGTTGGGTGATCTGTCATGAGCGAGGGAGTGCGGATCCTGACCGTCTGGTGCAAGGATTGCGAGGACGAGAAGCGTCCCGGCCGTCAGCGGCTGGGGGTCGTTGAGCGTACCCCCAAGGGCGCCGTTCGGTGGCGCGTGGAAGCGAAGCGTCTGGCACGCCTTAACCGGCCCGGTCGCTGGCGTGGCTGGAGGGGAGGCTCGACCCTAGAGCACCCCGCCTACTCGCGGCTGGTCGCGCCGGAGCGCTTGGTGGCCATCTGCCCCTACCACGGACGCGGCTACGTGCGCCGAGCGGACGTCGAGGATGCCATCGACAAACGATGTGATAGCGTATCGCTTAATATTTCTGTCGGCGGCCAAGCCGCGTGACCGGAGTCGGCAACCCGGACTAAGCCCAGGAGGGCTAATCCGTGTATGCCTTGACCCCCGAGCAGCGCAGCCTTCGTGCTTCGATCGCCGCCCACGAGATGTGGGCCAACTGTGATGACCCTGCCGCCCGCACACTCCCTGCCCGTGCGGCTTTCCTCCACAAGTTCGAGGAGGAGGCCGACCCGGACCGCACCCTGACCCCTGCGGAACGCGCACGTCGTGCCGAGCACCTCCGGAAGGCGTACTTCCAGCGCCTTGCCCTCGCATCCTCCCGCGCCCGCGCTGCCAAGGGCGCCGCCCGCAAGGCGGGTGGTTCAGATGCCTGAGCCGCTGTACGACGTCACAGTCGCCGAGATCGGCGGACAGCGGGCGCTGATTGTCCAGCCCTCCATCCCCGATGGCGCGTCCGATGCGCTGAAGAACGGCCTCGCGATCCGGCGGGCCGCGAACGTGACCGGCCACTGCCCAGGCTGCGGGGCCCGCGTGCAGATGCCGAACCGCCAGCAGCGCCGGGCCGCAGCCAGGACGGGAAAGATCATCCACCTCGCCATGGAGCATGAGCACGGCTGCGGCGCCCTGCTGGACGGGGATGAAGCGGCATGAGCATGGAAAAGGGGTCCGGCCAGACCCCAGTTCCCACAACAACAGCTAATACCAGTATGCCCCTGGCTTACGCCCTCCGCTACGCCCAGCGCGGTTGGCACGTTGCACCCGGCTACTGTTACGGCAGCCCGCGCAAGCATCCGTGCATCAACGCCTGGCAGGACGCGGCCTCCACCGACCTGCACCAAATCATCACCTGGTGGGCCGAGACACCCAAGGCCAACGTCCACATCGTCACCGGAGAGCAGTCCAACCTGTGGGTGTTGGACATCGACGACAAGGCCAACCCTGTACACGGCGTTGGCTCCGCCACCCTGGCCGCCCTGGAACGCGAGCACGGTGACCTGCCCCTGACTCTCAGGGTCCGCACCGGAAGCCAGGGCATGCACTACTTCTGGACATGGGACGGCGTCGACTTCGACCTGCGCAACAGTGCCGGAATGCTCGGCTCGGGCATCGATACCCGGGGCAACGGCGGCCAGGTCGTTGCACCCCCGTCGCGCATTGACAGCCCGGGCCACACGGGGCCCTACGTGGTGCTGGACGACCGGGCGCCGGTGGCTGCCCCGGCATGGCTACTCGGTCTCCTGCGGCCCGTGCAGCAGCCCGCACGGGGCGACGGTGAGGCGTTCACGTCGGCAGGTTCGCCCGTGCAGCGCTTTCGAGGCCTAGTCGAGAAGGTCCTCGACACAGAAGAGGGCAAGCGCAACGAGGTGCTGAACTGGGCCGCCTACCGGGCCGCCGAGATCGTCAAGGAAGGCCGCCTCACCCGCGAACAGGTCGCCAGCGCTCTGCACGCCGCTGGGGTCAGCGCCGGGCTGGACGAGCGGGAGGCCCGCGCCACTGTCAACTCCGGCCTCGCCTCCGGGGGTGCGCTGTGAGCGACAGCAAGGACGTGGCCGCCGAGATCGTCAGGGACGCTGGCGTCGAAGACCCGTCGCTGTTCTTCGACCGCGACGGGCTGCGTGCACTCGATTTGGCCAACGCCGTCGTCGAGCAAGGCCCGCTCGCCGAGGGCATCGATGAACGCGTCTGGGCCTACAAGAACGGCGTATGGCGGCCCGCGAAGCACGCCGTACGGGACCGGACCGCCAAAATGCTCAAGCAGCGCTTTCGCAGCATGCACGCTACGAATGCGGAAGCCCTTGTGCGTGCTACCGCCAGGCGGATCACCTGCGACCCCGTGCCCGAAGTCATCAACTTCCGCAACGGCTACTACTACTGGCGGGCCGAGCAGCTACTCGACCACCACCCCGATGTGATGTCGACAATGCAACTCAATGCCGAGTGGAGCCCGGAAGCGACCTGCCCGGAGTTCGACAACTTCCTGGCTCAGGTGCTTCCCGCCGACGTGATCCCCATGTTGTGGGAATTGATCGGCTACCTCATGTACTCCGGCAATCCCCTGCATAAGGCCGTCATGCTCGTCGGCCACGGCCGTAACGGCAAGGGTACCCTGCTGCGGGTCCTAGACGCCCTGCTTGGCGCGGAAAACATCACCGCTGTGTCCCTTGCCGACATGGCGGGCGACAAGTTCACTGCGGCACAACTCCTCGGTAAGATCGCCAACATTGCGGGGGATATCGACGGCAAATATTTGGAAACCACTGCACGGTTCAAAGCCATCACTGGCGAAGATCTGGTGAGCGCCGAGCACAAGTACGGCGACCGGTTCGACTTCACCCCTTGGGCGGTGCCGGTGTTCTCCGCCAACAAGATCCCCGGCTCTGCGGACGTGACCTCCGGCTACCTCGCCCGGTGGGTGGTGATCGAACTCCCCCACGATTTCACCGGACGCGAAGACCGCACGCTCACGCAACGACTGACTACGAAGGCCGAGCTATCCGGGATCGCGGTGAAGGCTGTACCGGCGCTACGTCGGCTCATGGCGCGCGGCGACTTCGAACTATCCGAATCGGCCAGGACTGCCCAGGAGGAATTCCGCCGCAAGGTCGACCAGGTGCGAACATGGATCGACGAGTGTGCCGAGATCCACCCTGACCATCCGCACATGGCCCGGACCGTCCTCTACGACTGCTATGCACGCTGGGCCAAGCGGGACGGGCACAAGCCGGTGAAGGCTCAGGAGTTCTACGAGCGCCTGGCTACGGCGGGTGCACAGCCGCTCAAGCGGGACGGCACCCGGGGGTTCACGGCCATCAAGGTCACCGACAGTGCCGAGAGTCTTCAGGATCGCTACCTTGGGTGACATATTCGGCGGCTTCAGGGCAGGCAGGGCAGGCTGAATAGGGTTTTTGCATCTTCAAACACGCACACAGGAAAAAGTTTGAAGGAGCTGCCCTACCTGCCCTGAGTGGTAGGCGGTCACCATGTTGTCCAGCAGCGCAGCGGCGTGACCTCCCCTATGCGTACTCTTGCACGGCACGCGCCCATCTCCACCGACGCCTGGAACAGCGTCAACCCGGCAGGTGTCACCGCACATGGGGACCGGAGGCGACCGGGACGACCAACGACTCGCCGGCCTTCACCGCCGTGCGTTCCCACCCACAAGCGGGTCGCGTTCCTGGCCGCCTTCATCGAAGCCGCGATGGACACCAAAATTCAGCAACTTGTCACGATGCTCATCGCGGACGCGTTCACCCGCCTCGACGGAACGGCGTTCACCACCGGCTCCGGCACTGACGAGTCGATCGGGATCATCACCTTGCTGACCGGGGCAGCTCTATGGAGGACACCGCAGGTGCGGTCACCCATGCCCGGGCTGACATTCTCGCCCTTCAGGAGGCGGTTCCGGCACGGTGGCGCAACTGGTCCAACTTCATAGCGAGCCTTGAGGTCATTAACAAGACGCGCGCTTTCCCCCACCTGCCGGGGGTGTCGACCTCCCTCGTGGACGACGCGACGCAGCCCTCCGACGCCGCGGGGCTGGCGGCTGTATGAGAACTCGGAGATGTCCGTCGACAGCGCAACAACCGGGTAGAAGATCCCCTCGCGGGGACTTCTCCAGCGACCTGGTCGTCGATCGTTTGGGGGCCACCGTCGAGTACATCCCATAGCTGTTTAGGCTAACAACCGGCCAAATGGCCAGCGCGGCTGGTACGCCTGTGGCCGTGTGGGCGGTGACGGGCTGGTTCCCGAGCGTTTCCGGCTCCTGACATGCAGTACCCACCACGAGGCCCTCAGTAGCCCTTTGGTATTCCTGCTCGGGCACCGGGGGGACGAGCCCCCGCTGTTAAGCCCCTTCAGTTCAGGGGGTGAAGGGTGCCCAGATGAAGGCGTACCTGCGGCGTGGGCTCCTTCTGTGTCTCGCAGGGCTCCGTACGGTCTTGTGCGCCCCTGTGCGAGGCCCGACGTGGGCTAGCTGGAAAGTGCTCGAGGCAGGCACGCAGGGCTTCATGGTATTCAGCATGTGATGCCTGGGCACATGAATCTGGGGCGCTTTTCATGTAAGCCCCATATATGGGTGCGCCCTCCACGGGTTGTCCCTATATCGCTTGCTCCATCATTGCGCATCATCCAATGCAGAGGTGCAACGCCTTGTGTACAGCGACGCGATGGCAAGAAATTGAACTGCAGTACGTAACGCAATACCACATCAGGTGTAAGCTGATTCCCATTGGGAAGGAAGGAAACATCTTAAGAATCGCTAAGCATATTTTTGGCGACATCGTCAAGGATGCAAGTAGGCTAAGGTGGACCCGCAAGAATGCCTAGGGTTCCTAGTGTCGATACCAATTAAGTGATTGCGTATGCGATGTTTCTCGTGATACTTAGAAGCCCCTTAGGGATGGGAACTCCTGCAATGGTGGCCGGTCCATATCGGGTCTCATGGGTGGGTCTATCGTCACAGGCCAGCAGGGGGTGCTGCCCCTTGGGTGTGACAGATTGTCCCTAAAAGGACCCTCAGGCGTCGGCCAAGCACGTGTAACGGCCCCTCAAGTGCGCATGTAGGGAGGTGGGGGGCGGGTCCGTCACGTAACAAAATAGAAAATTCCGGACCCCGCAGTCCTTCCATTTCTCTCTGATGTAAATCCCTGTCACGTGGCGGCTGGAAGATCGACAAGGACATAGTGAGTCGTGCGACGGTGGCCGCTCCGAGAAGCGGTCGTGCGTTTCTCGTGTCACTTGCGGATTCCGAATCGCGGTGGCAGCCTCTCGATCGAGCGGTCTTCAAACTCAATTACGCCAGAGAGTTCCGCACTGCATCGACGAGCGCCGTCGCACGCATGTCGTCGGGGCCGCCGATGATGTGGTTCATGGCGTACCCGAAGGCAATGCTGTGCTCCGGGTCGGCGAAGCCGAGTGAGCCGCCTCGGCCGGTGTGGCCGAAGGAGTTCGGCCCGGTCATGGGGTTGGTATCGATGGGCAGCATGTAGCCGGCGCTGAAGCGGCTGGGCGCCACCATCACCTGGTCCGCACCGCTGGCCTGCTCCTGGGTCGCCGATGCGAGGGTCTCCGGAGTGAGGAGGCGTACGCCATCCACCTCGCCGATCAGAGCGGCGTACATGCGCGCCAGTCCGCGTGCGGTGGCGATGCCGTTGGAGGCTGGGAGTTCCGCAGCCTGGACGTCGGGAGAGTTGAAATCGATCTCGGGAGGGTCGGTGACCTGGAACGCCCTGTTGCTGAATGAATTCGGGTCGCGCCAGGCTGCGACCAGTTCGCGGAGCTCTTCGGGGATCGACTCCGGCGGCGCGGTGGTGAAATCGACCTCGGGCTGCTGGTACACCATCCGGCTTACCCGGTCGCGTTCACTCGCCGGCAGTCCAATGAAGAAGTCCAGCCCCAGGGGGGTGGCGATGTCGTCGGCGAAGAAGCGGCCAGGCGTGCGGCCGGATACCCGACGGATCACCTCGCCGACCAGCCAGCCCCAAGTCCTGCCGTGATACCCGTGCGCGGTGCCCGGAGCCCATAGGGGACGCTGAGCGGCCAGTGCGGTCGCCATCGGATGCCAGGCCAGCGCCTCTGCCAGTGGCACCGGGTGGTCCAGCGCGACCAAGCCAGCCTGGTGGGACAACAGCCAGCGCACCGGGATGTCCGCCTTGCCGTTCGCGGCGAACTCCGGCCAGTACTTGGCCACCGGGGCGTCCAGGTCCAGCGCGCCTCGCTGGACCAGTAGATGTGCCGCGGTCGCGGTTGCTCCCTTGGTCGCCGAGTAGACCAGTTGCAGCGTGTCCCGCGTCCACGGACGATCGGCTTCAGGGTCGGCGGTCCCGCCCCACAGGTCCACCACCGGTCGGCCATCGTGGTACACGCACACCGCGGCGCCGATGTCCCCGTGCCGGTCGAAGTTCGCAGCGAACGCCTCGCGCACCGGTTCGAACCCGGCCGCGACCTCACCGTCGATCATCGTCATGTCGCCCATCCTGGCATTCTGGTGGCCTGCTCCGAGGGGTCGGGCCTACGTCGGCGCGCAACTGCGGCACCGATCACGCCGCGACGGGCAGCGCCTGCAGACGCTCGCGGAACTCACGGACGGCCGGAACGGACTTGTGCGGATGGAGCTGCTCGGAGAACTCCTTCAGCCGGTCCAGGGCCCGCACGGAGCTGACCTTGTCTTCGAGGAGCTCCGCGCCGTAGTTCGCGGCGTCGAGGGCTCCCTCCAGGTCGTTGCCGGTGAGGCGGGCTTCGGCCAGACGGCTGGACCGTACGGCCTTGTCCCGTGGGGCGGCATTCTTCACGGAGGTCTCCAGCGAACTCGTCGCGCGCTCCACCTGACCCGCGCGCAACAGGACCTTGCCCTCGGTCGACTTCAGTTGCGCCTCGCCGAACCAGTCGAGCCATTCCGGGTTTTCCTCCACCGTGTGGCGTTCCCAGAGGGACGCTGCACGGTTCAGCGCCGTACCGGCCCTCTGGTGATCGCCGTCTCGGGACAGCGCTTCGGCCTTGTGCAGGTAGAGGAAGGACTGGGTGTAAGGCGACAGCGTCCGAGGAGCGTTGTCAATGGCGGTCGTGATGAGGTCGACCCGCTCGGCGGTTCGTCCGGCCTCGGAGACGTGGACTCCCATCTCCGCCAGGGTGAAGGCGCCGAAGGCGTCGTCCGCGGCGGTACGGGCGCTGCGCAGCGCCCCGACGTAGTAGCGCTGTCCTGCGGATCGCAGCCCTGCGTCGTACGCCATCCAGCCGGTCAGGTGGGATACCCGTGCTGCCAGCGCGTACAGGCGGATGCGGATCTTGTCCGTGTACCGGCCAGCGTTCAGGAGGTTGGTGATCAGGGCGAGGTCGCCGCGTGCTTGCTCCAGGAGCCGGGCGCCCCCGAGTTGGTCGTCGAGTGTGCGGAGTGTGCTGATGCGCTGCTCGATCGTCGAGACCATTGTGTCGGTGACGCGATCGCCGTTGAGGGCGGAGGCGAAGGTAGAGGGTGCCTCGGCCCAGCTCGCTGCAAGCCCCGTCAGAGCGGCGCCGGTGATGGTCAGGAACCCCCGACGGTCCATGCGGCCACTCCCTACCAGATCAGCCAGTGCCTCAACGGTACCGGCCTCTGTCCAGGGAGCAGTGAGCCCAGTGACCTCCCATACGGGGAGCCACCGCGGCCACCCTTCCGCCTGCACCCGTTCGTGCGGAACCCGCAGCAGGTCGGCGAGGACACGCTGAGCGTCGGCGTCCGGCTCCTGTCCCTGTTCCCACTTCCACATGGTGGTGCGGTTGGTGGCCAGGGGGATGCCCAGTTCCTTCCCCCGCGACTGCATGAGCCGGGCGAGCTCGGCCTTCCCCCATCCGCTCGACTGGCGGACGAAGGTCAGTGGGTGCATTGCCAACGGCTCACCAGTCACGCCGTGCCTCCCGTCAACTCCTTTTGATCTCGGGGAGATTACCCATGCTGACGTGCGCATGAGAGTCCTCAGCGTCGAGAGAAACTCCCTAGAAACGTTCCCGCTCGGTCGCCGGATGGCTTCACTGATCACCAACCGCTCAGCCGTCGACCATGAGATGGGAGCACACCCATGCCCCGCACGAGCACGACCTTTGGCAACAGCCACTTGGTGATCGAGACCAGCACGCACCAGGCGGATGGCACAACCATCGTCGAGCGCAAGGGGCTTGGACACCCCGATACCCTTGCCGACCACCTCGCCGAAAGGCTGTCGCGGGCGTACAGCCGGTACACCGTGGAGCAGTTCGGTGCCGTGCTGCACCACAATTTCGACAAGCTCGCGCTCCTGGGCGGCGCAAGTGAAGTCCGCTACGGCGGCGGCAAGATGACGGCCCCAGTGCGGGTCCTGGTCAACGGGAGGGCGGCCTCGGGCTGCGGTGGCGAGCGCATACCCGTCCTGGAGATCGTCGAGGCGGAGGTCCGGGATTTCTTCGCCGAGCGCCTTCCCGAGGTCTTGGGGCACCTTGACATCTCGTTCAACATCACGAGCAATTCGAGCCCCGGCGCCGTGCTGACCGGTGACGCGGTTCCCGACCGGACCCGTTGGTTCAACCCCCGGTCTGTCGAGGACCTTCGGGAGCGCCGAGTGCGGTTCTCGAACGACACGTCTCTTGGTACGGGCTGGGCGCCGGAGAACACCTTCGAGTCGTTCGTACGCGAACTGGTGAATCACTTCTCCGGACGGAGCGGCTTCACTCGGTCCCACGCCTGGTGCGGCTCGGACGTCAAGCTCATGGGCTACTGGGATGGAGAGAGCGCCGACATCGTGCTGTGCGTGCCGCAGAAGTCCCTGCACGTCGGCAGTCGGGCGGACTACATCCGCAACACTGAGGCCGTCCTCGCCGAGTGCCATCGGCTCGCCGGGCTGCGGCTGCCCGGCGCCGAGGCCCGATTCCGGCTCAACGCCCGCGACATGCCGGAGAAGGACGAGCTCTACCTGACCTACACGGGCAGCTCGATCGAGTCGGGTGACGAAGGAGTCGTGGGCCGGGGCAACCGCGTCAACGGTCTCATCACCCCCCTGCGGCCGATGAACCTGGAGGGCGCCAACGGGAAAAACCCCGTCTACCACGTCGGAAAGCTCTACAACATCGCCGCACAGCGTCTCGCGGATCGCCTGTACGAGACGACCGACGGGCACGCGGAGGTCCACCTCGTCAGCACCACGGGGCAGCGGCTCGACCGGCCCTGGCGCATTCTGGTCCGGCTGTCCTCGTCGGACGTGGAGGTCGACAAGGTTCGGGCGCTCGTCTCCGAGGCCCTCGACGGGTTCCCGGCTCTCACGGACGAGTTGGTCTCGGACGGGATCGTGCTGAGCTGATGACCGCGCAGACGCTCGGAGAGGTGCCGCCGGGTTGCAGGCGGCGTCTTCTCGATCACTACGGCTCGTCGGTGGAACCGTGGCTTCGGGCTGCCCCATCCCTCCTTGCCGAGGCAGCGGAGCGCTGGAAGCTCTCGCTGGAGTGCTACCACGACGCGGGACATGCGTCCGCCGTCGCGCTGGCTACCGCGCTCGACGGGACCTCGGTGATCCTCAAGGCGTGGTTCGAGCCGCTCCGCTACCGCCACGAGATCGCCGCGCTGACCATGTGGGCCGGTGGTCCGACCGTAGACGTCATCGAAGCGGCGGATGACCTGTCGGTGGCGGCCCTGGAACTGGTGGGCGGCCGGCCCGGCGGCGCCGCACCTCTCGGGCGCGAGAGGCAGATGGTGGCCGCTGCGATACAGGAGTTGCATTCTCTCGGTCGACGGAGGCCTCGGCGCGAATTGCCGGACCTGGCGGACTTTCGCCAAGACGTGGTTGTGCCTCGTATCCGCCAGCGACTGCAGAGTCTCGATCTCGGCTCCAGGCGGACGGTCGTGGCGGAGGCATGTGAGGGTTTGCCCGCCCTGCGGGAAGACCCCACCCGCACGACGGTCCTCCATGCCGATCTGTACCGAGCGAACGTGATCTCCGATGGCGGAGGGCACCCGCGTCTGATCGATCCGCTTCCCTTGGTGGGAGATGCGGCGTTCGACTGGGCCTTCTGGACGGTCTACTACGACCTTGAGCGAGAAGCGGCCGACCGCTTGGCCACAGCTGCTCGGATCTCCCGTATCCCCGTGCAGGAGATCACACCATGGTGCAGGGCGCTCGCTGTCGACGGCTTCCTCTATTACTGGGAGGTTGACGACCCTGCGCTGCCGAAGATCGAGAAGGTGCTGTCCTCGTTGATGGCCTCCGCCCCGGAGAGCGAGCGATGACGACGACGTACATCCTCCGTCACGGTCAAACCGACTACAGCAAGCAGTACCTGCTCAACGGAGATCCCGTTCGTGCCGTCCGGCTCAACGACGAGGGTGTGCGCTCGTGCCGGGTGCCATGGTCCGTGCTCCCGCTCCACAGCGTGCGCACGTGGATGGCGAGCGAGTTCCCCAGGGCCCAGCAGACGGCTTCTCTGCTGGTGGGGGCGTCGGCGCCGGAGCTGATCGTGGACGCCCGGCTCAACGAGTTGGACTACGGGACGTTTGAAGGCGGCCCCTTCCTGGAGTACGGCACATGGCTCGACCGGCACGGCGGGTCACAGCGTCCGCCGACTGCGCGAGAGTCCCAACGAGAAGGCATCCGGAGGATGCTCACCGGAGTGCAGACGGCCCTGGAGCACCCAGGACCCCGCGCTCTCGTCTGTCACGGCTTGCTGGTGTCGGTCCTGCTCTGGCGCCGGGACCGCTCTCCGGACGAGGCCATGCCGTTGTTCTTCCCGGAGGCCCCTTACGTTGACCCACTCGCTGTCGACGATGAAGCCCTGGTCGATTGGACCGTGACCCTTCTGACCGATCTCGACGCAGAGGAACCACAAGATCCAGACGTGGGTGGCAGGCCCGCGAAATTGCGGATCGAAGGAGGTTCGGCGGTTGCTACCTTCGAGGCTGTAGTCCACCCGCCGGAGAAAGAGGACCCTCCTCATGCATGATGCCCGCGCCCTTCTCGAAATGGGTGCCGACGCGGTTCGTCGCCTCGCGCGCCGCGGATACTCGCTGGACCTGTCCGCGCTGGAGAGTCTCCAATCGCGGCGCAACCAGAACATCCGCTCGGCTGACGAGCTGCGGGCAGAGTCCAAGCGGGTGGCGAGCGAGGTCCAGCAGACCGCGAAACAGGGCGGGGACATCTCCAAGCTGAAGGAGCGAGCCCGCGAGATCAAGGAACAGATCCGCGAGATCGAGTCCGATCAGGAACAGGTCCAGGAGGAGCTCCGCACGCTCCTCCTCACCATCCCGAACCTCCCCGACGACCGCTCGCCCGATGGCGACTCCGAGGAGTTCGCGGTCGAGATCCGCCGGGTCGGTAATCCGCCGTCGTTCTCGTTCACGCCCAAGGACCATGTCGATCTCGGCGAGGCCAGCGGCATCCTCGACTTCGCTCGGGCCACGAAGTTGTCAGGCCCTCGCTTCGCCGTCTCGCGAGGAACCGGGGCTGCCCTGGAGCGGGCGCTCACCACGCTCTTCCTCGACCTTCACACGCGTCGGCACGACTACGTCGAGCACTCAGTGCCGTTCCTGGTCACACGCAAGACCATGACTGGCACGGGCCAACTGCCGAAGTTCGAGGAGGACCTGTTCAAGACCGGTGTCGCGGACCGTGAGCTGTTCCTGATCCCGACGGCCGAGGTCCCACTGACCAACCTCCACGCCGACGAGGTCATTCCGCCCTCGGAGTTGCCGCTCGCGATGACCGCGGAGACTCCGTGCTTCCGCTCGGAAGCCGGCTCCTACGGCCGCGACACCCGGGGCCTGATCCGCCAGCACCAGTTCACCAAGGTGGAAATGGTGCGGATCTGTGACCCCGAGGAAGCCGACGCCGAGCTGGAGAAGATGCTCGGCCACGCCGAAGCCTGTCTGAAGGAACTGGGCCTCGCCTATCGCGTGGTCACGCTCGCCGCAGGTGACACGGGCTTCTCTGCCCAGCTCACCTACGACCTGGAGGTCTGGATCCCAAGCCAGAACACCTACCGTGAGATCTCCTCGGTCTCGAACTTCGGCACCTTCCAGGCACGGCGCGCGAACATCCGCACCCGCGGTGCGGGCGGAAAGCCCAAGCTGGTCGCCACACTCAATGGCTCGGGGCTCCCGATCGGCCGCACCCTGGCCGCGCTGCTCGAACAGGGCCAGCAAGAGGACGGCTCGATCGTCCTGCCCGAATCACTCTTCCCATATCTCGGCTTCCGCCGTATCTCGGCGGACGGAACACCGGAGGCATAGTGCTCGTCGGCGTCTGCGACTTTCCCGGCAGCTACGCATTTCCCCCTGCCGGATACGGCGGGATCGAACGATGGCTATGGGCGGTCGCGGTAGGTGCCCGAGCCGCAGGCGCCGACGTACACCTCTTGGGTCCGGGATGGCTCCCGGACCTGGAACCCGAATGGGTCCACAAGCCGGTCCGTCTCGAAGACGTCACCGCGGGCTCGCTGGCCGAGCGCGAGATCAAAGCCACCGGCTACGACCTCTTGGTCGTCGGCCACGAGTACCCATCCCGGCCCGCCTGGATACGCACCTGGAACCAACTGGAGTGCGACGTGGCCACGTTCCAGCACTCCCCGGTGTTCCAGCACACCGACTCAGCCTTCGACGGCAAACGGTCACGGCTCTACTGCTACTCGCCCGAGATGATCGAGCGATACGCAGTCCACCAGCCCATCCCGGAACTGGCTGTTCACCTTGGCCTCAACGAGGAAGAGCCACCGGCCATCCCGGGGCGAGACCTCTTGTGGCTGGGCCGAATAGATGAAGAGAAGGCTCCTCACCTCGCGGTACGAGCGGCTCAGCTCCTTGGTCGTCGCATTCGCATCGTCGGCCCCGTCTTCAGCGAGGACTACATACGGAACCACGAAAGGCTCTTCTCCGCGGACCATGTGGAGTGGGTCGGTGAACTCGGCGGCCCGGCCAAGACGGCCGCCATTCGGGACGCCTCGGTGTTCGTCTACACCTACGCGCGTACCTACGTGGAAGCCGGTGCTGCCGTCTTCGGCGAGTCCGTGCGGGCGGGCACGCCCATGGCCGCGCTGACCTGGCGTGACGGCACCTGTGCGCAGGCTGCGCTCTGTGACCGTACGGGCGTGATAGTCGTCGTGCCACCCGAGGCGGACGACGAGACCGCAGCACAGGCCCTCGCGCAAGCGATCGAGCGAGCCGCTGACCTGGATCACACCGAGGTCCAAGCCATTGGCCAGCGTCGCTTCGACCCAACGCGGCACTTCGAAGCCATGGCGGCTCCCTCATGCTGACCGCATCGCCCATGCTTCAGGCAACAACTGCGCTTCGCCAAGTGCTCGGGCACAACTGGGAGTTCACGATCGACGGCACGAACCTGGAGATCCGCCACCGTCACCGAGGTTCGCCGTATGCACCGCCGCGTCGGCCGCCTTCCTGGGCAGAGCTCCTGAGGACGTTGGAGGACGCCTTCGCCGCTCGCGGTGTTCCTCGGGACTCGTGTATTCCGCTGCGGTGGGGCCGTGAAACCGAGCTTGCTATCTCGGCAGTTCAGGCTCTCGATCCGCTGCTCAAGGACGGTCGCCCCGTGACGTACCGCAGCGGGTTCCTAACCCAGCCGGTGGTCCGGTTCACCGGCGAGCGGGACCAGAATGGGGAGCTCCTCGACGGCTACCTGACGTCCTTTGTCAATGTGTCACGCGTCCAGTCGATCCAGAGTATCGACGAGTACGCCGGCGTGCTGGATGACTGGCTTTATGTCCTCTCCAGACTCGGCTTCCACGCACGACACATAAGCCTCTACGGGCAGTTGAAGGTCTGGCACCGTCGGCAGGTGGCCGGGATGACCCTGATGTTCCGCCACCTGGATCTCACGCTCGGCGACATCGTGCTCCTGTGGAACGTCGAGAACCCCCAGCGCATGGCCGTTGATCTCGGCACGGGACTTGAGCGCCTGGCTTGGGCCCGGACGCTCGGGCGCTGGGACGAACTGATCTTTGGCTCTCTCGCCGGATCTGCGCCCACTCCAACATTGGACGCCCTCCGCACAGCAACGCTTCTCCTGGGCAACGGCATCATGCCTGCCGCGCGTGGCGCCGGCGGTGTGACCCGAAGGATCCTCAGCAGGATACCGCCTGAATCAGTACGCCTTGGAGTAAGTGCTGCTGTCCGGTCGTCGTATCAGTATTGGACAGCGATTGCGGGGCTCTCTGTCCCGTGGCCCGCTGTTGCATCATCCATCGAGCAGGAAATAGGCGCAGCGAGACGCATACCTCTCCAAGCCGACAAGCCTGCCATCCAGGCGCTGAGCACATCACCCGCGCACTCTCCAACGCCCCCGAACGCCACGGGCGAAGGATTGGCTACGCCATCATGTGTGTCGCCATCATCTGGAACAGCGCGCGCGTGTTGTGCTCGACCGTATTGAGCGCCGCGAAGTGCACAGACCATCCGGCTCGGCGCACGCCGTCCCGGCAACGGGGACAGCGATCCCGTGCTTCGCGCGTTGAGGACTCGTTTCAGCGGGTGTAGTGGAGGGCGGCGACGGCGTCGTGACTGTGGATGCTTTCCATATTCCTTGCCTTGACGGTGTGGGAGAGCCCTTTCTTTCTACAGGTGAGGCTTATATCGCGGATGATGTCCTCGACGAAGACGGGGTGGTCGTAGGCCTGCATAGTGACCACGCGTTCATCGGGCCGCTTGATGAGGGGAATGACGGGAGCCGAGCCGGCGGCGCGCAGCAGGTGGACCATCTCGTGGACGGGCAGAGGGTAAGGGGTGTCGGCGCTGCCGGTGACCTGGAGAGTGATCTCGCTCCGCTGATTGTGTGCGCCATAGTCGGAGATGGCCTTGGAACACGGGCACAGACTGGTGACATCAGTGGTCACTGCGGTGCTGACAGTGCAGCCGTCTGTGTCGATGCGGCCTGTGACGGTGACGTCGTGGGTCTGCCACGATTCCTGCTGGCTGGCGGGAGCGGTGACGGCTGTGGCGAGGGGCAGAGAGAGGGTAAGCGTCAGTGCCGGAGCGTCCAGCAGGGTAAGGCCTCGCTTGAGAGCGATGGGCAATTCCTGCGGGGAGAGGGTGGCTACCTCTTCATGCACGAGCGAAATCATGCGGCTCATATGGGTGCCGCGCCGGTCGGCCTGCAGTGCGACGGTGACGCTGACGTCGGCGATGCCTTGTTGGTGGGTGTGGCCGTCGTCGAAGGTGAGCGGGTAGCGCAGGCTGGTTACGCCCACCTCGTCAATGGCGATGCCGCGACTGTCGGGCTCGTTTTGGATGTCGTGCATGCCTCTATTCGCCTCGGTAGGTGCAGCCGGAGGTGCAGGTTTCGCGCACGGTGATCGCGGACAAGTGGGGGAGTTCAGTGATCATCCGGTCCCAGATCCAGCGGGCCAGGTTCTCGCTGGTGGGGTTTTCAAGACCCTCGATGTCGTTGAGGTAGTAGTGGTCCAACCGTGCATCGATGGGACGAAAAGCTCGCTTGATGTCACCGAAGTCCATGACCCAACCCAGTTCCTCATCCACAGGCGCGTCGACGTGCACGGAAACCTTGTAGGAGTGGCCGTGCAGGCGTGCGCACTTGTGCCCGTCGGGCACGCGCGGCAGGCGATGGGCTGCTTCGAACGTGAACTCGCGAAAGATTTCCATTACTGAATCCCCAGATACTTGTGCGTCTGGAGGGAAAGTGTCCAGCGCGGGTTCTTCATGCAGTACTCGACAGCGGCGCGAGTGTGGTCTTCGCGGCGGGCGTCATCCAGTGGTTGCAGTCTGAAGTGACGGAAGTCGAGGCCTTCAAACTGCGCCGGGTCGCCGCCGGTCTGGGGGTAGACCAGTTTCAGTTCGTCGCCGTGGGTGAGGACCAAAGTGGATCCGATCTTCGGGCTTACGCACAGCCAGTCGATGCCGCGGGGAGCTGGCCGGGTGCCGTTAGTCTCCACGGCGATCGCGAAGCCGCGGTCGTGGAGGGCGTCGATGGCGTCCTCGTCCAACTGAAGCAGGGGTTCTCCGCCGGTGCACACCACGAACCGGTGGGCACGGTCGGCGGTGGGCCAGGCAGCCTCAACCGCGTCGGCCAGGTCGCTGGCAGAGGGGAAGCGGCCGCCTCCTTCGCCATCGGTGCCGACGAAATCGGTGTCGCAGAACTGGCAGATGGCGCGGGAGCGGTCCCGCTCTCGACCCGTCCATAGGTTGCATCGGGAGAAGCGGCAAAAGACTGCCGGACGCCCGACATGGCCGCCTTCCCCTTGCAGCGTGTAGAAGATTTCCTTGATCAGGTAGGTCATGCTCAGGCGCTCTGGTACGGGATGGGATCTTTCACGTCGGCTTCGGCGAAGCCCTTCAAGCGCAGCAAGCAGGTGTCGCACGTGCCACAGGCCTGTCCCTGCTCGTTGGGGTCGTAGCAGGAGGAGGTGAGGGAGTAGTCCACGCCCAGGCGCAGGCCCTCGCGGACGATGTCAGCCTTGGATAGCGCGATTAGCGGAGAGTGCAGCGTGATCTTGGAGGTTCCTTCGACTCCGGCCCTGGTCGCCAGGTTGGCCATGGCGGCGAAGGCCTCCATGTACTCGGGACGGCAGTCGGGGTAGCCGCTGTAGTCAACGGCCGTCACCCCGGTGAAGATGTCGCTGGCGCCGACGGTCTCGGCGAAAGCCAGCGCGAACGACAAAAAGATCGTGTTGCGGGCGGGCACGTAGGTGATTGGCACCCCCGAACCTTCCGCATCCTCGAGCGTCTCGTGCTTGGGCACATCGATGTCAGCCGTGAGGGCAGAACCGCCGAAGACCCGCAGATCGATGTCAGCGATGACGTGCCGGGCCACGCCCTGAGCTGTGGCGACACGCTGCGCGGCCTCCAACTCGATGCTGTGCCGCTGGCCGTAGCGGAAGCTGAGCGCATAGGGAGTAAACCCCTGGTCCTTCGCGATGGCCAGCACCGTGGTCGAGTCCAGGCCGCCGCTCAGCAATACGATCGCAGGACGGTCCATGCAGTCGCTCCCTTCTCTGAAGTCTAGTTGCCTCAGTTGAGACAGGTGGAGCCTACCCTGCTAACTACCGGCTACAGTAACCACAACAACAAACGAGTTACGGAAGCCAGGGGTCGAGCCGCAGTGAACGAGTTGCCCATCGTGGTCACGTGCACGGACCGGAAAGCCTCACCGCCCATGGTGGACCTACACGCCCGCGCGCTGCCGACGGGGGACCTGCCGCAACGAGCCGCGGAATGGGCGCGCCGTCTACGCACGGCGCAGGGCCAGCGACGGTTGGAAGGGCTGTACCAGGGAGATCAGTGGAGGCGTGCTCTTGCGCTCACCACCAGTGCCTCCCAAGCAGGGTTCGTCCCCTCCTTGTACGTGGCCTCGGCCGGCCTGGGCCTGCGGCCAGTCTCCAGTCTCGCGCCTTCCTATGCCGCGACTTTCATGCCACGACACACAGATTCCGTGGTTTCCTCCACCGCCCAGGCCCCCCACTGGTGGGATCATCTGCAGCGCATGGACGGTAGCCGCGACCTGTCCCAGATTGCGGCGACCGCGGGGCGGGCGCTGGTGGTGTTGTCGGAGACCTACGCCCAGGCCATGCATCGTGACCTGCTCGCCCTTGGCGCCACTGGTGCCGACGTGGTGCTGATAGGGGGCGCCCGTGAACTGGACGGAGTGGTGCGTGTGCCTGCCAATGCCGCCCTGCGGCAGGTTCTTGGGGGCACCCTCACTAGTTTGAACGTCCGCACGGCGGCTTCCTGGCTGGAGCATTGCACGCCCGGCCGTCTCATCACCCGGGCCGGTCAGGCACGTTGGGCTGTCTGGGCTGCCCAGGCGGCTCAACGCGAACGCTATGCCCGCACGCCGGTGTCGGACGAGGCAGTGATCTCTTTCATCAAAGAGATGAAGAACCGACACCCTCATTCCTCCCGCACCCGTCTACTGCGCCTGCTCAGAGACAAGGGGATGGCCTGCGAACAAAAACGCTTCGCGGACCTGTACGCAGCAACGATTGGTCGCTGATGACTTCCACTGTGCTTAAGCGCCGGGCCCTGAGGATTGAGCAGCACCCCACGATCCCGCTATATGTCTTCACTTTGGCGGCAGATGAGGTCTATCAGGTCGCCGACGTCGCGCGGATCTCCCGCAACGAGGCTGGCAAGCTCATCGGATATCAGCGTCCCGAAAAGAAGCAGCACGTTCGGCAGATCTTGGAGTACCTCGACAGTGACGAAGTACTCTTCCCCAACGGTCTGATCCTGGCGCTGCCCTCCACAGTGCGATTCAAGTCCAGCCCAGGCCCGGGCAGCAGCGATGGTCTCTGCACCTCCGGGACGCTGGAAATCTTGCTGCCCGATTCACCCGATGCCCCTCGGCCAGCCTTGATCGTAGACGGCCAGCAGCGCAGCCTGGCTCTGGCCCGCACCCGCAACACCCGTCTGGCTGTCACAATTGCCGGTTTTGTTGCCGAAGACCTGGAAACTCAAAGAGACCAGTTCCTGCGCGTGAACACGGTCTCCCCTCTGCCTACGAACCTCGTCACGGAACTTCTCCCGGAGGTCGGCACGGTCCTGCCGACCAAACTGTCCGCCCGCAAACTCCCTTCCGTCCTGGTCGAAGCCCTCAACCAGGACAAGGACTCACCGTTTCGCGGACTGGTGCGCCGCCCCTCCACCACCGCCGAACAAAAAGCGGACGCTGTCGTTACAGACAACAGCCTCACCACGGCTATCCAGGAATCCCTCAACTCTCCGTCGGGAGCTTTCTTTCCTTACAAGAACCTGTCCAACGGCACCGTTGACACGGCCACTATCCGCCAGATCCTCGTCATCTACTGGACCGCCGTGCGCGACACCTTCCCCGACGCGTGGGGACTGCCTGCCACTCGGAGCCGATTGATGCACGGTGTGGGCATTCGTTCCATGGGACGTTTGATGGACCGCGTGATGATGGCCATCGACCCCGCCTCCCCCCATGCCCTCGAACAGGCGCGAGCCGAACTCTCCCTGATCGCGCCTCACTGCCGCTGGACCAAAGGACGCTGGCCCGATCTGAACCTTCCCTGGAACGAACTCCAAAACAACCCCCGCCACATCAGTACTCTGTCGAACTACCTCCTCCGTATCTATGTGCAGGAAAAGGCAAAGACCGCGTGAAATTCTATTTCCCTGACAGTCAGGATCTGGTGAGTCCCACCTACGACTTCATCAACGACGAGTACTCCCCCTACCGAGTACGGCAACGCGATGACGTCTATGCTCACCAGGCCGTGACACCGATCCCCTATGACGGGATTCTGGTCAGCAAGGCGGTGGTCGACGGGTCCGCTAAGGGCGCGGGAAAATATTCCTCCCCACAGCGCGCGCGCTTCTACCGCCTGGGGGTGAGGAACTTCTTCCGCCTGCCTGACGCATGCTCCACCATCGGCGACTGCGGTGCCTTCAACTATATCGACGAAGAGCACCCGCCCTATGAAGTCGAAGAAGCCCTTGACTTCTACGGCCGATGCGCTTTTGACGCGGGTATCAGCATCGACCACATCATCTTCGGCTACATTCCTGAGGAATCCGACGCGGAACCCGAAGCCGCATGGATCAATCGCCAGCAGATCTCGCTTGAACTCGCCGAAGACTTCATCAACACAGCAAAAAAAATAGGTGTACGGTTCGAACCAGTCGGCGCAGCCCAGGGATGGGGCCCGCAAAGCTACGCGTTCAGCGTTCAGGAACTGCAGAAAATGGGGTACCGGCGGATCGCGTTGGGCGGCATGGTCCCCCTTAAGTCACACGAAATTCTCGCATGCCTGCGCGCCATCGACGACATCCGTGACCCTGACACTGATCTGCACTTGCTCGGCATCAACCGAGTGGACAGCATGGAGCAGTTCGCCCGTCACGGCGTGACCAGTTTCGACAGCACCTCGGTCTTCCGCCAGGCCTTCATGGACGACCGTAACAACTACCACACCGCCAACGATTCCTATACGGCTATCAGAGTCCCCCAGGTCGACGGCAACCCTGCACTCAAGCGGCTCATCCTGTCCGGAAGTGTGTCTCAGGCCCAGGCCATCGCTGCCGAGCGAGTCTGTCTGCGAGCCCTGCGAGAATTCGACCGCGAGGAAGCGCCTCTCGAGGAAGTACTGACCGCTCTCGAAGCCTACGAATCCCTCGTCCTCGGACCGAAGAAGAAAAGCTACCTCAAATATTATGAACGCACGCTGAGTGACGCGCCCTGGCGCACTTGCCCCTGCGCCCTGTGCGACAAGCACGGCATCGAGATTGTGATATTCCGGGGAACCGAGCGCAACAAGCGCCGCGGATTCCATAACCTGACAGTTCTCGAGGCCAAAATGCGCTCCCTCACCTTCGGATGAAGCGTACTCCCACTGTTCTTTTCGCCATGTCAGGAGATGCGATGGCCGACCGATATGAACTCAGGCTCCCGGCACTCGAAGTGCGTCAGGGTGACCGAAAAATCTACTGCTTTGCCGTCGACGGGAAGAAACTACACAGCTTTGCCGCCGTCTCCCGCGTACGCCGGGACGACCAGAGCAACCTCGAGGGCTACCAGCGCCCGGAAGTTCTCAGTCACATCCGGGGTATCCGCCGCTACCTCGAGTCCGACAACGCCATGCTCCCCAACGCTCTGGTCCTGGCCTTCGACGACGCCATCAGGTTCGAGACCGGAGCACACCGCGCCGGCGTCGACTATTCCGTCCCAGGAGAGTTGGTCATCCCTGTCGATGAATCCCTTCCAGATGAGGATAAGCCCGCCTTGATCGTGGACGGCCAGCAGCGCAGCGCTGCCATCCGCGACGCGGACCTGGGGGAATTCCCCGTTGCCGCAGTTGGATTCATCGCCGACAACCACGAAGACCAGCGTTCCCAGTTCATCCTCGTCAACTCAACCAAGCCGCTGCCCAAGGGCCTCATCCACGAGCTGCTGCCGGAAACCAGCGGCCACCTCCCGCCCGCCTACGCCCGCAAGCGACTGCCAGCGCAGTTGATGACCCGCCTCAACACCGACGGCCAGGGCCCCTTCTACGGCCGTGTGGCCAGCCCCACCTCGCCGCACGGCAACATTAAGGACACCAGCCTGCTGCGCATGCTGGAGCACAGCCTCTTCGAGGGGGCCCTCTACCAGTACCGCAACCCCGAAGACGGCTCCGGCGACGTCGAGCGCATGCTGCTGCACCTGCGCTCTTTTTGGACCATCGTCCAGCAAACCTTCAGCGACGCCTGGAAACTCCCGCCCCGCCAGTCTCGCCTCACCCACGGTGTAGGCATCCAGGCCATGGGTTTCGTCATGGACACCCTCACTGAGGGCATGTACGCCGAAGACGTCGACTGCGATCACATCCGCAACGCCGTCTTGGGGCTGATGCCAGTCACCGCGTGGACCTCAGGCATGTGGCGTTTCCCCGACGGTGAGCAGCGCCGCTGGAACGGCCTGCAAAACACCCCCAACGACGTCCGGCTGCTCACGGATCTGTTGGTGCGCATCGTCAGAGGCTGACCTGGTAGTCACCGTGTCCGGAGGGGGACACGGTGAACAACACGGCCTGCCACCGGCGCGTTTACCTTACCGGGCCCGCCGTTTTCCGCTGAGGGCTGCGGGCGGTGGGGTCGACCTTGCGCGATGCTGCAATTCATCGACGATGGCGCGTACCACCGATACCGACCCGGCCCCCTTCGGATACACAATCGCTTGGGCGTGCTGGCTGATGAAGTTCGTGGCGGCATGGGTGGCGCACTGAGTGATCAGCACACTGAGGTCCGCATGGCGTGCCACCTCGCGCAGTCGGCTGGAGCCCACCCTGTCTGCCGACAGCGACACCTTCACTTGGGAGTACTGTTGTGCCATCCACTGCTGCACCCGGTCCAGGACTCCCTCGTCCATTCCATACACAAGCACGTGAGCGGGTCCGATGGCGACGGCTTCTTCGCCGCTGTCCGGCTGCTGCCAGACTGGCCAGTCAAGGTCCAACTCCAACTCGTGCGTCAAAGAACGCGCCGACGCCAGGCAGGCCTCATCCAGGCGCTGGGCATGCCGATACAGCGGCGTCAGCAACTCCAGCGCTGCCTGCGCCCGCATTTGAGGATCGGGAGTGGCGAAGGCCGCCAATCGATCGATGAAGTCCAACGCCTGGCTGGCTGTCTCCGAGGCGACCCACTCCTGCACCCGCATGGTCAGATGCTCGAGGAATTCGTCATAGTCGTCTGCGGACGGAGAGGTCCGCAAGAACAACTCCAGCAGCAGATCCAACACGGCCAGGTTCGCTGGATCGCGCCGCTGGCCAATACTGCTCGCCGTGATCTGGGCAAGCGTCAGCGGCAGAGAAAGCCCCCTGCGGGAGACTTCCTGCAGGAAGGGCGACAGCGCATACCGCCACACATTCTCGTAGCCAGTGTCCGCCATACCGGCCAGCAGCCCGGCCAAGGCGCCATCCGCATCCGTATCCGCCGCCAAAGGCAGTTCGGCTGCGCCGTCAACCTCCATCTCCCGGCAGATCCGCAAGGCAGCCTTATCGCCCTCGGCTACAGCGGCCAGCAGTGCTTGCCACGTAGCGGGCTGCCAGGTCCCGACAGCGTCGGCTGCCGGGCTGACTGGGCCTGCGTCGTCCGCCCGCGGACCCACGGACAGGGCCCGGTATTGGTCCAGCACCGCCGGGACTGCCGCGGAGCGCTGCACCTCATCCAGGGCCACGATCGCGCCAGCCAAGTCCGTTTCCTGCCCGCGTGCCAGCAGCCCGATGAGAAGGGCAGCACTTGCGGCATCGCTGAAGCGCACCGGATTCTCTTCGGCCAGCAACGCGATCGGCACCCACGGCTGCGCCAGCGCCGCGCAGGCCTGGTCCAAGGAATCCTCGGCCAACGCGGGCTCGATGCAGGTGGCGTAGATGGCGCTGAGCACCATGTCCTTCACTGCTTGTGGAGGATCTTGCAGGAGCACCTCGCGCAGCCCAGGGAGCGTGAGCAACTCGCGAGCCTTCCCCATCACCGCCAGCCGCTTGATCTGCAGATGCTTGAGGTTGGCCACCGACAGTCCACCCTGTCGACCCATCTGGTCCAGGAGTTCGGCGGCCACCTGAGAAGCACCGCCTACCAGGGCAGCCTCGAAGTCCGTCAGCAGCCGACCCAACGGCTTAGGAGCCGACCAGGCTCGCTGAGGGCTGCTTTCCACCAAGCCCAGCATCCGCGTCAGCGCCGCGTGCAACTCCTTGCGCTTCTCGCGCGGTGCACGCAGCTTGAACGTGCTGGATGTTCCGAAGCGGGCCGCGATGGCTGTCTCAAGCACATCCCCGACATCCAACACGAGGGGAACGTCATAGCCGACTTTCACCAAGGACGGGCCGGCGAAAGCGACCAGCAGATCACGCACCACGCCCGCCTCGTTCGGCCGACGAGCGATCACGTAGTACGCGGACTCACCTGCCGCCTCCCACAGGCGCGGCAACACCACGGGGGCGCGTCGGGAGCGCAGGGCGCTGTCACGAAACGGCGCGCACCACTCGGGATACTTCCCAGCAGCATTGTGCCGCGGGTCGAGAAACAGGTCGACGAAGGTCTCCAACGGTTCGGCCTGACTTGGCTGGGGTTGGTGCGCGCTCGTCACGCCTGCTCCCACTCGTGCTGAAATTCCGCCAGAGCCTGCGCGGCGCTGCGCTCGTCCATGGCGTACGTGATCTGCTCCTTGTTGCGGGCCAGGCCATTACGGGTGAAGTTCATCGAGCCCTGGAAGATCCATCCCGGGCCGACCAAGCACTTTTCGTGAACGGCATTGTCTTCGACGATCCGTAGGTCACAGGTGGCGTTCGTGCCCGACCGCAAGCGTTGCACGAACGCCTCATTCGCCGCCGCAGAGCGGGTCACCACACGCACTTTCGTGTCGGCTCGCGCCAGTAGCAACAGCAGGTCCGACAACCGGCAGCGCTCTGGTGGGTCCTCTCCGAGTAAATAGTCGAAGGAGCCGTCGCCGTTATCCACCAACTCCACGTCACTGATCCACGCTGACACTAGCCAAACCTCACCGCCGCCCGCGGCCAACTGCGCCAACAGTGCGGTTCGAATCAGTGAGTCCGCGCGCAATGCACTGCGCGCATTGGTGCGCAGCGTCCGGCTCGGCATGTTCACTGCTCTGACTCCTTGACGACAACCCGTACCAGGACCTGCTGGTGATCGCGGCTTACTTGGACGACCTCGCCAAACAGGCGCATCACTTCTCGGTCGACGAGGATGAGAGGCACCCGCAGCAGCACTGTCCGCAGCAGTTCCGGTTGATTGAGGGGCAGTACCAACTCCACTTCTCGCTCGTGGGTCAGCACTTCCTGATATTCCGTAACCCAGTCGTCGGCCGTTGCGTCGATGCGTGGGATGTCCTGCGCATGCACGATCGCCCCGAGCAGCCGATCCAGTACTGCGGGCTGTTCGCTGTCTCGGTAGGGCTGATACGACTCCAGGTGGTGATTGCGGGCCTGATCACCTCGAGGCCACAGCACGCTGAATGCCTGGTCCGACGTCAGCGACCGTGTCAGCGGCAACTCGCCGGCGCCGGCTGCATAAGCCAGCACCCGGGCGTCCACCTCGATGCCGAGGGCCTCCTCCAACTTGTCCCACGCTGTGATCAGCGTCCATGCGGCTGCGTCCGTCGTCCGGTCTGAGCCTGGACGCAGCAGCCGCGTCGCCAACGCCGCGACATCAGCACGCCGGGGAGCGCCATCCAACGCCGCCCATGCCGCGCGTACCTGCCCCAGTGCCGTGGTGGCTTCACCAGCTGACGCGGCAGCCCGTACCTGTGCCATCGCCTGCGCCAACTCCCCGCCTGGCTCCTCATCGACGACGTGTCGCAGGAGATCCGTCAGCCTTCGATCGGTGTACTCGTAGGCATTGGGGCGCAACGCAGCAGCTACCAGCGACCAAAAACGGGCGGGGTCCTCGCCGTAGCGGTAGGCCAGTGCCTCGACAATTCCTAGGCCGCCTTCCGACGTTTCACTGATCCAGATGGTGTCGCTGCTGCCGGTGCCGGCCGCGACATCGATGGTCAGGTCGCCGTCCTGTGCATCCGGACAGGAACGCAAAACCGCCTCGAGGATCGCCGCGGCCAACGTGTCGCGGTAGGCCCGACGGGCCAGATCGGCGGTGGCCGATTCGACGTCTGCGGAAAAGAGCAGCGTGCCCGCCTCGTCGAGGGCCTTGACTACATCGTTCTGCTGGCTCAGTGCCACCAAGTCGGCCGTTACCCGTTCGGCAGCCCCCGCCTGCGTACTACCGGTGACCGGGTCTTGCCGATACAGCATCTGGATCACTTGCGGGACGTCCTGGCTCCACGCCCCGTCCGCCAAGGCGGCGTGGATGGTCTCCGGTGAGTCGTTCTGCAGGCCGCGCACTGCGAACGCGGCCAGGTAGACCAGGGCCAACCAGCCTCGTTGGAACACGTTGGCGTGCGCCGCGATACGCGAATCCTCGGCGACCGAGCGAGTGAACGCCTTCGTACGCCACTGCCGTGAGCGAAGGTGTTCCACCACCCGCGGAGCGGTGACGTCCAAGGCAGCGACCTGTACCTGCAAAGCGTCGACGGAGGAGGCAAACCCCATGGCGGCGGCTTCACCGTCCAACGTGTAGCGCACCGACACCTGCTCCCGCGATACCGGGGTGCCACGCGCGATGTCGCACTCGGCGCCGTAGGTCATGCGGCGCACTTCAATGGGGTTGCCCGCCGCGTGGGTGGCAAAGCCCACCTCCATGATTTGGCCTTGCCATGCAGTCAGGTCCGGCACGGCGGCCTCGGTGGGGCCACCCGACCAGTTGGGCACGAATTCGCTCGCCCACAGCGGACGCCCCTGGGAGTGGCTGGCCACATCATCGGGCGGCGCGGCCAGGCGGATCACCTGAGGCCGCGTGACCAGGACCCGCCCTACCTCCACTCGGCCGCTGTCCCACCGGCCCTGCGGAAAATCACGCTCGACGATGTCTTTGAGGTCAATCATGACGTTTGTCGCGCCTGCCGGCACAGCCAGCCAGGTGCGGTGACGGTCGCTTTGATAGCCGTAGCGCCGACTGACTCGCCCGGGAACGGCTTCTGCCAGCGCCCTGCCCACTGGGAGCCGTTCCTCGCTGCCAGTGGCGAAGGGGAGTGTGAAGTCCACCTCTGGCAGATTCAGCGGATCGAACAGCGAGCGAGTGATGAACTCCGGCAAGAACGCAGACGAGCCTGCCCCGGCATCATTGTGCACGGCGTCACGGCCCGCTTGGAGACGCCGCAAAATGGTCGGCACCACGGCTAGCATCATCGACCGCGGCTGCTCCCACAGCAGCGCCAATACACCGTCGTCATCCAATGCCAAGGACCGCTGAAGATGCATGGACAGATCGGCAAACAACCCGTCGTCACCGTCCAGCAATGCAGCAAGATCAGCACAGACTTGCTGCCGCGCGCGGACGTACTTGTCACCGGAATCAGGATTGGCTGTCCCGGTCAGGAGGTGACGGGCATCCACCCAGAGGCGGCGCTGACGCAATCGGATGCCCAGCCAGTCCACCAGCGCCTGTGCGCCTTGGATCTTGAGGATATGGCGGTTGCCCAGCGGCAGAGTGCGTGCGGCGATTTCCGGTGAGAACAAGGCATCGTAGCCTTGATACGCCAACCGGTCCCGTCCGAAGTCGGACAGGGTGACCACCGTAAAGGGGCGCGTGCCACGTTCACGCCCGGCTCGGCCACGCCTCTGCAAAAAGGATGCAGAATCGTGCGGGGCCTTGTGCTGCAGCACCAATCCGACACGGGGATCGTTGAAACCCACTTCGAGCGATGCAGTTGCTACGACCAGGTCGGCGCCCGCATCCACCCCGGCATCCTGCGAGGAGGTTCGTCCGATCAGCAGCGGCCGTTGCGAGAGGTCTTCGCTGAGGTGATGCCCGATGCGCTCAGGGAGGTTCCATGACTGGCCCGCCTCATAGCGCGTATCCTGCGCCGGAAGATCTGGACTGCGCAGCGCCGCCAGCACCGGTTTGCCACGCTTACGTCGTCCGTGACGGCCTACCTGGCCGCCTTCAGCGTCCCGCAAGTCGTCGTACAACCGGTTCGTGACGTCCAGGTCATCCGTGAACAAGAAGCCGCGACTGCCGAAGAGGGACTGCCGCAGGGGGACGCTGTGGTCGAGGAGGCGTCCGTGCAGCATGGCTGTCTGGATGGCCACCGATAGCAGGCTCACGCCCGAGACGGGATCGCCCCGCAGCGCCAGTGCGTACTCGCGCCCCTCGCTCTCCAAGTCCGCCTGATGCGGTTCGATCAAGGTGACCTTGTCCGTCTCCAGACCGGTCAACTGCGCCATAAACCGATCGGCATGGCGCAGTGTTGCGCTGAGCCCAACGAACGTCACCGGAGTGCGTCGGGCGTGGCGCCAGCGCCGTAGCAACAACCCGGTCTGAGCACCTGTCGAACCAGTGTGCGTGTGCACCTCATCCAGCAGGACCACCCGCGGGCCTGCCCCCGGTGCCCAGCCCAGCACTCGGCCCAATGCAGATCCGGCACTTGCACGGTTGAGCATTTCAGTGGTGGTGAAGAGCAGTTTTGGAGGGTCATTGCACAGAGACTGCCGTGTCAGTGCCACCATCCCGGCAGGCAATTGGTGCCGACACTGCGCACACCGGAGTACTTCTTGCTGCTGTGCGATGTCGCGCCGTGACCATACCAACTGGCCGCCATCGCATGAGGGGCACGTCAGGTAGGGGCAGAGGAAACCGTCTCCCAATTCAGGCCAGGCCACCCCCGCGCGCTGGGGATCGGGATCAGAAAGGTTCTTTCCTTCCCAGGGAGTGCTTGCATACAGTACCCCGATGCGGGGCGCGCTCAAGCCTCGTTCTCGCAGTCGTAGATTTCCTGCTATTGCGTCGCGCAATTGGTCCCGCAGCAGTTCTACTCGCGGATACAGGGCCAGCGTGTGCACAGCTTTGGGGCGCCGGTCGTCGGCCAGCGCGGCGAAGTCGGGCAGATAGAACGCCAGAGTCTTACCACTGCCGGTTCCAGCGCTGACCACGATGCCGCCGGAGTCGTCGGCCTGCAGGCCTCGCAGGACCGCTTTGGTGGCGTCGACTTGGAATCGAGACAGAGAATAGGTACCGATCTGGCTGTGCGCTACCTCGGTGTGCAGGTCCGTCCACCCGGGCGTCTGTGCCAACTCTGTGATCGCCTCAGCTGCGGGAATGTTCCGCTTCGGGTAGCGGCGTTCGGTTACGTGCAGGCGATAGTCCGCCACCAGACGCCGACCTTGTTCCCACCACCGGTCGGGGAGCTGCCCTCCGGGCTGGTAGTTCCTGGGAGCGAAGGACTGTCGCAATGTTGCGGTCAGTCGCACGCCTTCAGCCAGACGCGTGCGGTAGCGTTCGGGACCGCCTGGCAGGCGGAAGAGCAGATGACGCTGCACTAGGCTGGCGAGTAGCCCCTCGCCCCCTATTTCGGCGGCCTCAGGCTCGTCCTCGGCCAGTTTCCACAGCGCACGCAGGACCTCCTCGCGGGCCAGCGCTCCCTCGGTCACCCCCCAGGACAGCAACGGCAACTCAAGATCTTCCAGTGCCGTCAGTGCACGTCCAAGCAGATTGCGGCTGGGAGCCGTCTGCGAAGTCACCGAGCCTCAGTCCGCCTTTCGAGTGACAGAGATCCAAGCGTCCTGATCGTATGCGCGGAGCAACTCGATGTCATCCGCCGTCAAGTCACGCAGCGTCAGCCCGCCAGCGTCTATGCGCTCGATCAACTGAGCAAGTGCTGGGGGCACGTCGCTGGGCGCATGCTCGACCAGGCGCTGCACTTCTGCGTAAGCGGTACAAAAGGAGCGGATCACGGTGCCGTCGACGTTTCTGCGCTCGGCGTATGCGCGGATGTCCCGCAGCAGCGTCTCTGCCTCCCGGCGCTCCGCCGGAGCCAGGGCCGCAAATCGCGCCGATGACACACCGCTCACCCGGGTGCGAGCCCACTCGCCCCAGACATCCCGGATCTCGGCGGCGATGTCCTTGGCGCAGAGTTGCAGCGTCCTTTGCGCCTCCGTGAACACCCGGTCGGCCGGAAGGCCACCACGCGACTTGGTCTCGAAACGCTCGTACGCGTGTACCAGCGCCGCCATGTCCACCGAATGTCCTGTGCGCTCCCTGAGTAGCTCGGCAATGCTCACCTGACCGGTGGCCTTCTCCAACGCGCTGCGGACCTCATCGATACGCCGCACCACACGCTCTTGCTGCACCGCGTCCTTTTGTGCCTCAGCGATGTGCCGCGCCTTATTTTGCAGTTCGCGAGCCTTCTCCAACACCGACGTGCTCACGCTTCATCCCCCGAAGCCGCTTGGGCGACGACCTGCTGCCAGGTATCCATCAAGGCTCCCATTTGCTGACTGGCGGTACTGGCTGCTGTCTGCCCGCGCGCCTCGGCGGCCTGCAGCGCATCGGTGAGGAACGTATCTGCTGACCGCAGCAGTCGATGCATGCCAGCAAGGTGCGGATCCCTCAAGGGGACAACGCCCTGCAGAGCTGCAGCCAACGCGGCGGGCCCCTCGAGGTCGTCCGTGAGCTTGGCCAGGTCTCGTTCCAGCACCGTCAAACTGGCCCAGTCCGCGTCCTCAATCTCCTTTATCAGAGTCCGAATTGCCGGAATGTGGTTGCCGCCTTCCAGCCCCAACTCGGTCGCAACCTGCAGCGAAGTGTTCAACTGGCTGAGCAGGTCTGCTGAGCGTTCGCCTCGCGGGAAACACTGCCGAATCTCGTGTAGCAGCGACACCAACTGTGCATGCTGTGCTGGCACCAGCACTCGCCAGCCTGCGAGTGGCTGTGCCGCATCCTGCGCCCACCGGGGCAGTTGAGCGGCGTCCAATTCCCACTGCTCGGCGGCACGACGCAGCAAGGGCAACGCCCGTGCAGCGTCGATGACCTGCACCGTGCCCGTACCCTGCCCCACACCGAGAGCTCCGCGTAGCGTGTCGATCAACGCCTCACGCTTGGCCAGGTGCGTGTTCAAACTCCGCTGCCACATCTCGGTACGGGAAGAGCCGTCGCTGCGCTGCCAGGACTGACCGTGATCGAAGGCGGCAGCGTGCAACTGTTCCACCGGCATGTGGGGGTGGGCGTGGCCGGCGAGTGCCGCTCCCATCAATGACACGCGCAAACCCGATACAAGGTTGTCGTCACTCAGTTGAGCTTGAGCAGTGACCCGTTTGCGCAAGACACCGGCGTAGCTGTCCGCCATGCTTGCCAAACGTACGACGTCCTGCGAGCGTACAGCCGTGAGGGTTTCAGCATTGAGCAGTATCAGACTCTTGAAGAACTCAGAATTCGCGGCGGTGCGTTTGAAGATGACAGGTGAGTCGTCCCCTGCAAGCGCCTGAGCGGCAGCTCCTTCGATGGAGACGGTGTTGGCGCGGTTACCCCAACCTGCCTGCCCAGCGTCTGATACTCCGAGCGGCTTCACCGGCGGGTTGAGCCAGTCCTGACGGTAGACGGCAGCCCGTGATACCACCGAACGCACAGTCGAGGCTTCCGTTGTGGGCAGGCCATCGCCAGCGCTCCAACTCTCCACCGCGTCCAAGTGTTTCTGCAGGCTTCGCGATAGAGTCGGCTCCCCACGCACTTGAGTGCCGCCGTTCCCCACAGGCTCTGGCGGGGATGCCGTTCTGGGCGTCTGGGAGAGTGGTTTGGTTGGGCTGGCGTCGATAGCAAGTTCAGGCAGGGAGAACGCGGCGGCGATACCCGGTTCGAGGTTGACGAGTTCAGTGGGGCTGTCGGCCCAGAATTCCAGAAGTTTTTCACGGCGGGCACCATCGGCCTGGTCGAGGTCATCGATCTGTTCGCGTACTCGGCCAGCGAGAGGGACGTCGCCGGCATCTCGATTGCTTTTGAAGCGGCTGCGGAACTCCTCGTCGGGGAACGAGCCTTCTTGAATGCTGTCGTAGCCCTCGGTCAGGACCGGAATTAGAGCCCGGCTGAGAATGGTCCGCGGCACGAAGGCGTGCGGTTGATCGGCCGGAGCGACCGCGTGGACGGTCCTGCGGAGTGCAGGCCGGTTAAACGGATACAGTCCGTGCCCTTCGGCGGACTTGCCGAACGCGTCGTGGCATGCGGTTCGAACCGGGCAATGGTCGCATTGGTTGGGGACCGACTTCCCGGCGTGAGCCTCCAACTGTTTGCGGCCCACTCGGGCTGCGTTGAGGTAGCGGCCAGCGAAGGAAGTAATCGCTTCGATGCCATCGGCCTCGTTGTTCAGGACGAGATCCAGATTGTAGACGTGGCCTCCGGTGGAGGCCTCGATTCGCGTGATTGCTGTTTCCGGCAGGTCGTGGAAGTAACCGCTGGTGATCGCCATGAGGGTGCGCATGGGGGCGAGTGCGGTGCGGCCTTCGCGCTGCGATGTCTCGGTGATGGCGTCCAGCAGATCGCGTTGGACTCCCTGGATCAGAGCAAAGTCCTCGACTAGCAAGACAATTTCTTTTCCCTGCCGTGCATAGATCTCACGAACTTTCTTCATCGCATCCAGGACGCGTCCGCCGCCGAGCGAAGACGTGGCCTGGACGGACTTTTCCCAGGATTCGTTGAGCATATCCACGGCTGCATCGCGCATCTCCGGCTTCGACAGCAACAACCGCAGCATGACCCTGGTGGGTGCGGCCACTCCCTCCATGGCGGACGTAACATTCAAGGGCAGATGATCGACGGTGAAGTGGGCAGGTCGTTCATCATCAGAATCGGAATCGGAATCGCGGTCGCTGAGCATGTGCTCGGCGAAGCGGGGGATAAACTCCCCTTCTTCCAGCATCTGATCTTGCAGGACGGGGTCTTGCAGAATTAGAGCCAGCCCCTTGGGTCCGGCCAGTTGCCGCTGTCTGCCCCGCAGTTCGGCAGACGTGGTCCCTGCCAGGGCGATCACGAGTTCATTAATGAGTCGCAGAGCCAAGGCGGAGGCATCGGTACTCTTGGTGGACGCGCGTACGTCTGCGCGGACTTGGGCGACCTCCTCGTCGTCGACACCTTCCAGCAGGGACTCGATTACATGCCGCAGGCTAGTCTTGGACTTCTCAAGGTAGATCACCTTGCGTTTGTCCGAGGCCGGGAGCTTTTCTCGAACCCAGCGCACCAGATGGGACTTTCCGGACCCGGACTCGCCAACGACCGGCATCAGCACGGTCCCCGTCGCGGTCTTGCGTCCCAGAAAATTTTTCAGTACGTCCCTCTCACTGACCATCTGGCCGGTGTTGTTGAATGATCTGCCATCAATCTTGGCACGCTGAATCTGGAGACGCGTGTGCGTGGCCAGGAACACTGCGGAAGAGGCCACGACAGCTTCGGTCTGGATTGTTGAGATGACGCGCTCGATGTCCCAGCAGACGTAGTTGCGCATCTCAGGCATCGTCGCCCTCCAGCAGGGTGATGGATGAACAAATACGTGCGGAAGATCGCTCCGGGTCGTGCAGATTGATGACTACGGAGGCGTCCGAGTCCTGCCCCAGCAACAGCCACCCCTCGTGCTCCCCACGCATCAGGGCAAAGGAGAGCGCAGTGCCTACCGCCTTGGGCATATCAAGGGTGTAGCCCAGCGAGGTGGCGAGTCCCCCGCCGGCCACCACGGGCAGGTTCTGGCGTAGCAGTTGCAGAACGCTCATGGAGTCGGTGGAGCGCCCACGCTCGAGCCCGTCGGAGAGCACTTGATGTACGGCGCGTGTGCAGTCCGGCACATGCCGGTTGGGGGCATGCGGCGTCGGTGCGAGCAGACCCAGAGCCGTGCCCCAGGCAGCAAAAGAGGGCCACCGGGTGTCGTTGGTCAGCACCAGTTCGCCGTCCGGCGCGGAGCGGTTGTGCAGTTGATCGACCGTGGCCCAGTTAAATGACTCCGTGAACGGGTCCCTCGTCAGTATCCAGGAAAGAGCACGGCGCATGTCCTCCGGCGGATCCGGAACCTCGCCGTGCACCCCCAAGATCGCTGCCCGGGTCGCGCGTTGGAACCCGGCGTAGTCGTCAACGTTGATCTTTTCCAACCCACCGGTCAGCGACCAGGCACCATCCTCGGACGCGACAGCCAACCCCAGGTCCCCCAGCGTGTTCAGCGCATGATGGACAGGACCAGAATTCCTCGCCACCTCTCCAGGCTCCAAATACACAGTGATCGTATTCTTGGCGAGGGGCTTCCCTGTTGAAGCGAGAAAACGTACTACCGCCCAAATGATGGCCGGAGATGGAGTGGGAGTGTTCAGCAACTGCATAATCAGAGCCCTTTTCTCGCATGCTGCAGAGGAAGCGCGGTCACGTGCGTGTCGAGAAGGAGTCGGCCGGGCCGTTCAGGGTCTTCTGCCTGCTCGGGATGCAGTAGATACACGGGCTCGCCCTCCGACAGGCGCATCCACGCTTCAGCGTCCACAGCGGCTGCGTGTTCCTTCTCCACCCACACCATCAGTCCGCGGACCTCGTGCACGAGGCTGCCGTCAGAGTCGAACACGACAGCTGTCGATCCGGCCTCGTCCTGAATCTCATTCGCCTTGGTCCGGCTCAGACCGGGACCGCCGAAGTAGGACACACCGGCCCGCGCCAGGCGCGCCAACAAAGGCATCAGTTCCGTGCCTCGCTCCTCGTCATTGCGCCAGTACAGGCACAGGCTCGGGCTGTAGGGGTGAAGTGCATGCAGCGGGGCGTCGCCGTGCGCCCACTCGGCGATGTCCGGGTCGGGGGACAGGGGGGTGCGATACAGCGTCCCGGGGCCTGTGGGGGGCACACCCTGGCGGCGGCAGGAAGGGCAGCCGCGACATACTGGCATCGTGAAATAGCCGTGGACGGTGTAGTACTCCACTAGATCATCGGCCAGGCACCGTCGACGCAAGAGCAGGTGCTCCATCAGTTGCAACGCGCTGTCCTGCGCCGCCTTGATGTCTTCACGAACCTGGTTGATGGCGTCGGCGAAGTAGTCGGGATTGTTCGTCTGCCCGTCCTTGAGATCAACGTCGACGAGATCGAGCGCCTGTTCGTAGAATGTATTCAGCCGTTGATCCCACGTATGGTCGTCCTCACCCGTCGTGCGCTGCGGTGGTGCGGGGGGCTTGATCTCAATCAGGCCGGCCCTCACCATGAAATTGAGGATCTGTTCGTTCCAGCTGCGGTGGCGCTTGTAGCCCTCGGCCAAGCGAGTTGGCCGGTGCGTCATGTTTAGCCGATACAGGGTGCTGTCTGTGTGGGGGCGCTGGAGGAACATGCCCTCCCACCAGCGCTCCCATGCTGTGGGTGCTGAGATGAGCTTTTGCCGATTCAGGCTCTGGGCGATGCCCCGGTCCGCCGGAGCGGTAGCGAGGTAGGCCAAAGAGGGACTGCCGTCCCGCCCGCCGCGTCCGATTTCCTGGTAGTAGCGGTCCACGGTTTCCGGCAGGCAAGCGTGGATGACTGTGCGTACATCGGTGAGATCGATTCCGAGGCCGAAGGCTGAGGTGCCGACGATGATGTCGAACTGCGTCGCGCGGGGGGTGTCGTGGCTGTGACCTGACCACCCGGTCATAGCGGTGCGTCGTTCGTCTTCGGTGGAATCACCGTGCACGGTGGCTACCCGGTGCAGTCCGGCTGCTCGCAGGCGCTTGAGCCATAGCGTGGCGTCCTCACGCCGGGTCACATACAGGGCCATGGGCTTGGGTAGCCGAGTGACTGCTTCGAGTACGGCCTCGGCACGTTCCTCCTCACTCGGAAAGGAGTCGAGGAAGTAGGCGGGCTCCTGCCGCAACTCCGATGCCCACACCAATTTGGCCTGCCGGGGCCGGGCGAAAAGGCTCTCCAGCGTGTTGACCTGCTGCTGCGTGAGAGTGGCACTCATGGCTACGGTGCGCGGAGCCCGCCGGTGGCCGGCTGCGCTGATCCAGTTGCGCCGCTGCGCGGCCAGAGACTGAAAGGCTGTGCGGAAGTCGTTGCCCCACTGTTCGACCAGGTGAGCCTCGTCCAGAACGAGGTAGTGCAGATGCCCTGCGTTGGCAGCCTCCAGAAGGGCCGCCTGGAGTCCCATGGTCACCGCTTCGGGGGAGGCCACTACCAGACCTTGGCGTCCGGAGACGATGTCGTCGCGGATCCGCTGCTTGGCAGCGGCATCAAGCGAGCCGACATAGGCATACCGGCGCTTGTCGGCGTTGGGATCACTGCGGCTGAGCAGGCTGCGGATCCTGCGTTCCATGTCGATGGCCAACACCACGGTAGGAACCACGAGCACGGATACGCCGCCATGGGCGCCGGCCAGCAAGCACGCGGCGAGAGCCACCGGCGTCTTGCCGTGCCCGGTGGGAAGGCAGACGATCGCCGTTTCCCCTGGCGGCATCATCGCCAGCGAACGCGCAGCCTGCTGCTGTCCTCTGGAGAGGTAGTGACGGTAGCCGCTCACGCGGGTCCAAAACGGGTCGGCTGTCGTGTAGTCCAACGTTCGCCGCATCGGAGAGTCAGCCCCCAAGACGGCATTGCGAACCTGGTCGAGCGCTGCCTCTGCTGCTGCCGGGGACTCCTGCGTCGGGGCCCACGGGACGCCGCGCAACAAGACCCGCTCACCGTCGAAGAGCACATCCAACCCGCCCTCCTGCCACTGCTCACGCGTTGGCAGGCCTGCCCGCAAGGGAACCGGAAGCGGGTTACTGTCTCCTAAGGCGTGAGCGCGCAGCAGGATTTGGTGTGTCAAGGAGACGACATCACGCCATCCGCTGTCGCGGCTGCTCAGTCCGGCCAGGGCATCGGCCAAGCGGCGCACCGTGCCCGCCGGGGCCACGTCTGTACCTGCTGTTGGCCACGCCGCGAACAGGCGCCGGGCCTGTCCCCACTCGTCCATGCTCATGCTTGCACGTACTCCAAGCCGCGACGCACGACACAGACGGCCGCGACGATACGGATCACCGGACGGGACAGCCCCTCGGCCAAGGCCTGCAAAATGGCTGCGTCGGTGACCAAGCCTTCGGTATCTCCCACCAGGTGTCCGGCTGCGCGTCGCGCACCGCACTGTGCGCTGAGGACGGCTGCTACTTCCAACGCCTGTTGTTTCGCCTCTTCGCACGTGGCCGCCAGATTCGTGTGCTGGTGCAAGAACCCCAGGGCTGCTTGCGAAGCCTCGCGGGCAAAAAGGGCGGTAGCCTCCTGACCGCCGAAGAGGGCGAAGTACTCATCAGCGCGTGCGCTGTTGTAATTACGGTCACCGTTGTTCTTGTTGTACGGCTCATTCAGCCACGCCAGTTGCGCCGGATCGGTCACCGCCTGGTTTGTGCCCCCTTCCACCCAGACTCGGTGCATGAACGGAGCCAGGATGCGGTCCGCCTGCCGGCGCAGTGCCCGTCCAGCGTCCGAGCTGTTCTCCACGCAGGATAGGGCGGTTGCAACGTCGGCTTCCACGAGGAAGTCGAAACCGTAGTACGGCTGAGGCTCCTCACCACGAGGCATGTAATGGTCGACGCGGCGGAAAACGGCGCTCTGTCCCAGGTCGTCGTTGCGGACGGCTTCACTGAGTAGATCCACTAGCGGATTGCCCAACCGAAACAACCGCACGCCGGGGTGGCGCAGCGCGGTGGAACGGTTGAATACGCCCGATGCCAGAGCATCGTCGGTGATCCGCTGCTGCACTCGCTGCCAATGCCGTGGCGCCAGCAAGGGGCGTGCCGAGCGCACTGCGAAATCCACCGTTGGCGCGCCATCGACCGAACGTGTCACAGGGGGCAGACGGATCCCTCCGCCGTCCTTCCCGGTGTAGCGCAACAGCGCCGACTGGATCTGCGCCCAATCCGTTTCCATGTCGATCAAGGACGTGGGCACACTGCGCAGCCCCTGGCCCGCGGTGTGGATGGACTCCAGAAGATCCATCTTGGCGATCTCCTGTTGCTCTGCCTGCAACTGATGTCGTACCTGGTCCCGTTGGCCCAAGAGCCCTTCGGGCCCTGCGGCAAAGGCCCGTGCCCACACACCGTCAAGAGACTGGGCGATGGCATCCTGCAGAGTGGAGGTGGAGTCGTCGAAGACCTGATAGCCCTCGGTCAGCAACGTCGCCCATGCCTCGCTGAACGAGGCATCGCACCCATTTTCATCTGCCAGACGGAACTGTGGTGCTGGTGTTTGCTGCCCGCTACCCGGCGCGCCGGGGTAGCGGTCGACGCGCCCCAGTCGCTGCTCCAACTGATTGGCGGACCAGGGCAGCCGCAGATGAAAGACGCCGTCCGCCACCTGGAGGTTCAAACCGTCCTCTGCGGAGTCGTCTGCGACAAGTACCGCCTGTCCCGTGGCGCCCGACCACGCCATGAGCCCATCCGCCGCATGCCCAGATTCTCGGCGCCGGGAATGCTCGACCACTGTCAGGCGGCCAAAGCGGCCTTGAAGATACTCGGCCAGGTGAGCGGCCAACTGTCCCGGACCGCAGAAGATGACCGACTTCTTCAACCGCCGCATATGCGGAAGCAAGGCATCGACGAGGACCCGCATGTCCTCGCGCGTAGGAGAGTGCTCTCCTACGTCCCCGCTGTTCAGGAGGCTGGCTTCGACGGTCAGCACCGGGGCCGCGGTCAGTAGAGCCGCCTCGTGTGCGCTCAAACCGGCTCGTTCTGCAGCCGAAGGGTCAGCGTGCACGCGCCACCGCAGCACATCCATAACATCCTGCGGCAGCACCGTAGCGCGGGCCGCCAGGACCGCCAGGACCATGCTGTAGGCGCCGCTGCTGTCCGTGGCTGCCTCGTTGTCCAGGTGGTCGCGTACCTGATTCCACCACTGCAGGACCAATTCCGCTCCCGTTTCGCCTGCGCCGGCGGGCGCGGTGATGAGCGTAGGACGGGTTCGGCCGCGTACCGCATACGACAGCCCCACCGCATCGGGGTCGCTGCTCTCCTGCAGTACCGCCTCGCGCCGATGGCGGATCACACGTCGGTGGATACGGTAGGTCTCGCTGAGATGGGCACGTACCTGTGCGACCCGATAGCTGAACTCGCCCTGCAACGCGGAGTCAACCAACTCTTCTTCATCGTCAAGCAACGCCAGGACATCTTGGGCGAGTTGGTGGAAGCGCGTGTCGGTCTCCGGGAGCAGTTTGGCGATGTCCTCGAGACTGTCCCGGATCACGTAGTTCAAATCCGGATCCAGCGATTGGATACTGTCTGCTAGCGCCGAGCGCATCGCGTAGCGCTGCTCGAACTCGGCTTGCTGGTCCCACCGGTACAGCTCAGGATCCAGCAGGTGCAGCAGTCCAAGATTGGTCAGGTAGTGCGATGTCACGGGCGTTGCAGACAACAGCAGCAACCGCTCCGCCGAGTGCGCAAGCACACACAGTTCCCGATACGGCGACTGCTGCGGGCCCGACTGCACCAATGAGTGCGCCTCATCCACGACCACAAGTGCGAACCCTGTGTAGGCGTCCCACTTGTGCGGAGTCTCATGTGAGGTGATGACCAGACGTTCGGCCGGAAAGTCCCCGATATGGAACTTCTCCTGAAGCTCCCTCAGCCACTGTCGGCGGAGTGCAGCGGGGCAGACAACCGCGACCCGCGCAGCCGGATCATCCAGCAGTACCTGCCGGATCACAAAGCCCGCCTCGATGGTCTTCCCCAGGCCTACCTCGTCGGCCAACAGATAACGCTGGACGGGATCGGACAACACTGCCAGCGCTGCCTCTACTTGGTGCGGGTAGACCTCCACCGAAGAGGACAAGAACGTGCTCATCCCGGCGCATGCGCCACGTTGCCGCACCAGACTGTGCAACATCGGCAAGCGGGCGTCCCGGAAGGGCGCCGTACTGCCCCCACGCACGGCGAGATTGGCCACGGGATCCTGCACCGGGCGATCCCAACGGACGTAGAGATCGTCCACGGGAACCGGGAGATCGTAGTCCGAGTTGGGGAACCGCACGATGTACTCATGCACGCTGGCATGAACAACGCGTCCAGCGTTCCATGCCCCGTTGCGGCTCTTCCACCAGATGTGCTCCTCGCGGTCGAGGAGCACCCGCTGCGCCGCTGAAGCCGCAACCCATTCCGAGTGCACAACCGTCGTGATCGGCGATTCGAAGTAATCGACGCGGATGCGTCCCCCCTCTTCCCTCCCGATCTTGCCGATGCCCGGTCCGCCCTGTACCCGGACGAAAGTCCCGCACAGGGAACCGTCCGCACGACCGTTGTTCATGCTCTTGTCCCCCATGTACAGCACGGCTCGCCCCTCCCCAGGCGCAACGCCCCCTGAGCGCTATAGCCGCATATCCTCCACCGTCTGAGCACATGCCTAAGGTGGTTGAACCTTTAAGGGTGCGCTGATTCCGGCAGGGAGGCGCTAGGCACGCCAAGGGTGTAGCGCGCACAACGGATGATAGGGGATGGGAACGTCCTCTCGTCAGCGTTCCCGCAGGTTGGCGCCTTAGGAAGTGATGGGCCGCATGTCGCCGGGGAGGCAGTCCCTCCTGGGGTCACACGGCCCGCGGACTGTGACCCGGCCCCACCTCCGGCTCGCCTTCTTCGGGTATGACCTCACCGACGGCGATCGCGTACAGGTACTCGACACGCGCCTGTTAGGCGCATAGCCCGGATCGCGGGCTTCATGCGTTGAAAGGAGCGTCTTCCTCGCGGAGCCGGATGCGCAGGTCCTCGTGGCTGATGTCGTCGACCACCCCCTCAGCGACCAGTGAGTCGGCCAGCTGGCCAGGCTCCCGGTGGAAAACGGCAGGACGTGCTCGGCTGGCCGGGACTTGGCGATCTTCTTGATCTTGCGGCGCTCGGGAAGGGTGAAGGTACTTCGGTCGGACGCCCTTGTACTTCGGGCACAGCGAGTCACAGCCGTCGGTGTTGGAGTTGTGGATGACGTCCCGGATCCTGTCGTCACTGGGAAGGTCACCTCGGCGACCTTCGCCACGGTCATGCCCTGGGCGGACAGCAGCACCATCTGGGCCGGCCGCCAGGTCACCACTGACCCCGTGCCGGCGGCGGATGTTCAGCAGCAGCCGTCCGCACAGCTTGGGGAAGGACTGGCTACTGTGTCCGTCTATTTCCGTGCCGGGACTGCGCTACATCGCCGACTGGATCAGTTCGGAGGCCAGAGACACTTTGCTCTCGGACATTGACGTTCCATTTGTAGATCGTGATCTCGACGGTGGGGCGGAGCTTCGGTCATGTGTACGGAGCGAAATCGGATCGCGTGACGCGGTCAGGGGCGGGCACGCTGCTTCCCATGGATCAACCGGAAGTGCTGCTCATCGGAGGGCGTGCCGGTGTCGGCAAGACGACGGTGGGGTGGAAGGTGTCGGCGAGACTCCGCGCTGCGGCGGTCGCGCACGCGATTGTCGAGGGTGACTTCATGGGCCAAGTGCATCCGGCGCCGGAAGGGGATCCCCACCGCTCGGAGATCACTGAGAGCAATCTGACGGCGGTCTGGGCGAATTTCGCCCGGCTCGGCTACCGCCGCCTGATCTATACGAACACCGTGAGTGTGCTGCCCGGGGCGGCAGGCATGTTCGAGCGCGCCATGGGAGCGGGCGTGGGGATCGTGCGAGTGCTGCTCACGGCCTCCGACACCACTACCGGCGAGCGGCTGGCAGGCCGGGAACTCGGCTCGGAGTTGGAGCAGGAGCTGAAGGGCAGCGCCCGCAAGGCGCGGCTCCTGGATGAGCGGGCACCCGCGGACACGGTGCGGGTGGTGACCGACGGGCGGCCTGTCGTGGACATCGCGAGTGAAGTGGTGGCCGCCACCGGCTGGATCGGGCGGCACTCAACTGGGCGATCCTGATCTTGCTGGCCGGAGCCCATACGGGAACCGGTGCGACCACGCTGATCATCAGTGTGGGAAGACGGAAGATCAGTCGGTCCTACCTTGTTGCTCGGGGTGATTAGGGCCAGTCGTTAGGTCTTGGAGGCCCAGAGCCGCCGGGTATGGCTTTCAGTCGGTTGCCCACAATGGTTCCCGCCACCTGGCCGCCCGGCGTCTCGCAAGAACTCGGCCGCTGATTAGGAGCTGCGGGCACACGCACGGTGGATCGCTGAGTAGGACCACGCCGGCGAGGTCGTCCAGGAGAACAGCGCACGCTGAACGAGTGGAGGACCAGGTGGCCCGGATCTGGGCGGGGACGGACATCGGCAAGACGCACCACCACGCCGTGGTGCTGGATACCGAGGACAAGCGGCTGTTGTCGGGGCGGGTGCTGAACGACGAGCCGGAACTGCTGGCCCTGCTTGCCGACGTAATGGCCATCGACGAAGACGTGGTCTGGGCGGTTGACGTAGCCGACAGCATGGCCGCCCTGTGAATCAACATCCTGCTCAACCACGGTCAGCAGCTCGTCTACATACCCGGCCTCGCGGTTAACCGTGCGTCCGCCGGCTACCGGGGGCACCGGCAAAACCGACGCAAGGACGCCACCGTCATCGCCAGCCAAACCCGGATGCGCCGGGACCTGACCGCGCTGCGACCGGACGACGAACACGCGCCATCGAGCTGCGAGTCCTCACCGGCCGCCGAGCCGACATCAATGCCGATCGCCCCCGCCGGATCAACCGCTTGCGCGGCCAGCTGACCAGCACCTTCCCAGCCCTGGAGCGGGCACTCGACCGGGATAACGTCGGCCCTCTGATCCTGCTGAGCGGCTACCAGACCCCAGCCTCCCTGCGGCGTACGGGCCGCAGGCGGCTGGAGACCTGGTTGCGCAACCGCAAGGTCAGCGGCGTCGAAGCCTTGGCCGCCGGGACACCCATACCGTCGGCGTGGACCCGAAACGCGCACTCGCCTCCCGCAAAATCGGCCGAGCACTGGATGCCGGTGTACCCCCGCTTCCTGGGTGGCCGGGGATGAAGTCCATGGAGGCAACCTGCACCTGCGGACAGAGCTGGAGAGACGCGAGATCGGCTACGTACTCGCCGTCGCCCATGACCACCAGGTCACCACCAGCGCGGGCAAACTCCGCGCCGACGCCCTGATCAAGAAGCTGCCGAAACCGGCCTGGCAGAAACTCTCAGGCGGCGCCGGAGCCAGGGGCCACCGCTTCTACGGCCGGGCCCTGGCCGACATCGTCGACGACCGGCCACCACCACTGCTCTTCACCGCAACCGGCGCACTCGCCCCTTCTACCTCTCCTACTCAGCAACTCATGTGCCGCTGTCTACCCTGGTGCAGGTGCCGGACGCAGATGGATGTCGAGGAGACTTCCAGTCTGGCAAAGGGCTGGCCGGACTGGACGAACAAGGTCTGATGCTGGACGTCCTGGCACAGCTGGGGTCACCTTCGCGCTGCTCGCCCAGGCCCTTCCTCGCCGTCGTCCGTGCCGACGAGCCTTCCTGCCACCCCGGGCCGGACGACCTGATACCGCTCACCTGCAATGAGATCCGGCGCCTGTTCATCGCGCTCGTCGTCCGGCTCGTCCACGACGCGGCCCACCATCTTGACACCACCCACTGGTGACGCCCCCGCCAGGCCCGATCCCAGGCCAGCCACTATTGGAAGTTCCGGTACTCCACCAACCACCAGATCGTCATCGACGCCGACCCGGCTGGTCGCCGCGGTCGATCGCCCGGTGGCGGGCAACCGCAACGACTGCAAGGCGTGGGAGATGTCCTGGGCGTCGGCGGCAACACCACGGTGATCGGGGACGGCGGCTACCGGGGGCACCGGCCTGGTCATCCCGCACCGCCGAAGAGCGGGGCCAGGCCGAGAAGCAGGGCTGGAAGGAGATGGGGCAACACCTCGCACTGCAGGGTCCGCGCGTTAAACAAGCCTTTGCCCGGCTGAAGGGCTGGAAGATCCTCCGCGCCTGCCGTCTGAGAGGCGACTGCATTCACCACGCCATGCTCGGCATCGCCCGCCTGCACAACCTCACCCTCGCCGGGCGGCCACGGATCCACCGGGACAGCAAGCACGTCCGATCGATTTACGGGGACAGCCACAAGAAGCGTCTCGTTTGGTGTGCTGAAGCGACTGGAGTTGAGCTCGATCGGTTCAGGTATTCAGGGGTGGACAGTGCTGTTAAGGGGCGATGTAGGGCGGTTCAGCCGCCAGACCACGTCGATCCCGCTGTCTGAGGGAGCTGCGGGCGGCGATACCTGCTCACGCCTGACTTCGGTGAAGCCCAATCGCGGCGGTATGGCGCCGCTGGAGACGTTGGCCAGGTCGTGCGCGATTTCCAGGTACTTCACGTCCGGAAGGGTAAATGCCTCGGTCACCATGGCCGCAGCCGCTCTCGTGGCGATGCCCTGGCCGGTGGCGGCAGGGTGCAGCCAGTACCCCATGCTCCAGCCCTGCGGTTCGGCCGCACGGTGGGTCGAGCACATGCCGATCAGCGTGCCGTCCCTGGTGATGGCGTAGTTGAACGCGTCACCGCTGTCCCACTTCGACTCGGACTTCGCGAGGAAGTTGCGAGTGCTCTCCTCGCTGTGACTGGCGACCCACGGCATCCACGGCCGCAGGTGGTCCAGCGACTCCGTGATCAACCTGAACGCCAGCTCAAAGTCGCTCTGTCCCCGCCAGCGTCGCAGGGCGAAATCTCCGCACTCGATGCTCTGCCTCGGCCGCTTCATAGCGGCCATGATTATTTCGCGGAGCAGTTCACCGCAATGGGATATCGAAGCACCGGTAGGCCATCTACCTGGCAAGACGGCGGTAGCAGATCAGAGCGGCAGCGATGCCGGCGAAGGCCAGGAAGTGTGCCGCCTCGCGCTCGCAGCGGCGGTGAAGGCGGCGGCATCCGGCCAACCACGCCATGGTTCGTTCCACGGTCCAGCGGTGGCGGCCCAGCCGCTGGGATGACTCGATGCACTTGCGGGCGATGCGCGGGGTGATGTTCCGCGAGCGCAGCCACCGTCGCAGGCGGTCGTAGTCGTACCCCTTGTCGGCATGGAGCTTGATGGCCCGGCGCCGACGTGGTCCGCGGCGGGAGCGGATGGGTGTGATGCCGCGCACGAGGGGTTCCAGGCCCTGGCTGTCATGCACGTTCGCGGCGGAGGTGCCGATGGAGAGAGGCAGACCTGTTCGCTCGGTGACCAAGTGGATCTTTGATCCCTTCTTGCCGCGACCTACGGGATTCGGACCCGTCAGGTCCCCCCTTTTAGGGACCGCACGTTCACCGAGTCGATCGCGCAACCGAGACCAATCCAGATCCCCACAGGCGCCGAGCTCGTCCAGGACCAGGCGGTGGAGCTTGCCCCACACCCGGGCCCGGCTCCACTCGGTGAACCGCCGGTGCGCGGTCGGCCCGGACGGGCCGAAGCCCGGCGGCAGCTGCCGCCACGTACAGCCCGTCGTGGCAACGAACAGGATCGCCGCGAGGACCTGCCGGTCCCCATACCGGCGGCGGCCACCGCCTTGCGGACGCACCGGCGCCAACGGCACCACCCGCTAGAACAACTCCCACAACCCGTCCGGAACCAGACGCTCCACCATCGCCAGGCAATGAGCCTAGTGATCAAGCCAGTTGAGATGACCTCCTAAGACGGACCTCGACTCTCCGGGAAGCGCCTTCCTTCTGCGGGTCGAGATGCTCAACCCAAGATATTTCCACGCTTACGCTTACGAGCGACCTGCGAATATGCAGGTCAAGCACAGCGCTCACCCGTCCATACTGCGGGACTACCTGGACTGACCGGCACAGCAGCAGAGGCAGCACTGGCATACGCGGAGGCCGGTGAACCCGAACCATGGGTTCACCGGCCTCCGCATTGCTGTTTCAGCTGGGCCCTGGTTGCGGGACCGGGACGCGACCCTCGCATGGGCCCCCGATGTCCGTTCGGGTGAACGACCTTCGGGCGGCATTCCGGGCGGCCCGGGATGCGACCTGCGTCGATACGGAACACCCTGGGTAGTCACACAGTTCCGTATGGTCAGGAGGTCGGTCTCATGCTGTCGATGCGCTGTAAGCGAACACGGGCCAGCCGCACCCCGGGGCTCCCCGGAAATCGTCTTCTCGTCCTAGGGACGGCGCTGATAGCGGCGCTGCTCGCTCAGGCGGCCCCACAGGTCGCCACGCAGAGCGCCGCGCACGACAAGGGCCCTGAAGACCGTGTTGTCATCGGCGGCGGCGCTGTGAGTGCCGAGGCGCACCCGTGGGCCGTGGCGCTCTCCAGCCGTGTCCGGTTCGGCCCGCAGCGCTCGGGCCAGTTCTGCGGGGGTGCCGTTGTCGGTCCGCGTACGGCGATCACGGCTGCGCACTGCCTCAGCCGGGAGGTGCTGGGGACCGATCCGTCCCAGGTCGACGACCTGCGGGTGATCACAGGGCGCGGGGATCTGACGAGTACGACGGGCAAGGAGATCGCCGTCGAGTCGACGAAGGTCAACCCCGATTACGACTCCAGGAGCAACAAGGGCGATGTCGCCGTACTGCGGCTGGCGTCCGCCGTGCCGCAGCAGTCCGTCATTCCGATGGCCCACCAGGGAGATCCGGCTTACCGGCCGGGTACTCCGGCCTCGGTCTACGGCTGGGGTGACACCACGGGGCGCGGGGATTACGCGACCACGCTGCACTCCGCGCGGGTGAACGTGCTGCCGGACGCGAATTGCCGGCGCGCGTTTCCGGGCTCGGCGAACGGTACCTACGACCCGGCCACCATGATGTGCGCAGGGCTGAAGCATGGCGGCAAGGACGCCTGTCAGGGGGACAGCGGCGGCCCGCTGGTCGCCCACGGCAAGCTCGTGGGGCTGGTCTCGTGGGGCATCGGCTGCGGCGAACCGGGCCGTCCGGGTGTCTATACGCGGATCTCCGCGGTCGAATCGGTGATCCGGGCCCAGGGAGTCGCCGCCGGGCCCATAGGGACCTGAGAGGGCTGCCGAGTGCCCTCCTGGCGCCGCGGGACGGCCCTGGCAGCTGAGCGGCGGGCCCGGCACGCCACCAGCTGTGCGGGTCAACGCCGCGTCGACCGCCAGCCGTGCCGGTCAACGCCGTGCCAGCCAACGCCATACCGGGTCAGCGTGCCGCGCTGGTCAGTGCGGGGCGGCACGGAGACGGTGAAGTGCGCCGTATGGGCGGGGAAGAAATCCGGATCGGCCGGGAAATGACGAGGGCGGGCGGTTCTCCCGGTGTCGGGAGGACCGCCCGCCGGTTCCGGCCTGTGCCGGGATAGCTCGTCGGACGTGGACGCGAAGGCGTCGAATCAGCAGGTCATCGTTCGTCTTCGGTGGCGGGAGTCGCGGTGAGCTTCTCCGTCTCGTCCTGTATCTCCGCGGCGATCTTCTTGAGTTCCGGCTCGAACTTGCGGCCGTGGTGGGCGCAGAACAGCAGCTCTCCGCCGCTCGTAAGGACAACGCGCAGGTACGCCTGTGCGTTGCACCGGTCACAGCGGTCTGCTGCCGTCAGCGGAGTCGCGGGGGTCAGAACTGTAGTCACGTCGCCTCTTCTCTAGCTCGACGAGCTGTCGTACCAGGGTCAACATCCAACCAGGCCGAAAACGTTCCCGCACTGGCCTTCATTCCCGGACTTTTTTGCCCGGGAGGCCGGATTGTTGCCGGGTGGCGGCGAATGGGCCGTATTGCAGGGGTTGGGAGCTTTCCGTCGGTGGCCGTCGGTTGTGGTCCGTCGGTGTGTTCGGTCTTTTGTTGGATCTGTGACGGTGGGTGGTGGCGGGCTCTGCCAGTGGCGCTGACAGGTCCTCGTCGTGCCGTTGTGTTGTCTTCCGGCTCCGGGCCGTTCCAACCCTTCGTTGTGGAGGACGTGCCCGGAGCCTAAATGGTTCATGCCTGGATGGGAACGTGATGTGTGCGGCACCCGGACCCGTTATCGAACAGAATATCGAAGGTGAGCTAGCATGGCAGTTCTCCTGATCCGTCTCCTGGGTCGCACACGTCCGTCTCCTGGGTCGCGCACCACGTGCCGTCCTGGGCCTCGGTACCCTCTGACGCGGCAACCCAGCCGTCTCAAGCAGAATTCAGCGAGGAGCGAACCGCGTGACCGCCGATATGTCCGTGACGTCCACCGCACTGCTGACCGGGGCAGACCGCGAGGGCGGCTCCAATTACACCGCGCGGCATCTGCTCGTCCTGGAAGGGCTGGAGGCTGTCCGCAAGCGGCCGGGCATGTACATCGGCTCGACCGACAGTCGCGGCCTGATGCACTGCCTTTGGGAGATTATCGACAACTCGGTTGACGAAGCCCTGGGCGGGTACTGCGACCGGATCGAGGTCACCCTGCACGAGGACGGCTCGGTCGAGGTCTGCGACAACGGCCGGGGCATCCCGGTCGACGTGGAGCCCAAGACGGGGCTCTCCGGCGTCGAGGTCGTGATGACAAAGCTGCATGCGGGCGGCAAGTTCGGCGGCGGCTCCTATGCGGCCTCCGGCGGTCTGCACGGCGTGGGCGCCTCGGTCGTCAACGCCCTCTCCTCCCGGCTGGACGTCGAGGTCGACCGCAGCAGCAGGACGCACACCATCAGTTTCCGCCGCGGTGTGCCCGGCATCTTCACCGAGTCCGGGCCCGACGCACCGTTCGACCCCTCCAGCGGGCTGCTCAAGGGCAAGAAGATCCCCAAGAACCGCACGGGCACCCGGGTGCGTTATTGGGCGGATCGGCAGATCTTCCTGAAGGACGCCAGGCTCTCTTTGGAGACGTTGCATGCGCGTGCCCGTCAGACGGCGTTTCTGGTGCCTGGGCTGACGATTGTCGTGCGGGACGAGCGCGGGCTGGAGGGGGAGGGTGTCGCGGAGGAGACGTTCCGTTTCGACGGTGGTATCAGCGAGTTCTGTG
>NZ_JBQQBT010000018.1:0-141296 GCF_052245835.1 Streptomyces sp. 8N114 | reverse complement strand
CGCCGCGGTCGGAGCGGAACATGAAGCCGCTGTGGGACCGCCAGAAGGTTCGTACCGCGGTGCTGACCGGGGCGCTGGGGTTCGGCGCCTGGCTGCTGTCGGCGGTCTCGCAGCCGGGCCTGGCGCAAGCCGCGACCGCCCGGGACCACCAGCAACAGCAGCATCACATCAGTGAGACGGCGCCTCCGCAGCCCACGACACCCCCGGAAGGCTCGGACGAGCCCGCGCCGCCCCCTCCGCCGCAGGGGCCGGAGCCGTCCACGGCGGGCCCGCAAGCCGGAAACACGGATACCCGCGAGGGTCCGGGATTGCCCCCTGCCGATACACCTCTGTCCGACTTCATTTCCGGGAAATGGGCCGACGGCAAGGCCACGGAATCGCCGTACGACCAGCTGTACGGCCGACCGGAGGCCGTGCCACCGCCGTCCCCGGAATCCGGGGCACCGGCTCCGGAGGGACCACCGGTCGCGGCTCCCGGCCCGCCCGCACCGGGCGAACCCCCGGCCGGCCAGGAGGCTCCCGCGGACAGTGCCCCGTCGGCGCCTGAGCGTGGGGGTCCGCCCGACGGGGCGAACGCCAACGACCTCGCGGACGAGCCCGCTCCCGGTCCCGAGTGGAACTGGGGCGACTTCTGGGGGCGCACGTTCGACGGTGGCTACACCGCCTTCGTCACCCCTGATCAGGCCGTGGATTCCATTGAGGGTTACAGGGACCCGGAAAGTGTTCGGAAGCTTCCCGAAACCGAGGGCGAAGACGGCGGAAAAGACGCGTCGAAGGGGATTCTCAAGCGGATTCCACCCGTCACCGGTGCGCTAGGCGCCCTGTGGAACGCGAGTGCTTACGTCAACGAGCACGCCACGCCCGAGTACAAGAGGGCCATACGTGAGATGGACGGCGGGATTCCGCCGGACCCATCGCAGGACCCGCTCAACCCGGCGTTCCAACCCACTCGGGGCGAGGTCTCCGCGGGTGTCACCAAACCACCCGGCCAAGCGAATGGCCCAGCCCCGTATATCCCCGGACCGATCAACAACGGCATACTGCCCAATCAGCCTTTGGGCAGCCTCTCCGAGCTGGCGCCCCCGCCGGCGCCGCCTGGTCCTGGTTCGTCACCTTCGGATCTGGCACGTGCGGAGGAGGCGCGTGCAGAGGCGGCGCGTGCAGAGGCGGCGCGTGCGGCGACGCAGGCACCGCCGCCGCCTGGGGCGGCTCCGGTGCCAGGGGCACCGGTCGCTCCGGCTCCGGCTCCGGAGGCTCCTGCCCCGCCGCCTGAGGGCGAGGCCCCGGCACCGACCCCGGCCCCAGCACCGGCCCCAGCGCCTGCGCCTGCGCCTGCGCCTGCGGGTGAGACTCCGGCACCTCCAGGTCCGCCTGCGCCCGAGGGCAAGGCTCCTGCTCCAGCGGCACCCCCGGCGCCTGCAGGTGAGGCCCCTGCCCCGCCGACTACACCCGTGCCGACGACGCCTGAAAGTGCGGCCCCTGCCCCGCCTGCGCCTGAAGGTGAAGCTCCGGCACCGACCGCACCGGAGGGTGAGGCCCCTGCCCCGCCCCCGGCGCCCGAGATTGACGCTCCGGCTCCGCCAGCGTTCGAGGGCGAGGCTCCGGCTCCGCCCGCGCCTGCCCCGGAACCCGCACCGGCGCCTGCGGCGGAACCCGAGCCCGGGCCTGCTCCTGAGCCGCAGCCAGAGCCTGCTCCCGCACCCGCACCCGCACCCGCACCGGAGCCCGCTTCAGAGCCGGAGGCGGAGCCTGCACCGGAGCCGGCGCCCGAGCCCGCGCCCGAGCCCGCGCCCGAGCCCACACCAGAACCGACGCCCGAGCCCACACCAGAACCCGAACCGGAGCCGGAACCCGAACCGGAACCCGAACCGGAGCCAGAGCCCGCACCGGAGCCAGAGCCCGCACCCGAACCCGAACCCGAGCCGGAACCCGCACCCGAACCCGAACCCGAACCAGAGCCCGCACCGGAACCCGAACCAGAGCCGGAACCCGCACCCGAACCCGAGCCCGAGCCGGAACCCGCACCCGAACCCGAGCCCGAGCCGGAACCCGCACCCGAACCCGAACCCGAACCAGAGCCCGCACCGGAACCCGAGCCCGAGCCGGAACCCGCACCGGAACCGGAACCCGCGCCTGAGCCCGCGCCGGAACCGGCGCCCGAGCCGGCGCCCGCTCCCGCGCCGTAATCCGCCGTCCCGCTGCCGCCCGGCCCCCGGGCGGCAGCGGGCCATTCCGTATAGGAGTTGGTTCGGACGCTTGGAGCGATGGTCATGTCAGTTCACAGGAACGGGGACGGCCCGCGCCGGGCCCCCGCACGTCAGGAAGCGGCCGGCGTGCTGTCGAGCGTCTTGAACGAGGACGGGGAGGCAGGGACGATGACGCTGTCGCCGTCGCGGCCACCGAGCAAGGTCAACCTGCTGCCGCAGGATTACGGGAGCCTGTCGCGCGGCGTTCCGCCCGCGCAGCCCGGCACCCTGTTCGTCATGGGCGTCAACGGCGGCATGAGCATGGCCCCCGACGCCGCTTTTCCTCTCGTGTTCGGCCGCAACGAACCCGAAGTGCATGTCTGCGTCGCACCGCACGACCCGCGTGTGAGCCGCAGGCACGGCTACATCACGCGGGAGTACTCGCGATGGGTGCTGAACAACAGCGGACGCCTGCCCATCCGGCTCCCGGGCGCGCGCCTGGTGCTGGGCGGCGACCGGGTCGAGCTCGCGTCCGGGTTCACCCCGCTGTTCATCGTCGGCCCGAAACGGGAGCACCTGCTGGAGGTGCGTATCGCCACGCCGGCGCCCGGCACAGGAGATGACGGTGTGCGCGAGGCCGCCACGCACGACGGCGAGGCGTGGAACCTGACCGCCACCGAGAAGCTGGTCCTGATCTGCCTCGCCCAGCGCTACCTGCGCAACGACCCCCAGCCACAACCTCTCACCTGGGCCGAGGTCGCGGCCGAACTGGGCGAACTGCGCCCGGCACAGTCCTGGACCAGGAAGCGGGCGGCACGCGTCGTCGCCGGCGTACGGACAAGACTCAGCTGCACGGTGCCCGGGCTCATGGAAGACGAAATCCCCCAGCCCGTCGGCAACGCGCTCAACCACAACCTCATCACCGAACTCCTCGTGACCACAACCCTCGTCAAATCCGACCTGAACCTCCTGGAGGGCTAGTGGCATGGGAGCCGCTGCTCGCGGTGGTAGCCGGGCACTACTGGCTGCGACGTCATCGAGCCGGACGGCTGCACTCGGACCAGCACTGATAGCGAAATGCCACTGGAGTACTAGCCCATGCCGAATGACCCCGAACATTGTGAAGCTGGGGCGACCTGCCAGATCACGCCTTCCGCGACAGGCTTCAGGACAGCGGGCCGGGCGAGGGCCCTGGGGGCGGGCCGAACGGGGGTTGGCCCCATTGCGGTGATGGGGCCAGCCGGGCAGCAAGTTGGCGGCGGTGGCGGTTACGGCGGACGGCGGTGACGGCGCTGATGGTCACGGCTGCGGCAAACGCGGCGAAGAAGAGGGCGATCGCTGCGAAGGTGGCGCCCACCGTGGCTCCCACACGCGGCTTGTCCCCCATCGCGAACTCGGCTTGGCGCTCCGAGGTACAGGTGAGCGAGTAGTCGCCGCTGCTGCCTGGTTTCACCTCGAGGACGCGCTCCCAGGTGCGGGACCCAGCGGTGATCTGGAAGGTGCTGTCCGGCCGGGTCATGGACCCGGACCGCATCTCCGGGATCTCGCAGTTGACCCGACCCTTCCCGGACTGGGAAACGTAGATTGCCTTGGTTTCCCCCTCGGTGAGGCTGAACGTCTGCGAGCCGCCGCCGGGGAAGCTTCGGGCGGTGTCGACCGAGCCGACCGCGTCCTTCACTGTCACCGCGAGGACGGCGGCCCCGCTACCTGCCAGCACAAGCGCCAGCACCGCGGCAATGAGGTACCAGATGCGCCGGGGCCGCACGTCCTTGGCGGGAATCATCGAAGGAGGCGGTGGGCCACCGTACGGCGTCGCCCCAGGTGTTCCTGTCGTCACAGCGCGGCATCGTACATAAGTTCAGGACCAATTCGTCGCCGCCGACAGCCCCGCACCCGCCGCATCACACCGCAGATCGCCCGCCGCGGCCGTCGGCACGTCCGTGCTCAGCGGGATGGTGATCACGAATCTGCCTTCTTCACGCCGTCTTTCGAATCGATCGAATCACCTTCCGCGCCATCGCGGCCACCTGCTTGACTCCGGGTCCCGGAGCGGCTGCAGGGCTGTTGCAGCACTCCGGTGGAAGGGAGAAAGCGCGGTGAAAGAAATGGCTGAGAGCTGGGCTACCGGGCACCAAAGCTGCCGTAGCTCCGGCAGTTCATGAAGCCCCTTTACCGAACCAGCCCATTCCTCGTGCTGCGCAATAACTTGATCCATCCCAGGGGGCGGTGCCCATGTCGTTCGATGAAGAGTGGGCTCAACTCAAGTCCGCGGCAGATACGCGGACACAGCTGCGACTCAACAGTTTCGACAGCGGGGGCGCCCCCTCGACGGGGGGTGACCGTTTGGCCTCCTCCCCCTCCGACAAGAAGAAGGCCGCCTTGTACCTGGAACGGGACTTGCTTCCGGACGCGGTCAAGGCGGGCAAGCACGCGGGGGGCGCCACGCAGTCCGTCACCGGGCAGGCACCGGCCGGCCGGGTGGACACCGTGGTGTGGGGCGGCCCGGGCGAGTTCGACAAGTGGGAGATCAGGGCCGGCCTCAACGCGGCGATGAAGCACTGGGGGCAGCAGGTGAACAACCTACTGGCGCGCCTCAACGGAGAGATGGGGGCGCTGCGTGCCGCGAACAACCTCTATTTCGACAACGATCAGCTCTACGGCTCGCTGATCAACGACCTCATTCCGAAGGGGCAACCGGGCAGCGGCGTCACCAAGGACACACCGTCCATGGTCGCTGCTCCCAAGCCGCCGCCCGATCCCTCTACCGACCCCAACGGCCCGCTGCTGCTGCCGAATCCCTCGCCCACCTCGGAGTGATCCATGGCCCTGACCTATCAGGACGTGATGAACACGGACTTGTCCACACTCCAGCCCGCCTCCGAGGACTGGAAGGCTATGGGGGACAAGTTCAAGACGCTCAAGACGAACTACGACACCCACGTGCGCGGCGCCCTCGGCAACGGAAACTGGGCCGGCCGCGGCTACACCGCCGCAGCCAAGAGTGGCGGTATCACGGCGCATGAGCTGTGGGGTGCCATGAAGGAGGCGCACGCGGTCGCCGAGCAGCTCTCCGAGGCGTACACCGAACTGACCCGGCTCAAGAACGCGCTGAAAGAGCTGGTCAAGCAGGCGCGTGAGGACGGCTACAAGGTCGACCCCGTGACGGGCCAGGTCACCACCGACTACGACTCCAAGAAGTTCCAGGACATGACGCCGGAGGAACTGCGCGGGTTCAAGAACGACCCAGGGGGCATCGCCGCACGCGAGCAGCACCGGACCGACCTCCTCATGGACCAGATCAAGGAGATCGACAAGGCCGACTTCGGCTACCGCACCGCCCTGGAGCGCGTCACCAAGGACGTGGACGGCAAGGGCGTCGACGGCGGCTTCAACTCGAAGGCCTCGGGCGACCCGGAGGCGTACGAGGGCAAGCGCGCCGGTGACCTGGCCAAGAAGGTCGCCGACGGCGACGACCTCGGCGACAAGGAGAAGAAGGAGCTGCGTACGCTCCTCGATGGCAACAAGGGCGACAGGGCCTTCAGTCAGGCGTTCGTCCGGGGCCTGGGCGGCTCCGAGAACACCGTCCAGCTCGCCCACGAGCTGCGCGGGATGGGCAAGGACGGTGACTGGCTGGAGAAGAAAGTCAGCACGACCATCGCCGCCGCCACCAACGTCCCCAAGGACATCGAGAAGCTCCCGGTGACCTCCAAGCGCTACCAGGACTGGCTCAACAGCGACGACGGCAGATTCAACAAGGAATTCCTCGCCGGACTCAGGGAGGTGGGCACGAAGAACTTCGCCAGCAGAACCGAGCCCATCTACGGATACCAGGAGTTCGTGACCCTGATGAAGAACGGCGGGAAGTACGACGGCTCCTTCCTCCAGACCCTCGGCGACGACATCATCAAAGCCGAGAAGGACAAGGGCCACGGGCTGTGGGACCAGTGGAACGGCCAGCCCGCGCGTAAGGGCGTCGTATACGACCCGCTGGACGGCGTGCTGGGCCTGCTGGGCAAGGACCCGGCCGCCTCCACCAGCTACCTCGACCCGAAGGGCAGCGACCGCCTCCAGTACCTGCTCGAGGACCGGGACTGGCCCAGGTACATCCTCAACGGCCTTTACGGGTCACCCAAAGAGATGGACGCCCTCGCCGACCTCACCAACAAGATCGGTTTCGGCCAGGCGCTGGAGGCGGCGGCCACCGGCGAGGTGCCCGGGACGAAGCATCCGCTGGGCGGCCATTCGGAGGCCGAGGCGCGCGTGATGCAGTACGCCGCCACGCATCTCGACGAGGACATGCCCCCGAACCTCAGGACGCCGATGGGCCACATCCTGACCGACTACACCCCGGACACGCACGAGATCCTCACCCAGGCGAATCCCGCCTACGAGAGCGAGAAGAACATCGATTCGGGGGTCTTCCAGGACGAGGAGGGGAACGTCCGGGTCGCCCTGGACCCGCAGGTCCTCGACAAGGTGATGCGCGGCGTGGCCGACGATCCGAAGGCGTTCGCGGACATGTTCAACGCGGAGCGGCAGTACTCGGCCGACAAGCTGGTCCAGAACCCCATCAACGGGGACACCAAGGACATCGACCGGCGGAACAACGCCATCATGGCCATCGGCAACGTCTGGGGCCACTATGACGGTGTGTTGACGGACGTCGCCCTGGACAAGAAGGATGCCGCCATCCAGTGGGCCCGCGACGTCAACCACCACGTCACCGCTGGGAACGCGTCGGTCGACTTCGTGCCTCCGAAGTGGGCCAAGGCCGGCGTTCCGGTCGTCGACATCGTCAGCCGTGTGTGGGACTTCGGGGCGTACGACTGGTCCAAGGAAGCCATCGCGGACGCGACCAAGGTCGGGGCGGAAGAGGCGGCCAAGACATTCAACACCGGCCACAAACAGATGGACGCGCTCGTGGTGAAGTGGGTGGAGGCCCAAGGCGGCGACCCGGGCATCGAATCCGGCAAACCCGCCCCCGAGATCGGAGTGATCCAGCACGAGGGGCAGGGGACCTACAGCGACGGACGGGAACAGGCCCTGATCAACCTCGGGCGTCCCGGCGGGTGACGCACCGCTCGATGGTGCGGGCCAGTTCCCTCGTGCTGGAGAAAGCAATCGACAATGCGTGAGAACAGAAGGAGCCGTGCCGGCAAGAAGGCCGGTATCGCTCTCGGCGGGATCCTGGGCTGCCTCCTGCTGGTCGTCGGTGTGCTCTACGCGACCGGGACACTCCAGAGCTGGCGGGACGCCCGGGAGCTGAACCGCGCCTGCGCGGGGAGCCTCGCCGCCCAGCAGATCCGCGGCGCCTTGGGCAGCGACGAGGTGGGGGCCCGGGACACTCCGGTGGACGGGCCTGGGGTGCTGGCCTCCTGCCGGGCGGAGGCCACCGGCGGCGGCACCGGCCTGAGCATCCAGGTGCGCCGAGGCTCGCGGAACGAGGGCGCCATGAGGTTCCTGCGCCGTACCGGGCTGTCGGCGTACAGCCCGCCGGTCTCCCCGCTCGGCACCTGGCCAGGGGTGCTGCTGAACGACGTTGGGACGCCCCGTGCCTCGCTCTGGCTGCGGTGCCGCGGCAAGAAGGACGAGAGCCTGCTGGTCACCGCGCGCCTGGACCGCGGTTCGGGCGGAAAGGCGCTGTCCGGCGACCGGCGCCGGGACTTCGCCGCCGCTGTGACGGCGACCTCCAGGAAGGCCGCCGGCGCCTTCGGCTGCGCGGATCCGGAGGGAGGTTCCCTCACGGGCCTGGCCGGCAGCCCTCGCGACCGTCCGGTCCGCGTCACCGAGGCCACGGGTACCTGCGCAGCGCTGCGCCCGCGCTCCCGGGCCGCCGCGCGAGCGGGCTTGAACCATGTCTGGGCCACGCGGCCCGCCGGGTCGGCACCGGTGGAGGACTGCGTGCTTACCACGTCGGACGATCCGCAGGTGCCCGGGTACTGGATCTCGGCCTACTACGGCCCGTACGCCGAGAGCTTCGCGAACGAGGTCGCCGCCTCACGCGTGCGGGGGGAGCGGGGGCAGGAGAAGGACGGTCACCTCGCGTGGGCGACCGCCGAGTGTCCCGGCACCGGCGGACGGGCGCTGTACGTGCTGCGCGGCACCGTGGACAGCGACGTGACAGGTCCGGGAAAGGTGCCCGTGCGAGGGGACTCGGCCGCCCTCCGGGCCGACCTGCTCACGGCGTTCGCGCGGCAGTCCGCCGAGCAGCACCACTGCCGCGACGTGAAGGCGCCCTGAAGCTGTCGGTTGATTCGAGGGCTCGCGTCACCCCTCCGGCACCAACCGCAGCGAGACCGAGTTGATGCAGTACCGCTGGTCGGTCGGGGTCGGGTAGCCCTCACCCTCGAAGACATGGCCGAGGTGGGAGCCGCAGCGGGCGCAGCGGACCTCGGTGCGGACCATGCCCATGGAGCGGTCGGTCAGCAGCTCGACCGCGTCCGAGTCGGCCGGGTCGTAGAAGCTGGGCCACCCGCAGTGGGAGGCGAACTTGGTGTCAGAGCGGAACAACTCGGCGCCGCAGGCCCGGCACTCGTAGACGCCGGTGGTCTTGATGTCGGTGTACTCACCGGTGAACGGGCGCTCCGTACCGGCCTCGCGCAGCACGTGGTACTCCTCGGGCGTCAGCTCCGCGCGCCACTGCTCCTCGGACTTGTCGATCTCGTAGGACATCTCGGCTCCTCGGTCCTCGGCTCCTCGAGCGCTGGTTCGGGGTACGGAAGGGTGCGGGCGGTCGGGCCGCCGGTCACTCCGCGAGCCGGGCGAGGATCCTGGGGCCCAGTTCCGTGACGTCACCCGCGCCCATGGTGAGAACGAGATCGCCGGGCTCCGCCATTCCCACCACCGCGTCCACGGCCTCGGCGGGCGTGTCCATGGCGCGTACGGCGGCGCCTGCCGCCTGTGCGGCGTCCGTGATCAGCGCGCTGGTCACGCCCGGGATCGGGTCCTCGCGGGCCGGGTAGATCGGCAGCACCACCGAGCCGTCGGCCAGCGTCAGGGCCTCCCCCATCTCCTTGCCCAGCTCCTGGGTGCGGCTGAAGAGGTGCGGCTGGAAGACCACCAGCACCCGTCCATTCTCGGCGCCACCCCTGATGGCCTCCAAGTCGGCGGTCATCTCGGTGGGGTGATGGGCGTAGGAGTCGATCACCTGCACGCCGCGGGTCAGCCCCTTGAGCTGGAGGCGGCGCTTGACACCGGTGTACGAGCCGAGCCCGCGCCCCAGCTCCCCGGCGGGCACCCCCAGCGCCGCGCCCGCGGTGAGCGCCGCCACCGCGTTGAGGGCGTAGTGGTTGCCGGGCACCGAGACGTCGAAGGTCAGCTCCGCACCGTCGAGCACGACGGTGACCTCGCTGGTCAGCCCCTTCGGCGTGATCTCGAGAACCCGTACGTCGGCGTCCTCGGCCACCCCGTACGTACGGATGGTGAGCGCGCGGTCGCGCGGAGCGGCACGCAGCCTGCGGGTCAGCTCGCGCGCACCCTCGTGGTCCGCGGAGATCACCAGGGTGCCGCCGTCCACGATGCGTCCGGCGAACGTCTCGAAGGACTCGTAGATCTCTTCCAACGAGGCGTAGTTGGCGTGGTGGTCGAGTTCGACATTGAGGACGATGGCGACCTCGGGCGCGTACTTGTGGAAGCTCCGGTCGCTCTCGTCGGCCTCAGCCACGAAGATCTCCCCGGTGCCCTGGTGCGCGTTGGAGCCGGGGCCCTCCAGGTCGCCGCCGATCGCGTACGAGGGGTCCAGGCCCAGGTCGGCCAGGCTGACGGCGAGCATCGAGGTGGTCGTCGTCTTGCCGTGCGTACCGGCGACCGCCAGCGGCCGCAGCCCCTCCATCAGCGCGGCCAGCGCATCGGCCCGGTGCAGCACCGGCAGACCGCGCCGGTTCGCCTCGACCAGCTCCGGGTTGTCCTCGCGGATGGCGCTGGAGACGACCACCGCGGTCGCGTCGGGCGCCAGATGCGCGGTGTCGTGACCGATGTGGACGGTCACTCCGAAGCCGCGCAGCGCGTCGGCCGTCGCGGACTCACGAGCGTCGCTGCCCGCGACCCGAGCGCCGCGCACCGCCAGGATCTTCGCGATGCCGGACATCCCCGCGCCACCGATCCCGACGAAGTGCGGCCGCTCCATGGCGGAGGGGAGGGAGGGAGTGGCGGCAGCGGTCATACGGACTTCTCCTGCTGGCTCGGGCGGGCACCTCCCCGGCCTTCAGGGCCGGGGAGGACGAGGAACGGCGCAAGCTTATGCGGTGCGACCCCTCACCTCACGTGAGCCCTCACCTCACCTCATGTGAGCACTGACCTCATGTGAGCCCTCGCCCTCCCCGCCCCTCGGCACCCCCCGGACCCCCGGCCGGAGGGAGGGGGCCGCCCCCCTCACTACTCGACTACTCGTTATGCGCACTGCATCCACCCGGGGGACAACCCCCGGACCCCCGGCCGGAGCAAGGGGCCGCCCCCTCACTACTCGTTATGCGCGAACAGCTTCAGTACCGGGACCCCCACCTTGTGCCGGGCGCGGGAGGCCCAGTCGCGGTGGAAGAACTCTTCGACCAGGTGGGGGGCGGTCATGACGATGACCTCGTCGGCGCGGGTCTGCTCCGCGACCGACTTCAGGACGTCGAGGGGGTGCTCCTCGATGATCTGGCCGACAGCCTCGCAGCCAGCGTCTCTGAGGCGCTTCAGGGAGAGCTCCAGGGCCTGCTCCGCGGGGCCGACCGCCTCACCGCCCTCGGGCTCCTCGGCCTCGCGCACCACCTGGTCCAGTTCGCCGAGCGCCACATCGTCCAGCGCTCGCAGCAGCCGGTCCTGGTCGCCGCGCGGCTGCATGAGGACGACGAAGGAGACGGGCTCCTCGCCGTGCAGCGTCGTCACCATCTCCGCGTCGGCGGACACCAGCGGCTTCTCGATCATCAGCACTGTCGTGATCACGACGGGCGCCCCTTCTCCGGTCGAACGGTCGGAAAGAAACCCTGCTGCCGTGTTCCCACGGTTCCTGCGGTTCCTGCGGTTCCTGCGGTTGTCAGTCTGCCCAGCGACAGGTAACCGGAACGTCTCATTCCGCAACGGTTCGCAACCGACGGTAACGCGTGAAGAGGAACCCCTCCTCTTCGAGCACCCCCTCGAGCGTGAACTCGTCGGGGTCGGGCAGGACGGGCCCATTCATGATCCGCGGCGCCGATCCCGCGACGATCCGGGGGGAGATGGACAGACACAACTCGTCGAGTACCCCCGCGTCGGCGAATTCCCCCAGCAATGTGGGACCTCCCTCGGTCAGCTGCCGCCGCAGCCCCCGCTCGGCCAGCAGGCGGGGCACCCGTGCGGGGTCCACGGCACTGCCCTCGCCCGCGAAGACCACCTCCGCGCCGGCCTCCTTCGCCCGCGCCACCTGATCGGCCGGGGCGCCGCTGCCGGTGAGCAGCAGGGTGGGGACGACGGGCTCGGTGAACAGCGGCGCCGAGAAGTCCAGCTCCAGACTGGCGCTGACCACGGCGATCGCGGGCGCCGGCGGCTGCCCGGCAGCGGCGCGGCGGTCGGCGAAACCCTTGCGCCGTTTGGCGGGCCGGTAGCCCTCCTGGCGTACGGTCCGGGCGCCGACGACCACCACGTCGGCGAGCGCCCGCAGCACCCCGAAGATCCACATATCGGCCTTGGAGGAGAGCGGCTGGGAGCGCCCGCCGTGGTGGATGGCGCCGTCCAGGGAGGCCACCATGTTGCCGCGCAGCCACCGGTCGGCTTCGTCGGCGCCCTCGCCGACGGGCGGGTAGGCGTACTCCTCGGCGATCTCCTCGATGCTCCACTCCGGGGCCGGCCTGTCCGGCGCCGGGGCGTCCGGGGCGGATACGGGGGCTGTACTCGATGGGAACAGGCGTCGCATGCGCGCAGTGTGGCATGGCGCACGCCTGGTGGGCCGCACGCCCGCGGGCGCCGGGCGACTAGCATGACAATCGTGTCAACGACCGAAGCGCACATATCCGGGACCGGCTCCGACGCGACCGGCGGCCTCGGCGACGCACCCGTCGCGCCCGGCACTCCCGTCGCACTCACCGCTCGGGAGCCGCACGTTCCGGCCGACCAGCTGGTGGCCGAGATGGTGCCGCCTCCGCGCTTCGACAGCGTGCGCTTCGCCAGCTACATACCCGACCCCGCCCAGCCGAGCCAGACCGAGGCGGTACGGGTGCTCGGCGGATTCGCGGACGGCCTCGACGCCGGCCGGCGGTCCGGTGGCAGCGACAGCGGGCCGAAGCGCTGGTTCCGCCGGGTACCGAAGCAGTCGCGCGGGGCTGCTCCCGCCGGCCCGCGCGGGGTGTACCTGGACGGCGGCTACGGCGTCGGCAAGACGCACCTGCTCGCCTCCCTGTGGCACGCGGCACCGGCGGCGCCGGAGCGTAAGGCGTTCGGCACCTTCGTCGAGCTGACCAACCTCGTGGGCGCGCTGGGCTTCCAGCAGACGGTACGCACTCTCGGCGGCCACCAGCTGCTGTGCATCGACGAGTTCGAGCTGGACGATCCGGGCGACACGGTGCTCGTCTCCAGCCTGCTGGCCAGGCTGGTGGAGAACGGCGTGGCACTGGCGGCGACCTCGAACACGCTGCCGGGCAAGCTGGGCGAAGGGCGGTTCGCCGCGGCGGACTTCCTGCGGGAGATCCAGGGCCTGTCCGCACACTTCCGCACCCTGCGCATCGACGGCGAGGACTACCGCCACCGCGGGCTGCCCGAAGCGCCCGAGCCGTACGCCGCCGAGGACGTCACCCGCGCAGCACACCGGATACCCGGCGCCTCGCTGGACGGCTTCCCCGCACTGCTGGGCCATCTCGCACGGGTCCATCCCAGCCGCTACGGCGCACTGGTCAGTGGCGTGCAGGCGGTCTGTCTGACAGGGCTGACGCCGGTCCCCGACCAGTCCACGGCGCTGCGCCTGGTGGTGCTCGCCGACCGGCTCTACGACCGCGAGGTGCCCGTACTGGCCTCGGGGGTGCCCTTCGACAAGCTGTTCAGCGAGGACATGCTCAAGGGCGGTTACCGGAAGAAGTACTTCCGGGCGATCTCCCGGCTGACCGCGCTCGCCCGGGACGGCGGCGCGCTGGTCACGGCCCCGTCGAGCTGATCGGGTCGCAGGTTCACTTCGGTTGCGTTCTGATCAGTGTGCGCACGCTGGTGCGCGTGGTACACACACTTGGTCACCTGTCCGCCACCAGGGGAGAAGTGCCCGATGTCCACCACCCGACGCCAAGTGCTGGCAAGAACCGGAGCCGCCGGGGCCGCAGTCGCCTTCAGCGGCGCGCTCTCGGAATTGTTCACAGGGACCGCCGCCGCCCAGGCCACCGGCGGCAGCGCAGGCTACGGCCCGCTGGTCCCCGACCCCGACGGGCTGCTCGATCTGCCCAAGGGCTTCCGCTACAAGGTGCTCTCCCGCGAGGGCGACCCGCTCCGCTCCGGCGAGGGCAAGGTGCCCAGCAACTGCGACGGCATGGCCGCCTTCGAGGGGAGCCGGGGCCGCACCTGGCTGGTGCGCAACCACGAGAACCGGATGGACGGCCGGGTGCCCGTCCCCACCGTGGAGGGCCTGACCTACGACCCCGCTGCCAAGGGCGGTTGCACCGTCATCGAAGTGGACCGCGACAACAAGGTGTTGACCGAACGCGTCGGCATCGCGGGCACCTCCACCAACTGCGCGGGCGGACCGAGCCTCTGGGACACCTGGCTGACCTGCGAGGAGACCGAGTTCAAGGCCGGTGAGGAGGGCTACACCAAGGACCACGGCTTCATCTTCGAAGTCGGCTTCGACCGCCGCCCTCCCACCTCCGTCGAACCGCTGAAGGCGATGGGCCGCTTCCAGCACGAGGCCGTCGCCTTCGACCCCGGCACGGGTGTCGTGTACGAGACCGAGGACGCCTTCGAGAAGCCGTTCGGCCTCTTCTACCGCTTCCTGCCCAAGAAGCCCAAGGGCGGTTACGGTTCGCTGCACGCGGGCGGCAAGCTGGAGGCCATGCGGGTGCCGGGTGTTCCGGACCTCTCCGCCGTCACCGAGACGGGCACCTCCTTCGACGGCATCGAATGGGTCGAGGTCCCCGATCCGCTCGCCAAGGAAACCCCCGTCCGGTTCCAGGACTTCGGCAAGGGCGGCATCACCCACGCGCAGAAGCTGGAGGGTTGCTACTGGGGCGGTTCCAGCGTCTACTTCGTCTCCAGCTACGCGCGCAGCGCGGAGGGCTCCCAGCAGGACCACTTCGGTCAGATCTGGCGCTACGACCCGCGGCGCCGCCGCCTCACCCTCGTCATCGTCTTCGGCCCGGACACCGATGTGCAACTGCCGGGCGAGGAACCGGACAACATCTGCCTCGCCCCCAGCGGCGGTCTGATGGTGTGCGAGGACGGTGAGGGCGCCCAGCACGTCTTCGGTCTCACCCGGCAGGGCAAGGTCTACCCGATGGCGCGGGGCGCCCAGAACATCGGCACCCCCGAGGAGCCGGAGTGGGGCGAGTTCGCGGGCGTGACCTTCGCTCCCGACGGCCGCACCATGTACGTCAACTGCTACAAGCCCGGCACGACTTTCGCGGTCACGGGGCCCTGGAAGCACTGAGGCGGAAACCCACCGACGCAGTCGCGGCAGTGCCCGTGTGCGGGCACGTCGTGGCTGGTGGGGGTACCTCCCGGCCGGAGTCCTGGGGGCACCTCCCGGCCGGAGGCTGGGGGACTCCGGCCGGGAGGTACCCCCAGGGGGAGCAGTCCCCCGCGACCCTGCGGGGCGCGCCCCTCTCACGGCCGCCGGGTGGCCAGGGAGCAGGCGGCGGTAGCGGCGAGAGCCGCTACCGCCACAGCTCCCAACAGCGCCACCCACGGCACCTGGACCTCTCCCTGGCTGGAGCCGCGGACCAACCCGGTCACCGCCGCGTTGGCCGGCGAGGCCCCGAGCGCGAGGGCCGCAATGCTCCCCAGCAGCGTCGCGCTCACCGCGTACCCCGGCGAGTGGATCAGCGGCCGGTTGCCCAGAGCCCCGACGGCGGCCCCCATCAGCACACACGCCAGCACCCCGCACAGCCCCGCGCCCACGGCAGGCAGCACGGGAACCGCGGCTGTCCCGTCGGTACTTCGCGGGGCACTCACCCCGATCACCACTCCCGCCCCCGCGCATCCGAACAGCAGGGCCGCCGCTCCCCCGGCGAGGACGCCCGCGAGGTGCACCCGCCAGGCCCCGGCGGCAGCCGCCGCGCAGTGCCGGGCAGCCTGGGGCTCGGCGGTCACACAGGTACGCACCAGCCAGGCGGCTGCGGGCAGCAGCGTGGCGGCGGCGATTCCGAGCGAGTCCAGCAGCGGCTGCCCGGCCCGTACGCCGACGGCCAGCAGCCCGGCGTACAGCAGCAGCGGCGCCAGCCACCGCTGGGAGCGCACCAGCAGGGCGAGTTGGTAGCGGGTCAGTGCGAGCGTGGCTCTCATGCGAAGTCCCCTTCCCGCTCTGCGAGTTCCCGCTCTGCGAGCGGCCGTACGGAGCGGACGTGCCAGCCGGGCCGGGCGGCCAACAGCACCCGCAGCGCCGTGTCGGAAGCGGCACTTGGCAGCGTCAGCAACAGCCGGCCGTCGGGCGCGAGCCTCCACCGCGCGCTTCCCGGCAAGCCGTCGGGGACCCCGGCGCCGGGCGCTCCCAGTGCTTCGATGCGCGTCATCGGGGGCCGTCGCGCGCCGTTCCCGGGCCGGGCCACCGCCGCGCCCGCCTCGGCGACCGCCACCCGGCCACCGGCCGCGACCCGCACGGTGACGTCCGGAGTCCCGGCGAGCCGCGCCGGATCGTGGTCGACGAACGCCACGGCGCCGCCCTCGGCGACCCGTTCTCGCACCACGCTGTCAAGGACCTCGCGCGCGGGCTGGTCGAGGCCGGTCCACGCCTCGTCGAGCACCAGCAGGTCGGGGCGGCCGACGAGGGCCTGCGCGACGGCCACCTTCTGGGCGCTGCCCTTGGACAGCTCCCGCATCCTGGTGGCGGCGTACTGCTGGGCGCCGAACCGCTCCAGCCAGGCGGCGCCCTCCCGGGCGGCCTCGCGGCTGCTCAGGCCGCGGACCCGGCCCAGGTGGGTGAGGTAGCCGAGAGCCGTCAACGGCAGTGCGGCGGGGAAGCGTTCGGGAACGTAGCCGCGTCTCCGGGGGCGCCCGCGGACCCGCCCCGCGCTGGGCGCGTCGATCCCCGCGAGCAGCCGCAGCAGCGTGGACTTGCCGCTCCCGTTGCCGCCTTCCACCCGCACCAGGGTGCCCGCCCGCACTTCGAGGTCCACCCCGCGCAGGACCCAGGGCCCGCCCGTCCGGTAGCGCCGTCCCACACTCTCCAGCCTCACGGGCCAGAGCATAGGCGGGAGGCCGGCCGCTGGCAGACTGAACCGGTGACCGTTTCAGACTCCGCCGCCCCGCACTCCGCCGAACCCGAACGCTTCGTCCTGCCCCTCGTCGTCCGGATCGAGCGCGCGGCACCGCCCGTCCGTACGGAAGCGCTGGAGACGGCGGCCCGCGCGGTGCTCACGCTGCTTGCCGACCCGCGTACGGTCGAGGAGACCGGCGAGTGGCACAAGCGGGTGCGGCTGTGGGAGGAGCGTCAGATCCGCAAGGTCGTCCGGCGGGCGCGGGGTTCGGAGTGGCGGCGTACGGAGTCGCTGGCGGGGATCACCGTGGCGGGGCGTACGGCCGAGGTGCGGGTCTTTCCGCCGGTCCCGCTGGACGGCTGGCCCAAGGAGTTGGCGCGGCTCCAGGTGTCGGGTACGGAGCTGGACGATCCGGAGCCGCCGGCCGCGCCCGCCGCCGGTACGCCGGTGCTGTGGCTGAATCCCGAGGTGGAGATGTCGGCGGGCAAGGCAATGGCCCAGGCGGGGCACGGCGCCCAGCTGGCCTGGTGGCAGCTGGACACCGCCGGGCGAACGGCCTGGCACCGGGCCGGCTTTCCGCTGGCGGTGCGCCCGGCCCGGGACGGGGCGCACTGGGCGGAGCTGACCGGCAGCGACCTCCCCGTGGTGCGGGACGCCGGATTCACCGAGATCGCGCCCGGCTCCTGCACGGTCGTCGCGGAGCACCCCGCGCTGCGTCCGGTAGGGGCACCCCCTCATCGGAACAACTGAGGGGCGGGGCAAGATTCGCCGAGCCGCTGAAGCTCAAGTTCAGCTCTGAGGTGCCGGGTGCCGGGAATGAACCCGCGCCGAGGGAGAAGAAGTCCTTTTGCACCTATGGGGGAGGAGCGAGAGATGGAGAGGCTGGGCACCGGGATCGGCTGGCGGCCGGAGATCGCGGACGGCATCGAGGCACTGCCGGGCATCGACTGGGTGGAGGTCGTCGCGGAGAACATCTGTCCCGGCCATCTGCCCGAGCCGCTGCTGCGGCTGCGGGAGCGCGGCACGGTCGTGGTGCCGCACGGGGTGGCGCTCGGCCTCGGGGGCGCCGAGCGCCCCGACCCGGGCCGGCTCGCGGCGCTCGCGGAGTGCGCCGAGGCGCTGGGCACTCCCCTGGTGACCGAGCACATCGCGTTCGTCAGGGCCGGCGGCGGCGACACCGGAGTGCCCCGGATGGAGGCCGGCCACCTGCTGCCGGTGCCCCGCACCCGGGACGCGCTGGACGTGCTGTGCGAGAACATCCGCATCGCCCAGGACGCGCTGCCCGTACCGCTCGCCGTGGAGAACATCGCGGCGCTCATCAGCTGGCCGGACGAGGAGCTGAGCGAGGGCGAATTCCTCGCCGAGCTGGTCGAGCGCACCGGGGTGGGCCTGCTGATCGACGTGGCCAATCTGCACACCAACCGGGTGAACCGCGGCGAGGACCCGGTGGCCGCGCTGGACCGGCTGCCGCTGGAGGCACTGGCGTACGTCCATGTGGCGGGCGGCGTCGAACGCGGCGGTGTCTGGCACGACAGCCACGGGCATCCGGTGACCGGGCCCGTGCTGGACGTCCTGGCCGAGCTGTGCGCCAGGACGGTGCCGCCCGGGGTGCTGCTGGAGCGGGACGAGAACTTCCCGCCGGTCGCCGAGCTCGCCGGGGAACTGGAGCAGATCAGCGCCGTGGTGAACGCGGCGCATCAGGAGGCCACCGGTGTCCGATGAAGCGCGGGCCCGCCTGGGCCGGGCACAGGCCACGCTGCTGTCGGCGCTGGTCGCCGACGCGCCCGCGCCGCCCGGATTCGACGGGGACCGGCTGGAGATCCAGGCCAGGGCGCTGCGGGCCAAGCGCGCCGACATCGTCGCCAAGGTGGCGCCGGAGCTGCCGGAACTCCTCGGCGAGGCGGAGTTCCGCAGCCTGTTCCTCGCGTACGCGACGGGGCGGCCCATGGACGCCAACTACCGCTGGGACGCCCTGAACTTCGCGGCGTACGTGCTCAAGGACGCCCGGCTTCCGCGCCGCCCGCGCAGGGAGCTCAAGCGCTGGTACAAGCACCGCGCCGGACCGGCCCCGCGCTGAGCCGGCCCGGCGGGAGGCAGGCGCTCAGCCCATCCGAGGGGCGTTCCGCGACACCGCGAGGGGGTGCTTTACATCTGCGTATGAGCCGCTGAGCATCCAATATGAACGGCGGTGCCCCGGGCATGGCTGACGGAGCGACAGCGAGACCAGCGGGAGCCTCAATGCGCGCAGCAGCGATCCCCTCCACAGTCGGTGCCCTGGCCCTCACACTGGCCTCTGCCCCCGCGGCGGCCTCGGCCGCTCCACACCGAGCGCTCCCTCCCACGAACAGCGTGCCGGAAGCGGCCGGCGTCCGGGCGGCGGCCGGGGACGCCGCGGCCCAGGGCATCCGGTGGCAGCCCTGCCCCGCCGCCGAGCACCTGCCCGCATCCGCCGAGTGCGGCACCGTCCGGGTCCCGGTGGACTACACGCGGCCGGACGGCGAGCACATCTCCCTCACCGTCAGCAGGGCCCGGGCCACCGGGAACGCCGCGGAGTACCAGGGCCCGCTGGTCTACAACCCGGGTGGGCCGGGCGGCAACGCGATGACCTTCCCCCTCTATCCGAAGCTCGGCGGACTGTGGAAGCGCCTCAACGCACGCTACGACTTCATCGGCTACGCGCCACGCGGCGTGGGCCGCTCCGACCCGCTCTCCTGCCAGAACCCGAAAGCGTTCCTCAAGGGACCCAACCACTCAGCGCAGCACCCCACCTGGGCCGTCAAGCAGGCCATGAACCGGAAGGCCGCCGCCTACGCCGCCGGGTGTGCCAAGGCGCAGCCCGACCGGCTGCGGCACTACACGACGCCGAACAACGCCCGCGACCTGGATGTGCTGCGCGCCGCTCTGGGGCAGCGCGGGCTCACCTACATGGGCGTCTCCTACGGCACGTACATCGGCTCCGTCTACGCGACGCTCTTCCCCGGGCACGTCCGCCGCCTCGTACTGGACAGCATCGTCAATCCAGCGCCCGACAACGTGTGGTACCAGGCCAACCTCGATCAGAACGTCGCCTTCGAGCGGCGCTGGGAGGACTGGAAGACCTGGGTCGCCCGGCACGACGACACCTACCGGCTGGGGCGTACGGCCCGGCAGGTGCAGGCGTCGTTCGACGCGGTGCGCGCTGCCGTGGACCGTGAGCCCGCGGGCGGGACAGTCGGCTCCAAGGAACTGGTGGCCGCGTTCCTGGACACCGGGTACGCGGATGCGACCTGGGCCCCGTACGCGCGGGTCCTCTCCGACTTCCGCAAGGGTGAGCCCGGGCCGCTGATCAAGGTGGCGGCGCCGGACATGAAGAAGGCGAAGAAGGAGGAGAACGGCAACGCCGTCTACAACGCGGTCGAGTGCCAGGACGCACCCTGGCCACGCGACTGGCCGCGCTGGGACCGGGACAACACCGTCACGGCGGCGGTGGCGCCGTTCAACACCTGGGAGAACGCCTGGATGAACCTGCCGTGCGCCTACTGGAAGACGGAATCGGCCACGCCGCTGGATGTGCGCACCGCCGTGGGACAGCTCCCTCCCGTGCTGCTGGTGGCCGCCACCCGGGACGGGGCCACCCCGTACGCGGGCGCCCTGGAGACCCGGCGCCGGCTGGCGGGCTCCTCGCTCGTGACCGAGCGCGGCGCGGGCAACCACGGGGTGAGCGGCGGCAACCGCTGCGTGAACGCACACGTCGAGCGGTACCTCTTCGAGGGCAGAACGCCGGGCACCGACGCGGAGTGCGCTGCGCGGCCCGCGCCGAAGCCGGGTGCCCGGCAACAGCCGCTGCCCGCCCCCGGTATGCGGGCCGGCCGCTGAGGGCTGCGCCCCTTGCCGCCGCCGGCGAAGGAGGGTTACGCCAGCCCCGCGACCAGCTCGCCCAGCGGTTTGCGGCGGCCCGTGAAGAAGGGGATCTCCTCGCGGACGTGCAGCCGCGCCTCGGAGCCCCGCAGGTGCCGCATCAGGTCGACGATGCGGTACAGCTCGTCGGCCTCGAAGGCGAGGATCCACTCGTAGTCGCCCAGCGAGAAGGCGGGCACGGTGTTGGCCCGTACGTCGGGGAAGCCGCGGGCCATCTTGCCGTGGTCGGCGAGCATCCGGCGGCGGTCCTCGTCGGGCAGCAGATACCACTCGTAGCTGCGCACGAACGGGTAGACGCTCACATAGGCGCGCGGCTCCTCGTCGGCGAGGAAGGCCGGGATGTGCGACTTGTTGAACTCGGCGGGACGGTGCAGCGCCATGTTCGACCAGACGGGCTCCAGCGCGCGGCCCAGCTTGGTGCGGCGGAAGCGGTTGTAGGCGTCCTGGAGCGCGTCGGAGTCCTCCGAGTGCCACCAGATCATCAGGTCGGCGTCGGCCCGCAGCCCGGAGACGTCGTACGTACCGCGGACGACCACGTCCTTGGCGGCGAGCTGGCCGAACAGCTCCTCCACCTCGTCCGCGTACCCGGCGCGGTCCTCGGGGAGCACATCGCGCAGCCGGAAGACCGACCAGAGGGTGTAGCGGATGACCTCGTTGAGGTCCTTGGCCTTCTTGCCCGCGTTGGGGGACTTCTGCGGTGCCTCACTCATGACGTGTCTTCTCACTGTTCTCGTTGGCTGACTCAGCTGATGCAGCTGCTTCCAGTACGTGCCGGGCCGCGCGCTCTCCGCTGGCGATGCAGGCCGGGATGCCCACGCCCTCGTAGACGGCGCCGGCAACCGCGAGCCCTGGCAGCGCGCCTGTGGCTGCCCGGACCGCGGCGACGCGCTGAAGGTGTCCGACCGGGTACTGCGGCAGGCCGCCGTCCCAGCGGGAGACGAGGGAGTCGACGGGGCGCGCATCCAGCCCGGTGGCGGCGCGCAGATCGCGCAGCGACAGCTCCACCAGTTCGGCGTCGTCCCGCTCGAGCATCTGCTCCTCGCCGTAGCGGCCCAGCGAGGTACGCAGCACGAACAAGGAGGGGTCCTGGGCCGCGACCCAGCTCCACTTGTGCGCGGAGAAGGTGGCGGCCTTGATGGCGCGGCCGTCCACGGGGGGCGCCAGGAAGCCGCTGCTGTCCGGGATGCGGTCCGCCTCGGATCTGCGGAAGGCCAGGGTGACCAGCGCCATCGAGGCGTACTCGACCTCGTCGAGCACCGTGGCCGCTGCCGGGGCGTGCGGGGCCAGCAGCCGGGCGGCAGCCGGTGCGGGGGTGGCCAGCACGACGGCGTCGGCGCTCAGCGCCTCGTGCTCGGTGACGGCAAGCCAGCCGGGCCCGCCGTCGGAAGGCGTACGGCGCAGCTCGCGCACCGGTGTGCTCAGCCGGATCTCGGCGCCGCTGGCGGTGCACGCCTCGGCCACGGCTTGGGGCAGCCGTCCGATGCCGCCCTCGATGCCCATGAAGACGGGGCTGTGGGACGCGGGCCGGGCGGCGGCCCGGTCCTGCACGGCGCGCACCGCGGCCAGCAGGGAGCGCTCGCCGCGTGCTGCCTCGTACAGCTGCGGGACGGCGGCGCGCATCGAGATCCGGTAGGCGTCACCGGCGTACACCCCGCCCAGCAGGGGTTCGACCAGCCGGTCGACGACCTCGCGGCCGAGCCGCCGGGCGACATACTCGCCCACGGCCACGTCCTCGCCGATCTCGGTACGCGGCAGCCGCCCGTCCTCGGCGATCCGGGCCCGCCCCTCGGGCGAGAGCACCCCGCCGAGCGCGGCCGGGTCGCCGGGGACGCCCATCAGATGGCCCTTGGGCATGGGCCGTACGGCGCCGCGCGTCCAGATGGCGCCCCCGGAGACGGACGGCGGCTGGAGCCGTTCGCCGAGCCCGACGGCGCGCGCCAGCTCCACGGCCTCGGGACGGCGGGCCAGCATGGATTCGGCGCCCAGGTCCACGGCGGCCGTCCCCGCGATGCTGCCCGCACGCAGCTTGCCGCCGAGCCGGGCGCCGGCCTCCAGCACGGTCACCCGGGCGCCGGACGCCAGCAGTTGGTGCGCAGCGGCCAGCCCGGAGATTCCGCCCCCGATGACAAGTACGTGCATACGGGCAAGTCTCGCAGAACGGTACCCGGCGCATAGCGTGGGCCCTGTCAGTGGCAGCACGTCCGGTGGGCGGCACCGCCCGTACGGCGAAAGGAGCGTCCGCGATGGCGGCAGCGGAGCGGATGGTGGTCATCGGTGGCGATGCGACGGGGATGTCGGCCGCGGCGCAGGCACGCCGGCTCAAGAGTCCTGACGAACTGGAGATCGTGGCGTTCGAGCGGGGCACCTTCTCCTCGTACTCCGCCTGCGGCATCCCGTACTGGGTGGGTGGTGACGTCGCCGAACGCGACAAGCTGATCGCCCGCTCGCCCGAGGAGCACCGCTCGCGCGGAATCGACCTGCGGATGCGTACCGAGGCGGTCGAGCTGGACGTGGACGGGCAGCGGGTCCGGGTGCGGGAGCAGGAGGGCACCGAGCGCTGGGTGGGGTACGACCAGCTCGTGCTGGCCACCGGCGCCGTCCCGGTGCGCCCGCCGCTGCCCGGGATCGATGCCGAGGGCGTGTACGGGGTGCAGACGCTGGACGACGGCCAGCAGCTGCTGGACGCGCTGGGGCAGCTCGTGGAGCCCGGGGCTACGGCTGGGGAAGGTGCGGGGCCGCGCAGGGCGGTCGTCGTCGGCGCGGGCTACATCGGCGTCGAGATGGCCGAGGCGTTCGTCAGGCGCGGCTACGCGGTGACGGTGCTGGAGAGGGCCGAGCAGCCGATGTCCACCCTCGACCCGGACATGGGCAAGCTGGTGCACGAGGCGATGTGCTCCATGGACATCGAGACGGTGCTGGGCGCCGCCGTCACCGAGGTCCTCACCGACGAGCGGGGCCGGGCCCGCGCAGTCGCGACCGAGGACGCCGAGTACCCGGCCGACGTGGTCGTGCTCGGCCTCGGTGTGAAACCCGCGACCGCGCTGGCCCGCGAGGCGGGACTGCCGCTGGGCGAGTCCGGCGGACTGCTGACGGACCTGGCGATGCGGGTCCGCGACCGGGAGAACATCTGGGCGGGCGGCGACTGCGTGGAAGTCCTCAACCTCGTCTCGGGCCGCGCCCAGCATGTGCCGCTGGGCACGCACGCCAACAAGCACGGCCAGATCATCGGCGCCAACATCGGCGGAGGTTACGCCACCTTCCCCGGAGTGGTGGGCACGGCCGTCAGCAAGGTGTGCGACCTGGAGATCGCCAGGACGGGGCTGCTGGAGGCGCAGGCCGCCGCCGTCGGGCTCCGCTTCGCCAGCGTGGTGATCGAGTCGACGACCAGGGCCGGCTACTACCCCGGCGCCCGCCCGATCCACGTCAAGATGATCGCCGAGCACCGCTCGGGACGGCTGCTCGGCGTCCAGATCGTCGGCCGCGAGAACGCGGGAAAGCGCGTGGACATCGCCGCCGTTGCGTTGCACGCGGGCATGACGGTGGAACAGATGACCTCTCTGGACCTCGGCTACGCCCCGCCGTTCAGCCCCGTCTGGGACCCGGTACTCATCGCCGCCCGCAAGGCGGCAGCCGCCGTGCGCGAGGGCTGACCCCGCCGTTCCCGTCTGCGGCCCGGTGGCGGGTGCTGCGCTTGCCCACCCTGCTCCCCCAAGCTCTTCGAGCAGGGGGCACCCCTGGGGGCACCTCCCGGCCGGAGGCTGGGGGAGCAGACTGCCCAAGCGCAGCGGGGAGCTGGGGGCCTGGGGGCTTTGCCCCCAGAACGTTTCCCGCCGAAACGGCGCTCAGCCACGACGGCGAGAGTCCGGCGGCATCGGCGACGGCCGCAACCTCAGCGGCGGCTCTCTTCATGGACGTACGCCACAAGGTCCGTCAGCGCCTGGGGATCAGTGTCCGGAAGGACTCCATGCCCCAGGTTGAAGATGTGCCCCTCCAGCCCACGCGCCGCCTCGAGGACGCGGGCGGCTTGCCGTTCCACCGCCTCGCGGGGGGCGAAAAGGACGGCCGGATCGAGGTTGCCCTGGATCGCCTTGCCGGGGCCCACCCGGCGTGCGGCCTCGTCCACCGGCACCCGCCAGTCGGCGCCGACCACGTCGGCTCCGGCCCCACCCATGAGACCGAGCAGCTCACCGGTGCCGACGCCGAAGTGGATACGGGGCACCCCGTACCCGGCGACGGCGTCGAAGACCTTCGTGGAGGCGGGCAGCACGCTGCGCCGGTAGTCCTCCGGAGCGAGCGCGCCCACCCATGAGTCGAACAGCTGCACCGCGCCGGCGCCCGCCTCGATCTGCACCTTCAGGAAGGTCGCGGTGATGTCCGCGAGCCGGTCCAGCAGTTCGGCCCACAGCTCCGGGTCGCCGTACATCAGCGCCTTGGTGCGCTCGTGGTTCTTCGAGGGGCCGCCCTCGACCAGGTAGCTGGCCAGCGTGAAGGGCGCACCGGCGAAGCCGATGAGCGGGGTGGCGCCCAGCTCGCGGGTGAGGATGCCGACGGCCTCGGTCACATACCGGACGTCCTCGGGCTCCAGGGCCCGCAGCCGCTCCAGGTCGGCGCGGGTGCGGATGGGCTTCTCGACGACGGGGCCGACGCCCGGCTTGATGTCGAGGTCGACGCCGATGGCCTTGAGGGGGACGACGATGTCGCTGAAGTAGATCGCGGCGTCCACCTTGTGCCGGCGCACGGGCTGCAAGGTGATCTCGGCGACGAGATCGGGCTGCATGCACGAGTCCAGCATCGCGATGCCCTCGCGCACCTTGCGGTACTCGGGCAGCGAGCGGCCGGCCTGCCGCATGAACCACACCGGAGTGTGCGGCACCGGTTCGCGGCGGCACGCGCGGAGAAACGGTGAAGACGCCGTATCCGCCGCAGCGCTCGCTGCGACGTCCGGTGTCTGCGTCGGCTGGCCCTCAGGGCGGTCGTTTCCACTCACACCCGAAGTCTCCCATGGCGTAATGGGGTGTCCCTACCAGCCTGAAGCCCGCCGTCCGCCTACTCTTCGGCCCATGACTGCGGCTCGGGCGGCGAAGGCGGGAGGCTCCGGCGGAGTGGAAGACACCAGCGGGACGGGAGGCTCCGGCGGCGGGGGCGGGGACTCCTCTCCGCCGCCTTTCCGGGCGGCTGTCGCGGCGCTGAGCGAGACCCGCCCGCGCCCCGAGGTCCAGCTCTCCCTGCTCCCCGCGCCCCGGCGGCTGGCGCCGTACTCGTTCGCGCTGGAGGCGACCGTCACGGAGCCGGACGACGAAGGGACCGAGCTGGCCGACGGGCGGTTCGTGCTGCTGCACGACCCGCAGGGCCAGGAGTCGTGGCAGGGCACCTTCCGCGTCGTCACGCTGGCCCGGGCCGAGCTGGAGCCGGAGATCGCCGGCGACCCGCTGCTGCCCGAGGTCACCTGGACCTGGCTGACGGGCGCCCTGGAGGCGCGCGGTGCCGGGTACGTGGAGCCGAGCGGGACGGTGACCCGGTCCAGCTCCGCCTTCTTCGGCGGGCTCGCGGAGCGCGCGGCGGAGGAGGTGCTGGAGATCCGGGCGAGCTGGACTCCTGAGGGCACCACCCCGGACGCCGCCGCGCATCTGACCGCCTGGTGCGAACTCCTCTGCCAGTGCGCCGGGTTGCCCCCCGAGACGGGCGAGGGCTCCTCGGTCGTTCAGCTCCCGCAGCGCAGGGGCCCGCACTAGCCCGACGCTCCCCTCACCTCAACCCCTTCATCGCCGCACCCGGCGGGAGCCGCTCCCGCCGGGTGCGGCGTTTTGTCTACAAAGACGCCGCACAATTCCGGTCGCGCACCCGGTCCATGAAGACAACGGTCTCTGTGTAGACAAAGGAATCTTTCCGGCTGCGGAAAATGAACCGAGGAAACCGGATTGTGGAAATTCGGGTCACTAATTCGTGATCTTTCTCTAAAGAGGCGTGGAGAAGGTGCCGAAGGAGTCTGTGACCCTTCACGCGGAATACCCGACTCGTTCGGTTCCGTCCCCCACAGCCACTCCCTCAGGAGGCCCGGTGTCTGTTCTCCTTGAGCACCCCACAAGCCTGGTCGCCTACCGCCCGAACAAGCCGACGGCCATGGTCGTCGTGGCCGACCCCCGAGTCCGTTCCACCGTGACCCGCCACCTGTGGGCTCTCGGCGTGCGGGACGTGATCGAGGCGTCGTCCATCGCGGAGGCCCGCCCCCGAATCGGCAACCCACGCGACATCTGCGTGGCCGACGTCCACCTGCCCGACGGCTCCGGGCTCAGCCTGCTGTCCGAGACCAGAGCGGCGGGCTGGCCCAACGGCCTGGCGCTCTCCGCCGCCGACGATATCGGCGCCGTACGCAACGCGCTGGCCGGCGGCGTCAAGGGCTATGTCGTCACCGGCACCCGCACCAACCTGGGCGGTCCGCTGCCCACCCGGCACGGTGCCGCACCCATCGGCGCCGCCGCTGCGGCGCGGATGCACCGCAGGCCGGGCGGCGGCCCCGGTGGTCCCGGCCACCCGGGCGGCTACCGGGAGCTGTCCGGCCGCGAGGTCGAGGTGCTGCGCCTGGTCGCCGAGGGCCAGTCCAACAAGGCCATCGGCGTTTCCATGGGCCTCTCGGCGCTCACCGTCAAGAGCCACCTCGCCCGGATCGCCCGCAAGCTGGGCACCGGCGACCGCGCCGGCATGGTCGCCGTCGCTCTGCGGACGGGCATCATCCACTGACCCCCGCCCCTACTCTCCGGTACTCCTCCGTCCTCCCCCCACGCTTCCGCTTTCCGGGCGCCCGTCGACGTAACGTTCCGTCGGCGGGCGCTCGCCATCGGGTGCGCGCGGATACCCTTGACTGGTGACCGACGCCCAAGAGACCGCATCAGCATCCGCAGCTCAGGCCCACCTCCAGGACTCCGCCCCGGCGCCGGTCCCCCTCCTGGAACCACGCGAGGGGATCCCGCCCGTCACCGTGACGGCCGAGGAGCTGGCCGAGGTGACCGACGCCTTCGCATCGGGCAGCGGCCCGGTGGCCGTCGACGCCGAGCGCGCGTCGGGGTACAGATACGGACAGCGGGCCTATCTGGTTCAACTGCGCCGCCAGGGCGCGGGCACCGCGCTGATCGACCCGGTCGCCTGCCCCGATCTTTCGGGCCTCGACGCGGCGCTGGCGGGCACCGAGTGGGTACTGCACGCCGCCAGTCAGGATCTGCCGTGTCTGCGGGAAATAGGTATGCGGCCCACCCGGCTCTTCGACACCGAGCTGGCCGGGCGGCTCGCCGGGTTCGCGCGGGTGGGCCTGGGCGCGATGGTGGAGAACGTGCTCGGATACGCCCTGGAGAAGGGGCACTCCGCCGTCGACTGGTCCACCCGTCCGCTGCCCGACCCCTGGCTGCGGTACGCGGCGCTCGACGTGGAGCTGCTGGTGGACCTGCGGGACGCGCTGGAGCAGGAGCTGTCGCGGCAGGGGAAGCTGGAGTGGGCCCAGGAGGAGTTCGCGTTCATCGTCGCCGCTCCGGCCCCGCCGCCGCGCAAGGACCCCTGGCGGCGCACCTCCGGCATGCACAAGGTGCGCCGGCGCTGGCAGATGGCCGTCGTACGGGAGCTGTGGCAGGCGCGGGACGCGGTGGCGCGCAAGCGGGACGTCTCACCGGGCAAGGTGCTGTCCGACGCGGCGATCGTGGAGGCGGCGCTGGCCATGCCCTCGAACGCCAGGACGCTGGCGGCGCTGCCCGGCTTCGGCCAGCGGGTGGGCCGCAAGCAGCTCGACCAGTGGATGGCGGCCGTCGAGCGGGCCCGTGCGCTGCCGGAGGAGGAGCTGCCGCAGCAGTCGCAGGCCACCAACGGTCCGCCGCCGCCCCGCTCCTGGGCCGACAAGGACCCGGCGGCGGCAGCGCGGCTGACGGCGGCCCGGGCGGCCGTCACCCAGCACGCGGAGGAGCTGAACCTGCCGCAGGAGAACCTGCTGACCCCGGACACGGTGCGGCGGCTGTGCTGGGAGCCGCCGGCCGAGGTGTCCGTGGAGTCGGTCTCCGGCGCGCTGCGCACGCTGGGTGCCCGCGAGTGGCAGATCGCGCAGACGGCAGAGCTGCTGCGCGCCGCACTGACCGTCTCCGTGTGACGTACGCGCATACCCGGATGTGACGTGTGCCCCTCGGCCAGGTCGCCCCTTGCCAGGTGGTTACCGGCAAGTAGCATGGGGGGTGACCGACCCCTGGCCGCACCTGGAGGAGAGCCAACGTGCCTCGTACCGCAAGGGACGTCGTCTTCGTCGACGGCGTTCGCACACCGTTCGGCAAGGCGGGCCCCAAGGGCATCTATCACGAGACCCGCGCCGACGACCTGGTCGTCAAGTGCATCCGTGAGCTGCTGCGCCGCAACCCCGGCCTGCCTCCGGAGCGCATCGACGAGGTCGCTGTCGCCGCGACCACCCAGATCGGTGATCAGGGGCTGACCCTGGGCCGCACCGCCGGAATTCTCGCGGGGCTGCCGCAGACCGTCCCGGGCTACTCGATCGACCGGATGTGCGCGGGCGCGATGACGGCCGTGACGACGACCTCCGGCTCGATCGCCTTCGGCGCCTACGACATCGTCGTCGCCGGCGGTGTCGAGCACATGGGCCGGCACCCGATGGGCGAGGGCGTGGACCCCAACCCGCGCTTCGTCTCGGAGAAGCTGGTCGACGAGTCGGCGATGTTCATGGGGATGACCGCCGAGAACCTGCACGACCGCTTCCCGCACCTGACCAAGGAGCGGGCCGACGCCTTCGCGGTGCGCAGCCAGGAGAAGGCGGCCAAGGCGTACGCCAACGACAAGATCCAGCCGGACCTGGTGCCGATCTCGATCCGCCGTACTTCGCCCGAGGGCGGGGAGACCGGCTGGGGCCTGGCCACCGCCGACGAGCCGATGCGGCCGGGGACGACGCTGGAGAACCTCGCCGGGCTCAAGACCCCCTTCCGCGCGCACGGCCGGGTCACCCCGGGTAACGCCGCGGGCCTGAACGACGGTGCGACCGCCTCCCTCATCGCCGCCGAGGACGTGGCCCAGGAGCTCGGACTGCCGGTGAAGATGCGGCTGGTCTCCTACGCGTTCGCCGGTGTCGAGCCGGAGGTGATGGGCATCGGCCCGGTTCCGGCCACCGAGAAGGCGCTGGCCAAGGCCGGGCTGTCGATCGACGACATTGGCCTGTTCGAGATCAACGAGGCGTTCGCCGTCCAGGTGCTCGCGCTGCTGGACCACTACGGCATCGCCGACGACGACCCGCGCGTCAACCAGTACGGCGGCGCCATCGCCTACGGGCACCCGCTGGCCTCCTCCGGCGTACGGCTGATGACCCAGCTCGCCCGCCAGTTCGAGGAGCAGCCGCACGTCCGCTACGGCCTGACCACCATGTGCGTCGGCTTCGGCATGGGCGGGACCGTCATCTGGGAGAACCCCCACTGGGAGGGCAAGTAAGAATGAGCACCGCTGAGCTGCTGAAGGGCGCGGCCGAGCTGTTCCCGGACGAGGTCGTCACCCAGGCGCACGTACGCCACCTCGATCTGCCGTACGGGGCAGGCAGGTTCGCCCTCATCACGCTGGACAACGGGCTGGACCACACCAAGCCCACCACCTTCGGGCCGCAGTCGCTGGCTCATCTCAACGCCGCCATCGACCAGGTGGAGAAGGAGGCCGCGGACGGCGAGATCAAGGGCGTCGGCCTCACCGGCAAGCCCTTCATCTTCGCCGTCGGCGCCGACCTCAAGGGCGTCGAGCTGCTGAAGCGGCACGAGGACGCGGTCGCCATCGGCAAGGGCGGCCACGACGTCTTCGTCCGCCTCGCCAACCTGGCCGTACCGACGTTCGCGTACTACAACGGCGCGGCGATGGGCGGCGGCGTCGAGGTGGGGCTGCACTGCACCTACCGCACCGTCTCCGCCGCGCTGCCCGCCTTCTCGCTGCCCGAGGTCTTCCTGGGCCTGCTCCCCGGCTGGGGCGGCTGCGCGCTGCTGCCGAACCTGATCGGTGCCGAGCGCGCGGTCAGCGTCATCATCGAGAACTCGCTCAACCAGAACCGTCAGCTCAAGGGCAAGCAGGTCTACGAACTGGGCATCGCCGACGCCCTGTTCGAGGGCGCCGACTTCCTGGAGGAGTCGCTGCGCTGGACCGCGGGCGTCCTCAAGGGCGAGATCGAGGTCGTACGCCCCGAAGTGGACCGCGGGGAGGCGTGGGACGCGGCCGTCGAGCGCGGCAAGCAGATCGCCGACAGCAAGGTGCACGGCGCGGCCCCGGCCGCCTACAGGGCCCTGGACATCATCGCCGCCGCCAAGAACGGCGACCTGCGCAAGGGCTTCGAGGCCGAGACCCAGGCGCTCGCCGACCTGATCATGGGTGGCGAACTGCGCAGCGGCATTTACGCCTTCAACCTGGTGCAGAAGCGTGCCAAGCGCCCGGCGGGCGCCCCGTCCAAGGACCTGGCGCGTCCGGTCACCAAGGTCGGCGTCGTGGGCGCCGGTCTGATGGCGTCGCAGCTCGGCCTGCTGTTCGCCCGCCGCCTGGAGGTGTCGGTCGTACTGACCGACATCGACCAGGAGCGGGTCGACAAGGGTGTGGCCTACTGCCACGAGGAGATCGACAAGCTGCTGCTCAAGGGCCGCGTCAGCCAGGACAAGGCCAACCGGCTGAAGGCCCTGGTGACCGGCTCCTTGGACAAGGCCGCCGCGTTCGCCGACGCCGACTTCGTCATCGAGGCCGTCTTCGAGGAGATGGGCGTCAAGCAGAAGGTGTTCGCCGAGGTCGAGGCTGCCGTGCCGGAGCACGCCATCCTGGCGACCAACACCTCCTCACTGTCCGTCAGCGAAATGGCCTCCCAGCTCAAGCACCCCGAGCGGGTCGTGGGCTTCCACTTCTTCAACCCGGTGGCCATCCTCCCGCTGCTGGAGATCGTGCGGGGCGAGAAGACCGACGACGCCGCGCTGGCCACCGCGTTCGGTGTCGCGAAGAAGCTGAAGAAGACGGCCGTACTCGTCAAGGACGCGCCCGCGTTCGTCGTCAACCGGGTGCTGACCCGGTTCCTCGGCGAGGTGCTGCGCTCCATCGACGAGGGCACGCCGGTCGAGGTCGCCGACCGGGCGCTGGCGCCGCTGGGGCTGCCCATGTCGCCGATCCAGCTGCTGGAGCTGGTGGGCCCGGCTGTTGCGCACCACGTCGCGGGCACGCTGCACGACGCCTTCCCCGACCGGTTCGCCGTCTCGGAGAACCTGGGCCGGGTCGTGGAGGCCGGGAAGCGGAACCTGTACGTTCCGGGCACCCAGGAGCTGGACCCGGAGGTCGCCTCGCTGTTCCAGGTCGGCACCACTGTGCTGACGGAGGAGCAGGTGCGGGAGCGGGCGCTGAACGCCATCGCCGAGGAGGTCCGGCTGATGCTGGACGAGGGTGTGGTGGCCGAGGCCCAGGACATCGACCTGTGCCTGATCACCGGTGCCGGGTGGCCGTTCCACCTCGGTGGTGTGACGCCCTACCTCGACCGTGAGGGCGTCAGCGAGCGCGTCGCCGGCCGCCGCTTCCTGGAGCCCGGCCTGGCCAGCGTCCCGGAATGATGCGGTAGCCGCTGCCCTCCCCCGGCCTCCGGGCCGGGGGAGCTCCCTTTTCGCCGTTTCTTTTGGGCTTCGCGCCCGGTTTCGGGAAGGGAAAGGGCAGCGGCTCTTTCACTTCGTAGCGGGCTCGCGGCCTTCAAAGGCGTTGCCCTGCGGGCCGATGGCCAGGTACTTGGACTTGATGTCGTCGGCGAGGTCTCCGGTCACATCTGGACCGTTCCCGTACTTCTCCAGGTATTTCTCCGCCGTGCCCCCGAGATCCCGCTCGCCGCGGGCGAAGAACTGGTCCTTGTTCTCCGGCGGATCAGGAAGATTGGGCCCGCCGAAGACCACGTCGTTGTGGAAGAGCTTCGAGAATTCCAGGCCGCCGCCCGCGACGATGGGAATCACCACGCCCCAGGGTCCGCTCTTACCCGCCAGGCTGAGCAGCCCGTTGGTCAGGGCGGGTGCCCCGGAGCTCATACCGACGCGGGTCCAGTAGCCGGATTCGCGGTAAGCCTGCTTGGCGGCGGCGCTGTCGGCCGTGTACTGCGCCTCGATCTGCTGGACCCGCGAATGGTCCAGCGTCCCCCGAGCCTCGGCCTCCGTCAGCAGCACCCGTCGCCCCGTGGCCCAGGCCTCGTCGCTCTCGGAGGGCGGGTTCTGGGCCAACCGGTCGAGGGTGTAGAGGTGTTCGGCCTGGTTCATGATGCCGTGCGAGGTCTCGTTCTGGCCCAGGACACTGAGGAAGTCCACGGCCTGGTCGCGACTGAGCTCGGCCGCGCCCCGATAGGCGGGCGGAAAGGCTCCGTTGCTCTGCAACGAGTCGCCCACGCCGGAGACGGAGCGGTTGATGTCGTCCACGTAGGCGCCGCCCATCGCGCCCAAGCTCGCGGCGATGGCGGGCTGGTCGCGCAGCAGCTTGGGGCCGTCGGCGCCGCCGTAGACGTTCACGACCTGCTCCATGACGCCGGCGGTGGCGGCGGTACGCCGGTCGCCGCCGTGCTCGAAGAGTTCGGGATTCTTCCCGGTCAGCGCGGGATCGTCCCAGGCGTAGCCGGTGGTGGCCGCGGTGAGCGCGTGACCGAGCGCCTCGTGTCCCGGCATCTGGCGCGGGCCCGCCTGGGTGTTGCCGTCGAAGATCCAGTTGCGGTCCTGGGTCAGGTACTTGAGCTTGTCGTTGAGCTCGGAGTCCCGGTCCACGACGCCGTTGACATCGGCGGGCCGGCCGAAGAACTCGGTGGCGGCGCCCGGATTGTGGCCCAGGGCGTCCAGGAAGCCGACCATCGCGTCGTGCCCGGTGTCACCGGGTACGCCGCGCGCGGTGAGGGTGTCGGTGTCGCCGGTGTTGGACCAATAGGCGTAATTGTCGTGGGTGTTGAGCTTCTTGTCCCAGGCGACGAGCCGGTCACCGTAACGGTTCAGAAAGCCGCTGTCGTACTTACCCGAGTGCATCAGATTGCTCATGAGCTGGAAGCCGTACGGGTGGGTCGTACCGCCGCTGCTTTCCAGACGTTTGTCGCCCAGGGCGATCATGTCGTTCTGCCACTGGCGCATTTCCGGTGTGTTGGAGTGCGAGGCCAGGGCGAGGGTGTTGCTCAGCGATTCCTGGAGCGTCTTGGCCGACTTCGTCCCCCACCCGTCGATCTTTGTGTCGGGGTGGTCGAGGTTGCGTGGGTGAGTGGCGTTGTACCAGAGCTTCAGCGTGCGCTCGGCGCCGAGCTTCGTGGTGAACCCTTCGGCGAATTGCGGGTCCTGGCTGTGCCGGGTGATCAGCGCGGTGAGCCGCTCGAACTGGCGGGCGCTCATCCTGCCGTTCTCGGTCTTCGCCAGGTGCAGGGCCTCCTTGAGGTCCTGCGCTGCGTGCTCGCGGGCGTCCTTGAGGCTGTTGTACGCGTGGTCGTTGAAGCCGCGTTCGGTGCCGTTGACGTCGGTGGTCAGCGCCCGGGCGAGGTCCCGGTCGGCCTGGTCGGCGGTTTTGAGGGCCCGCTCGATGCGCCCCTCGTATTCCCTGATGTAGGGGGCATTCTTCCTGCGGATGCGCTGCTCGGTTTCGGGGTCGGCTTTCTCCTCGTCCGAGAATTCCAGCTTGAGGGTGCCGTGCTTGTCGATGCTGAGGTGGAGGAAGTCCTTCAGCTCGTCCTCGATGGTCTTCAGAGCATTCTGGGCGTGGCGGAACTTGCCCAGCGCCTCGGACAGCACCGTGTGCACCCGCCGGGACTCCTCCTGCGCGGCGAGCAGTTGAGCCTTGACCCCGCGGAACTTGCGCCACGCCGCTTCGGCCGTCTCGCCCTCGAAGTCGGAGTTGGCCAGGCCCTTGACGACGTCGGTGTTGAAGTTCGTCTCGATCTGCCGGAACTTGCCGGGCGCGTTCTTCCACTTGCCGACGGCCTCGTCCAGCGGGGTGAGGTCGGCGTGCCGTACGTCGGTGTAGCTGAGCTGGTCACTCATCAGCGGCTGCCTCCGCTCGTGGCGTGGCTGCCGTGCCGCGTGCCCGTGCCGTGGCCGTCCTTGGTGCCCGCCACGGCGTCGATGTCCCGCTTGCGGCGGTGGTCCTCGGTGGTGAACGCGCCCGCGGCGGAGCGCAGTGCGGATGCCGTTCCGGTGAACTGCTGCTTGACGTAGGACATCTGGTCGCGCCAGCGCTCCTGGAAGGTGGCGATCGCTGCGTCGGTACGGAAACCCTTGAGGGTGCCGGTGATCTGTCCCGTCTCGCGCGTGACCTCGTCGTCCGCCTTGAGGAACTGGCTCCGCACGGTCTCGGCGTGGCCGGCGCGGCCCCGCAGCACGTGATCCGTCACATGGAGCCGCTTCTGCCCGTTCGCTCCGCCTCCGGCACCGCCGCCAACGGTGCCGCCCCCGTGTGTGCCGGTCCCGGCGAGCCGCATGTGCGCCGTCGTCTCGGGCGCGTACGCGGCCTTGAGCCCGGCCCACTCCTGCTCGAACGACAAGCTGTCCTCCCGTTCCCTGCGTCGTGCGACTTGCTCCACGCGCGACGGCCTGACGCACGCGGGGCGGCGAACCTAACTTCCGCAGGGAAACGGCAGACGATCAACGGGAGAGCAGCAACTGGACAAACAGCAGCGACCTGCAACAACAATGGGAAAGAGATCGCAAAGGCCGGGCCGGTCAGCGGGGCTGGGGCACCCCGCCCGCCCGGGAGGAGCGGATCTCCGGGCGGGTGCGCAGATAGAACGAGGACCCGTCGATGGTGGCGACCTTCTCGTAGTGGCGGGCGAGATGCCGGCGCAGCGTGGGGATCTGCTGGACGCCGTACCGCTTGCCGCGCGAGTCGTCGACGATCAGCTCGGGCGGGCGCCGCCGCAGTTCGCGCTCGAAGTGCGGCCAGGCACCCTCCATCGCGTACCGCTCGCCCACCCGCGTCTCACCCCGGCCGCCGCTGAAGTTGGTGAGGAACCCGGCGGTCAGATAGCGGGAGGCGGGAGAGCGTTTGGCCAGCCAGTACCCCTCCGGGTGCATGCCCCACAGCAGCACCCGGTCCTTGCGGTCGGTGTAGGAGCGCACGGTGTCGGCCAGCCGGCGCGCGTGGTCGACCTCCGTACGGCTGTCGGTGAAGCCCCAGCCGACGAACACACACGCCAGGAACGCGGTGGCGGCGAGCGCCACGGTGGCGGCCCGCGCGGTCAGCTCCTGCAGCGCCGCGGCACCCAGCAACGCGAGGGGCGGGACGAGTTGGAGGAAGTAGTGACCGAAGAACTGGAACCCGACGGTGGCGGCGCCGAGTGAGGCGGCGAGCCAGATCCATACGTCCGCGGTGCCGTCGAGCGGGGCGCGGTCGGCGGACCGCACGGCGGTACGGGAGCGGGCGACGCGGACGAGGGCGACGATGAGCGGGAGGGCGGCGAGCGTCAGCAGCCCGACGCCGGCCAGCGCACGCAGCAGCGGCTTGAATCCGGCTCCGTCGGCGGAGAGATACGACCCGGAGCCGGTGGCGATCCAGTACAGGAAGCGGCCCGGATCGAAGGCGAGAGCAGCGCTCACCACCGGGAGTGCTGCTCCGGCACCGACCCGGAAGACGGCTCCCCAGCCCGCGCGGGCCTGCCACAGCAGGGCGAGAACCGGCAGCAGCACGGCACCACCGGTCTGTTTCGAGAGCACCGCTCCGGCTACCGCCAGCCCGGCGCCGAGCCAGCGGGCCCGCTGAGCGAACCAGACCGCCGCGACGGTCCAGGGCAGCATGAAGACCTCGAACGTCGCCGCCTGGGTGTCCTCCGGCTTGAGCCCGACCGTCAGAAAGACGTAGCAGATCCCCGCCGTCCACGCCGCCCGTTCACCCCAGCGGCGCCCCGCGACGGAGGCGGCCAGCACCGCACCCACCAGTACGGCGACGATGGCCGCCACCCGCACCGGCCACAGCGAGTCGTCACCGAACAGCGCGAAGGCACCCCGGTAGAGCAGGGGCACGAAGGGGGGCTTCCGGTCCACCACGGTGTCGTAGAGCACGCCCCCGTCGGCCAGTTGGCGGGCCTGCGTGGCCAGATACCCCTCGTCGGGGTTCCAGGGGGTACGCGCGAAGGACGGGAGGCGGGTGAGGACCGTGAGGGCGACGAGGACGGTGACGAGCCGCGTCCAGTTCGCCACGGCCCTTTCGCGCGCGGCGGTGGTGAGGTGCTCCGCGGCAGGGGACAACGGCATCCCCCCAATTTAGCGGCACCCGGCATGGGGGCCGCTCTTGCCCACCCTGCGCAACCCAAGCGCAGCAGGGGAGACGCGCCCCGTCAGGGGCGCGGGGAACTGCTCCCCCTGGGGGCACCTCCCGGCCGGAGGCTGGGGGACTCCGGCCGGGAGGTGCCCCCACAGCCACGACGTAATCCGCAGCCTGCGGACGTCGGGCAGGGGCACCCCCTTCCCAGCACAGGGACAGAGAGGGCGCCCCGCAAGGCGGCTAGTCGCGGGCCACTTCGGCCTGCTCCGCGTCGAAGCGCCCGTCCAACTTGGCAACGAGCCCCGTCACCTGGCGGGCGATATCGGGCGCGGTGAGCCCGATCTCCGTCAGGATCTCCTTCCGGGATCCGTGGTCCAGGAACCGCTCGGGGATGCCGAAGTCCCGTAGCGGAACGTCGACACCGGCGTCCCGCAACGCCTGCGCCACGGCCGAGCCGACGCCGCCGGCACGGCTGTTGTCCTCGACGGTGACCACGACGCGGTGCTGCTCCGCCAGCGGCGGCAGCGACTCGTCGACCGGCTTGACCCACCGCGGGTCCACCACCGTGGCGGTGATCCCCTGCTTGTCGAGCAGCCCGGCGATCTCCAGGCACATCGGAGCGAGCGCTCCGACCGAGACCACCAGCACATCGCCGGCCGCCCCGTCGGCGGGCTCCCGCAGCACGTCCATGCCGCCCACCCGGCGCACCGCGGGGACCGCCGGACCGACGGCGCCCTTGGAGTAACGCACCACGGTCGGCGCGTCGTCCACCTCGACGGCCTCGCGCAGCTGGGCGCGTACCTGGTCGGCGTCGCGGGGCGCGGCCAGCCGGAGTCCGGGGACGCACTGCAGGATGGACATGTCCCACATGCCGTTGTGCGAGGCGCCGTCCGTGCCGGTGATGCCGGCCCGGTCCAGCACGAAGGTGACGCCGCACTTGTGCAGTGCCACGTCCATCAGCAGTTGGTCGAAGGCACGGTTGAGGAAGGTGGCGTAGACCGCGAAGACCGGGTGCAGACCGCCGGTGGCGAGTCCGGCGGCGGAGACCGCGCCGTGCTGCTCGGCGATGCCCACGTCGTAGACCCGCTCGGGGAACTCCTGAGCGAAGGCGTGCAGTCCGACGGGGCGCATCATGGCCGCCGTGATGGCGACGATGTCCTTCCGTTCGCGGCCGAGCTTGACCATCTCGTCGCCGAAGACGGAAGTCCAGTCGGCGCCGGAGGACTTGACGGGGAGGCCGGTGTCGGGATGGATGACGCCGACGGCGTGGAACTGGTCGGCCTCGTCCTGGCGCGCGGGCTGATAGCCGCGGCCCTTCTCGGTCAGACAGTGCACCAGCACCGGACCACCGAACCGCTTGGCCCGCTGCAACGCCGACTCCACAGCCGCGATGTCGTGCCCGTCGATCGGCCCGACATACTTCAGCCCCAGATCCTCGAACATCCCCTGCGGCGCGATGAAATCCTTCAACCCCTTCTTCGCACCATGCAGCGTCTCGTACAACGGCTTGCCCACCACCGGCGTCCGGTTGAGCACATCCTTGCCCCGGGCCAGAAAACGCTCATATCCATCCGTCGTACGCAACGTCGCCAGATGGTTGGCCAGACCGCCGATGGTCGGCGAATACGACCGCTCGTTGTCATTGACCACGATCACCAGCGGACGGTCCTTGGCCGCAGCGATGTTGTTCAGCGCCTCCCAGGCCATCCCGCCCGTCAGCGCCCCGTCTCCGATCACCGCCACCACGTGAGCGTCCCGCTCACGCACCTCGTTCGCCTTGGCCAGACCGTCCGCCCAGCCCAGAACCGTCGAGGCATGCGAATTCTCGATCACGTCATGCGCCGACTCCGCACGCGACGGGTAGCCCGACAGACCACCCTTGGCCCGCAGCTTGGAGAAATCCTGCCGCCCGGTCAGCAGCTTGTGCACATACGACTGATGCCCCGTGTCGAAGAGCACCTTGTCCGTGGGGGAGTCGAAGACCCGGTGCAGGGCGATGGTCAGCTCGACCACACCGAGGTTCGGGCCCAGATGTCCACCTGTCTTGGAGACCGCTTCGACCAGGAAGGTGCGGATCTCCTCGGCCAGCCTCTCCAGCTGCTCCGGGGTGAGCCGGTCCAGATCGCGTGGTCCCCTGATGCGGGTCAGCAACGCCACCCGTACCTCCTTGCGTCAAGCGTGATCGAACGCTGTCGAGCCGTCGTTGTCGGACCGTGCCGATCTTCCCCCAACCTTCGGCCGGGAGGTGCCCACAAAGTCTAATGTTCCGCCTCCACCCGGATTCACCGGACGGTGCCATCTCAGTCACACGAATGCCAGCCCGCACTCAAGGGTGCATACGGAGGGCACGGGCGGTCCGCGCAGGGGCCGGACACCCGTTTGGCGGCGTAACTCGCGGATCGCACCCTAAATGCGCTTATAACGGACAGCGGTGATGGCGATTACGCCGTCATCCCCCGATCCGTAGGAGGCTCCATGCCGAACCGACTCAAGCGCACCCTCGCTGCCGCAGCCCTGGTGGTCGCCCCTCTCACCATGACTCTGGGCGCCACACAGGCCGTGGCCGCCGCCCCGTCCTCGATCAGCGGTGAGGAGCCCAAGAAGGAGGGATCGAAGAAGCCGCACAAGGAGAAGCCCGACTCGGCGGCGAAGGAGGCGTACGAGCGCCTGCACGAGCCGAAGGAGAAGTCCGAGAAGGCCGAACTCGCGAGGGAACAGAAGCACCACGGGCGCTAGGACGCCGACTGGGCGGATCGCCCACGAACGGTCCGTCACCCCTTGCAGGCGTCGGTCCAGGCACCGGAGCCCTTCGCTCCGGCGCCTGGACCGATCCATCCGCACCTGCGCGGCCTGCGGACTGAGCGCGCTAGGCCCGACCAGCGGTTTTCTGGGTCCGGCGGGAGACCGAGTCGATCACGACCGCCGCCAGCAGCACCGCACCGGTGATCATGTCGCGGAGGGCCGAACCGGTGCCCAGCAGGGCCATGCCGGAGTTGATCGACTGGATGACCAGTGCGCCCAGCAGCGCCGACCAGGTCTTTCCGCGGCCACCGAAGAGGCTGGTGCCGCCGATGACGGCCGCCGCGATGCAGTTCATCAGCAGGCTGCCCGCGCCGGAGGACTGGTTGGCCGCGTTGATCTGTGACGCGAAGAACAGTCCGCCGACGGCCGCCATCGTCCCGGCGATGGCGTAGACGGTGATCCGCACCATGGGCACGTTGATGCCGGCACGTGCGGCGGCCTCGCTGCTCCCGCCGACGGCGAAGACCTGACGGCCGTAGCTGGTGCGGCGCAGCACGAAGTCGCCGAGGACGACCACGCCCAGGAAGATCACCACCGCCAGCGGCAGCCCCTTGTAGGAGTTGAAGACGGCCGCTGCGACGTACGCGGGGATTGCCAGCACCGCCGTGCGCAGCAGGATCTCGCTGAGCGGGCGGCTGGGGACGTCCGCCGCCTTGCGCCGGCGCTGGTCCAGCAGGGAGAAGCCGAGGAAGGCCAGGACGCAGACGGTGGCCAGGCCCATGGCCGCCGCCTTGTCGGAGAAGTAGTAGTTGGTGAGATGCGCCACCAGCCCGTCGTCGTCGAGGTTGATGGTGCCGCTGGGGCCGAGGATCTGGAGCATCAGGCCGTTCCAGCCCAGCAGGCCCGCCAGGGTGACCACGAAGGCCGGGACGCCGATCCTGGCGAAGAAGAAGCCGTGCACGGCGCCGGCCGCCATACCGGTGAGGATGGCCAGCAGGACCGCCAGCACCTCGTTCATGCCCTGATTGATGTTGAGGACGGCCAGCACGGCGGCCGACATCCCGCTGACCGAGCCGACCGACAGGTCGATCTCGCCGAGAATCAGGACGAAGACGATGCCGACCGCGATCAGCCCGGTGCCCGCGCTCTGCACGAACAGGTCGCTGAGGTTGTTCGAGCTCAGGAACGCGGAGTCCTGGAACTGGAAGACCGCGCCGATGACCAGCAGGCCGACGATGACCGGGACGGAGCCCAGCTCGCCGGTGCGGAGCCGACGCAGCAGGTCCTCCAGATAGCCGGCGAAGCCCTGCTGGCGCACCAGCAGCCGGGGGTCGACGGTGGCGACGGGAGCGTCCGGGGCCGCCGTCCCGTTCTCCGCCGCCTCGCTCGGGGCCTTGGTGACCTTCACTGGCGTGCCGTCGGCTGCGGTGCCGTCGGTGGGCGTGTCGTCGGCCGGCGTGCCGTCCGTGGGGGTGCCGGTGGTCACTTGTGCACCTCCGTGGTGCGCGCGTTCTCTGCGGTACGGGCATTGCGGCGGGTGACGACGTTGTCACTCGCCCCGGTGATCGCGGAGACGATCTCCTCCTGGCTGGTCTCGCTCACCGTGAAGGTCCCGTTGTTGCGGCCGAGGCGCAGCACGGCGACCCGGTCGCTGACGGCTCGTACGTCGGCCATGTTGTGACTGATCAGCAGCACACCCAGGTCCCGCTCCCGGAGCCGCTCGACCAGGTCGAGGACCTGCGCGGTCTGCTCGACGCCGAGCGCTGCGGTGGGCTCGTCCAGGATGACGACGCGGGGCTCGCCGAGCAGCGAGCGGGCGATCGCCACGGTCTGCCGCTGCCCGCCGGAGAGCGAGGCGACGGGTACCCGGACGCTGGGGATGCGGATGGAGAGGGTGGACAGCAGCTCGCGGGCGCGGCGCTCCATCTCCACCTCGTTCAGCACGGCGCGTGTCTTGATCTCGTTGCCGAGGAAGAGGTTGCCGACGACGTCGAGGTTGTCGCACAGCGCGAGGTCCTGGTAGACCGTCGCGATGCCCAGCTGCTGGGCGTCGTGCGGCCGGTCGATACGGACGGGCCGCCCGTCCCATTCGATGGTGCCCTCGTCGGCCGGGCCGACGCCCGCGATGGCCTTGACCAGGGTGGACTTTCCTGCACCGTTGTCGCCGACGAGGGCGACGACCTCGCCGGGGTGGATCTCCAGCTGGACGTCCGTGAGCGCCTGGACGGCCCCGAACCGCTTGGAGATTCCGCGCAACGCCAGCACGGGCGTAGCGGACACGTGAATCACTCCTTATGCCCCTGGGCCGTCACACCGCCCGCCGTTCGAACGGTGGGGTGTGCCGGCCGCTCGACGGGATTACTTGATGCCCGCCTCGGCGCATGCCTTCTTGAACTTGGCGGTGCAGATCTCCTTGGACGTGAAAAAGCCGGACTTGCCGACGTACTTCTTGATGTCGTCCTTGACCAGAGGCAGCGGCGTGACGATCTTCGTGGGGACGTCCTTGGCGGACTCGCTGTCGGTCTTCGAGGAAGCGACCTTGTCCACGGACTCCCCGCGGGCCAGCGCGACGGCGAACTCGGCGGCGGCCGAGGTCTCGGGGACGTACGGCTTGTAGACGCTCATGAACTGCTCGCCCGCCAGAATCCGCTGCACGGCGTTGAGCTCGGCGTCCTGGCCGGTGACCGGGGGCAGCTCATCCTTGTCGAAGCCCGCGCGCTTGAGCGCGGTGATGATGCCGCCCGCCATGCCGTCGTTGGCGGAGTAGACCCCGACGATGTTCTTCTTGCCGAGGGAGGAGATGGCGCCCTTCATGTTCTCGTTGGCGTTCTCCGGCTTCCACTCCTTGGTGTCGTACTCCTTGCCGATCTTCACCTTGCCGTCGAGGACGGAGTGGGCGCCGTCCTTGTACATCTTGGCGTTGGGGTCGGTGACGGAGCCGTTCATCATGACGATCTTGCCCTTATCGGCCTTGTCGCCCATCTCGTCGAGGAGGGACTTGGCCTGGAGCCTGCCGACCCGCGGGTTGTCGACCGAGGTGTACGCCTTGATCGGGCCCTCGGCGAGGCGGTCGTAGGCGACGACGGGGATGTCGCTGTCGTCGGCCTTCTTGACCGAGCTGGAGACGGACTTGGCGTCCACCGCGTCAAGGATCAGCGCGTCGACCTTCTTGGCGATCATCGTGTCGACCTGCTGCTGCTGGACGTTGGCGTCCTGCTTGGCGTTGGCGTACAGGACCTTGGTGTCCTTGCCCGCCAGCTCCTTGATCTTCTTGACCATCAGCGGCTTGTCGAAGCGCTCGTAGCGCGCTGTCTGGTTCTCGGGCAGCAGCAGCCCGATGGTCAGCGGTCCTTTCTTGGACTTGCCGCTGTCCTTGCCGTCCGCCTGGTCGGCACTGCCACAGGCGGCCGTGGTGAGCGCGAGGGAAAGAGTGACGGTGCCGAGGACGATGCCGCGCAGCGCTGCGTGCATTGAGAGACCTCCCTGACGGGGCCGCGGCATTGCGGCCGAGGTAGCGGGAAGTCAACTCGCAGCTGACTCAGCGGTCAATAAGCAAATCCTTAACGAGATGACAACGATGCCATCCGTTGAAGACGGAAACCCATGGGCGTGACCAGCGGATCTTGCGCGCCCGGCATGAGGGCTGGGCAAGCCCAGCACGGGAGACGCGCCCCGTAAGGGGCGCGGGGAACTGCGCGACAAGCCACAAAGGACCCGCACCCGGGCAGCTGCCCGGGCCCGCAACGGCGGTTGCCGCCGCCATCTCGAGCGGCAACCTCAGGCGCGGCAACCTCAGGCGACAGCCGCAGCCGCGTCCACCAGCGTGGTGTCACCCATCTCGTTGAGGACCAGGGCCAGGGCACCCAACACCTCGGCGCGGCTGTCGAGTTCGCCGGGCAGGACCTTCAGCCGGCGGGCCGCACTGGGGATGGCGTAGCGCGCCACCGAGTCCCGTACGGGACCCAGCACCAGGTCTCCGGCCTCGGCGAGGTCCCCGCCGAGTACGACCCGCGAGGGGTTGAGGAGGTTGCACAGGCTGGCGACGCCGCTGCCGATATGCCGACCGATGTCGGCGATGACCCGCCGGCAGCCGGGGTCACCCTCGGCCGCCAGCCGCACCACCCGGGCCATGGTCAGGTCCGTGCCGTGGCTGGAGTGCAGCAGCGGGAGCACATAGCGGGCCGCGGTGAAGGTCTCCAGGCAGCCGCGGTTGCCGCAGCGGCAGACCGGTCCCGACTCGTCCAGCGTGATGTGGCCGATCTCGCCGGCGGTGCCGCCCGGGCCGCGGTAGATCTGGCCGTTGATCACCAGACCGGCGCCGACACCGCTGGCGACCTTGATGTAGGCGAGATCGCGGGCGCCGTGGCCGGCCCCCCAGACCTGTTCGCCGAGTGCCCCGAGGTTGGCGTCGTTGTCCACGTAGACCGGGACGCCCATCCTGGTGGTCAGCTCGTCGCGCGGGTTGGTGCCGACCCAGCCCGGCAGGATTGCGGTGGAGCCGAGCACGCCCGTCTCCATGTCGATGGGGCCCGGTACGCCCAGGCCGATGCCGATGACCTTCGCCGGGCTGATGCCGCTCTCCCCGACCAGCCGCCGCACCAGCTGCTCGGCGCGGTCGAAGCCCTGCTCCGCCGAGGCGTCCACGTCGATGGGTTCGGCGTCCTCGGCCAACACCGTGTGCGCCAGGTTGCCGACGGCGACGCGCAGGTGGGAGTGGCCGAAATCGACGCCGACGACGATCCCGGCATCGGCGCTCAGCGAGACCGCACGGGCCCGGCGACCGCCGGAGGAGGTGGGGGTGACCTCGACCGTCCCGGCGTCCTTGAGCTCACGGACGATGTTGGAGACTGTCGCGGCCGACAACCCGGTGGTGCGGGCGATCTCCGCCTGGGTGAGCGAACCGGCCATGCGGACGGCCCGCACGACGCGCTCCAGGTTTGCCCGGTGCAGCGAGGACTGCGAGCCCGGAGTCTCCACCACTGTTCACTCCCCGTTTGTCTCCAACATCTGAACCCTAAGCAGAGCCCCGGCGGATCTTCCCGTCAAGCCCTTTGAGCTCGGCTGGGACCGACTGGTGCTCATTTGTGGCTCGTGGCTTCTCCCCGGCGCGGCGTAATGGCCGGGACTTCATCCCCTCGCGGGGATGATTTTCCTGGTTCCTCGGACTGTGCCTCCCCGGAGTTCTCCGGGTCGGTCTTACCGGTCCTCCGCAGGCGTTTCACCTCTCCGCCAGCCCGGCGGCGAGGATGTTGCGTGCCGCGTTCACGTCGCGGTCATGGACCGAGCCGCAGCTCGGGCAGGTCCACGCACGGACATTCAGCGGCAGTTTCTCGCTCATATAGGAGCAGTCCGTGGCCGAGCACAGCTTCGAGCTGGGGAACCAGCGATCCACCAGCAGCAGGTCGCGCCCATACCACTGAGTCTTGTACTCCAGCAGGGTGCGGAAGTCGCTCCAGGCCGCATCCGAGATGGCTCGGGCCAGGGAGCGGTTCTTCAGCAGATTGCGGACCATCAGGTCCTCGATGGCCAGTGCTTGGTTTTCGCGTACCAGCCGTGTGGTGAGTTTGTGCAGCAGATCCCGGCGCCGGTCGGCGATCCGGGCGTAAATACGAGCCACCCGCTGCCGGGCCCTGGCCCGGTTCGCGGAGCCCTTCGCTTTGCGCGCCAACACCTTCTGGGCCTTGGCCAGCTTGCGCCGATCGACCCGCTCATAGCGCGGGTTGGTGATCTTCTCCCCGGTGGAGAGAGTGACCAGGTGCATCAGGCCCGCGTCGATGCCCACAGCCGCATCTGTGGCCGGCAGCGGGGTGACGGTCTCCTCGACCAGCATCGACACGAACCAGCGTCCGGCCGCATCCTGCGACACCGTGACCGTGGACGGCTCCGTGCCGTCCGGGAGCGGCCGGTGCCACACGATGTCCAGTGGCTCGGTCATCTTCGCCAGAGTGAGACGGCCGTCACGGAAGGAGAAGGCATTGTTCTGGAACGTCGCCGACTTCCGGGACTTCTTCTTGCTCTTGAAGCGCGGGTACCCGGCCCGCTTGTCGAAGAACGCCGCGAATGCGGCCTGCTGGGCACGCAGTGCCTGCTGGAGCGGCACGTTGGACACCTCACGCAGGAAGGACAGCTCCTCGTCCCGCTTCCACGCGGTCAGCCACTTCGCCGTCTCGACGTACGACGTCGAGACGCCCTCGCCCTTGTACCGGCGCACCCTCTCCGCGAGCGCCTTGTTCCAGACGACCCGGATGCAGCCGAACGTGCGTTGCAGCAGCTCCGCCTGCTCGGCGCTCGGGTAGCACCGGTACCTGTACGCCCGCCTGACCGTCTGGGACACAGTTAACACACTAACTATGGATTGTGTTAACAGTCAAAAGTGCCAGCCATTACCGGCCGCACCCCACCGTGAACGACGGGGTCTGTAACCTCGATCCACCTGGACATACGGAGGGGAGCAGGGCGAATGCGCTGGGTCCCCGGCCGCGGCCGGGGACCCGGAACGCCGAACCGTTCACATCACTTGACGGAGCCTGCCGTCAGGCCGGAGACCACGTGCCGCTCGATGAAGGCGAACAGAACGATCACCGGCACGATGGCCACGACCGACGCGGCGAAGAGGTAGTTCCACTGCACCGTGTAGGCGCCGATGAAGTTGTTGATCCCGACCGTCAGCGGCTGCTTGTCCGGCTCGGTCGAGAGCGTCAGCCCCATCACGAACTCGTTCCAGGCAGAGATGAAGGTGAAGATCACCGCGGTGACGACGCCGGGCAGCGCCAACGGCAGCGTCACCTTGATCATCGCCCCGAAACGGCTGGTGCCGTCCACCATCGCCGCCTCCTCCAGCTCGGCCGGGATCGACCCGATGTAGGCGGTCAGGATCCATACGGCGAAGGCGAGGTTGAACGCGGCGTTGGTGAGGATCAGCGTCCAGACCGAGTTGAGCATCTCCAACTGGTGGAACTCCCGGTAGAGACCGACCAGCAGGGCCGTCGGCTGGAACATCTGGGTGACCAGCACCAGCAGCAGGAACCACTTGCGTCCCTTGAACCGCATCCGCGCCGTGTAGTACGCGGCCGGGAGCGAGACGAGCAGCACCAGCACCGTCGCGCCGCCCGAAATCAGCAGCGTCACCTGGAGGTTGTCCCCGAGCGAGGACTCCTTCCAGACGTCGATGAAGTTCGACCAGTTCAGCTTGCCCGGCAGATAGGTGCGGTCGCGCAGCTCGTCGGCGGGCCGCAGCGCCGTGACGATCATCTCCAGATACGGCGCGAGGAAGAGCGCCGCGAGCAGCCAGGCGACGGCGGTGATCACCAGCGTGCGCGGCCGGAAGGTGCGCTTCGGCGGCCGTACGGCGCGCTTGGCGGGGCCTGCGGACCCCTCCTTGACGGGTCCGGGTCCGGGTTCGGAGCCGGATCCGGCAGTCTGTGTTGCGGTCGCCATCAGTCCTCCTCGTTCCACCGGCTGACCTTCAGGAAGATCAGCACGAGCACGACGACCATCAGGAAGTTGACCACCGACATCGCCGCGGACTCGCCGATGTCCGTCTCCTTGAGCTTGTACATGAACACCGTGGTCGTCGCGGTGTCGCTGCCCGGCCCGCCCTGCGTCATCGCCCAGATGATCGGGAACGAGTTGAAGACGTTGATGAGGTTGATGACCACACCGACGAGGAAGGCAGGCCGCAGCAGCGGCAGCGTGATGCTCCGGTACGTCTGCCAGGCGCCCGCGCCGTCGATACGCGCGGCCTCGTACACGTCCCCCGGGATCGTCTGGAGCCCGGCCAGCAGCGTGTAAGTGGTGAACGGCAGCGAGACGAACACCGCCACGAACATCATCCACGGCCAGGCGGTGCCCGCCGAGCCGAGCCAGTCCTTGGACTTGTCGATGATGCCGAGGTCGATCAGCACGGTGTTGAGGACACCGGCCGTCTGGTTGAGCATCCACTTGAAGCCGATGGCCGTCATCAGGACCGAGGCGGCCCAGGGCGCGATGAGCGCCCAGCGGGTGATGCTGCGGCCCGGGAAGCGCTGGTTGAACAGCTGGGCCAGGCCCAGCGAGACGATCATCGTGACGCCGACGACCACGACGGTCCACAGCGCGGTCCAGAGGATGACGTGCCCGAAGTCGGTCTCGTCGAAAAGCTTCTTGTACTTGTCGGTGCCGGCCGAGCCCCGCACGATCCCCGCGATGCTGATGTTCAGGAACGAGGTCCTGATCAGCTCGATGACGGGCCAGACGACGACAGCGAGAATGAGCAGGACGACTGGAGCGATCCAGGGAAGCGGGCCGAGCCTGGCCAGCCCACCGCGGGAGCGGCGGACCGGCGGGGCCTTCAATGACACGGGGTCTCCTTGCAATACGGAGGTTGTGCTGGCGGGGACCGGTGAGGGGGGTGCCCCTGCTGCCCGTCGCGGACTGCGCAGTTCCCCGCGCCCCTGACGTGCTACCCCGCGAAGCTTGGGCAGTCTGCGCCAGGGGCGCAGGGTGGGCAAGCGCAGCCCCCGTTGCGGGGTACGCAGAATGCGACGGGCCAGCCCTGGGATGGGACCGGCTGTCCTACTTGTTGGCGGCGGCCTCTTCCGCCTTCTTCTGCAGGTCGCCGAGGACCTTCTTCGGGTCTTCCTTGGCTGCCTTGCCACCGGACTTCTTGATCTCGGCGGAGACGACGTCCCAGGCCGGGTCGCCCAGCGGGTAGAACTTCGCGTTCGCCAGCTCGTCGAAGAAGGGCTTCAGGTCGTCGTGCTTGCCGTTGGACTGCATCGTCTTGAGCGCGTCCTGGGTGACCGGCGGGAAGTTGTACATCTCGTCGAACTTCAGCATCTTCTTCGAGTACACGAAGTCGAGGAAGGTCTTGATCTGCTTCTGCTTGCCGCCGTCCTTGAAGGCCATCATCCAGTCGGCGACGCCGAGCGTGGACTTCAGCGGCGCTTCCTTACCGGGAATGGGCACGACGCCGTAGTCGACCTTGCCCTCCTTGGCCATCTGGACGAGGCTCGGGTGACCGTTGAGCATGCCGGCCTTGCCTGCGGCGAAGTCCGCGAAGGCGGTCTTACGGTCGGTGGTGCCCGGGTTGGAGTAGGTCAGACCCGGCTTGACCAGGTTGTCCTGGAGCCACTTGAAGGTCTCGACGTTCTTCTTGCTGTCGATGGTGTACTTGCCGCTGTTGTCGGTGTAACCACCGCCGTTGCCCAGCTCCCACATCATCATCTCGCCCTGCGCCTCTTCGGGGCCGAGGGGCAGCGCGTAGGGGGTGTCGGCGGCCTTCGAGCTCTTGATCTTCTTCGCGGCGTCGGCCAGCTCGTCCCAGGTCTTCGGCGGGTTCTTGATGCCAGCCTTCTTGAAGACCTTCTTGTTGTAGAAGAGCACCCGGGAGGAGGAGACCCACGGGATGCCGTACTGGGTGCCGTCCACCTCGCCGGCCTTGGCGAACGACGGGATGAGGTTCTTCTGCGTCTTGGGCGAGAGAACGTCGTCGGCCTTGTAGAGCAGGTCGTCAGCGACCTTGTCGGCGTAGCCGCCGGTCTGGAGCAGGTCCGGAACGTTTCCGCTCTGGATCATCGTCTTGACCTGCTTGTCGATGTCGTTCCAGTTGATGACCTGGACGTCGACCTTGATGTCCTTGTGCTGCTTCTCGAAGTCCTTGGCGACCGCGTCCCAGTAGATCTTGGACGCGTTGGACTTCTTGTCGCCGTAGTCGGCGGCCACCAGTTTGATGGTGTTCTTGTCCCCGGAGCCCCCGCTGTCACCGCCACAGGCGGTGACGCTCAGTGCCATGGCGAGCACTGCGGCACCGGCCGCCGCTGCTCTCTTGTTCATGTTGCTCAACCCTTCGACATCGGTGTCGACTTGCTCGCAGGTGGTACGTCACTCCGGGCGCGACCCGGATCCCCCAGGCAACGTCGGGCGAGGAGAGCCCCGACTGTCTGGCGAGGTGATCCCCGTGCCGCTACGGCGCAGAGACTACTCACGGCATATTCCGCCGCACAGGTCTAGGCCACTTTCGTGGCCAACCTGAAATCACTGCCCGGCACGGCTGGTTCGGGCTGCCTACTTGAGCGCGCCGGCGGTCAGTCCGGCCTGCACCTGGCGCTGGAAGACGGCGTAGACCACCAGCACCGGGACCATGGCGATGGTCAGCCCCGCGAACAGGGCGCCCCAGTCTCCCGCGTACCCCTGGGAGACCGTCAACGCCGCGAGCCCCTGGGGCAGCACGTAGTTGTTCTCGTCCTCGTTGTTCAGCAGCAACGGCAGCAGGTACTGGTTCCACTGACCGAGGAAGTTGAAGATCCCGATACTCACCAGCCCCGGCTTGGCCATCGGCAGCATGACCTGGAAGAACGTCCGGGTGTGCGAGGCGCCGTCGATCATCGCCGCCTCCTGGACCCCGCTGGGCAGGGTCCGGAAGAACGAGGTGAGGAAAAAGGTGGTGAACGGCAGCGAGTAGGCGATGTAGGCGATGATCAGTCCCGGGCGGGTGTCCAGCAGGGACATGTTGTCCATGATCGTGAACAACGGGATCAGCGCCAGGATCACCGGGAACATCATGCCCCCCGCGAACAGCAGGAAGATGAATCTGTTGCCGGGGAAGGTGAACCGGGCGATGACGTAGGCGGCCATCGAACCCAGCAGCATGGTGCCGGTCAGCGAGCCTGCGAGGATGATCACGGAGTTGAACGCGTACTGGCCGATCTTCGCTTCTGTCCAGGCGTTGGCGAAGTTCTGCCAGTGGATCGAGCTCGGCAGGCCCATCGGGTCGTTGAGGAAGTCCGCCGTGGGCCGGAAGGCCGTCAGCGCCACCCAGACCAGCGGGCCCGCCGCCATGACGACCCAGGCGATCAGGAAGACATGCGAGAAGACGTTCAGCGCGCCGCTCTCGCTGCGCCCTGGCCCCTTTACCTTTCCGGTGGCGGACCGCCGCCCGGCGGCCGGCTCGTACGAGGACGCGGACGCGGCGGCGTGGGCCGACTGGTCGGTGACTGCGTCGGTGGGCATCGGTTCGGCACTCATCGCTTCGCTTCCCGCTTCTCAGTACTCGACCTGGTCACGGCGCCCGATCCTCATCACGATCAGCGTGAAGAGCATGCTCAGCGCGAGGAGCACCACGCCGATGGCCGTGGCGTAGCCGAACTGGCCTTCCCGGAAGCGCTCGTAGAGGTAGACGGGGGTGACCTTCAACGCGTGCTTGGGCACCATGATCAGCACGACGGCGAAGGCGTCCAGGGCCTGGATGCCCATATAGATCCAGCCGGTGCGTACGGTGTCCCAGATCAGCGGCAGCGTGACCCGGAAGAACGTGGAGATCCGCCCCGCGCCGTCCAGCAGCGCCGCCTCGTAGATGTCCTTGGGGATGGCACCCATCGCGGCCGAGAAGAGCACCACGTAGAAGCCGACGAAGCTCCAGGCGATCACCACCATGGTGGAGAACAACGCCAGCTTGTAGTCGCCGCCCAGCCAGCGCTGTTCCAGACCGTCCAGCCCCACGGCTCCCAGCGCCCCGTTCAGCAGGCCGCTGCGCGAGCTGTAGACCTGCTGCCAGACGACCGCGATCAGCGCGATGGAGAGCACCTGCGGGAAGAAGTAGACGACCTTGTAGAACGAGGACCCGAAGACCCCCGAGATGGCCTCTCCCCTGCGGTGCCGCCCGCCCGCGGTAATCATGTAGGCGAAGAAGATACCGAGCGCGAGGGTGATCAGTGGCACGATCACCATCAGCAGCAGACTGCTTTCGAGGGAGTCCCAGAACTTCTGGTCGTTCCACATCTTCACGTAGTTGTCGCCGCCGACGAAGTTCGCCGAGGCGCCGCCGGCCCAGTCGGTGAAGGAGTAGTAGATCGCCTGGAAGAACGGGGAGATGACGAAGACCGCGTAGAAGGCCAGCGGCAGCGCGAGAAACCCGACGATGAACCGGTATTTGTCCAGCGTGCGGTATCTGCGGTCGTAGCGGACGCGCTCCGGGGTGAATCGGGGCGGCAGCAGAACTGCCATGATGAAGGCCAGTTTGTCGCCCAGCGGCAATTTGCGCCACGGGACCGTCTTCGGTGTCGTGGGCCCGCTTTTGGCCGGCCGTATCTCAGTCGTCACGCCGCTCCGCTCTCCCCCGCCCCGGGCCGGGCGGTCTCCCGGCCCGGGGCTGCCACTGCCGCTGAAGGTCAGGCTTTCTTGATCTTTTCGACGTCCGGGTCCTTGGCCACCCGGTCGGCCGCCTTCTGCATGGTGTCCATGGCCTGCTTGACCGACATCTCGCCCATCATGAACTTGCCCGCGACGCTGTTGAAGTCGTCGTCGAACAGCTCCTGATACCACACCCTGAACTGCGCAGTCACCACATTCTTGCCCGCCGCCTTGATGGCCTGCTGCGAACTGTCGACGCCCGGCGGCAGGTCCATTCCGTCGATGGCGCCCTTGACCGCGGGCATGGAGGAGACCTCACGGAAGAAGTTCTGCGCGGCCTTCTTGCTGTACATCATCCGCATCCACTCCAGGCCGCCCTGCCGGTTGGTGGCCTTCTCCGGGATGACGAAGGGCTCGCCGGGCGGCGCGTAGAGGGTGCCGAACGGCATGGCGTCGCCCTTGTCCAGCGAGGGTGTGGCGCCGACGGTCATTTCGAAGTTCTTCGGCGTGGTGTCCTTCGCCTCGTTCTCCACCCAGGAGCCGTTCGGAATGAAGACGGCCTTGCCCTTGGTCCAGGCGGTCTGGGATTCGATGTGCGCCTTCTCGCCGTCGAATCCGAGCAGTACATACTTCTTGGCCAGCAGTTCCTCGTACGCCTCGAAGACGGCCTTGACCGCATCGCTCTTCCAGGCGTTCGGCTCCAGATAGTCCATCGCCTCCAGCTGCTTACGGCCGCCCACCTGGCCGAACATCGCGTACATGCTGAAGAACATGTAGCGCGGGTGGCCGCCCGCGTACGTCCAGCCGTGGATGCCCTTCTTCTTCGCCTTCTTGCAGACGTCGAGCATCTCGTCCCAGGTCTTGGGGTATTCGACCTCCAGCGTGTCGCGGAGCATCTTCTCCGAGTACCAGATGCCGTAGACCGTCTGAGCGATGTTGAGCTGGTAGCAGGCGTCGCTGCCGAACTGGCCCATCTCCACCACGCCGGGCACGAGGGTGTCGCGCACCTTGACGTCAGGGTCGTCCCAGCTCGGCGCGTCCAGCAGCTCCGTCACATCGCTGACCTGCTTGTTCTTGACGAGCTTGGCGATATTCATGTCGTCAGCGCCGGAGTTGTTGATGACGTCCGGCGGGTCGCCCTTCACCAGCCGCGGCTGCGTCTGGGTGGCGATCTTCTCGGTCTTCTTCTGGTCGACCTTCGCCTTGGGGTACTTCTTCTCGTACATGTCGCTGACGAAGCGCGCGTACTTGTCGTCGTATCCGCCGTTGAAGATATACGTCGAAAGAGCGGCGTCCTCTTTGACGGAGAGCGGATTCTTGGCCGATTTCTTGCCCTTTTCGGCCTTGTTGTCGTCGCCGCCGCCCGTGGCGCAGGACGTCAGCGAGCCGAGGGCCGGCACGGCGAGCAGTCCGGCCGCGGTGGCCTTCACGACATCGCGACGGTTGACGCTGTTGGATCCCATGCTCAAGTCCTCGCCTTCTCCAGGACTCAGGCGGTGTACCGGTCTCCCGTCAACTCGCCACCGGCGAAGGGCCCGACACCGCGGGTCAGTTCAAGCTGAGTGGTGCGGATCTTGCGGATGGTGCGCCAGTGATACGGCGCCCGCGCGCGGGTACCGTTCAAGGTGCGGACAGGTATAGTCCACTCTTCGCCACCTGGGCAAGATCGAGAACGCTCCGGCCCGCCATCTTTCCCGAGTTGAGACCTGTGCCGATTTCCCCTTCTTCCGATATCTCCAACTCCCTTGACAGTCCGGGGTGTACGTACGCGTTCAGTCTCCTCGCAGGGTCTGAGGGCTCCGCTCAGCCCCTGGCCGGGGTGCACTCCGCAACGGCCTCGTGCAGTGCCTTCCGGAAGGCCCGAACGGCGGGGTGGTGGCTGCCGCCGCGGCGCACGGCGGTGATCAGTTTGCGGCAGTGCCGGCCTTCCGGCAACGGGTGCAGCGGAAGCGTCGGCCCGGTGCCGTGCCACAGCAGGTCCGGCAGCATCGCGGCCGCGTGACCTCGCTCCGCGAGCCGCAGGTGCAGCAGCAGATCGCTGGACTCGAAGCGCACATCGGGCTCGAATCCGGCGTCGCGGCACAGGGTGATGGCACGGTGCCGTGCGGGGGTGCCCTCGGGCTCCATCACCCAGGGGCTCCCGGCGAGCGAACGCAGCGCCTCCCGCGGGGTGTGCGAAGCGTCGAGCGCGGGGTGGGCCAGCCGCACCGGGTCGACGCACAGGTCCTCCTGTTCCAGTTCCGCCGGGCGCGGGATGGGACTGCCCGGGTACTCCTCGGACAGGACCATGTCGAAGTCGTGGGTGAGCAGCGCCGGGAGGGCCTCCTCCGGCTCCGCCTGGGTGAGGTGCACCCGCAGGTTCGGATGGGCTTCCCGGACGAGGGAGAGCGCTGTCGGGAGCAGCGCGAGAGCGGCCGTCTGGAAGGAGGCGATCCGCAGCGTCCCGGAGACCTCGGCGAGCGACCCGGCGAGCTCCGCCTCGGCCCGCTCCAGCCGCTCGAGCACGGCCTCGACGTGGTCGACAAGGATCTCCGCCTGCGCGGTGAGCCGTACTCGCCGACCCACCGGCTCCAGCAGCTGCACACCCACCTCCCGCTCCAGCTGGGAGAGTTGCTGGGAGACCGACGAGGGGCTGTAGGAGAGGGCGGCCGCCACAGCGGCGAGCGTGCCGCGGTGCTTGAGCTCGCGCAGCAGCCGCAGTCGGTGGAGGTCGAACATCGTCGGGTCTCCAGGCGATCGGTCAGTTTTTCCGACGAGTATAGTTCGAAAACGTTTGCTGGACCGATGAGCGGCTTCGCGATCAAGCTGGTCCCATGAACGAGACACCCACCTCCCCCTCGCCCGCCTGGTACGCGAACCCCGCCGCCCGCAACTGGCGCAGCACCCCGGCCCCCGCCGAGGTCCGGGCCTTCCACGCCGCGCTGCCCGGCTACGCCCCCACCCCGCTCGCCGAACTCCCTCGGGTCGCCGACGAGTTGGGCGTAGGGCGGGTCCTGGTCAAGGATGAGTCCGCCCGCCTGGGTCTGCCGGCCTTCAAAGCGCTGGGCACCTCCTGGGCGGTGCACCGGATCCTCGCGGAACGCCCCGAGGGCCGGGAGCCGGGCGCGCTGACCCTGGTCACCGCGACCGACGGCAACCACGGCCGGGCACTGGCCCGGATGGCCCGCCGGTTCGGTCAGCAGGCACACGTCTTCGTACCCCAGGGCGTGCACCCGGCGGCGGTGGCGGCCCTCTCCGGGGAGAGTGCCCGCGTCACCCACGTCGAAGGGCCGTACGACGACGCCGTGAGCGCCGCCGCCGAGGCCGCCGCCGCACCCGACGCGGTCCTGGTCCAGGACACCGCCTGGCCTGGTTACGAGCGGATTCCCGGCTGGATCGTGGAGGGATACTCGACGCTCTTCGGCGAGATCGGCGCCCAACTCGCCGACGCCGGTGCCGGACCGCCCGGCCTCGTGGCCGTGCCGGTCGGGGTGGGCTCGCTGGCCCAGGCCGCCGTCACCCACTACCGCAGCCGTCCCTCCGACGCGACCGCGACCGCGCTGCTGTCCGTGGAGTCCCGGGCGGCACCCTGCGTCCTGGAGAGCCTCCACCGCCAGGAGGCCGTCAGCGTCGTCACCGGCGAGACGGCCATGGCCGGGCTCAACTGCGGGACCCCCTCGCACCTCGCCTGGCCCCACCTGCGTGCGGGGCTGGACGCCGCCGTGGCCGTCACCGACGACGAGGCCCGCGCCGCCGCGCGCGATCTGGCGGCCCTCGGTGTCCCCGCGGGGCCCTGCGGCGCCGCCTCGCTCGCCGGCGTCCGGGCCGCCCTCACCGGGCCGGGCGCCGAGGAACGGCGCGCCGCACTGAGCCTGACCGCCGAGTCCACCGTCGTCCTGCTCAGCACCGAAGGCCCCGCGGCCAACCCGCAGTTCGAGGAGGACCGGCCGTGACCTCGCGCAACGCTTCGTAGGGGGACGCGCCCGTCAGAGGGCGCGGGGAACTGCGCGACAAGCCACATCGAAGGCCGCAGCCCGCGGACGTCGGACAGGAAAACCCCCTTATCGGCCCAAAGGCGGGGCGCGGCAAGATCCGCCGGACGAACCGCAGGCGCAGAAACGCGAACGGGCCGCACCCCTGCCGGGGTGCGGCCCGTCGTCGTACGGCCCGAGCGGCTGGTGTCAGTCGCGGATGAGCGAGCGCAGGACGTACTGGAGGATGCCGCCGTTGCGGTAGTAGTCGGCCTCGCCGGGGGTGTCGATACGGACGGTGGCGTCGAACTCCACGCCAGTGTCCGTGGTGACCTTCACCGTGGCCGGGATCTCACCACCGTTGAGCGCGGTGATGCCGGTGATGGAGAAGGTCTCCTCGCCGGTCAGGCCCAGGTCGAGGGCGGAGCCGCCGGAGGGGAACTGCAGCGGGAGGACGCCCATGCCGATGAGGTTCGAGCGGTGGATGCGCTCGTACGACTCGGCGATGACGGCGCGCACACCCAGCAGTGCGGTGCCCTTGGCCGCCCAGTCGCGGGAGGAGCCGGAGCCGTACTCCTTGCCCGCGAGGATGACCAGCGGGGTGCCCTGCGCCTGGTAGTTCTGCGAGGCGTCGTAGATGAAGGAGACCGGACCGGCTTCCTGGGTGAAGTCCCGGGTGAAGCCGCCCTCGGTGCCCGGCGCGATCTGGTTGCGCAGCCGGATGTTGGCGAAGGTGCCGCGGATCATGACCTCGTGGTTGCCGCGGCGCGAGCCGTAGCTGTTGAAGTCGCGGCGCTCGACACCGTGCTCGGTCAGGTACTTGCCCGCCGGGGTGTCGGCCTTGATGGCACCGGCCGGGGAGATGTGGTCGGTGGTGACCGAGTCGCCCAGCTTGGCCAGTACGCGGGCACCGGAGATGTCCTCGACCGGGGCCGGGTCCATGCCCATGCCCTCGAAGTACGGGGGCTTGCGCACATAGGTGGACTGCGGGTCCCACTCGAAGGTGTTGCCGGTGGGGACCGGGAGGGCCTGCCACTGGGCGTCACCGGCGAAGACGTCCTCGTAGGACGAGTTGAACATCTCCTGACCGATGGCGGAGGCGACGACCTCCTCGACCTCCTGCTCGGAGGGCCACAGGTCGGACAGGTAGACCGGGTTGCCGTCCTGGTCGGTGCCGAGCGCCTCGGTGGTGATGTCCACCTTCATCGAGCCGGCGATGGCGTAGGCGACCACCAGCGGCGGGGACGCCAGGTAGTTCATCTTGACGTCCGGGTTGATCCGGCCCTCGAAGTTGCGGTTGCCGGACAGGACGGAGACGACGGCCAGGTCGTTGTCGTTGACGGCCTTGGAGACCTCGTCCGGCAGCGGGCCGGAGTTGCCGATGCAGGTGGTGCAGCCGTAGCCGACGAGGTTGAAGCCCAGCTTGTCCAGGTAGGGGGTGAGCCCTGCCCGGTCGTAGTAGTCCATGACGACCTGGGAGCCGGGAGCCAGCGTGGTCTTGACCCAGGGCTTGCGGGTGAGGCCCTTCTCCACCGCCTTCTTGGCCACCAGGGCTGCGCCGACCATGACGTACGGGTTGGAGGTGTTGGTGCAGGAGGTGATGGCCGCGACGGCGACGGCGCCGTGGTCCAGCTCATACGTGGCACCGTCCGGGCCGGTGACCTGGACCCGGTTGCTCGGGCCCTCACCTGCGGCGGAGAGGATGTCGGCGTGGCTCGGCCGGCCCGCGCCGTTCTCCTCGCTGCCGTACGCCGGGGCGTCGCTGGCCGGGAACGACTCGTCGCTGGCCTCGTCGACGGGGGACGCCTTCGTGGTGTCGTGCTCGGAGATGTAGTTGGGCAGGTCGGCGAGGAACTGCTGCTTGGCGTCGGAGAGCGCGATGCGGTCCTGCGGGCGCTTCGGGCCGGCGATGGAGGGGACGACCGTGGACAGGTCCAGCTCCAGGTACTCGCTGTACTCCGGCTCCTGCGCCGGGTCGTGCCACAGGCCCTGTTCCTTGGCGTACGACTCGACGAGCGCGAGCTGCTCGGCGCTGCGGCCGGTCAGCTTGAGGTAGTTGATGGTCTCCTCGTCGATCGGGAAGATCGCCGCGGTGGAACCGAACTCCGGCGACATGTTGCCGATCGTGGCGCGGTTGGCGAGCGGCACGGAGGCCACACCCTGGCCGTAGAACTCCACGAACTTGCCGACGACGCCGTGCTTGCGCAGCATCTCGGTGATGGTGAGCACCAGGTCGGTGGCGGTGGTGCCGGTCGGCAGCTCGCCGGTGAGCTTGAAGCCGACGACCCGCGGGATGAGCATCGAGACGGGCTGGCCCAGCATCGCGGCCTCCGCCTCGATGCCGCCGACGCCCCAGCCCAGGACGCCGAGGCCGTTGACCATGGTGGTGTGCGAGTCGGTGCCGACCAGGGTGTCGGGGTATGCCTGGCCGTTCCGGACCATGACGGTACGGGCCAGGTGCTCGATGTTGACCTGGTGGACGATGCCGGTACCGGGCGGGACGACCTTGAACTCGTCGAAGGCGGTCTGGCCCCAGCGCAGGAACTGGTAGCGCTCGCGGTTGCGGCCGTACTCCAGCTCGACGTTCTTCTTGAACGCGTCGGAGGTGCCGAAGGTGTCGGCGATGACGGAGTGGTCGATGACCAGCTCGGCCGGGGCCAGCGGGTTGATGCGGTCGGCGTCGCCGCCCAGCTCCTTGACCGCCTCGCGCATGGTCGCCAGGTCCACGACGCAGGGCACGCCCGTGAAGTCCTGCATGATCACCCGGGCCGGGGTGAACTGGATCTCCTGGCTGGGCTGCGCCGCGGGATCCCAGTTGCCGATCGCGCGGATGTGGTCGGCGGTGATGTTCGCGCCGTCTTCGGTACGGAGCAGGTTCTCCAGCAGGACCTTCAGGCTGTACGGCAGCCGGGCGGAACCCTCTACTTTGTCCAGCTTGAAGATTTCGTACGACTCGTCGCCCACCTGCAGCGTGCTGCGGGCGTCGAAGCTGTTCGCCGACACGACAGTCTCCTTCAGTGCCTTGAGTGCATCGGCCGCCGGTGCGCTATGGTGAGCGGAACACAAAGTTAGGTAAGCCTTACCAATCCCTGCCGACGCCAACCCGTTCCCGCTCTGCGACAGCGACCGCGACGTATGCCGTCGCCAGTTATCTCGATGTCGAGATAACTCTAGTACACGACCGCCCGACGGTCATGCGCTGCCCCCGGGTGCCCGTCGCGCGGCGCGCCGACACGCGCACGGGATGACCGCCGGGCCGCCCGATTGCAAGCTGACTGTGGCATTCGGGCGGTTGCCCGGACGCCACACGCGCCCCTCGACCCCCGAACGCGTGGCTATCTCAGATCTGAGATACGGTTTCCTCCATGACCGACGACTACCTCGCACGAATCGGCCAGTTGATCCGCGATGCCCGTCAGCACCGGGGCTGGACGCAGTCACAACTCGCGGAAGCACTCGGCACCAGCCAGAGCGCCGTCAACCGGATCGAGCGCGGGAACCAGAACATCAGTCTTGAGATGATTGCCCGCATCTCCGAGGCATTGGACAGTGAGATCGTCTCCCTGGGGTACTCGGGCCCGATGCATCTGCGGGTGGTGGGCGGTCGGCGGCTCTCCGGCAGCATCGACGTCAAGACGAGCAAGAACGCCTGCGTGGCCCTGCTGTGCGCCTCACTGCTCAACTCCGGCCGTACGGTGCTGCGTCGGGTCGCCCGCATCGAGGAGGTCTACCGCATCCTGGAGGTGCTCTCCTCCATCGGCGTACGCACCCGGTGGATCAACGGCGGTGCCGACCTGGAGATCGTGCCGCCCGCCGAACTGGACCTGGACTCCATCGACCAGGAGGCAGCGCGCCGCACGCGGAGCATCATCATGTTCCTCGGCCCGCTGCTCCACCGGATGGACCGCTTCCGCATTCCGTACGCCGGGGGCTGCGACCTGGGCACCCGCACGGTCGAGCCGCACATGAGCGCGCTGCGCCACTTCGGCCTGGCGGTCACCGCGACCGAGGGCATCTACCACGCCGAGGTCGAGGCGGACATCGCCCCCAAACGGCCGATCGTACTGACCGAGCGTGGGGACACCGTCACCGAGAACGCGCTGCTGGCCGCGGCCCGGCACGACGGCGTCACGGTCATCCGCAACGCCTCGTCCAACTACATGGTCCAGGACCTGTGCTTCTTCCTGGAGCAGTTGGGCGTACGGGTCGAGGGCATCGGCTCGACGACGCTGACGGTGCACGGCGTGCCCGTCATCGACACGGATGTGGACTACTCGCCCTCCGAGGACCCGGTCGAGGCGATGAGCCTGGTCGCCGCCGCCGTCGTCACCGAGTCGGAGCTGACGGTGCGCCGGGTGCCGGCCGAGTTCATGGAGATCGAGCTGGCGGTCCTGGAGGAGATGGGCCTCGACTTCGACCGCAGCGCGGAGTACGCGGCCGACAACGGACGCACCCGGCTGACGGACCTGACGGTGCGGCCCTCCAAGCTGGAGGCGCCCATCGACAAGATCCACCCGATGCCGTTCCCCGGGCTGAACATCGACAACGTCCCGTTCTTCGCCGCGATCGCCGCCTCCGCGCAGGGCAAGACCCTCATCCACGACTGGGTCTACGACAACCGCGCCATCTACCTCACCGACCTCAACCGGCTCGGCGGCAGGCTCCAGCTGCTCGACCCGCACCGGGTACTGGTCGAGGGCCCCACGCGCTGGCGGGCCGCCGAAATGATGTGCCCCCCGGCGCTGCGCCCGGCCGTCGTGGTGCTGCTGGCCATGCTGGCGGCCGAGGGCACCTCCGTGCTGCGGAATGTGTACGTCATCAACCGCGGCTACGAGGACCTGGCCGAACGCCTCAACGAAGTCGGCGCCCAGATCGAGACGTTCCGGGACATCTGAGCGTCTTTCACGAAAAGCCCGTTACGCAAAGCCCGTCACCCCTCCTGAGCCGCACGGACGCGGGCCAGGAGGGGGTGCGGCAGTACGGGGGCGCACATCGGGACCCCTGCGGACGCGGAGGGTCGTCAGCCCTTGAGGCCGGCCATGCCGCGCTGGACGTCGTCCAGGTTCATCACGGGTTGGACGGTCACCTCGGCGCCCATCTGCTCGAAGAACGGCTCGGTGAGGGGCACCATCTGCGACGGGTCCTCCATGTCGAAGATCATCAGACAGCTCCGGTGGCCCCTGTCCGGGGTGAAGTACGCGGCCTCGGGCTGAAGTCGCTGCACGATGGAGCTGAGCACGTCGCCCATCTTGCCGCTCTCGATCAGCTCGTTGCCCTTGTCCGTGTCCACTCTGGCCTTCAGCAGCATGCGCATCTGCGGTCTCCTCGCGGGTCGGGGTCCCGGCCCCTCGCGGGTCGTGGTGCCGGGCGCTCTCACCCTCCCCCGCCCGGTACCGGCGCGCGACAAGGCGGCGCCCAGACGTGCGACGGGCAGCGCCCAAGGGAGTGACCGCGCGTCAGATCGAGTGGAAGCGCTGCGGATCGTACGGTGCCAGGTCCGGGCCGCCCGGGGCCGGTACCGGCTCGCGGCCGAGGGCGAGGCGGGCGGCGACGGCACCCGCGTACGGACCGGCGGTCAGGCCCCCTGCGCCGAGCCCGTTCGCGACGACCAGCCCTTCCAGGGTGGGAACCGTGCCCAGCAGCGGCAGCCCGTCCGGGCTCACCGGGCGGAAACCGACCCGGGTCTCCAGGTGGGTGGCGGCGGCGAGGCCCGGCGCCACCGCCAGGGCCTGGCCCAGGACTTCGGCGAGACCGCCCGCCGTGACACGGTGGTCGAAGCCGCTGCCCTCCTCGCGGGTGGCGCCGACGACGACGCGGGAGTCGTCGAAGGTGAGCAGGTAATGCCCGGTGCCCGGGAGGACGACCGGCCAGTGCTTGGTGTCGGAGCCGGGCAGTCGCAGATGCACGATCTGCCCGCGCTGCGGTACGACGTCGAGGCGCACTCCGGCAGGCCCCAGCAGCTCCGGCGCCCAGGCGCCCGCAGCGGCCACCACCGCGTCGGCCTCGATCAGCTCACCGGCCACCCGCACTCCGCACACCCGGCCGTCGCGGGTCTCGATGGCCGCCGTACCGCCGACCGTCCGCAGCCCGCGCCGCTCGGCCGCCGCGACGAGGGCCTCGCGCATTCTGCGGCCGTCCAGCCGGGCGGCCCCGGTCAGATGCAGAGCCGTGCCCTGGAAGCCGCCGCTGCCGCCGTCCGCACGGCCGAGGGCGGGGAACAGCCGCCGGGCCTCGGCGGCGTCGACGGTGCTGACCTCGCCCGCGTGCGGATCGGCCGCCACGCGCTTCGCAACCCGCTCCCGTATCCGCTCGGCACTCGCCTCGTCCGGCGGGAGCAGCAGGAGGGCGCCGACCTTGCGGTAGCCGACCTCCTGCCGGCCGTCCTCGGCGAGGGCTGCCAGCAGTTCCGGGTATGCCCCGGCGCCGGCGACGGCGAGGGGTTCCTCGGCCCGGCCGGACCAGGGGCAGATGATGCCGGCGCCCGCGGCGGTGGAACGACCCTCATGGGCGGCGTCCACCAGTACGGCCTCGGCACCTGTACGCACCAGTTCGTACGCGGCGGCCGCGCCGACGATCCCGGCCCCGATGACGACAACCCGCACCCTGCCTCCTCCGCTCGCCGCCTGGCCAGGACCAACATCACCACCCGGGAGGGTCAGGCGTCAACGCCCGGTCGGTCCTGACTCGTGGCCCGGTGACCGAGAACCCGCAGGAGCGCCGCGGCGGCCAGGTGGAGGGCGGCGACGAGGAGGACGAGGGCCGGGGGCGGGAGCTCGGCGAGGGTACCGACGAGGGCGGTACCGGCCGCTGCCGCGGTCAGCTTGAGCCCGGCACCCAGGGTGAAGACCTGGGTGCGGGCGCCCTCGGGAGCGTGGTCGGCGCGGAGGCGGAGGGTGGCGGTCAGCAGCGGGCCGTCGCCCAGCCCCGCGAGGGCGAACAGTGCGACGGTCCACGGGAGGGACGGGGCCAGGGCTGCGCCCGCCAGCGCGGCGGCGGTTACCAGCAGGCTGAGCAGGGCCAGCCGCTCCGGTTCAGGCGCGCGGCGCCACCGCGACAGGCCGAGCGCGCCCGCGAGCCCGCCCACCGCGAACGCCGTCAGCAACACCCCGCCCCCGCCCGGGTCACCCCGCTCCCCCGCGAGCAGCACCGCGATGACGGGGAGCCCGCCGACACCGAGGAAGGCCACACAGGTCGAGAGGGTGATGGCCCGCAGCTGCGGGGTGTGCCACAGGGCGCGGACGCCCGTGGTGAGTTCAGCGAGGCCGAGCCCTCGTGTCCGCGGGGTGCTCCGGTCGGCGGCAGGAAGCCGCACGGAAAGCCGCACAACCGGAAGCCGCAGTGTCGTGGCCAGGAGCGCCGCGCCGCCCGCCGAGGCCGCCAGCAGCACCGTCGCCAGGGTCGGCGAGGCGGCGGAGGCCGTGGCGCTGACGGCGGCCGGGGCCGTGACGGCGGCGGCGTTGTAGGTGGTGGCGTCCAGGGCGTAGGCGCGGGTGCGCGGGAGGCCGGCGGGGGTGAGGGCGGCCGGCAGGCTGGAGAGGCCGCCGGTGACGACGGGTCCGACGCTACCGCCGACCAGTGCGGCGCCGACGGTGAGCGGCACCGGTACCCGCCCCAGCGTCAGCCCGAGCAGGGCGATCGCCGCGCCGAAGAGGGCCAGCGCGCAGCCGTGGAAGAGGCGCCGGGCGCGGGCTCGTTCGGCCAGCGCGCCGACCAGCGGGGCCGCCACCGCGTGCGGCGCCAGCCAGGCGGTGAGCACGAACGCGCCGAGCGCCGGACTGTCCGTCCGCTCCAGCGCGAGGAGGGCGAGCGCGATACCGACGCCCTCGTCCGCGAACCGTGCGAGGAAAGCCGCAGCCAGGTACGTCCCCATCGACGCGGCTCCCTCCCCGCCGGTATGTGTAACGCCATTCTTCGCGGTGTCGCCTGGGGCGAGTGTGCCGCCCCCGGCTGTCGGCGACTCTTCCTCGGCGGCGGACCCGGTGCGGCGCGCCGCTGCTGTTCGCGGACCTGCGCCACGCGTATCCGCGTTGTGGAGCATCGCCGGAGGCGGCGCGCCGGATGAGGGGGTGCCCCTTCCAAAGGGCCGTCGGCTGCGGGTGAGCCGTTGCTGGTCGCGCCCACGTCGGCGGAGCCGCACATGGGCACAGGCCCGCGCCCCTTCGGGCGCAGCCCGGCTACGGCAGGACCGCGATGCCGTCCAGCTCGATCAAGGCTTCTTCGTCCCACAGCCGTACCGCTCCCACGACTGCCATCGCCGGATAATCGCGTCCTGCCAACTCTTTCCAGATACGGCCGAGTTGGGCAGCGTGGGTCCGGTAGGCGGGTACGTCGGTCGTGTAGACCGTGACCCGCGCGAGGTCCGCCGGAGTGCCACCGCACTCGGCAAGGGCGGCCAGCAGATTGGTGAGGGCTGTCCGGAACTGGCCGGGGAGGGTGTAGGCGGCGATCCGGCCGTCGCCGTCCAGTGCCGTCTGGCCCGCGAGGAAGACCAGCCGCGAGCCGGTGGCCGTCACCGCGTGCGAGAAGCCGCGCGGCGGGGAGAGGTGTGCGGGGTTGACCCGGTGCAGGGCGCCTCCCGCGGTGGGTTCGGGGTTCGTGCTCATGCGTGCGGCCCTCCAGTCTCCCCCGTCTCCGTCGCGGCCCGGTCCAACTCCCGGTACAGCTCCTTGGCGATGAGGGAGCGCTGCACCTCGCTGGCGCCCTCGTAGATGCGGGGTGCCCGCACCTCGCGGTAGAGGCGTTCGAGGAGGTGACCGCGCTGGAGGGCTGCGGCTCCATGGATCTGGACGGCGGCGTCCACCACGTACTGCGCGGTCTCGGTCGCCAGCAGCTTGGCCATGGCGGCGCGCCGCACCAGATCCGCACCGCCGTCACCACCGTCACCACCGCTGCTGTCGTACGCGCACGCCGCCGCGTACACCAACAGCCGTGCAGCCTCCGTACGGGTCGCCATCTCCGCCAATTGGTGTGCTACGGACTGCAGATCGCGAAGGACGCCGCCGAACGCGGAGCGCCGCTCGGCGTGCGTGAGCGAGGCATCCAGCGCGGCCTGCGCCATGCCGACGGCGAACGCGCCGACGCTGGGCCGGAAGAGGTTGAGGGTGCGCATGGCCACCCCGAAGCCGCCGCCCGGCTCGCCGAGGAGATCGGCCCGGGTGACGCGTACGGCGTCGAAGGTGAGGGTGCCGAGGGCGTGCGGTGCGAGCATGTCGAGCGGCTCGCCGCTCAGTCCGGGCCGGTCGGCCGGGACGAGGAACGCCGTCACTCCCCGGGGGCCGGGGGCCTCGCCGGTTCGGGCGAAGACGGTGTAGAAGTCGGCCCAGGGCGCGTTGGAGATCCACGTCTTGGTGCCGGTCAGCCGCCAACCGTCCGTATCGTCCGGGCCGCCCGTACCGCCGGCCTCCGGTTCGGCCTGAAGCTTCAGCGCCGCGGCGTCGCTGCCTGCGTCCGGCTCGCTCAGCGCGAACGCCGCCACGGCTTGTCCTGCGGCGACGGCCGGTAGCCAGCGGGCCTGTTGCTCGGCCGTCCCGGCGTCCGCGACGGGCCCGGCACCGAGTCCCTGGAGGGCGAGGGCTGTCTCGGCCTCCGGGCAGGAGTACGCCAACGACTCGCGCAGCAGGCACAGATCGAGCGCGGCGACGCGGCGCCACGGCGGCGCCCCGGGCACCACGCGAGCCAGCAGTCCGAGCTCGCCGAGCTCGCGGAGCAGCGCTCTGTCGACCCGTCCGGCCTCGCCCTCGGCGGCCAGCGGGGCGAGCCGTTCGGCACCCAGCGAGCGCAACCGCGCACACCAGGCGCGCTGTTCAGGCGTGAGCGCGAACGAGGACGTCGATGGCGGGGTGGTGGTCATGGGGGCTCCCCTCGGCCGTGGCCCGGTGCGGCCCGCACGCGCGGACCGCCGACTCCTGTCTATCGCGGACTGTTGACTGCCGTCACCAACGCGTTACGCTCGACGCCACTCGCCGCGCGGCAGCACCGGCAGCCCGCCGCCTGCCGTCCGGCGTTCGGAAGGCCGCCCGCGAGGGGGTAGACCGGTCATGATTCCGACTCCGTCCGCGCACGTCGACACCTTCGTACGGGACCATCTGCCGCCGCCGGACCAGTGGCCGGTCCTGCTGCTGGACGATCCGGCCCTGGCCTACCCCGCCCGCCTCAACTGCGGTGCCGAGCTGCTGGACCGCACGATCGAGCGGCTGGGCGCCGACCGGCCCGCCCTCCACTCCGGCGGGCTGCCCGCGCCGGAGGGTGAGCCGCGCGAGGCAGCGCCGCTGCGCACCTGGTCGTACGGCGAACTGCGCAGCACCGTCGACCGGCTGGCGCACGTACTGACCAGCGAGATGGGAGTGGTGCCGGGCAACCGGGTGCTGCTGCGCGGGCCGACCAGTCCTCAGCTGGCCGCCTGCTGGCTGGCGGTGATGAAGGCGGGGGCCGTGGCAGTGACGGTGCTCGCGGCGCACCGGGCGGGCGAGCTGGCCACGATCTGCCGGCTGGCCCGGGTCTCCCACGCGCTGTGCGACGCGCGGGCGGCCGAGGAACTGGCCAGGGCTCAGGTGCCGGGGCTGCGTACCGGGCTGTTCGGGAGCGGGGGTGCAGACGACGTCCTACGGGTGGCGGCCACCAAGCCGAACCGGTTCGAGGCGGTCGCCACGGCGGCCGACGACGTGGCGCTGATCGCCTTCACCTCCGGCACCACCGGTAGGCCCAAGGGCTGTGTGCACTTCCACCGGGACGTGCTGGCCATCGCCGACACCTTCGCGGCGCGGGTGCTGCGTCCGCGCGGTGACGACGTGTTCGCGGGGACACCGCCGCTGGGCTTCACCTTCGGGCTGGGCGGGCTGGTGGTCTTCCCGCTGCGGGTGGGTGCCTCGGCGCTTCTGGAGCAATGGAGCGGCGCGGCCGGGACGTTGGACGCGATCGCGGCGCACCGGGTCTCGGTGCTGTTCACGGCACCGACCGCCTACCGGGCGATGCTGGCGCTGCTGGAGAAGCCGCGGCCAGGCGGGGGCGCCTACGATCTCTCGTCGCTGCGCCGCTGTGTCTCGGCGGGCGAGCATCTGCCCGCCGCCACCTGGGAGTCCTGGCACACGCGGACAGGGCTGCGGATCATCGACGGGATCGGCGCCACCGAGCTGCTGCACATCTTCATCTCCGCCGCCGACGACGCGATCCGGCCCGGCCGTACGGGGGTGCCGGTCCCCGGTTACCAGGCGCGGATCGTCACGGAGGACGAGAAGGGGGCGCTGGTGCCGGTGCCGGACGGCAGCCCGGGCCTGCTGGCCGTACGCGGTCCGGTCGGCTGCCGCTACCTGGCGGACGAGCGGCAGCGCAGCTACGTACGCGAGGGGTGGAACATCACCGGTGACACGTATGTACGGGACGCCGAGGGCTACTTCCGCTATGTCGCACGCGCCGACGACATGATCATCTCGGCCGGGTACAACATCTCGGGCCCGGAGGTGGAAGAGGTGCTGCTGCGTCACCCGGACGTATGTGAGGCGGCCGTGGTGGGCCGTCCCGACGAGCACCGGGGCCAGTTGGTGGTCGCGCACGTGGTACTCAACCCCGGCGTGACACCCGGCAGCGGCGCGGCGGAGCGGCTACAGCAGTTCACCAGGGAGGAGCTGGCCGCCTACAAGTGCCCGCGCCGGTTCGTCTTCGCGACGGCGTTGCCGCGCACCCCCACCGGCAAGCTCCAGCGCTTCCGGCTGCGGGAGCCGGAGCCCGAGCCGCAGCCTGGCGGCGGGCCGAGCGAGCAGCAGTCCTAGAGTTACGGCGTGGTTCAGAACGTGTTTCCGCAGCTCGGCGAGGCCGCACCGGCCCCCGGAGCCGCACAGCCCGACGGAGCCGGACAGCTCCGCAAGCCCTCGCCCAGCTCTCTCATCCTCACCTTCTACGGCGCCTACGGGCGCGACCTGGAAAGCACAGGCACCGTAGAAGGCACTGTGCCCGTCGCCGTGCTCATCCGGCTGCTCGGCACCATGGGCGTGGACGCGCCGTCGGTCCGCTCGGCCGTCTCCCGGCTCAAACGGCGTGGGCTGCTGACGGCCGACAAACCCGGCAGCAAGGCGGCCGCATACCGGCCCTCGCCCGCCGCCGCGCAGCTCCTCGCCGACGGCGACCGTCGCATCTACAGCCGCCCCGAGCCGGACGGCAACTGGCTGCTCGCCGTCTTCTCCGTACCGGAGAGCGAACGCGACCGGCGGCATGTGCTGCGCTCCCGGCTGGCCCGGCTCGGATTCGGCAACGCCGCACCGGGGGTGTGGATCGCACCCTCGCACCTGGAGGAGGAGACGCGGCACACGCTCGACCGGCTGGAACTGGCGCCGTACGTCGATCTGTTCCGGGGCAGCCACACCGGTTTCACACCCACCGCCGAGGCCGTGGCGCGCTGGTGGGACCTGGAGTCGGTCGCGGAGGGCCACCGTGCCTTCCTCGCCGAGCACGAGCCGGTGCTGCGCCGCTGGACGCGGCGGAGCCGGGTGCCCGTACAGGCGGCGTACCGGGACTATCTGCTCGCGCTGGATGCCTGGCGCCGGCTGCCCTACGCGGACCCGGGGCTGCCGTCGGCGCTGCTGCCCGAGCGATGGCCGGGCGAGCGTTCGGCGAAGGTGTTCTTCGCCCTGCACGAGATGTTGCGGGATGCGGGGTACGGGTATGTGCGCGAGGTGCTGGGCCGCTGAGTTGAGGGCCTCGCCTCTCCGTTGTTCCGGTCGGGGGGCGCCCCTGCCCTTTGCATGCGGACTGCGGGTCCGTTGTGGCTGGTCGCGCCCACGCGGCGGAGCCGCACATGAACAGAGCCCCGCGCCCCTGACGGGGCGCGGCCGCTGCTCACCGTGGGGGTTGGTCGGCGGGCGGCTCGTCCCACCAGTGGTCGTCCGGTTCGCGGCGGTTGCCGACGATCACGGCTAGGGGTGGGAGGGCCATGGCGACGACACACATTGCGATGGCGGCGGGCACCGACCAGAGCCGCACGAAGGCCCAGGCGCTGACGAACAGCACCAGGCAGATGGCCATCAGCGTGAAATAGCGCCGCCGCCTCCGTGCGTACATATCTCCACCGTACGGCGGCGGCCCGGGACCGTCAGTCGGAGGGTTCGGAGAAGCGCAGGGCAAGCTTCTCCAGCGCATCGGCGGTGGACTCCGGGTCGGTGAGCGGGCTGAGGTGGTGCGAGGTTCGCCGCAGCACACGGTGGCCGATGGCCTCGGCACGTATCGCGGTCTCCTCGTAGCCGGGGCTCAGCCGCAGATATGCCGTCCGGGCGTGGTCCGGGTCGGGGGCGGCGTCCGGGGCAGGCTCCTCGAAGTAGGCGAGGGGCAGCCGCGGGATGCCTGCCCGGAACCGCTCACGCAGCGCCGGATCGGGCACCTCCTCGATCAGCACCTGCTCCGGGAACCAAGCGTCCCAGGGCGGCAGCGAACCGTTCTCGACCAGCTCGCGCAGCTGCTCTGCCAGCGGAGACGGGGCCGCCTCCAGCCAGCTCTGCCCAGGGTGCGGCCACTGGGCGTCCGCGTAGACCGTGCCGATGACGGTACGCAGCGGACGGTGCCCCTGGGTGAGGCGGGCGCGCAGCGCGGGCAGCATCGGGCCGACACCGCTGTGCCCCACCAGGACGACCGGGAGGGTGGAGGTTCTGCCGGAGTCCGCGGACAGCCGGCCGGTGACGGCGTCCAGCAGCTTCGGGTAGTAGGGCCCTTCGCCGTCGAAGAGGCCGGTGAGGGAGGGAACACTGACCGTCCGGCCTCGTGCGCGCAGCGCGTCGGCGACCGGCTGCCAGAGGAGGTCTCCGGTCAGCGGACTGTGCACCAGCACCAGTTCGGCCTGGTTCAGAGCGGGCACATTGCTCCCCTTTCCGGCTCTCGGCGGGTGTCCGCGCTGGCTCGCCGTTCGCCTCCCGGGGCGCCTTCCACCCGGAGGCCGGGGATTGCGAACGAGACCGCTCAGCCTAGACCCGTGCCGGGCCTCAGGGCCTGGGGGATCACTACATACCGCGCGGTATGTGCTGGGTGGTCAGAGCGCCAGCCGGGGCTTGGGCGCATCCGTGCGGCCGGTGGGGGGTCTGCGGCTTCCCGCCCGGTACGGCTCGGGCCATGGCGCGCCCGGCCCTTCGTACCCCTGCTCGGCCGCCGCGTGCAGCGTCCAGTGCGGGTCGTACAGATGCGGCCGGGCCAGCGCGCACAGATCCGCGCGCCCTGCCAGCACGAGCGAGTTGACGTCGTCCCACGAGGAGACGGCGCCGACCGCGATGACGGGGACGCCCAGCAGGTTGCGGATCCGGTCGGCGTACGGGGTCTGGTACGAGCGGCCGAAGTCGGGGCGCTCGTGGGCGACGACCTGACCGGTGGAGACGTCGATCGCGTCCGCACCGTGCTCGGCGAAGGCCGCGGCGATCCGCACCGCGTCATCCCCCGTGGTGCCGCCCGGGGCCCAGTCGGTGGCGGATATCCGTACGGTCACGGGGCGTTCGGCGGGCCACGCCTCGCGCACCGCGTCGAACACCTCCAGCGGATAGCGCAGCCGCGCGGACAGCGAGCCGCCGTACCCGTCGGTGCGCCGGTTGGTCAGCGGCGAGAGGAAGCCGGAGAGCAGATAGCCGTGCGCGCAGTGCAGCTCCAGCAGATCGAAGCCCGCACGGGCTCCCCGGCGGGCCGCGGAGGCGAACTCGTCACGTATGGCGGCCATTCCGCCCGGCGTCAGCTCCTGCGGCGGCCGGCTGACGCCGGGGCGGTACGGCAGCGGGGAGGCGGCCACCAGCGGCCAGTTGCCCTCGGGCAGCGGCTCGTCGATGCCCTCCCACATGAGCCTGGTGGAGCCCTTGCGTCCGGAGTGCCCCAGCTGGAGCCCGATCGCGGCAGTCGGCGACTGCTGGTGCACGAAGGAGGTGACGCGCCGCCACGCCGCTTCCTGCTCGTCGTTCCACAGCCCCGCGCACCCCGGTGTGATGCGGCCCCGCTCGGAGACACACACCATCTCGGTCATGGTCAGTCCGGCCCCGCCCAGCGCCCGCGCGCCCAGGTGGACGAGGTGGAAGTCGCCCGGCACGCCCTGTTCGGACTTGTACATGTCCATCGGGGAGACGACGACCCGGTTGCGCAGTGAGAGCCCCCGCAGCCGGAAGGGCGTGAACATGGGCGGCGTGTCCGGCGGAACCCCCGCCTCCTTCTCGGTGGCCGCGACGAACTCGGCGTCGCGCAGCCGCAGATTGGCGTGGGTGACGCGGCGGCTGCGGGTGAGCAGATTGAAGGCGAACCGGTACGGCGGCTGCCCGGTGTAGCCGGCCAGCTCCTCGAACCAGGTCAGGCTGGCGTGCGCGGCGCGCTGCGTGGACCGTACGACGGGCTTGCGCTCGGCCTCGTACGCGGCCAGCGCGGCGGGCAGATCGGGCTGCTCGCGCAGGCAGGCGGCGAGCGCCAGGGCGTCCTCGACCGCAAGCTTGGTGCCCGAGCCGACGGAGAAGTGCGCGGTGTGCGCGGCGTCCCCCAGCAGCACGATGTTCTCCCTCGACCAGCGCTCGTTGACGACGGTGCGGAACGCCGTCCACTGCGAGCGGTTGCCGCGCAGGGTCCGCCCGCGCAGCGTCCGGGGGAACAGCTCGGCGCACCGCGCGGCCAGCTCCCCCTCGTCCAGCCGGTCCAGCCCGGAGGCCCGCCACACCTCTTCGCGGGCCTCGATCACGGTCGTCGAGCTGTCCTGCGCATAGGGATAGGCGTGCAGTTGGAGGAGGCCGTGCTCGGTCTCGGCGATCTCGAAACGGAAGGCGTCCAGCGCGAAGTCGGCGGCCAGCCAGATGTAGCGGCAGCGATGGGTGGTGAGAGTGGGCCGGAAGACCTCGGCGTGCGCGGCGCGGGTGGCGCTGTGCACCCCGTCCGCCGCGATCACCAGGTCGTTGTCCCGCGCCAGTTCGGCCGCCGGGGGCGCCTCCGTACGGAAGCGCAGCACTACGCCGAGCTCGCGGCACCGCGCGTGCAGCACCGACAGCAGCGTGCGGCGGCCGAGGGCTGCGAAGCCGTGGCCTGAGGAGGTGAGGGTGCGGCCACGGTGGACGACCTCGATCGCGTCCCAGCGCACCATGTGCGCGCCCAGGGTGGCGAAGACCTCGGGGTCCGCGTTCTCGATGCCGCCGACGGTCTCGTCGGAGAGCACGACACCGAAGCCGAACGTGTCGCCGGGGGCGTTGCGTTCGTAGACGGTGACGTCCCGCATCGGGTCCAGCCGCTTGAGCAGCACTGCCGCGTACAGCCCGCCGGGACCGCCGCCGACGACGGCCACGCGCAGCGGACGGGCGCCCGGTGCTGCTTTCGGCCGTGCCGTGCTCACGGCTGCCTCACCGGCCCCGCCAGGCGGGCGGCCGCTTCTCGGTGAAGGCGGCGTGGAACTCCTTGTAGTCCTCGCCGTGCATCAGCAACGCCTGGGTGGCGGCGTCCAGTTCGACGGCGCCTGACAGCGGGAGGTCCAGCTCGGCGGTGAGCAGCGCCTTGGTCTGCGCATGGGCGAGCGCGGGGCCGTCGGCGAGCCGCCGGGCGAGGGCGTAAGCGGCCTGGGCGGTCCCGCCCTCCTCCACCAACTGGCTGAGCAGCCCGATCCGCTCGGCCTCCGGCGCGCGGACGGGCTCGCCCAGCATCAGGATGCGGGTGGCGTGGCCGAGGCCGACGACGCGGGGCAGCAGATAGGCGGCGCCCATGTCACCGCCGGACAGGCCCACCTTGGTGAACAGGAAGGCGAACCGTGCGGTCGGGTCGGCCACCCGGAAGTCCGCGGCCAGCGCCAGTACCGCGCCGGCACCCGCCGCCGCTCCGTGCACGGCGGCCACCACGGGGAAGGGCGCCTCGCGAAGGGCGCGTACGACCTGCCCGGTCATCCGGTTGAAGTCCAGCAGCCGGGCGGTGTCCATCCCGAGGGTGGCGCCGATGATCTCGTCCACGTCGCCGCCCGAACAGAAACCGCGCCCCTCCCCCGCCAGCACCAGCGCACGGGTACGGCCGCGGTGCGACAGCTCGGCGAGCAGGTCTCGCAGGTCGGCGTACGCCTCGAAGGTCAGCGCGTTCAACTTCTCGGGCCGCGCGAGCGTGACGGTGGTGACCCCGTCCTCCTCGCCGACCCGCAGATGCCGCCACTCCTCGGTGCGCTGCGCTGATCCGGTGAACGGGCTCATCCCGCAGCCTCCGTCGCTCCGTCGGCGAAAAGCGAACCGCACATCCGCGAACCGCCCGCCGGGCACGCGGGCCGCCACAGCCGAAAGTATCACCCATACGTGACTGCCGTCACGATGACGCAATACGGGGATTGTGCAGCGAGGAGACACAGCACTTGTGCGGCACGGGGGGTTGCGAGGCACGGAGTTGTGCAACCCGGAACTGGGGGGCAACCGCTCGCCGCCCCAACTGCCCGGCCGTCGCTCGTCATCCGATCGGGGGAGCGGGCTCATGCGGGAACGGTTCGCCTCGCGGGGGCGTGCGTACGGTCGCCGCCATGGGAGCGTCACAGCCCGCGGGCGGAGCGGCCACCTTGGAGGACCCCAGGGCCACCGGCGAGGGCCCAGGACAGGTGGTCCGGGCACCGGCCGTCAGTGCGCTGCACCTGTCCGCCTTCCGCTCACTGCGCGCCCGGACCGTCCCGCTCGGCCCGGTCACGGTGATCACAGGGCCGAGCGGCAGCGGCAAGTCGACCGTCATGGAGGCGTACGAGGCACTGGCCAGGCTCGGGCAGGGCAATCCCCTCGGCGAGGTGTTCGGCGAGCGGACCGCCCGGCCCGGGAACCCCTCCCCGTACGTCCCGCAGGGCGCCCGGCCGGACCGGCAGGGGCGGCGTGGGTTCCGGCTGGGCTGCGCCGTGACGGGCCCGGCCGGGCCGCTGCGCTTCGACGTCGCCGTCCAGGCCGAACCCGAACTGCGGGTCGTGGGCGAGCGGTTGTCCCGCGACCCCGGGGAGACCCTGCTGGCCACGGCGCTGCGTGACCCCGCACGGCGCTCGGTGACCGCCACCCGTCACGTGGCGGGTGCCGACCGGGCACTGCGGATGCCCTTCCCCGACGACCGGCTGGCCCTCCCGCTGCTGCCCCTGCGGGTGGCGGGGACGACGACGGAGGACCGCGCGCTGCTGGAGGCCGTCGAACAGGTCGTGGTCGCCTTGCGGTCGGTCTTCGCCTGCGACCCGGTGCCCGCACGGATGCGGGAGCCGGTCGCGGCGCAGGACGGGAGACTGGGCGGCGACTGCGCCAACCTCGCCGACGTGCTGCGCCGGACGCGTGCGGAGTGCGCCACCCGGCACGCCGCACTGCTTGCCGTGGTACGGGAGGGCTGCGCGGGACCGGTCACGGAGCTGCGGGCCGAGACTGCCGGGAGCGCCGGAATGGCCGGAAGCAATCTGGTGCGAGGCGTGCTGGAGCGGGGCGGCACCCTGCCTGTCACGCCGCTGGAGTGGCTGGGCGAGGGCGAGTTGCGGTTCACAGCCCTGGCGCTGGTGCTGCTGACCGGCCCTGGAGTGCTGTCGGTGGACACGGTGCACGAGGTCCCGGCGGCGCAGCAGGCCCTGACTGTGCTGGCGGACGGCATGGACCGGGGGCTGGACGGACGGCAGACGGCGCAACTGCTGGCACTGGCAGACCGGATGGCGCGGCGGGGCCACGTACGGCTGCTGGCCACCGCACCGGCCGGGGGTGCGCTGGCGCGGGCGGCGGCGCAGACGGAGGGAGTGACCCTGATAGACCTTGGGAGGTGAACGAGAAGCACGACGGCACCGACGACACCTTCGACACTCTCGACCAGGACCCCCGGACGGTCGCCGGGCTCCAGCGCCGGCTCGCACGGTTCGCGGAGGCCCGGGACTGGGGGCAGTACCACACCCCCAAGAACCTCGCCGCGGCGCTGAGCGTGGAGGCGGCCGAACTGGTGGAGATCTTCCAGTGGTTGACGCCCGAGCAGTCGGCCCGGGTGATGAGGGACCCGGAGGCGGCAGCGCGGGTCGAGGACGAGGTCGCCGATGTCCTCGCCTACCTCCTCCAGTTCTGTCATGTGGTGGGTGTCGACCCCCTCGCGGCGCTGGAAGCAAAGATCGAGAGGAACGAAACGCGTTTCCCGAAGCCCGGAACCGGTCACTCTATGGAGTGACGAAGTTATTCACACGAGCCTTTTATCCACGGAATTCCGAAACCTCCTGGCGGAGCTGACCATTTGCAGTCACGCTGGGTAACGACCAGTGAGGGGTAGGCAGATGGATGCTGTACGGCTCATCGCCGCCACGCGCCAGGCCCTCGCGCTCAGCGCGGACGTTTCCGACATCCTCGCCGAGGCATGGCAGGCGCAGGCGCTCGCCGCGGCGGTGGGCAGCCATCTGGCAGTCAGCGGCCCTCCGGCCGTGCGGTCGGAGGCGCTGGGACTGAGCGAGGTGGGCGGCAGAGCCAACACGACCAGGAACTCCGCGCTGCGTGCGGGCGCCGTGCGCGCCGCGCAACTCTCGGAGATCGAGGATCCCCGGCGCACACTGGACGACCTGGGAGCCCTCCTGGGTGAGGCGGGGGTCGCACTGGTGGGAGTGGCTGTCACGGCCGAGGACGAGACGCTGTACTGGCAGTGCATGGAAGCCATCGACGCCGCGGACGAGTCCGGCGACAGGATCGCCTCGATACTGCGCACGCTCTCCATGCGCGAGCGCGGCAGCCTGGCATAGACACGAAACGGGGGGCCGCTACGCGCCGGGCCCGGCGGCGCGTTCGCAGCCTGCTCCGTCGCCCGGCCTTCGGCCGGCATGCGCCCCCGCGCCTCGCCGTCGGAGAGAGTGATCCGCAGGCCACCGTCGAGGACCGGACAGCTGCGGGCCTTGGGAGCTCATGCGGCAGCTTCCGTTCCTGACGGGACGGTACGAGTCAGCATCCGGGCCTGCCGCATGCGCCCGTCGGGGGCGAAGCGGCCGAAGAAGCAGACTTCGATGACCAGTTCTCGCTTCGGGTCCCGTACGTGCATCGTGTACCGGGCGGCGAGCCGGTCGTCGGCCCCGAGCGCCTCCTGAACCGTCAACCGGAGCTCGGGGCGGCGCTTGCGGGTGGGGCGGGTGTGTGCGACGAGCTTCTGGCGGTCGATCCGGTGGCCGTCGGCGATCTGGACGATGTCCGGGGTGTGATAGCGGTCGACGATGGCCCCGGCGTCCTCGTCGCTGTTCACCAGTTCGTCGTGGAACCCCGTGATGAAGTCGGCGATGAAGCGCTGCGGATCGGTGCTGTCGAACGGTCTCATGGCACCTCGGCTCGTTCTCGAATTTGGACACGCTGTAAGAGTTGTAAGATATGAGCCGACGTCAACTTTGACAAGGTGTAAGAGATGACTCCCCCGCCGGCCCGGAACCATGCCCGCAACCGCCGCGCCGACGCCCGCCGCAGCAGGGCGTCGATCCTCGACGCCGCGATCCAGCTGCTGAACGAGCGCCCCGACGCCGGCGTCGGGGCCGTCGCCACCGCGGCAGGTGTGACTCGGCAGACCGTCTACGCCCACTTCCCCTCCCGCGAGCAACTGCTGACCGCCGTCCTCGACCGGCTCACCGAGCGGACCGTCACCGCCATGGCCGCCGCGGACCCGGACTCCGGCCCGGCGGCGGAGGCGCTGCTGCGGCTGCTCGACGCAAGTGAGGAGGCCACCCGGGAGTACCCGGCCCTCCTCCGGCTGCTCGGCGCACTGCCCGTCGGCAGCCAGGAGGACGCGGAACGCCACCTTCCCGTCGCCGACCTGCTGGGCCGCGTCGTCCGGCGCGGCCAGGCGAGCGGCGAGTTCGACGACCGGCTTCCCGCCGACTGGCTGGTCACCGCCACCATCGCGCTGGCCCACGCCGCGAGCGGCGAGACGGAGTCCGGCCGCCTCTCCCGACAGCAAGCGCGGAAGGCTCTCCACGCCAGCCTGCTGCGCCTGCTCGGCGCCGACTGAGCAGGGGGCCGACGGGTGCGACGCCGCAAACGGGGTGATGGGGGGCAAGCTCCATCACCCTCCCGCCGCCGGGAGGAAGGGAGGACGCCGCAACCCGAACGTGCGCCGCAGAACGTTCGCGGCAAGATGGGGTGCATGCGACTGCGAATCTTCACCGAGCCCCAGCAGGGGGCGGACTACGACACACTCCTGAAGGTCGCGAAGGCCACCGAGGATCTGGGCTTCGACGCCTTCTACCGCTCCGACCACTATCTGGTCATGGGCGACTCCGACGGGCTGCCCGGCCCCACCGACGCGTGGGTCACCCTGGCAGGGCTGGCCCGCGAGACGAGCCGGATCCGGCTGGGCACGCTGATGACCGCGGGGACCTTCAGGCTGCCGGGGACGCTGGCGATCCAGGTCGCGCAGGTGGACGCGATGTCCGGCGGCCGGGTCGACTTCGGCCTGGGCTCCGGCTGGTACGAGGCGGAGCACACCGCCTACGGCATCCCCTTCCCCAAGGAGAAGTTCGGCCGGCTGGAGGAGCAGCTGGCGATCATCACAGGGCTGTGGGAGACGCCGGTCGGCGAGAAGTTCGACTACGAGGGCACCTACTACCAGCTCAAGGACTGCCCCGCGCTGCCCAAGCCGCACCAGGAGCACATCCCCGTCGTCGTCGGCGGCTTCGGCGCCAAGCGCACGCCGCAGCTGGCGGCACGGTACGCGGACGAGTTCAACGTGCCGTTCGGCTCGCTGGCCGACAGCGAGCGGCAGTTCGACCGGGTGCGGGCCGCCGCCGAGGAGCGCGGCCGTGACGCCTCGGAGCTGGTGTACTCGAACGCGCTGGTGGCCTGCGTCGGCAAGGACGACGCCGAGGTGGCCCGCCGCGCCGCTGCCATCGGGCGCGAGGTGACCGAGCTGAAGGAGAACGGCCTGGCGGGCACGCCCGAGGAGGTCGTCGACAAGATCGGCCGCTACGGCGAGTTGGGCAGCTCCCGTATCTACCTCCAGATCCTCGATCTGGGAGACCTGGACCACTTGGCGCTGATCGCGGACCAGGTGCAGGCCAAGCTGTCATGACCCCCGGCGCCGCACCCCCGCTCGCCCGGGCGCTCTCCCCCAGCCTCCGGCCGGGAGGTGCCCCCGGTCCGGTGCTGCTGGACGGCGGGCTGTCCAACCAGCTGGAGGCGCAGGGCAACGATCTCGCCGACGAGCTGTGGTCGGCACGACTGCTGGCCGAGGCGCCGGAGGAGATCGAGGCCGCGCACGCCGCGTACGTACGCGCCGGAGCCCGGGTACTGATCACCGCCAGCTATCAGGCGTCGTTCGAAGGCTTCGGACGGCGCGGGCTGACGAACGCGGAGGCGGCGGCGCTGTTCCGTCGTAGCGTGGAGCTGGCCCGTACCGCGGCGCGCGGCACGACGGACGAGACCGTGTGGGTCGCGGCGTCGGTCGGCCCGTACGGCGCCGTGCTCGCCGACGGCAGCGAGTACCGGGGCCGGTACGGACTGGACGTCGGCGAGCTCGTCGCCTTCCACCGGCCGCGGATCGAGGCGCTGGTCCCGGCGGAACCAGACGTGCTCGCGCTGGAGACGGTGCCGGACGTGGTGGAGGCCGAGGCGCTGCTGCGGGCCGTCGAAGGCTGCGGGGTGCCGGTGTGGCTGAGCTACACGGTGGCAGGCGGGGAAACCAGGGCGGGGCAGCCGCTGGCGGACGCCTTCGCCGTCGCCGCGGGGAATCCGCAGGTGCTCGCGGTCGGCGTCAACTGCTGCGCGGTGGAAGAGGTGGAGGCGGCGCTGGAGGTGGCATCGGAGGTGTGTCCGGGGCTGCCGCTCGTCGCCTACCCGAACAGCGGCGAGGGCTGGGACGCCGGGCGCGCGGCCTGGACCGGCGCGCCCTCGTTCGCGGCAGAGCAGGCCCCGGGGTGGGTCACGCGCGGCGCGCGACTGGTCGGCGGCTGCTGCCGGGTCGGCCCCGAGGACATCGCCGCGATGGGGAATGTGCTGCGGCGGGACGGCTGAGGGGGCACCCCCTCCCCAGGACAGAACAGCATCCTCGCGGAGCGACCGGTGCTCCGTCAGGATGAGCGTATGGGATTCCATGTCGACTCCGAGACCGGGCGGCTGCGCCGCGTCATCGTGCACCGGCCGGGGCTCGAACTGAAGAGGCTCACCCCCACCAATAAGGACGACCTCCTGTTCGACGATGTGCTGTGGGTGCGCCGGGCCCTCGAGGAGCACGACGCGTTCGCCGGCACACTGCGCGAACTCGGCGTCGAGGTACATCTTTTCGGCCGGCTGCTGACGGAGGTGCTGGAGGTGCCCGCGGCCCGCGCCCTCGTCCTGGACCGGGTCTTCGACGAGAAGGAGTACGGCCTGCTGGCCACCGACCATCTGCGGGACTCCTTCGACCGGCTGCCGACCGCGGAGCTGGCCGAGGCGCTGATCGGGGGCATGACCAAGCGGGAGTACCTGGACCGCTGCGCCGAGCCGGCCTCCGTGCGTTTCCATGTGATGGACCGGGACGACTTCCTGCTCGCCCCGCTGCCGAACCACATCTTCACCCGCGACACCTCGGCCTGGGTCTACGACGGGGTGTGCATCAACGCGATGCGGTGGCCCGCACGGCAGCGCGAGACCGTCCACTTCGAAGCCGTCTACCGGCACCATCCGCTGTTCGCCGGAGCCGAAGGGGACGCGGCGGGCGGGGCAGGCGGCGGCTTCCACACCTGGGCGGGGGGACAGTCGGCCTATCCGGCCACGATCGAGGGCGGCGACGTACTGGTCCTGGGCAACGGCGCGGTGCTGGTCGGAATGAGCGAACGGACCACACCGCAGGCCGTGGAGACGCTGGCCCACGGCCTGTTCGCGCAGGGGTCGGCCCGCTCGATCGTGGCGCTGGACATGCCCAAGCGCCGTGCATTCATGCACCTGGACACGGTCTTGACGATGGTCGACGGGGAGACCTTCACGCAGTACGAGGGGCTGGGCATGCTCCGCTCGTACACGATCGAGCCGGGCGCGGGCGACACGGAGCTGAAGGTCTCCGACCACCCGCCCGAGCACATGCACCGCGCCGTCGCCGCCGCGCTCGGGCTGGACCGGATCCGGGTGCTGACGCCGACGCAGGATGTGCGCTCCGCGGAGCGGGAGCAGTGGGACGACGGCTGCAATGTGCTGGCCGTCGAGCCCGGCGTCGTCCTCGCGTACGACAGGAACGTGACGACCAACACCCATCTGCGGCGGCAGGGCATCGAGGTGGTGGAGATCCCGGGCGGAGAACTGGGGCGGGGGCGCGGCGGGCCGCGCTGTATGAGCTGCCCGGTGGAGCGCGATCCCGTCGCATAGGAATTCGAGAGGCCGTATATAATTGCGGCGCACCCGTAAGCGCGCGAGCTAGGAGCCCCCATGGCAGCAGACCTCACAGGCCGCCACTTCCTTAAGGAGCTGGACTTCACGCCGGAGGAGTTCGGCGGTCTGGTTGCCCTCGCGGCAGAGCTGAAGGCCGAGAAGCAGTCGGGCACCGAGCGCCCGCGGCTGCGCGGGCGCAACATCGCGCTGCTCTTCGAGAAGTCCTCCACCCGCACGCGCTGCGCGTTCGAGGTCGCCGCCGCCGACCAGGGCGCGCACACCACCTACCTCGACCCCTCCGGCTCACACGTGGGCAAGAAGGAGTCGGTGAAGGACACCGCACGAGTGCTCGGCCGGATGTTCGACGGTATCCAGTACCGCGGCAGCGGACAGGAGATCGTCGAGGAACTGGCCGCACACTCCGGGGTCCCCGTCTACAACGGGCTCACCGACGAGTGGCACCCCACCCAGATGCTCGCCGACGTACTCACGATGACCGAGCACGCACCGGGAGCGCCCGGCCGGGCGCCGGCCGAGCTCGCGTACGCGTATCTGGGCGACGCGCGCAACAACATGGGCAACTCCTACCTGGTCACGGGTGCACTGCTGGGCATGGACGTACGCATCGTGGCGCCGCGCTCGCTGTGGCCCGAGGAGTCGGTGACCGCCCAGGCGCGAGAGCTGGCCGGGCGCACCGGCGCGCGGATCACGCTGACCGAGGACGTGGCGGAGGGCGTGCGCGGCGCGGACTTCCTCGCCACCGACGTCTGGGTCTCGATGGGTGAGCCCAAGGAGGTGTGGGCCGAGCGGATCGCGCTGCTGCGGCCGTACGCGGTGACCATGGACGTACTGCGGGCAACCGGGAATCCGCAGGTGCGTTTCCTGCACTGTCTGCCCGCCTTCCACGACCTGGGCACGGCGGTCGGCCGGGAAATCCACGAGCAGCACGGGCTGACCTCGCTGGAGGTCACCGACGAGGTGTTCGAGTCGGAGCACTCGGTCGTCTTCGACCAGGCCGAGAACCGGCTGCACACCATCAAGGCCGTCCTGGTGGCAACGCTGGGGAGCTCCCTGGACTGAGGCACCGGGCCGTACGGCCGCGCCATGTGTGCATAGTCATACAGCGACAAGCGGGATCATGCATAAACGGCCGTTACGATGAAATCCAACCTCGAAGGGTCCGGGCCACCGCCCGGGCCCTTCCCTTGTGCACGTCCGCGTGTGCACACCACCCCGTGCACACCCAGCACCGCCCTGGAAGTCCCATGCCCCGCACCGGCCTGCGCCTGAAGTCCCCCGATCTGCTGGTCGCCGAATCCGGCGCCGATCTGGAGGGACACGGCCTCAAGCGCACCCTCGGCCCGTTCCAGCTCGTGTGCTTCGGCATCGGCGCGATCGTCGGCACCGGCATCTTCGTCGGCCTGTCCGACACCGTGGCCGAGGCCGGGCCCGCCGTCCTGGTCTCGTTCATCCTGGCCGCCGCGACCTGCGTATTCACCGCCTTCTCCTTCGCTGAGCTGGGCGGCGCCATCCCGGTCTCGGGCAGCTCCTACTCCTACACCTACGCCTCGCTGGGGGAGCGCGCGGCGTTCCTGGTGGGCTGGTGCCTGCTGCTGGAGTACGGGGTCTCCGTCTCCGCGGTCGCCATCGGGTGGGGGCAGTACCTCAACGAACTTCTGGAAAACACCGTCGGCCTGCGCATCCCGGCCGCACTCGCCGAAGCGCCCGGGCACGGCGGCGTGGTCAACGTGCCCGCCGTGGTCGTGATGCTGCTCGCCGCCGTGCTGCTGGTGCGCGGCGTGCGGGAGAGTGCGCGGGCCACGGCCGCGATGGCAGTGATCAAGGTCGGCATCCTGGTGCTCTTCTGCGCCATCGCCTTCACGGCCTACGACGCGGGGAACCTGACGCCCTTCGCGCCCGAGGGCATCGGCGGCATCGGGGCCGGGGCCTCGCTGGCCTTCTTCTCCTTCATCGGCTTCGACGCGATCTCCACCGCCGGTGAGGAGGTCAGGAACCCGCGCCGGAACATCCCGCTGGCCATCATGGTGACCATCGGCTGTGTGGCGCTGCTCTACTGCCTGGTGTCGGTCGCGGCGATCGGCGCGATGCCATGGGAGCAGGTCGGCGGCAAGCCCGCCGCGCTCTCGCTGATCGTCGACCACGCCACCGGCTCGGCCTTCGGCTCCACCGTCATCGCGCTGGGCGCCGTGGTGGCCATCGCCTCGGTGGTACTGGCCGTGATGTACGGGCAGACACGGATCCTGCTGGCGATGTCCCGGGATGGGCTGGTGCCACGGGTGTTCGAGCGGGTCTCGCCGAAGACCTCGACGCCGGTCGCCAACACCTGGATCGTCGCGGTCGTCTTCGCCGTCCCGGCCGCCGTGGTGCCGCTGGACGTGGTGCTGGACATGACGGTGATCGGCACGCTGGCGATCATGGCCGTGGTGAACGTCTGTGTCCTCGCCCTGCGCCGCTCCCACCCCGGGCTCCAGCGCAGGTTCCGGGTGCCGTTGTACCCGGTGGCGCCGCTGCTGGGGGTGGGCTTTTGCCTGTATCTGATGTGCGGGCTGCCGCGGTTGGCTTGGATCCAGTTCGCGGCGTTCCTGGTGATCGGAGCACTGGTGTACTCGGCGTACGGCCGTCGCCGCTCGCGGCTGGCCGGCGCCCCGGAAGCCGCCCCTGCCCTGGTCCGGTGAGGGGGTGCCTTTGCCCGTAGCGGGCGGGCTACCGGTACGTCGTGGCTGGTCGCGCCCACGCGGCGGAGCCGCACATGAACACAGCCCCGCGCCCCTTCGGGGCGCGTCTCTTTACGGGCGGCCCGCGTCGCGGTCTTTGCGGCGGGCCAGTTCCTCCTGCGTGAGCTGATCCAGCAGGCCCAGGCGAGCCGCCAGTTCGGGGTCGTCGTCTTCCGGCTCGTCCTCCGCATCCGGATCCCAGCCCTCCGCACGCATCCGCTCCTCCTGCACCATGACCGGTTCGTCCGGGTCGTAGTCGCTGGGGCGGGGGCCCTCCGGCCCGTCGGGGCCGATCCGGACGAACCGTTCGACGCGGACGAGCCGCAGATGGCGGCCCGCGAAGCGGAGCTCGACGCCGCGCTCCGCGTCGAGCCGGTCGGCGGCCTCCTTGTAGGCGGCGCGGGTGGCCTCGTCCAGCCCGTGCATGGCGGGTGCCAGAACGCGCAGCAGCATGGTGAGGGCGTCGCGGGCCTCCTGCGGGGTGTCGCTGTCGCCGGTCTCCGAGCGCCAGGCGCCGCCCTCCTCCTCGGCGAAGAGGAACGCGGGCGGCAGCAGGACTCCGCCAGGGTGGCTGACGGCGGCCCGCCGGGCGTCCTCGCGCACCTGCTGGTCGTCGCCCTCGCGGTGGGCGAGCGCGAGCAGCTCGGCCTTGAGGATGCCCTCGGAGGGGCCGGTGGGTACCGCGGCGTCCAGGACGAAGCCCTCGGTACGGTCGGGCAGCCGGTTCGCCTCGCCCGGTTCCGCCGGGTCGGGGTCGGAGGGGCGGGGCGGTTCGGGGCCCTCGGGTCCGGAGCGGATGACGTTCTCGGCGCGTACGACGCGATAGCGCTCGCCCCGCACGGTCAGCTCGTCCAGGGGCTCCCAGTCGAGGCGCTCGGCAGCCGCCTGGCAGGCGGCGCGGGTCTCCTCGTCGCCCGCTTCCTTCGCCTCATGGGCGCGGCGCCGCAGATGCGAACCCAGTCCGTCCCGGGCGCTCTGCGGGGTGGGAGAGCCGAAGTACGGCAGCAGTTGCCAGCCGCAGCCCTCGCTCTCCGTCCGTTCCCTGGCCAGGCCGAAGACGGGCCGGAAACCCATCAGCACGGGGTAGCGCTCCCGTGCCCGCCACGCCTCCTCGTCCGCCATGGCGGCCACCGGCTCCGCCAGCGGTGCCACCCTGATCGTCCGGTAGGCCGGTACGTGATCCGTCCCGTCACACTCTCCCTGCATGCGGCAAGTATGCGCACGACTACCGTACGTACGGGGCGAGTTGGGCATAGTCCCTCGTCAGCCCGATTCGTACTGGCGTACGACCATGCGGGAGCCGACCCTCAGAGCGACGGCACAGGAACACAGCGCCGCGCCCGTTCGGGGCCCTGGGCGTACGCGCTCGTCGGGCGGTGGCACCGGGGCGCGGCTACGCTCGTGGCATGGGTGGTCGGCACCGTCATGCGCGGCCGGCGAGCGCCGACGATCTGCTCTCGCAGCTCGGGCGGCTCACCGCCAGGGTCCGGGAAGAGGTCGAGGTCCAGCGCGCCCGGGTCGAACTGGCCGAAGCCCTGCAGCGCGGAATGCTGCCCTCCAGCCTGCCGACCGCGCCGGGGCTGCGCGTCGCGGCCCGCTACGCACCGGCACGCAACGGCCTGGACATCGGGGGCGACTGGTACGACGGCTTCCGGCTCTCCGACGGGACGTTCGGTTTCTCCGTGGGCGATGTGCAGGGGCACGACGTGGAGGCCGCCGCCTATATGGGCCAGGTACGGATCGCGCTGCGCGCGGTGGCCGCCATGGGCACCACGGACCCGGGCGAAGTCCTGCACACGGCCAACGAACTGCTCGCGGCGACCGACAACCCGCTCTTCGCCACCTGCGTCTTCCTGCGCTTCGACCCGCGCAACTGGAGCGTGCACACCGCGCGTGCCGGGCACACCGGCGCCGTGTGGGCGCGGGCTGACGGGGTGGGCGGGGTCATCGACCACCCCCCGGACGAGATCGGTCTGCCGCTGGCCGTCATGGAGGGCCAGACCTACCCCGTCACCGAGTACCGCTTGACCCTGCCCGGCGCGCTGGCGCTGCTGACCGACGGGGTGGTGGAGGGGCCCCGGTTCCCGCTGGAGGAGGGCCTGGCCCAGGTGGCGCAGGTGCTGCGGGACGGTGTCCGCGAGGACCCCGAGGTGCTCGCCGACCGCGTCATGGAGGTGGCGGAACAGACCGGCCACACCGACGACGCGGCCGTCCTGGTGCTCAGCTATGACGGGCCGGAGGCGTGTCAGACGGCCGACGCGGCGCCCGGCGTTGTCTGATGAACGATGTGGCACCCAGCGATGCGACGGCGGACCGGACACCGCAACCCTCCCCTCCCCCGGCCGGGCCACTGCCCGCGGGCACAAGAGGGAGCCTGTTCGCTGCGTACGTACTGCGCCTCGTCGTCCTCGCCCTGTGCTACTACGCGGGCGGGCGGCTCGGCCTGCTGTGGAAGGTGACGGTCGAGGGCGCGGTCGTCACCCCGTTCTGGCCGCCGACCGGTATCGCCCTCGCCGGCCTGCTCTACTTCGGGCTGCGGGTGTGGCCGGGGGTGGCACTCGGTGCGCTGCTGGTACTCCTCTACATGGGGCCACTGAGCTGGACGGCGATGGGATCCGTCGCCGGCAGCACCCTCGCGCCCCTCATCGCCTGCCTTCTGCTGCGCCGCGTACGGTTCCGCGAACAGGTCGACCGGCTCCGGGACGGGGTGAGCCTGGTCTTCCTCGGCGCTTTCCTCGGCATGCTGGTGAGCGCGACCGTGGGCTGTCTGATGCTGGTCGCGGGCAAACATCTCACGCTGTCCGAGTTCTGGCCGGTCTGGTCGGCGTGGTGGGCCGGCGACGCGGTGGGCGTACTGGTCGTCACGCCGCTGCTGCTGTCGCTGCCCAGGCTGAGCCGGCCGCGCGGCTGGGTGCAGGCGGCGGAGGCGGTGGGCCTGGCCGCGGCGATCACCGTACTGGCCATCGTGGTGACCCGGGCCCCTGTCGACCTGCTGTTCCTGGTCTTCCCGCTGCTGGTGTGGGCGGCGCTGCGGTTCCAACTGGCAGGCTGCGCGGTGAGTACGACCATCCTCGCTGTCGCCGCGACCGGAGCCGCCACCGACCGGACCGGGGTCTTCGCCCGGCAGGATCTGATCACGGACATGGTCACCCTCCAGGCCCTCAACGGCTCCGCGGCGCTGACCACGCTGCTGCTCGCGGCTGTCACCGCGGAGAAGCGCAACACCCATCGCAGGATCGCCGCCGCGTGTGACGACCTCGCGGAGATGGTCGAGGTCCTCGCCCCGCAGGGCCGCGGGCCCCGCTCCTTCCCGGCGGGCGGCCGTACGGGGCAGCGCCAGGGTTAGGTCGCCGTTGTTCCGGTGAGGGGGTGCCCCTGATCGAGGCGCGCGGACTGCGGGTGTGTTGTGGCTGGTCGCGCCCACCCGGCGGAGCCGCACATGAACACAGCCCGGCGCACCTCACGGGGCGCGTCCCCCTGCTGCGCTTGGGAAGGTAGCCCTGCTCGTCAAGCCGTAGAGTCCCTGTCATGGTCTTGCCCTCGCCCCCGGATGCCGTCGCCTGGGAGAAGTCGCTGGGCACGCTGCGGTTGTGGCTGGGTGCTGTGGGGCCGCGGGAGCACACGGACTGGCTGCGGGACGCCGCGGCGGTGCTGCAGCTCAGGACCCGCGATCCGCGCGGCTGGCGGAACATCGACCTGCACACGGGAAGCGCCCAGCGCACCCGTCACACCCCGTACTACCCGCTCGACCAAGTGGACGAGCACCATCTCAACCACCACCTGGAGCTGGTCACCCCGCACGAGGCCGCCGCTCTGTTGACGTACCACTGCGCCGAGTACGGCCACCTCGCGCGGATTCCGTCCGGGGACGGCCGCCCGGGACTGCTCGGCGAGCTGCGTACGGCGGCCCGTACCGTGCTCGGCCGGTTCGGCCCGTCGGCGGAGTTCGCCACCAACGAGGAACTGCTCGACGATCTCGGCGATCTCGGCAATGAGTTTCCCGACGGCGAGCGGTGCCGCCGGAGCTTCGCCGTCTCCTGCTTCGCGCACCCCGACGCGCAGCGGGACGGCTACCTCATGGACGTGGGCGTCCTTGCGGCCTCGGAGACCGAAGTCGGCGTCTTCTGGAACTACTTCATCGACTGACCCCGCTCGGGGCCCGACGGCCAGGGACGAGCTCAGGCCGCCAGATGGCCGATGAGGTCGGGGCCTGCCGGGTAGGGCGGTTCGGCGGGCAGCAGGGCGCGGGCCGCGTCCAGGTCGCCGTCCCGTACGGCGGCATGCACCTGGTGGGCGAGCGGGGTGACGTCGGTGAGGGAGACCGTCCACTCGTCGGCATACCGGCGTGCTGCCTCGCCCGCCAGACCGAGCTGGAGGGAGCGGTGCGGCAGCGGACGCAGGTGCAGATCGCGTTCGGGATCCCACTGGACCCGGGCCGGCGACTGCCGCAACTGCCGCTTCCACGCAGCATGGTCGGCGTGCCGGTCGGCGACGTAGTGCGACAGGCAGGCATGACGCAGCGCCCACTCGAAGCCCTCGCGGGTGATCTCGACGGCGAGGACGGTCTCCTGGTCCTGCTTGGTGCCCCAGCCGCAGCGGTACATCATCCACAGGAAGGACGGCTTGATCCAGGTCATCCGGTCCCGCTTCCACGCCGCCGGGAACCGCCCGTCGCGGGCCGCGGGCAGACCGAGCCGGGGCGCGTACGCCTGGTAGACGGTGACGGTGGACGCCGTATGCGCGGCGCGTATCTGGTACTTGAGTGGTTCTGACACGCGCCCAGGGTCGCCGTAGCGGGTCGCCTCTTGCCAGCGATTTACCGCGCCGGGCGCCCCAGGCGTCGTCGTACGGCCCGTCAGAGGATCTCCAGCGGGCGCTTGCGGGCGGGGGGCGGTACTGCTCCTTGGGCGGCGGTACTGCACGGACTCCGCACCATGATCGCTCAGGCCGCGGCGCGCTCCGCTATCCGCCTCCCGTTGGCGAGGCCCGCGGGATCGAGCCCCAGCGCCGCGGCCGCTGTGGCCCCCACGTCGGCCAGGCTGTCGGCGTCCGGCAGCAGCTCCACTCCGGACGCGTCGGGACGGTGGATGAGCAACGGCACGTACTCGCGGGTGTGGTAGGCGTGCCCGATCGTCGGGTCGTTGCCGTGGTCGCCGGTGACGACGAGGCGGTCGCCGGGCCGGTCCAGCAGCGCGACCAGCGCGGCCAGGCCCGCGTCGACCTGCTCCAGGATGCGCGCGTACCGCTCCGCGTCCCGCTGGTGGCCCGCCAGGTCGCTCTCCTGGACGTTGGCGACGACCAGTGACTCGCCGGGCGCGCGGACCGCCTCCGCGGTGTGGGCGAGGACGTCGGCGGTGGGTACCGCGGGGCGGCGGACGGCCGTCTCGCACGCCAGGATGTCCGCGGCCTTGCCGACGAGCGTCACCGGGATTCCGGCCCGCGCCGCCAGTTCGGGAAGCTGGCGGGTGTGATCCAGCTCCACGCCCAGATGCTGCACCTGGAGGCCGCCGTTGCGGTAGAAGCCGCTCGCCGGGGTGTCCAGGCCCACCGTTCCGCCGTCGCCGTCGCGGACGAACCGGCGCAGCGGGGCGTCCGCGTGGCCGCCGACCGCGATGACCCGGGCCACGGGCGCCACCGCACGCACCGTACGGGCGACGGCGAGGATGCCGTCGAATCCGACGTCGTCCAGCCTGGCCGAGGCGTTCCAGTTGATGCCCGGGTCCGCCTCGAGGTTGTCGTGCACCAGCACACCACCGTCGACCAGCAGCAGCGGTCTGTCGTCCAGAAGCTCCACCCGGTGGCCTGCCGCACGCAGTGCCGCGCCGACTTCTTCCAGGTGGTCGCCGAGGCGGGCGACCGTCACCCGGCTGAAGTCCGCGCCCATCATCGTCTGGTGGCCGGCGAACGTGTCGGCGCCGGGGTAGCCGAGCGCGGCCCGCCCCGCCGCGACCGGCAGCCGGGTGCGGCGGGCGAGGTCGGGATGCGGGTGGACCAGGCCGAGGCCCAGCGCCCCGAACACCGGCAGCCGCAGCGGCCGTCCGAGTGCCTCGCGGGCGTGGTCGAGCACATGGCCGCAGGTGTCGGCGGCAGCGTCGCCGGGGCGCAGCGCCCCGGCGTCCGGCATGGCGCCGATGCCGAACCCGTCGACGACGACGATGACGGTGCGGCCCCGGCCGTACGCGTCCCCTGTCACAGCGCCCTCCCGTGTGCGTCGTACAGCCCGGTCAGCCGTGGCTTTCCGGACGAGAGGCCGGCCACCACCGCGACCGTGGAGCGGGTCACGAAGATCTGCGTACGGAACGCCAGCAGCGCTGTGTCACCGACCTGCACCCGCCCGCCGTCCCCGGGCGCGGCCAGCAGCCGGTAGTAGTCGATGTTTTCAGCGGGCGCGCCCTGCACGGACAAGCGTCGGCCGGTACGGGGCAGCAGCGCGGAGGTGATGCGGGCACGCGGGTAGAACCCGCCGCCGAACACCGCGGGACGCCCGTCGGCCAGCGTGTGCGCCACCTCCGTCACATACACGTACGCGGGCCGCTCGGGCTGGTCGGCGTCGAGCGCGTGCAGCGGAGTGGTGCCGGTCAGGGCGTGGCCTGGTTCGCCATGGGTGGCACCGAGCCGGGCCAGCAGCGGCAGGCTGGCCATGGAGGTGGCGCTGGGGGCGCTGAGCTTGAGGTGCTGGTGCCCGCGTGCGGCGAGCAGTTCGCGGGCCTTGAGGGCGAGGTCGAAGGAGGGGGTGGGGACCGGGGCACCGGTCTTCGGATCGCACAGGACGCAGGGGAACGCGGTGACGCCCGCGATCCTGATGCCCGGCAGCCGCTCGGCCTCCGCGGCGAAGGCGTCGAGCGCGTACAGCGGGACGCCGCCTTCCTGCCCCGGATAGACCGAGCCGTCCGCGCCCTCCAGCCTGACCAGCACGTCCTGGACGAGTCCGAGGCGCTCGGCTGCCGCTGAGACGGCGCGCGCGTTGGCGCGGTCGAAGACCGTGACGGCCTCCGGACGCCAGCCGAGCACCTCCGGCAGCGCACGGTGCGGGATCTGCACGAGGTGGCCGAGGTTTCCGGCACGGGCTCCCGCCGCGTGCAGCGTGCGGGCCTCGGCGGGGTCGATGGCTGCGAAGGAGGGAATGGCGCGGGAGACGGCGCGGATCAGCTCCGGGTTGCGGCCCAGCTGCTTGACCACGAACCACAGGGACAGGCCGAGGCGTTCGGCCTCGCCCGCGAGGAGGGCGGCGTTCTCCGCGACGGCGTCCAAGTCCATGACGTAGGTGTCGGGCGGGATCTCGCCGCGCCGATGGAGGTCGGCCGCGGTGTCGGCGAGCCCCGGATTGCGGGCGAGGAGGCTGTCGAGGAACACTTCAGTCCTTTGTGCGGTGCTTCTGTGCTTCGTGCGGCGGTGCTTTGTGGGGCAGTGCTTCGTGTGGTGGTGCTTTGTGCGGTGGCGCTTCGTGCGGTGGTGCTTCGGTGGCCGGTTGCTGTGGGGCGGGTTGCTCCGCGGCGGGGTGTGCTGCAGATGGTTGTTCGGCGGCTGGTTGTTCGGCGGCGGTCGGTTCGTCGCTCAGCGCGGCCAGGGAGCGGCGCAGGATGTCGAGGACGAGATCGGCGCCTGCCCGCATCGGGTTGACGCGGACCACCCAGTCGGCGAGCTCCGGCGCATCGTCCAGGGCCGAGCTGGACATGCGGTAGAAGAGCGGCGCGATCTCGTACCGGGAGTTGGAGCCCACCGGAAACGGTGCAGCACCGAACCGCGCTGCCACCTCGGGGAGTTGCTTGGCGACTGGTGTCTCCAGCTGGACGAGCAGGCATCTGTCCTGCGCGTTGGCGAGGCGTACATCGGCGACTCCGGGCACCTCCCCGGCGGCGAGGCGCTCGGCGACCTCGGTGCCGACGCGGGACTGGACGGCCCACATCACCGGCACATGGGTGAGGGCACGCAGCGCTTCGAGCGCCTGGTGGCCCTGGACCTGGCCGCCGCCCGAGTAGTTGTCGGCGCGCACCCGGGCGATCAGGTCGGCAGCGCCGACGACGGCGCCGACACCTTCCGGGCCGTGCAGCTTGAACAGCGAGAAGCAGGAGGCGTCCGCGCCCAGTTCGACCCCGGAGGCGGGCACCCGGAAGACGGCGTAGTTGTCGTCGGTGAGCGTGCGGACCCCGGCCTGCCGACAGACGGCCAGCACCTCGGCGGGGTCGTAGGAGTCGGCGAGCCGCTGCCGGGTGTGCTGCACGTACGCCCAGCGGAAGCGGCCGGAGGCGAGCGTGGTCCGCAGCGCGTCAAGGTCGTTGAAGTCGGCCTCTGTCGTCTCGACGCCCAGCCCGCGCAGGGTGACCGCGGTGGAGCGGTAGACGGGTGCGCGGTGGATGAGCAGCGGCTCGCCCGGCCCGACGGCGGCGCTCAGCGCGGCACGGATCGCGCCGGTGCCCGCGCCTTGCACGAGCGCCGCGTCCTCGGCGCCGAAGTACTCGGCCAGCACCGCCTCGACCCGTGCGGTGGTCCGAGGCCGCCCGAGTCCCGGCACCACGCCGGCGTCGGCGGCGAACAGCTCCTCCCCGGCGAAGTGCGCTGCGGTGGCCTCCAGCAGCCGGAACTGCCGGGTGACCGCCTCCTCCACGGGGACGGTGGCCAACGGGAACGTACGGGGCAGCGGCGGGGGCACCGGCCGGGCGCCGGCCGGGCTGGGGCTGTTGGGTCCGGAGCCGCCCGGTCGGGAGGGCGTCGGCGGGGTGGCTGCCGTCTTGGCCATCTCAGATCTCCTCCGGGCCGGCGCCGGTCAGGAAGCGCAGCGGGTTGCGCCGGGTCATCAGGTCGATCAGGTCTTCGTCCACGCCAGCGGCGCGGGCGGCAGGGAGGAAGGAGCGGAACAGGTGGCCGTAGCCCTGGCCGCCCTCAGTCCGCAGGTAGCCGTGCCGGGAGATGTCGCAGCTGAGCAGCACCCGGTCGGCATGCCCGGCCTCCAGCAACGCGAGGAGCAGCCGCAGCCGTACCTCGTCGCTCTGGTAGCTCTCCTTGCCGACGGTGTCGAACGCCACGTACGCGCCCGCCTCGGCGAGCCGCCGGTGCACGGCCGGTGCGGTGAGGAGGTCCTGGTGCCCGACGCAGATCCGGTGCGGGGCCAGACCTGCGTCGGTCAGCAGCTCGAGCTGGGCGAGTCCGCCGTGGCCGAGTTGGGCGTGAGTGGCCACGGACAGCCCGGTGGCCACTGCCGCGCGCGCTGCGGCCCGCAGTACTCGGGTCTCCGGCCCGCTGGGCACCTCGCCGTGGCTGCCCACCTCGCCGAGTACGCCCGGGCGGATCCCGGTCGGCGTGCCGTCAGGGCCGGCGATGCCGTCGCGGATCTCCCTCTCCAGACCGGCGGCGAGCTGTTCGACCGAGGCCCCCGCCAGGTCCGCCGCCGGGTAGAACGGCTCGTAGTACCACCCGGTCGCGGCGACGACGGCCACCCCGCTCTCCTCGGCGATCCTGGCGAGCGTGCCGGGATCGCGGCCCATGCCCCGGCAGGTCAGCTCGATGACGAGGGAGAGGCCGAACTCCTCGCGCAGCTCCGCCAGTTCGCGGATGACGGCAGGTCCGTGCCGCTGCGCGTCCAGGACGGCGGCGCCGTCGGCCTTGAGGTCCAGGTCGAGGACCAGATGCTCATGGGCGAGGGCCGGGCCGCTCACGGCCGCCGCGGACAGCGGTCCCGCGACGGTGTGCAGCAGTGGCTCGGGACCGTAGGGGGTGGCGCCGTGGGGGGCGGTGCCGTAGGGGGCGGCGCCGTGGGGGGTGGCGCCGTGGGGGGTGGCGCCGTGGGGGGTGCTCCAACTCATGGTGGGCCTTCCTGGGTGGCAGGTGGCAGCGCGGCCTCAGCCCTGACGGGGGGTGGCTCAAGAGCTGGGGGTCAGCCCTTGACGGGGGTGAACAGGTCGAGCCAGTAGAGGACGTTGAGCAGGGCGCCGCCGACAATCACCGCCGCGGGCGCCGCCGCCATCCGGACGACAGGGCGGCCCATCACCTCGTTGAGCAGATAGAGCCCGCCCACGACGAGGATGCCGAGCCCGGCGCCCATCGCGTTGGCCGCCATCAGCGAGCCGAACAGGATGGCCAGGAGGAGGGTCTCGGTGATGGCGTTGCGCAGGTGCTCGGAGGAGTCGCGGACGCTGGGCAGCTTGCCGAGGAGCTTGCCGATGGCGGACAGGGCCAGGACTTCGAGGGCGAAGACGACCGCCCCGGCTATCGCCGCCAGGACCGGGTTCGGCATCAGATAGCCGATCGGGTAGACGATCGTGAAGCCGACGATGCCGTAGGCACCCGAGGCGAGCGCCGTTGTCGCGATCAGCGGGATGAAGCCGAAGAAGCGGTAGAAGTCGACCTGTGCCGCCTCGGAGATGTTGCCCTTGGCTATCAGGAAGCTGGTGGCCTCGCCGCCGCCGAATATGTGCATCTGCGCGAGCATGCAGATCCCCGCGCCGAGCACCATGAACAGCGGCAGATAGCGGCGCAGCCGGGCGGCGCTGGTGCTGAAGAGGGAGGCCATCGGGTCGTCCTCGGGCGGGCCTTCCGGCGCGGCGGCTCCCGAGGCGGCCGCGGCCTCGCGGTCCGCCTTGCGCTGCACCAGGTCGCGGCGGACGGCGAGGCCGATCAGCAGCAGCACGCCGACGGCCATGGCGAGGGCGCCCGCGAACATGTCGGGCCACAGCTTCATCGTCATGACGACGAGGGCGAGTTCGACGGCGCCCGCAACCCCGCCCCAGGCGCGCCCGAACTGCTTGGTGATGGCCAGCACCGGGAAGAGCGTGAACAGGAAGAGGATCGGCGTCGACATCTGCTGCATGGCCGTCAGGAAGTCGACGGGCAGGTCGTGCGCCACCTCGTTGGCGCCGTTGAGGCCGAAGACGACCACCGCGCCCCAGCCGGCGCCCAGCAGCGGTGCGAGCCACTTCTTCGGTGCCAGCAGGCCCAGGATGTCGGTGGGCAGGAAGAGCAGCCATGGGTTGAGGACGCCGGAGGAGAGCGCCATCGGTGCGCCGAGTCCGAAGATGAAACCGGCGGAGAGCCCGAAGGAGACCGCCGTGGTGGCCGAGCGGGTGGTCCGCCCGTGGATGAAGTCCAGCATGAACGGGCGCACTCCGTCGTTGAAGACGGCCAGCGCCATGTGCGAGATGAACGCGGTCAGCGCACACAGGAGGATCACGGTCAGCTGCTGCGGCAGCGAGAAGTCCAGTCCGGCGTTTGCTGCCAGCTGACTGCCGGCGGTGCTCACGGTACTCACGGGGGTCGCTCCTTCACGCCCGGGGTGTCTGCGCCGGAACCCGGTCAGGCACGCGCGGCGACGGCGCGGGCGAGCAGGGGGGCGATGGTGTCGATCTGGTCCATGGAGAACCCGAAGACCTTCTTGCCGTCGGCCAGCAGCGCGGCGACCTGGTCCTCGGCGGGCACCGAGCGGCCGAAGGTGTGGCAGGCGGGCTGCCCCATCAGGCCGACGAGCACGCCGAGGGAGGCCCCCGCGCCGGTGTGGCAGGTGCCGAAGAAGTAGTCGGCCTGTCCGGAGCGGAGCTTCATCGCGGCGTCCATGTCGCTGGAGACAGCGACTTCGACCCCGTCCAGACCGAGCGCTTGAACGGCGCTCGCGACCTCGGTCTTGCCGACTCCGCCGGTGAGGATCTTCGTCATGGCTGGATGCCTCTCATCTGTGCTGCGGGGCCCGGTGGTTGTGCCTGGCCCGAGGTGTCGGGGGCGGGACGTGGTGGGGGGCGGCGGTGAATGGCGTCGGGATGTCAGGACGGGTCAGCCGGAGACCCGTTGGGCGAGGACGGCCAGATGCAGGGCCAAGAAGTTGATCTCGGAGTCGGGCAGCGTGGCGCCCAGCTCCGTCTCGGCGCGGGCGGCGGTACGGCGGGCGCGCTCGACGGCGGCCGGATGGGCGGCGAGCTCTGCGGCAACCTGCTCGTCGGTCTCGAACTTCTCGATGGACTCGCCGTCGAGCAGCCGGGTGAGGGCCATGATCAGATGGCTCGTCAGCATGCCTGCCGTCTCCTCCGTCACCGGAGCACCCTCGTCGGAGAGCGCCGACAGCTCGGCCGCCACGAAGTCGACCACCCCGGGCCGGACTTGGCCGCCCTCGCGGAAGAGCTGGATGCGGAGTGCGAGCTGATCGTCCACGGCGTCCTCCTCGACGGGCGACAGAAAGCGGGATTCTGGATTCTCACGGCGGTCCGAGCCCGGCCGATGAGGGCCGCGCACGGGCTCCCCGGGCACGGCGGGGCCCGTCGGCGGTCAGTACGAGGGCATCCGGTCTCCTCGTACGACGGCGGACTGAAGCTCCGTCACCCGGTCGGGGTCGATGGCGTCCCGTATGGCGTGCAGTGCGGCCACGCTCTCGGCTCTGCCGATGACCGCCGCGCTGGAGTTCCGCAGGGACAGATCACGCGTTATCTCGTCGCCGAGCGGCAGTACGTCGATGCCCGCGTCGATGCGGCCCTGCACCTCGTCCAGATTCCAGACGGTGGCGTCCGCCTTGTTCTGCGCCAGCAGATCGGGCAGCTGCATGTACGAGCACTCGATCCACTCGACGTCCTCCCGCCCCGCGAACGCCCGCTCCGCGAGCATCCGCTGGTCCTCCGAGGCGTGGTCGACCGCAACGCGCAGCCCTGGCGCGTCAAGCGAGCCCCCCTCACGCAGCAGCACCCCGTGGGCCCCGACATAGGTGGTGGGACCGAGGTCGACCACCAGCGACAGGTCCTCCGGATACTCCTCGATCAGACGGTCGGCGGCGAAGCGGGAGAGCACGACGAGGTCGGCCTTGCCCTCGAGCAGCGCCGTGGCCCGGCTGCCCGCGCCGCGCATGAAGGTGATGGCGAACGGCGTCCCCGCGTCGTCGAACGCCGCGCGCAGACCGGTGGCCAGCCCCTCGTAACGGCGGGAGTAGGGCAGTGGCATCGCGGCGAGCAGCGTGCCGAGACCGGAGAGCCGCCACAGGACCGAGCGGTCCGAGCGGACGAGGAAGGTGCCCAGATGGCCGCGTGCCGCGGTCTCGATCGCCCCGGCCTCCTCCAGCAGCCGCAGCGCGGCCTGCACAGTGCCGTTGCCGCATCCCAGCTCCTCGGCGAAGTCCCGCACCCGGGGCAGCCGCGTCTCCGGTTCGTACTCCAGCAGGAGGAGCGCGAGCTGGCGGGCCGCCAGGCCGTTGCGGGTCAGGAACCGCTCGTCGTAACCGTTCACGACGGAACAGTAACCAGAATCCTGGATTCTTGACAAGACCCCTTCTCCTGGTGGGTGGAGGCTCGAGTCGGCGGAGGCTCGCCATGCCCGGAACTGCTAGAAAAGGGGCATGCGCGGACTCTTCGGGCGCCGATCGGCTCGGCGTGAACGGCACCGCCGAGTGCCTCCCGCCTCCCCGCGCTCCCGCCAGGACTCTGGAGCAGAACGCCAGGGCCGAGGAACACAACGCCAGGGCCCGGGAGCAGAGAGCACCCCGCCCCCCGGCACGTCCACCGACGCCGGACAGCCACCACAACCCGCGCGCCGCTTCCGGTTTCCGTTCGGCCCCCGCACCGTCGCGGGCGAGGTCTTCGTCCTCCAGGTCACGGTCATCGTGCTGCTGATGATCGCCGTGGTGGTGGCCTTCGTACTGCACGCCCGGTGGGACGCCACCCGGCAAGCAGACAAGGAAGCCCGCGCCGTGGCCATGACCTTCGCGCAGTCACCGGATGTGGTGAAAAACCTGGACGTCCGGGATCCGACCGCGAAGCTCCAGCCGCGCGCGGAGGCGTTGCGCAAGACGACCGGCGTCTCCTACGTGGTCGTCTGGAAGCCGAACGGAATCAGGGTCACGGCCCCTGACCCCCGCCTGATCGGCAAACACGTCATCGGGCCGTTCAAGAGGGCCGTCAGAGATGCCCGCGAGGGCCGCTCCACCACCGAGACCCTCCAGGCGGCACCTGGCCGGACCGTCAACTCGGCCGTCCCCGTCACCCGGCCGGACGGCACCCTCGCCGGGCTGGTGTCCACGGGGGTCACGGTGACGCGGGCGAACCAGGCGGTGAAGAAGCAACTGCCCGTACTGCTCATGTCGGCCGCTGGCGCACTCGCCCTCGCCTCGGGCAGCTCCGCGCTGGTGAGCAGAAGACTGCGGCGCCAGACCCACGGCCTGGGTCCGGAAGAGATGACCCGCATGTACGAGCACCACGACGCGGTGCTGCACGCCGTCCGGGAGGGCGTGCTCATCCTCGACGACGGGGGACGTGTGATGCTCGTCAACAGCGAGGCCCGGCGGCTGCTGGAGCTGCCCGAGGACGTGGAGGGGCGCCGCGTCGACCAGGTGGGCCTGAGCCCGGGCATGGCGGAGCTGCTGGCGTCGGGCCGCACCGCTTCGGACGAGGTGCATCTGGCCAAGGGCAGGCTGCTGGCCGTCAACGTCCGCTCCGCCCGCAGCGGGGAAGGGGCACCGGGCCGGGTGGCCACCCTCCGGGACACCACCGAACTGCACGCCCTGGAAGGCCGCGCGGAGGGGGCACGGGAGCGGCTGCGGCTGCTGTACGAGGCCGGGGTACGGGTCGGCACCACGCTGGATGTGGTCCGTACCGCCGAGGAGCTGACCGAGGTGGCAGTGCCCCGGTTCGCCGAATTCGCCACCGTGGAACTGCTGGACCCGGTGCTGCGCGGGGAGGAACCGTCGGCCGCGCGCACCGACATGCGCCGTACGGCGATGAGCGGCGTCCGCGACGACCCGCCCCTCCTCCCGGTGGGCGAGGTCGTCCGGACCGTCGAGACGGTGCCCGGCGAGGCCGTGGAGGACAGCGGACAGCCCGTCCTGGAAGCCGACCTGCGCGAGGCGCACGGCTGGCTGGCGCAGAACCCCGAACACGGCCGGCAGACCCTGGAGTACGGCATCCGCTCACTGATCAGCACCCCGCTGCGGGCCCGCGGTGTGGTGCTGGGCGCCGTGGAATTCTGGCGCACCGATCAGAGCGAGCCTTACGGCGAGGAGGACCTCGCTTTCGCCGAGGAGCTGACGGCACGCGCCGCGGTCAGCATCGACAACGCCCGCCGCTACACCCGTGAGAACGCCATGGCGGTCACCCTGCAGCGCAGCCTGCTGCCCCGTGGGCTGCCCGAGCAGGAGGCCCTGGAGGTGGCGTCCCGCTACCGGCCCACCAGGGGCGGGGTGGGCGGTGACTGGTTCGACGTCATCCCGCTGCCCGGCGCCCGGGTGGCGCTGGTGGTGGGCGACGTGGTGGGCCACGGGCTGCACGCTGCGGCGACGATGGGCCGGCTGCGCACGGCAGTGCTCAACTTCTCCTCCCTCGACCTGGCCCCTGAGGAGCTGCTGGCGCACCTGGACGAACTGGTCGACAGGATCGACCAGGACCAGACGGCCGAGGGCAACGGCGCGACGGTCACCGGAGCGACCTGTCTGTACGCCATCTACGACTCCGTCTCCGGCCGCTGCACCATCGCCCGGGCGGGCCATCCGGGACCTGCCCTGGTGCGGCCGGACGGCACCGTCGAGTACCCGGACGTGCCCGTCGGGCTGCCGCTCGGTCTGGGCGGCGCACCGTTCGAGACGGCCGAGCTGCGGCTGCCCCGCGACAGCCGGCTCGTCCTGTACACCGACGGACTCGTGGAGGACCGCGAACGCGACATCGACGACGGTCTCGCCCTCCTCCACGAGGCACTGACCGGGCACCCCGGCCGATCCCCGGAGGACACCTGCCGGGCCGTGCTCGACACACTGGTGCCCGCCGAGCCCAGCGACGACGTCGCTCTGCTGGTGGCCCGCGCCCGGGTGCTCGATCCCGAGCGGATCGCCCAGTGGGACGTGCCCGCCGACTCCGGCGCCGTGGCCCCGCTGCGCGCCCGGGTCACCCGGAAGATGGCGGAGTGGGGGCTGGAGGAGATGTCCTTCACCACCGAGCTCATCCTCAGCGAGCTGGTCACCAACGCCATCCGCTACGGCAGCGAGCCCATCCGGGTCCGGCTGCTGTACCAGTCCTGCCTCACCTGTGAGGTCTCCGACGGCAGCAGTACCTCGCCGCATCTGCGCCGAGCCGCCGCCACCGAGGAGGGCGGGCGCGGTCTGTTCCTCGTCGCACAGCTCGCCGAACGCTGGGGGACCCGCTACACCCCGCACGGCAAGGTGATGTGGACCGAGCAGGCCCTGTACCACGAGGCGACCGGCGGCGGGGGGCACGTCGGCAGCCTCCTCGACCAGTGGGACGAGCCGCTGTGACACCGCGGGCCGCCGCACCGTACGCGGCAGCTGGGCCACACTTGAGCCATGCCTGGCTCCACTCCTTCGCACGCCCCGCATGTATCAACGCCGCATGAGCCGCACCCGGCGCCGCCCACCCTGGCAAGCCTGCTGGCCACCGGTGCGGGCGAGGCGCTGGAGCTGGTGACAGCGCCTCGCGGCACCGGCGTCCCGGTGCGCGGGGTGGGAGTGTTCGACGCCGGGGAGATCTTCACAGCGCACGGGCAGGTGCTGCTCGCGGCCGGGGTGGACGACTCCTCCGACGTCGCCCCGCTGGTGCTGCGGTCCGCGGCGCGGGCGGGCGCCGTGGCCGTCGTCGTGCGGCGCGGGGCGAGCGGGCCGGCCCGGCGGCTGCTGGAGGTCGCCGAGGAGACGTCCACGGCGCTGCTGACCAGGGCGCCGTGGATCGAGTGGACCGAGCTGATCGGCATGCTGCGTACGGGGCTCGCCCACGGCGGCGGCCCACTGGGCGGGGAGTCGCCCACCGACGTACCGCTCGGCGACCTGTCCGCACTGGCGCGTGCCTTCTCCGAACTGGTCGGCGGGGCCATCACGATCGAGGACCCCGACTCGCGGGTGCTGGCCTTCTCGCCGACCGAGCACGGCGCCGACCCGCTGCGCAGACAGACGATCCTCGGCCAGCAGGTGCCCAGGTGGCGGCTGGCCGAGCTGGCCGCCAGCGGGTTTCTGCGCACTCTGTGGTCGACGGACGACGTGGTGCACCGTCCCGCCGAGGAACGGTTCTCCGAGCGGCTGGCGATCGCGGTGCGCGCGGGCGACGAGGTGCTCGGCTCGATCTGGGCGGCCGCCGACGGCAGCCCGCTGCGGACGGAAGCCCGGCAGGCGCTGCGGGAGGCGGCCCGTACGGCGGCCCCGCATCTGCTGCACCACCGGCTGCGCACCCAGAACGGCACGGCCCGCCGCAGACGGGCGGTGCAGGCGCTGCTGGACGGCACCGGGGAAACGCGCGCCGCCGCCGCGACGCTCGGACTCACCCCAGGAACGCCCTGCGTCGTGCTGTCCGTCACCACCGGCGGGGATACCGCTGCGGCGGCGCACGACAGGGCACTGCGGCTGGCCGCGCTCCAGGTGACCGCCCACCAGCCGGCCGGGTACGCCCTACGCGTCGACGACCGGCTGGACGTGCTGCTGCCCCTGCCGGAAGAAGAGCGCCCGGAGACCGCCGGACGCGCCCGCCGACTGGCGTCCCAGCTCGCCGCCGCGGTGCGCGACGCGGGCGCCCGCCCGCTCGTTGCGATAGGCACCCCAGGCCCCGGCCCGGCCCAGGCACCCGAGTCGCGTTCCGCCGCCCAACTCGTCCTCCAGGTACTGCGGGAGCGGTCGCCGGCTGCGCCGTACGGCGGCAGCCAGGACGACAGCGTGCCGGGCCCGCCGGAGGTCGCCGACGAGACGGACGTACGAGCGGCACTGGACGCGCTGCGTGCGGTACGGGCGGTGGCCGGGCTGACGCCACAGGTGAACGGCCCGGTGCGGGAGCTGCTGGCCCACGATGAGCAGCACCGCACCGATCTGGCGCAGACACTGGCCGCCTACCTCAGCAGGTTCGGGGACGTGGCAGGCACCGCACGGCAGCTCGGCATCCACCCCAACACCCTTCGCTACCGGCTGCGCAGACTGCGCAGCCATTTCGGGCTCGACCTCGACGACCCGGACGTGCGCCTGCTGGCGGAGCTGGGGCTGCGGGCCGCGGGCGCCTACCCGACAGGACCACGTCCCGGCCGGTCGTCCGGGTGACCGCCTAAAAGCGTTGTCCTGTTGCACCACTGTCCCGCCTGCGGTGTGGTGCAACAGGACAACGCCGCCCCGCACACCACCGGCCTGTTGTGCCGGACCCCATCCCATCGGCCGCAGCTTCGGCCCTTCCACCGCAGACAGGGCACGCGCCCACAGCGCAGAGTGGACGGGTTCTACAGGTCCCGTTCCGCTGGACCGCCGCACGAGAAGGGAGCCGCACGTGGAGCTGGACGCTGTGGCACGCAGACAGCCGGACGCTGTGGCACGCAGACAGGACGCGATCGTCGCAGCAGTCCGCGAGGGGCTGCTCGGCCCGGAGGCTCCGGTCGTCGCCCTGCTGGACGTGCAGGACATCCGGGAGAGCGCCCGGCAGCTGCACGCCGCGTTCGCCGGCCCCTCCCCCGTGCTGCACACCTTCGCCGTCAAGGCGGGCGCGCTGGTGCCCGTACTGGAGCTGCTGGCCGCCGAGGGGATCGGCTGCGAGGTGGCGAGCGCCGGTGAGCTGGCGCTCGCCCGCGCGGCGGGCGTCCCGGCCGCACGGACGGTTTTCGACTCCCCCGCCAAGACCGTGGGCGAGCTGCGCGACGCGCTGGAGACCGGCGTCGCGGTCAACGCCGACAACGCGCAGGAGCTGGCCCGCATCGACGCGCTGGTCGCCGAGCGCGCCGCCGACGGACAGGGCCCCGGCGCACCGGTCGGCCTGCGGATCAACCCCCAGGTGGGCACCGGCTCCATCGGCGCGATGAGCACCGCGACGGCCACCTCGAAGTTCGGGGTGGCGCTGCGCGACGAGGGCGTCGAACAGTGGGTCGTCGACAGTTGTCTGGCCCGCCCCTGGCTGACCCGGCTGCACACCCACACCGGCTCGCAGGGCGTACCGCTGGAGCTGATGGCCGAGTCGGTACGCGTCGTCTTCGAGCTGGCCGAGCGGATCAACCGCGAGGCGGGCAGACAGCAGATCGACACCCTCGACATCGGTGGCGGCCTTCCGGTGAACTTCGCCGGTGACGAGACCGAGCCGTCCTTCGACACGTACGCCCGGCTGCTGCGCCGTACCGTGCCGGGGCTGTTCGACGGGCGGTACACCGTCGTCACCGAGTTCGGCCGGTCGCTGCTGGCCAAACAGGGCTTCATCGCAGCCCTGGTGGAGTACACCAAGACCGCCGGCGGCCGGCGGATCGCCGTCACCCACGCGGGCGCTCAGGTGGCGACCCGTACGGCGTTCGCGCCCGAATCATGGCCACTGCGGGTGGGCGCCTTCGACGCCCATGGCGCGCCCAAGGGCGCACCGGAAGTGGTGCAGGACGTGGCGGGCCCTTGCTGCTTCGCCGGGGACCTGATGGCGCGTGAGAGGTCACTGCCCGAACTGGCGCCCGGCGATGTGGTGGCCCTGTGGGACACGGGCGCCTACTACTTCTCCACGCCCTTCCAGTACAACAGCCTGCCCAGGCCCGCCGTACACGGTTTCCGGCGCGCCCCTGACGGCCGTATCCGCTTCTCGCTGGTACGGCCGGCGCAGCGGATCGAGGAGGTACTGGCGGACAGTGGCGCCGCACAGAGCGGCGCGCTGACCGCCGGGGACACACACTCCTCCTGACCTGTCCACCAGCACACCCACACCCCAGTGCGCCGTTCGGCGTACCGGGGCTTCGGTGTGCCCCGATCCACGGAGAAGACGAACCCATGGCGCACGGAGCCGACACCCGCGGGGACCGAGCGGACACCCGCGGGGACGGGGCGACCGCCGAGTCCCCGGTACGCCCCGAACCCACCCCCGCACGTACCGGGGGGCCGCTGGTGCCCGAGGACGGCTATGCGTCGGGTCTGCGCAACAGACAGGTACAGATGATCGCCGTGGGCGGCGCGATCGGCACCGGCCTGTTCCTCGGCGCGGGTGAGCGGCTGCACTCCGCAGGGCCGTCCCTGGTCGTGGTCTTCGCGGTCACCGGCCTGTTCGCCTTCTTCATCGCCCGCGCCATGGGCCAGTTGGTGATGCACCGGCCGACGTCCGGCTCGTTCGTCTCCTACTCGCGGGAGCTGCTGGGCGGCGAGAAGGCCGCCTTCGTCGCGGGCTGGGTGTACTTCCTGCACTGGATCTGCAGCGGCATCGCGGAGATCACCGCGGTGGCCGTCTATCTGCACTACTGGAGCGCCCTGCGCGCCGTCCCGCAGTGGACGCTGGCCCTGCTCGCCCTGCTGGTGGTGCTGAGTGCGAATCTGATTTCGGTGCGCTGGTTCGGCGAGTTCGAGTTCTGGTTCGCGCTCATCAAGGTCGCCGCGATCATCGCGTTCCTCGCCGTCGGCTGCTGGCTGCTGGCGAGCCGCCACCCGGTGCGGGGCCAGGCTGGTGGGCCGCAACTGATCACCGACCACGGCGGGATGCTGCCGCACGGCTTTGTGGCGGCCCTGGTGGTCGTACAGGGCGTGGTTTTCTCCTACGCGGCGATCGAGATGGTCGGCATCACGGCAGGCGAGACGAAGAACCCCCGCACGGTCATCCCCAAGGCCATCAACTCGGTCTCCTGGCGCATCGTCGTCTTCTATGTGGGCTCCGTGCTGCTGCTCGTCCTGTTGCTGCCCTGGAGCGCCTACAGCGGCGACGAGTCGCCGTTCGTGACGCTGATGAGCCGCATCGGCATCCCCGGTGCCGACCAGATCATGAACTTCGTGGTGCTGACCGCAGCGCTCTCCAGCTGCAACTCAGGGCTGTACTCCACAGGCCGCACCCTGCGCTCCATGGGGCTTGCCGGATCGGCGCCACACTTCACGACGAAAATGAACCGCCGTCACGTTCCCTTCGGCGGCATTCTGCTCACCGCGTCCTGCTATCTGCTCGGCATCGCCCTCAACTACGTCGTCCCCGAGCGTGCCTTCTCCATCGTGCTGAACTTTTCCGCCGTCACGATGATCGGCACCTGGGCGATGATCGTGCTGTGCCAGCTCGCACTGCGCCGCCGGGTGCGGCAGGGCCGGACCCCGGACGACGGCTTCCACCTTCCGGGCTCGCCGTTCACCTCGTATCTGACGCTCGCCTTCCTGCTGCTCGTCGTGGTGCTGATGGCCTCCGACGGGGACATCGGCACCTGGACGGTGGCGTGCCTGCCGCTGATCGCAGCCGCGCTGTGGGCGGGCTGGTACGCCGTACGGCACCGGGTGACGGCGCTGGCGGCAGCACGCGAACGGGAGGAAGCACGCGGAGCGGACCATCCCGCGGGGAGCTGAACGCACGTACGAGCCGCCCGGATAGGGTCCCGCCTGTTCGTGGAAGCAAGGGTCCGTTCCGCACGGGGGCTGGGTGTGTTCGCTTTTCTCCGCAAGTCGCCGATCTTCCCCTGGGTGGGCAACCGGCTGCGGTCGGCCCGCAACGGCGAGACGGACCCGGCGGTGCTGCGGGGGCTCGCCTGCGGGGCGCATCTGAAGTACGCCAACGGCGACCGCTGGAACACCGTCGCCGATCCCCACCCCGCTCCCAAGTGGGAGCGTACCCGGCTCAGGTCGATGTGGGGCGTCACCAGCGCCGAACAGTGGCACGAGATGGTGCAGGAGCTCCTCGACGGCCAGATCTCCACCCCGCTGTGGGACATGGCCATGGGAGCCCGGGCCGCCCTCCTCGTACGGCAGGAGGGCGCTCCCGTCTCCGAGCAGACATGGAACGACGCCGTCGGTCGCCGGCTCGTGGACAGCCTCGGCCCTCACCACCCCGAACTTCGCGGCACGGCCACCGCCGTGGGCCAGATCATCACCCGCGTCCCCCGCTACGAGGCCCGCTTCCGCGAGGACGGCCTGCTCGCCCCGGACGCCCATGTACGCCGCACCCTCGCCTGGGACCTGGGCCGCGCCGCCAACATGGCCTGCTGGGGCGTCGACGCCGGCTTCGCCCACCCCGACGAGGCCCGCCAGGCACTCCACGCCATCGGCACCGCAGCGGCGGAGGAATACGACACCTGGCCCGACTTCTCCCTCGGTTACGTCCTCGGCCGCTGCCTCCACTTCGACGAGGACAGCTTCGGCCCCTGGTACCGCGAGGTCCGCGACTCCCACCGGCTGCTGACCACCCACCGGGGCAGCCCGTGGATGACGGTGCCGTTGCGCGACTGACCGGCGGGGAGGTTCAGATGCCCAGGCCGGCTTCCGGCGTCGCGGCCGGCTGCTCACACTGCGGCTCGGTGTCGCGGACCAGCAGGGCGAGCAGGCCCGCGAGGACCGCGGTCACTGCTGAGACGGTGAACACCAGGTGCATGCCGTCGATGAAGGTGTGGTGCGCCACCCGGGTCACCGTGTCGGCCAGGTGGTCGAGCCGGTCGGTGCTCATGGCCTCGCCCTTCTGCCGTGCGGTGGTGGAGAGTTGCTCCTCGACGGTGTCCCTGGCCGAGGGCGGGAAGCCGAGGGCGACGGACTCGCGGACGCTGTCGTTGCCTGCGAGCGCGGCGGCGGAGCGGCCCTGACCGTCGAGCTCGTCGCGGAGCGCGGCGGGAAAGTTCGCGTTCACCGACGAGCCGAGCAGGCTGCCGACGAGTGCGACGCCAAGCGTGCCGCCCAGCTGCTGCATGGACTGCTGTATGCCGGAGACGGCACCGGCCCGCGCCACCGGGGCGTTGCCGACGATCGTCCGGGTGGCGGCCACCAGCAGGAAGCCCGCGCCGAGCCCGGTGAGCACCAGGGGCGTGACCAGCTGCCACCCGCAGGTGTCCGCGTCGATCCGCAGGAAGAGAACCAGGGCACCGAGGAACAGCACCGGGCCCAGGATCAACGTGCCCTTCAGGCCGAGCTGTTCCATGACCCAGCCGGCGAGCGGCGAGGCGAGGGCGACGGCAGCGGTCAGCGGCAGCAGCCCGACCGCCGCGGTGACGGCGCTCTTCCCCTGGACACTTTGGAAGTAGGACATCAGATGGAAGATGATCGCGAAGAAGACGAACGTCGTCACGATCGTCAGCAGCAGACCGACCGGGACGGACCGGTCCTTCGACAGGCCCCGGGCGACCATGGGGCGCTCGGTCCTGGCCTCGATCAGGACGAAGACGGCGAGCAGCACGACGCCGAGCGAGACGGATCCGAGCGTCCTGCCGGAGCTCCAGCCTCCGTCCTGCGCACCGGTGATGCCCCAGACCGTGCTGACCATCGCCGCGGTGAGCGTGAGCGCGCCGGGGAGATCGAGGGGGCCGGAGCGCTGCCGCGCGGACTGCTTGACGGCTGTGCCGCCGAGCAGCGCGCCGAGGATGCCGAGCGGCAGGTTGAGATAGAAGACCCAGGGCCAGCTCGCGTACTCCACGAGCACACCGCCGATCAGCGGGCCGCCTGCCATGGCGACGGCGGTGACGGCGCCGAAGATGCCGAGCGCGGCGGGGAGTCGGCGCGGTGGGAAGGTCTCCTTGAGTACGGCCAGCCCGGCGGCACCCAGCAGCGAGGCGAAGACCGCCTGCGCGATACGGGCACCGATCAGCATCTCGACCGAGCCGGACATGCCGCACAGCAGCGAGGCGAGAGAGAGTCCGAAGGCCCCGATGAGGAACGCCTTCTTGCGGCCGATCCTGTCGGCCACCGTGCCGGCCGGAACAAGCAGGGCCGACAGCGCCAGCAGATATCCGGTGGTCACCCAGTAGATCTGCCGGGGGGTGGCCGCCAGGTCGGTGGCGATCGCGGCGTTCGCCGCGGCGACGGCCGTGCCGTCGATCTGCACCGCCGTGATTCCGAGTGTCACGGCGATCAGGCTGAGCCAGGCGCCGAGCGGCACCCTTGCTGTTCCGGCGCCTTCGCTCGCGGTCGGCGGCTGATCCGCGTGCGTGAGCGCCGGGTCACTCATGACCGAACTCCTTGGGTCAACGGTGCGGCCGGGAGCCAGGGGACGTCTCAGGCGCGGGGCGGCGGCGGACGGCGCCCGGTGGCGAAGGACGGGCGCCGCAGGCCGGAAAAGCGGCCCCGGGCACCGTCCGGCAAGGAGGTTCCCGGGGCCGTCGCGCAGCCGGCCTCACAGCCGAGCCGCGCGCGACCCCACGGGTGAACGACGGGGGGCGATCACCCGCAGGGTCGCAGCTCATCGGTACGGCGCCATCATGGCACAATTATGGCTCCACGTGAAGCCATACCTGTCAGGCGACACGAAAAGCCCTGCTCAAAGGTGGTGCCAAGAGGAAAGAAGGCCGAGCCGGAAGCGGTCAGCACGTCATGAAGTGGCGCCGGGAAGGGACTCCGCGTCAGGACGGCGCGCTCGATGGCGCCAGTGCTCGACCACAGTCGGCAGTCCTGTCCCACCAGCCTCAGGCCCGGCAGATCACCCTCAGGCCCGGCAGATCGCTCTCAGGCCCGGCAGATCCGCCTCAGGCCCGGCGGATCACGATGTCCCCCATCGAGGTACGTGCGCGTACCTCGGCGGTCTCGTCGGCGGACTGCGGACCCTCGGCCGAGGGGAGGGAGTTGCGGACGGAGCCACGCCGGGTACGCAGGTCGAGCCGTGCGGCGGTGCCCTCGCGGATGCCGACCTCCAGCTCGCCGACGCCGGTCTCGACGCTGATGGAGCCGCGCACGACCTCGCCCACCCTGATGGTGCCGTTGGCGGCCTTGGCGGCCACGGAGCCGAGCGCCCGGTCGACAGAGATGGCGCCGTTGGCGGAGGTCAGCCAGGCGTCGCCGCGAGCGAGACCGATCCGGATGTCCCCGTTGGTGTTCTTGATCACCGATGAGCCGTCGACCTCGGCCAGCCTTGTCCTGCCACTGACCAGGACGACCTCCGCGTGCCCGTTGACCCGGCCCACGGTGACATTGCCGCTGCGGGCGTCCAGATCCAGCGCGTCGGTCTCCTCCAACTCGATGTCGCCAAGGCCCGACTTGAACCGGCAGGTGCCGAGCCGCCCTTCGCAGCGCAGCGCGGCCGCGGTCACGGCGCCGCGCAACTGCGAGCCGGCGGGGAGTTCGACGCGCACATCGCTCGACCCGCTGTCGCCGAACGGCCGGTACTGCTTGGCTCCCTTGATCAGCAGTCTGCCACCCGAGTAGTCGACGCGCACCCGCTCGGCCGCCTTCACGTCGGAGTCCCTGTCCGGGTCGCTCGGCACCACCGTGACGACGGTGTCGGTACGGTCGCTCGCGATGATCCGTACATCACCGACGGGCAGTTCGAGCGTGACGGAGATCGGTTCAGGGGTGTCGTACGCGGGCATGGCCCTACTCTCCTGAGGGGGGCACAGCGCATCCGCACGCGCGGCGCTGTGAGTGTCCTTGTCGGGTCAGCGGACCCAGCCGGAGTAGCGCTGCTCCCCTCGGGGGGCGCGCCTTTCGGTGCGACGGCTCTCGGACGCCAGCACGGCGTTGCAGGCACGGACGAGCCAGGCGTTGACCGAGAGCCCCTGCTTGCCTGCGGCCTCGTCGATGAGGACCTTGAGGTGCTCCGGGGGGCGGAAGTTGATGCGCGCGGTGCCGCCGCCGGCTTCGCCGCCCGCGGTCTCGGCGGGGCGCGGAACCGGGGCGCTGTCCGCCACGAGTTCGTAGCCGCCGTCGCCCTCGTCGCCGTACGACTCGTCGGCGGGAGGCGGGGTGACGACGAAGTCGGGGTCGAGCCCGCGCAGCCGTACGTCGACGGAGCCGGGCGCGAGGTCACGGGTGATCTCGTCGGCAGCCGCCGAGAGCGCCTTCAGCAGAGTGAGCCGGGTGGCCGACTCGAGCGGCCCGACGAGCCGCTCAGCGAGCGCCCGGGCCTCCTCCCCACCACCGGCGGCGGCAGCCAAGAACTCGTGGCAGAGTTCGTCTACATACGGCCGCATTTCCATGGCTGCATTATGGCACAACCGAATCCCGACACTCGGTCCACCGCCTGCCAGCGCCCTGCCCTCCGGAAGGAAAACCGCTGGTCAACGCCGTACGGGAACGCGGTTGCGCTCGTCGTCCCCGCCCCACGGAAGGCCCTGTTCCGGCCACCCTCCGCACCGGGCCGGTCGGCTGCCGACTGTCGCCCGAAGCCGCTGTGCGCCATGGTGCCGCCGTTGTGGCGCAACGACTCCATACGACACCGAGGAATGCGCACGCCGCCCGCCGCGAAAGCTGGCAGCTTTCTTTTGCGGCTGCTCAGCGCCGGGCCCGTGCTCTGCCATCGTGCAGTTTGTACACAACTGACCGGCGGGGTTCTCGGCGGCCCGGAATTCGTTTCCCGCACGCCTTTCTGCACACGCAAGACACGCAAGTTCAGTTCGCCGCACATTCGCTGACGTCTCCCGCTGTCGTTGTCCCGCATCACGGTCCGCTTCTCGACTTCTGGAGACTCCCTATGAACCGCGATCTGCTGATGTCCGACGCCGTGCATTTCCGGATCAGCTACGAGATCAACCCCTACATGGACCGCAGTTGTCAGCCCGATACCGAGGCCGCCGTCGCCGAACACGAGGCGATAGCCGCGGCGCACCGGGCGGCCGGACGCACCGTACGGGCCATGGAGTCGGCCCCCGAGTGCCCGGACATGGTCTACACGGCCAACGGGGCGTTCGTCTGCGACGGGCGCGCGGTTCTGGGCGATCCGCCGGCCGCGCGGCTGGAGGAGATCCGGTACTTCCGCTCGTGGCTCAAGGAGAACGAGTTCGAGGTCTTCGACGCGCCGTACGCGTTCAGCGGTCAGGGCGATGCGCTGGCTTGCGGCCGCTTTCTGCTGGCCGGGTACGGGCAGCGCACGGACGAGCGGATGCATGGCTTCCTCGCCGAACTGTTCGGCCACGAGCCGGTCCTCCTGCGGACCGCCGGGGAGGAGTGGTACGACCTGGACCTGGCCGTCGCCGTCATCGACGAGCGCACCCTCGCCTACCACCCCGAGGCACTGGAGGCCGGGAGCCGGAGCCGACTGCACGAGCTGGGCCTGGAGCTCATCGAGGTCGACGCCGCCGACGCCCGCGCGTTCGCGCTCAACCTCGTCAGCGACGGCAGGACGGTGACGATGACCCAGGGCGCCCCCCGGCTGGCGGCGACCCTGCGCGAGCGCGGCCTGGCCGTGGTGGAGCTGGACACCACCGAACTCCGCAAAGGCGGCGGCGGCGTACGGTGCACCGCCCTCACCCTCGACAACACGGCCCCCCGCTGAGGCCGCCCGCCGTCCCAGGGTGAGCGAGCGGCCCGGTCGCCCCGGATGAGGGCCCGCACCGGACGCCGCTGCACCAAGGCCCTCACGACCTCCGGGTCGTGAGGGCCTTGTCGGTGCCGGGTCAGCGGGGCTGCGATGCGCGTTCCCGTTGCCGGGGCGGGACCGTCGCCTCGGGAGCGGGGGCGTGCAGTTTCTCGCCCTCGACGTCCATGTTGGGCAGCAGCACACCCAGCCACTTGGGCAGCCACCAGGCGGACTTGCCCAGCAGGGCGAAGAGCGCCGGGACGATCGCCATGCGGACGACGAACGCGTCGAAGAGAACGGCGACGGCCAGGCTGAAGCCGATCAGCTTGATCATGTCGTCCTGCTCCATGATGAAGCCGGAGAAGACGCTGGTCATGATCAGCGCCGCCGCGGCGACGACCCGGCCTCCGTGCCGGAAGCCCGTCACGACCGCCTCGTCGGTGGCCGCCCCCTGCACGTATGCCTCACGCATCCGGGTCACGAGGAACACCTCGTAGTCCATGGCCAGACCGAAGACCACGCCGATCATGAAGATCGGCATATTGCTCATGATCGGTCCGGGCTGGTCGACGCCGAACAGATCGGCGAGCCAGCCCCATTGGAAGACCGCGACGACGGCACCGAGCGCGGCCGTCACCGACAGCAGGAAGCCGAGCGCCGCCTTGAGCGGAACGAGCACCGAGCGGAAGACCAGCATCAGCAGCAGGAACGCCAGTCCGACGACGAGTCCGAGGTAGGGCAGCAGCGCGTCGTCGAGCGTCTTGGAGTAGTCGATGAACAGCGCTGTCTGGCCGGTCACCAGGATCTCGGCGTCGGTTTCGGCCTGGAGCCTGTCCGCGTCGCCACGCAGCGCTCTGACCAGTTCCTCGGTCTTGTCGGAGGTGGGCCCGGTGGATGGGATGACGTTGAGGATGGCGGTGTCGCCGCCCTTGTTGGCGGTGGCCGGGCTGACGGACTCGACGCCCTTCTCGCCGGCGAACTGAGTGCGTACCTTTCCGGCAGCCGCCTTGGCGTCGGCGTGCTCGACGGTCACCATCAGCGGCCCGTTGAAACCGGGCCCGAAGGAGTCCGAGAGCATGTCGTACGCCTTGCGCTGAGTGGTGTCCGGCGCCATGGTGCCCTCGCCGGGGAGGCCGAGCTGGAGGCTTGCCGCCGGTACGGCGACCGTGCCGAGCCCCACGATGCCCACAAGCAGTACGGCCACGGGGTGGCGCAGCACGTAACCGGCCCAGCGGGCACCGGCGTTGGGCTTCTGCTTGGCGGCCAGCTTCGCCGCCTTGCGCTGCTGGCGGGCCGAGAGCGGCTTGCCGGAGAACTGCTTGCGGTCCCTTCGGCGCAGCACCCTGACGGGGGCGAAGCCGAGGAGGGCGGGCACAAGCGTGACGGCGATGAGGACGGCGATCGCGACGGTGCCCGCGGCCGTGAGGCCCATCTTGGTGAGCAGCGGGATGTTGACGACCGACAGCCCGGCGAGCGCGACGATGACGGTGAGGCCGGCGAAGACCACGGCGGATCCCGCCGTGCCGACGGCGCGCCCTGCCGCGTCCTGGCGCTCGCGGCCCTCCATGACCTCCGCCCGGTAGCGGGAGACGATGAAGAGCGCGTAGTCGATTCCGACGGCCAGGCCGATCATCATGGCCAGCGTCGTGGTGGTCGAGGACAGTCCGAGGGTGCTGCCCAGCGCGGTGATTCCGGAAATACCGATCCCGACGCCGATCACGGCGGTCAGCAGCGGCATACCCGCGGCGATCAGCGAGCCGAAGGTGAGGAAGAGGACGAGCGCGGAGACGAGGATGCCGACGCCTTCGGCGGCGCCGCCCATGGTGGACTCGATCTCCACCGCGTCACCGCCCGTCTCGACCGTCAGACCGCTGTCGCGGGCACGTTCGGTCGCTTCGGTGAGCGCCTCGTGCGCCTTGTCGGACACCTTGGTGCCGGGCACCTTGTAGGTCGCGACCGCGTACGCGGTGGTCCGGTCCTTGCTGACGGCGTGCGCCTGGAACGGGTTGGAGACGCCGACGACCTGCGGCGCGTCGGAGAGGTCCTTGACGAGTCCGTCGACCGTCTCACGCTGTGCGCCTTGGGTGATCTTCTTCCCTTCGGGAGCACGCAGGACGACCCGTGCGGTGGCTCCCTCGGCCTGGGCGTCGGGGAACTTCTTCTCCAGCACGTCGAAGGCCCGCTGGGACTCGGTTCCCGGCATCGAGAAAGTGTCGACGGGTGGAGTCGGTGCGCTGGAGGCGGCGAATCCGACGCCGCCGAGGATCAGCACCCACAGGAGCGTCATCAACCCCCGTCGGCGGAAGGCCAGTCGGCCCAGTTTGTAGAGGAGGGTAGCCACGGTTAGGGCACTCCTGTCGGCTCGGTCGGGCAGGGACGATGACGCCAATGTAGCGCGGGATGGCCCTTGTTGGCACCATGATGGTGCCACTACCAAACCGCTACAGCGGTTTTGCCTGGTCATCGTTGGTGCCGCAGCCGGAATCCGGTCTGGGGAGGGGACAGGGCGCTGAAAGAAAGCGGTCGGGCCGGGGCGCTCGCGCCCCGGCCCGACCTGTGTATGCGCCAGTGTCAAGCCGCGTTCTGCGCCTGGAAGTTGGCGGCGAACTCGTCGTGCACCTCGCCGCGGAGCCGACGCAGCTCACCGAAGGGCATGGTGAGCCGTCCGGCCAGATAAGTGGCGCCACTCGAACCGCCGGTACCGGCCTGCTGGCCGAGCGACCGCGACATGAGACCGAGATGTGCGACCTTCCATCGCCAGTAGCCGTTGCCGATGTCCAGCAGCAGCTCCGCGATCCGGTGGAAGACACCGGCGCGCGACCCGAGGCGGCACACCTCGGCCATGGAGGTGCCCGCGCTCTCGGCCGCCGTACGGAACGCCTCGTACAGCCGCCCGGGGTCGATGTCGTCCCCCAGCAGCCGGCTGAGGGCCTTGAACTGCGCCGACTCGGCGCCGCTCGCGGTGTCCAGGTAGGGGCGGAACTCCGCGAACAGCCGTAGCGGCAGCTTTTCCAGGGCGACGAGCTGCGCGTGCAGCACGAACAGCAGGTCGCTGGCGCGCTCCAGGAACTCGGCGCTCAGTTCGGCGTCCCCGGTCTCCAAGCCCCCTTCGCCCGGCGCCGGTTCGGGGGCCAGCGCCTCGGCGGCGGCGCCGAGATCGGCGATGATCTGCTTGAGCCACAGCTCGCAGGTCTGATGCGCGACGATGAAGAAGTGCTCGGCCAGAACGACTTCCGTGCGCGCCGTGTCGGGAGTGCGCGGAACCTGGATCGAGAGCAGGTTGTCGATGCGCAGGTAGTCCCGGTAGGTCAGCGTGGTCATGGGGTCACTCCACTGCGTGGTCGCGGACGAAGTCGAGAAAGAGCCGGACGCCCCGGTCGAGGGCCTCCGGCTCCACACAGAACGCGATACGGATCAGATGCCGCGCCCACGGCGCGTAGCGGGACGACTCGATGCTGCCCGTACCGTCCAGCCTGGGGTGCCAGGCGAATCCGTTGCCCGCCACCACCGCCACCCCCGTCGCGTCCAGCAGCCGGGTGGCGAAGGTCTCCGCGTCCATGCCGGTGCGGCCGATGTCGGCCAGCGCGTACCAGCCCCCGGCCGGCAGCCGGCTCAGCAGCCCCTCCTCGACGAGCTGGGGCAGCACCGCGTCCCGGTTGGCGCGCACCCGCTTGCGGTTGAGCTCGGCGATGCCGGCCCGGGACCGGATCGCGGCGATGCCCGCGTACTGGGCCGGGGTGGAGGTCCCGATGATGCTGGCCTCCTGGACGACCTTGAGCGCGTCGGCGGCCTCCTCGGTGGCAGCCGCGACGTAGCCGAGCCGGTAGCCGGTCATGGCGACGCTCTTGGAGAAGCTGAAGGTGCTGTGCACGATGCGCTCGGCAACCGGGACGTTCCGCTCCAGCGACGCGACCGACAGGTGCTCGCCGTCGAAGACGTAGTGCTCGTAGGCCTCGTCGCTGATGACCTGCCAGCCGTTGGCGCGTGCCAGGTCGAGCAGGGTCCGGGTGAGAGCCGCGTCCATCACCGCGCCGGTGGGGTTGGCGGGCGAGTTGAGCAGCAGGATCCGGGTGCGCGGGCCCGCCGCGGCGGCCAGCGCCTCCGGGTCGGGCAGGAAGTCGGGGCCCAGCGGGTAGAAGACCGGGCGCAGTCCGGCCAGCAGGCTCTGCTGGAGATGGACCGGCCAGTGCAGCTCGGGCAGCAGTATCTCGGCACCGGGCGCGGCCAGCGACTGGAGCAGCGCGGCCAGGCCCTGGCAGGAGCCGGGCGAGACGAGCACCCGGGAGACCTCGGTGTCCAGGCCGTTGTCGGTGTGCAGCTTCTCGACCAGGGCCTCGCGCAGCGCGGGCAGTCCCTCCACGCCCGAGTACTTGGTCTCCCCCCGCCGCACGGCGTCGGTGAACGCTTCGGCGACCTCCTCCGGAGGGTCGAAGTAGGGGTCACCGACGTGCAGTTTGACGACCCCGTTGCCGGGGGTCTCCGAGGTGCTGTCGGCGTGCTCCTTCGCCTCGGCCGCTCGGTAGATGTCCTGGAGGCACGACGACGGGATCGTCGTGGCCATGGGTGCACGGCTCAGCTGTTCGGTCCCCGTTGTTTGCACGGTCACGTGCCACCTCGCGTGTCTGGTAGGCGGTCTGTTCGGGAGTCTTGTCGTGGCTGTAGCGGCTGTCGCGGCTCGGCCAGGGGTGGTTGTCGCGCCTCGGCCAGGGGTGGTTGTCGCGGTTATGCGGTGCGGCCGCCGTCGACCGGGATCAGGGCTCCGGTCACCCACCCGGACTGCTCGGGATCGATCAGGCGGCACACCCATCCGGCGATCTCGTCGCCTTCGCCGAACCGGCCCATGGGGGTGTCCGCCAGCAGTCCGGCGCGCAGCGACTCCTGTTCGTCCTCGGTCATTCCGGCGCCGTGCCACAGGGGGGTGTCCACGGGGCCCGGCAGGACGGCGTTGACCCGTACCGCGGGCGCGAGTTCACGGGCCAGAGAGCGGGTCAGACTGTTGAGGGCCGCCTTGCCGGCCCCGTAGTAGGCACGGCCCGGCATGGCGAGCGTCCCGGCGACAGAGCTGACGTTGACGACGGAGCCATGCGCCGGCTCCAGATGCGGAAGCGCGGCGCGGATCAGCGCTGCCGGGGCGCGGACGTTGACGGCAAGCATCGCGTCCAGTTCGTCGAGGCCGGTGTCGGCGAGCCGTCCGAAGCGGGCCAGCCCGGCGTTGTTGACGACGGCGTCCAGGCGTCCGAAGCGCTCCAGCGCGGCGGCGACGATCCGCTCCGGTGCACCGTCCGCCGTCACATCCGCTGGCACCGCCTCGATCGTCCCCGGAGACTTGTCGGCGACCTCCCGCAGCGGTTCGGCGCGCCGTCCCACAGCGGTGACGAAGGCACCCTCGCGGGCCGCGCACAGCGCGATACTCCGTCCGATGCCGGTGCCGGCGCCGGTGACGAGGACGGAGAGCCCCTCGACGCTCATGCGGTCAGCGTCTCGCGTCGCGGCATGACGCCGAGGATGTCGCCCACCAGTTCGTCGGTGTCCAGCCACAGATGGAAGTGGCCGCCAGGGCGCTGACGGGTGGTGAACCGTGCCGTGGTCCTGGCCGCCCAAGCGGTCATGTCGGCGCTCCGGGTGAGGGGGTCCTCGGGGCTGTAGTAGCAGCGCAGCGGGCACGGCAGCGGCTCGGCGGACGATGCGGGCCGGTAGGTCTCGCTGGCCCGTACGTCGGAGCGCAGCGCGGGCAGCAGCAGCTTGCGCATCTCGGCGTTCTCGGCGATCGCCGGGTCGATACCGCCCAGTTCGCACACGGAGGCCCACAGCTCCTCGTCCCCGGCCAGATGGGTCAGCCCGCTGCGCTCCTGCCCCGGCGCCGCGGAACCGGAGACGAACAGGTGGCCGGGCGGAAAGCCGCTGTCGCGCATCGTCAGCGCTGTCTCGTACGCGACGAGGGCACCGAGACTGTGCCCGAACAGGGCGTAGGGCACGGGCTCGAACCTGAGCAGCTCGGCGGCGACGGCCGCGCTCATCTCGGCGATGCTGCCGACGGGCGGCTGGGAGAGCCGGTCGCCCCGTCCCGGATACTGCACGGCCAGCAGTTGTACGTCCGGGGGCATCGCCGACACCCAGGCGCTGTAACTCCCCGCCGATCCGCCGGAATGCGGCAGGCACACCACGCGCGATGCCGGGTTCCCTACATTGTTCAACGGCCGTATCCAGCCGGGTTGGCGACTTCCGCCCATGTCTGATCCCCATTGTTTCCGAGCCCACGGGTTTCCCAACGGCCTCACCGTCCCACGGCAATTGCGCGGGGCTTGCCAATCTTTCGCGTCTCGTTCAACAAGGCCGTTCTTCTGAAAGAGCTCGGCAAGAGACATGTGGCCGGGGCCCCTCCGGGTGTGACGCTCTTTCTCTCCCCTGGCGGGAGGTGTGCGTTCGCTGCGCTATTCCCCGAGTTGGCTAGGAGACCCGGATGAGCCCGCCCGTCGAAAAGATCCACTCCCTCGATCTCACCGACCCCGCGACATTCGTGCGGCACGACCCGTACGCGTTCTGGCGGACGGTCCGCGAGCAGGAGCCGGTCTACTGGCACGAATCCCCCGCGCCGGGACAGCCCGGGTTCTGGGTGGTCGCCGGACACGCGGACGTGCAGGCCGCCTACAACGACGCGGAGTCGCTGTGCTCGGGGCGCGGCACCGTCCTGGACGTCCTGCTGAACGGCGAGGACTCCGCGGGCGGCAAGATGCTCGCCGTCACCGACCGCCCCCGGCACCGGGAGCTGCGCAACGTGATGCTGCGGGCCTTCTCGCCGCGGGTGCTGCGGGACGTGGCCACGAGTGTCGCCGAGCGCACCTCGCATCTCGTACGGTCGGTCACCGAGCTGGGGCCGTTCGACTTCGCGACCGAGCTGGCCGAGCAGATCCCGATGCACACCATCTGCGACCTGCTCTCCATCCCCGAAGGCGACCGCAAGGAGTTGCTGGAGTGGAACAAGCTGGCCCTCTCCTCCGAGGAGCCCGAGGGCGAGGAGCTGGACTCGGTCAGCGCCCGCAACGAGATCGTCCTGTACTTCATGGGGCTCGCGCAGGAACGGCTGGAGCAGCCCGGCGACGACGTGATCAGCATGATCGCCGGCGCGGAGGTGGAGGGCCGTCCTCTGACGCTGGAGGAGGTGGCCCTCAACTGCTACAGCCTGATCCTGGGCGGTGACGAGTCGTCGCGGATGTCTGCCATCACCGCGGTGCTGGCGTTCGCCAGGAACGAGGCGCGGTGGCGGGCCCTCCAGTCGGGCGAGGTGAAGGTGGCGAGCGCCGTCGAGGAGGTGCTGCGCTGGGCGACGCCCGCCATGCACTTCGCACGCACCGCCACCCGCGATCTGGAGCTCGGCGGCAAGCGGATACGCGCGGGCGACATCGTGTCGCTGTGGAACACCTCGGCCAACAACGACGAGACCGTCTTCGAGGCGCCTCACACCTTCGACCCCGCCCGGCATCCGAACCGGCACATCTCCTTCGGCCACGGGCCGCACTACTGCGTGGGCGCCTATCTGGGCCGGGCGGAGCTGCGCGGCCTGCTGGAGGCGCTGGTGACGCACGTGCGTGACCTGGAGCCGGCGGGTGAGCCGGTGCGGATCTACTCCAACTTCCTCTTCGGCTACAGCAGTCTGCCGATGCGGTTCACGCCGCGCTGAGCGAGGCGCTGAGGGATGCGCGCACCCACGCGCAGGGAGAGGGGCCCGTGCTGTGCACGGGCCCCTCTCCGGTGCGGCGGCGTGCCGCGCTGCGCTGTGTCAGCGTGCGGCCGCCTTCGCCTCCTCCAGGCTGCGCGCCAGGTGGCCCAGCGTGGCGGCCTCCAGGACGGTACGCATGGGGATGTTGACCCGCAGCTCCTTGCGGATCCGGCTGCCCAGCTGGACGGCGAGGACGGACTGGCCGCCCAGTTCGAAGAAGTTGTCCTGCGGGGTCACCGACGGGCGGGCCAGGATCTCGGTGACCATGCCGCACAGGGCCTCCTCGAAGGAGGTGGCCTCCGAGGGTGCCGGTACGCGCTCGGCGGACGCACCGGACCCGGCAGGTTCGGCCTGTAGTGCTGCCGTCGCCTCTGCGCGCAGCCGCTCCCGGTCGGCCTTGCCGTTGGGGGTGGTCGGGAACTCGGCCAATACCGTCACCCGTGCGGGCACCATGTGGCCGGGCAGCGAGCGGGCGACGTGGGCGCGCAGTTCGGCCTCGGTGACCTCGGCTCCGTCGCGGGTCGTGACGTAGCCGACGATGCGCGCGTCGGCGAGCCCGCCCGCCACCACGGCCACCGCGACGTCCACCGCCGGATGGCCGGCCAGACGCGCCTCCACCTCCCCCAGCTCGACGCGGAACCCCCGCACCTTGACCTGGTCGTCGGCGCGCCCGGCGAAGTACAGCTCGCCGTCGGCACGCCGCAGGCCGCGGTCGCCGGAGCGGTACATCAGGGAGCCGGGCGGGCCGAAGGGGTCTGCGACGAACCGGCTCGCCGTGACGCCGGGGCGGTTCAGATAGCCGCGCGCCAGTCCGCTGCCCGCCAGATACAGCTCGCCCTCCTCGCCTTCCGCCGCGGGGCACAGCCGGTCGTCCAGTACGTACACCCGGCCGCCGACCCAGGGGGTGCCGATGCTGACGTCGAGCGCGTCGGTGACCGGACCGCCGATGGAGGCGCCGACGGTCACCTCTGTGGGCCCGTAGCCGTTGAACATCCGCCGCCCCTGCGACCACTCGCGCACCAGTGCCGGGGTGCAGGCGTCGCCGGTGGACATGATGGTGCCGCCCTGGAGCAGTCCGGACCCGTCGGTCACGCTCAGCGCGACCGGGGGCAGCACGGCATGGGTGATGTCGTGCTTGAGCAGCGTCTCGCGCAGCGGCTCCCCCGGCAGCAGCTCCTCGCGGGGTGCCAGCACCAGCGTGGCACCGTGCAGCAGTGCGAGGGCCACGTCGTAGAAGCCCGCGTCGAAGCTCATCGAGGCCCACTGGATGACGCGCTCGCCGGGCCGCACCCCGAACAGCGACGCCTGGGTGGTGATCATGTCCGAGACCCCGGTGTGCGAGACGGCCACGCCCTTGGGCACGCCGGTCGAGCCGGAGGTGTAGATGACGTACATGAGGTGCTGCGGGAGCAGCCGGGCCGGCCGCTCGTCCTGGGTCACGTCGCCGCCGGGCAGCAGCTCGCATGCCTCGGCGAACCGTGGCTCGTCCACGACGACTTCGGGCACGTCGGTGCCCTCGGGCAGCGCGGTGTCCGCGGTGCGGACGGCGAGCACCGGCCGGGCGTCGGCAAGCATGTGGGTGAGCCGGTCGGCCGGGTAATCCGGGTCGAGCGGCAGATAGGCGCCGCCGGCCTTGAGCACGGCGAGCAGGACGACGACGAGTTCGGGCGAGCGCGGCACGGCGACGGCCACCAGCGCGTCCGGACCGACGCCTTTGCCGATCAGTGCGCGTGCGAGCCGGTTGGCACGTGCGTTGAGTTCTCCGTAACCGAGCGTCTGATCGCCGAAAACGACCGCCGGCGCGTCACCCGCCTGCACAACGATGGATTCGAATGCTTCCGGAACAGTTTTCAACGTTCCACTTGTCCTTCCCCGTCGCCCGATAAGCGGCCCAATACGCGCCACGTTACGAGTCGGTTCGACCGGCCTTGTGGGGCGCGAAAGAGAGCGGACAGCTCGTGCCCGGCAGCGTCTTTCCCCGATCTGTCGAGCGGCCGTTTCGCTGGTCCTGGGCGCGCGACGCTGCAATTTCAGAACTCTCCCACAGAGAGCCGCAACATCTCTTACAACTGCCAACGGGAAAGGCCACCATGCTTGAAGGATGCATACCCTGGCCGGAAGATCTCGCCGCGCGTTATCGGCGCGAGGGCTACTGGCAGGGCAGACCGCTCGGTGACCTGCTGCACGAGGCGTGCGAACAGCACGGCGACCGCGTCGCGGTGGTGTGCGGCCAGGAGCGCCTGACGTACGCGCAGCTGTCGGCCAGAGGCGACGAGCTGGCGGGCGGGTTCCTGGACCGGGGTATCGGCCCGCTGGACCGCGTCGTCGTCCAGCTGCCCAACATCACGGAATTCGTCGTGGTGATGTACGCGCTCTTCCGGATCGGCGCGATCCCGGTGCTGGCACTGCCCGGCCACCGCCGGAACGAGATCAGCCATCTGGCGCGGCACTCGCAGGCCGTCGCCTATATGGTCGTGGACCGGTCGGCGGGCTTCGACTACCGGCAGCTCGCACGGGAGGTGAGCGCCGAACAGGCCGCGCTGCGCGAGGTGTTCGTCGCGGGGGACGCCGCGGAGTTCACCGCGCTGGAGGCCATCGGCTCCGGCAACCGCGACTTCCCGCACGTGGACCCCGCCGAGCCCGCGATGTTCCTGCTCTCCGGCGGCACCACGGGCCTGCCGAAGCTGATCCCGCGCACCCACGACGACTACGCGTACCAGATGCGGGCCACTGCTGAAGCCGTACGGGCGGGCCGGCACACGGTGTACCTCGCGGTCAATCCGGCCGCGCACAACGCCGCGCTCGGCTGCCCCGGCGTCCTGGGCACGTTGCTGGTGGGCGGCCGGGCCGTGCTGACGACGAGCGTGCGCCCGTCGGAGGTGTTCGAGCTGGTCGACCGGGAGGGCGTCACGCTGAGCACCGTGGTGCCGCCGGTGCTGCGGCTGTGGATGGACACAGCACAGAAGTCCGGCGCCGACCTGTCCGGCGTCACGCTGCAGGTGGGCAGTTCCAAGGTGGACCCGACCCAGGCCGAGCAGGCCATCAAGCTGCTGGATTGCCGGCTCAGCCAGTGGTACGGCATCGGCGAGGGGCTGCTGACCCACACCCGGCTGGACGACCCGTACGAGGCCGTCGTCAACTCCGAGGGCCGCGCGCTGAGTCCGCAGGACGAGGTGCGGATCGCCGACGCCGAGGGGCGGACGCTCCCGGTGGGCGAGGAGGGAGAGCTGCAGACCCGCGGCCCGTACACGATCCGCGGCTACTACCGGGCGGAGGAGAAGAACGCGGAGGCGTTCACCGCCGACGGCTTCTTCCGCACCGGTGACCTGGCCAGGCTTCGGCCGGACGGCAATCTGGTGCTGGTCGGCCGGATCAAGGACATCATCAACCGCAGCGGCGAGAAGATCCCGGCCGAGGAGGTCGAGGAGTATCTGCTGGCCCACCCGGCGATCCGGGACGCCGCGCTGGTCGGCGTGCCCGACCAGCGGCTGGGTGAGCGCAGCCACGCGTTCGTGATGGTGCGCGAGGAGATCGCACCGGCGGCCGTCAAAGCGCATCTGCGGGAGTGCGGGCTCGCCACGTACAAGATCCCCGACAAGCTGATCGTCGTCGACGAGCTGCCCCGCACCCCCGTCGGCAAGGTCGACAAGGCGGAGCTGCGCGCCCGGCTGACCGGGCCTGCCGCGGCCTGAGCCCCGCGGCACGAGCAACGGGAGGGGGCGCCGGACCACGGTCCGGCGCCCCCTCCTCGACGACGCGGCCCCCACCCCGCCGCACCGTCGGCGTGCTGTAGCGGCTGCTCCGGCTCAGGGACGGCCGAGTGACTTTCCGGTGCCGGTGGCCGCCTGCCGGTCCGCGGTCCCGAGCCGGTTCGCGGCGGTGGCCGTCGCGGCGGTGGCCGTCGCGCTCGCAGCGGGCGGCTCGGCCGACGGTCCGGTGTCGCCCGGGCCCAGCAGCCGGCGCAGCAGCGGGCCGGCCATCGCCGTGGTGACGACCGCCATGACGACGAAGACCGCGTAGAGCCGCTCGTCGATCAGGCCGGCCTGCAAACCGACGCCGAGCGCGATGAGTTCGGTCAGGCCGCGGGTGTTCATCAGCGTGGCCAGCACCGCCGACTCGCGTGACGGCAGCCCCTGGGAGCGGGCCGCGAGCCAGGTGCCCGCGAACTTCCCGGTGACCGCCACGAGCAGGACCAGGGCGAGGTCCACGAGATCCGAGGTGTCCAGCCGGGCGAGGTCGACCTTCAGCCCGGCGACGACGAAGTAGACCGGCAGCAGCAGCGCGGCCATTCCGTGGGTGCGCTCCAGCATGGCGGCGCGAGTGGCCGGTTGCTCGGGCCGTGGCATGACAAGGCCGAACAGGAAGGCGCCGATCACGAAGTGCAGGCCGATCAGCTGGGTGAAGGCGGCCGAGACCAGCACGCCGACGAACGCCGCCGTCAGCACGCTCCCCGGCAGCGGGCTGCCCGGCCGGGCGCGGGCGAGCAGCCTCCGCAACAGCGGACGGGCCACCCCGATCAGCGCGAGGGTGTACGGCACCACCAGAACCACCTGCCAGTGCCGGCCGCCGTCCGCCAGGCTCTGCACGGCGGCGAGCGCGCTCCAGGCGGCCAGGTCGCAGACGGCGGCGGCCGACAGGGCGAGAGCGGCGGTGCGGGAACCCTGCATACCGCGGTCGCTGATGATCCGGGCAAGGACCGGGAACGCGGTGACGGAGACGGCAATGCCCACGAACAGCGCGAAGCCCACCTGGTTCCCGGCATGTTCGGGCTGGTGCGTCCGCAGCAGATGAGCACTGAGCGCGAGGCCCAGCGCGAAGGGCAGCAGGGTGGTACCCAGCGCGGTGGCGCCCGCGATCCGTCCGGAGCCGCGCAGCCGTCCGAAGTCGAACTCGAGGCCGACGAGGAACATGAACAGCACCAGTCCCAGATCGGCCAGGGTAGTGAGGTGGGGGCGGACGTCCGCGGGGAAGAGCGTCGTGGCCAGTGCCCCGCCGAACAGGCTGGGTCCCAGCAGAATGCCCCCGAGGATCTCCCCGATGACGGCGGGCTGGCCCAGCCGCCGGGCCAGCGCTCCCAGCATCCGGGCCACGACGAGGACCAGGGCCACATCGGCCAGCAGGACGGCGAGTTGGGTCTCGGTCACAGGCATCTTCCCGTCGGTCGGGGGTGGGGTGCCGGCCGATGCTCAGCGGCGCCGCGCACGGCCGGCACCGTCGTCCCCGCCCACAGCGGAATGCGCGGAATGCAGGGACCAGTACTGCCGCAGCCCGTAAAGGAGCGGCCTGGGCGTTTCCTCGTGCGGTCCCTCGATGTGCTGCACCTCACCGAAGATCACGGTGTGATCGCCCACGCCGACGGTGCCCGAGACCCGGCAGTCGGCCACCGAGTGGGCGCTGTCGGTCAGATGCGGCCCCGAACTTCCGGCGGCGGAGCGCCATGCGACGCGGTCGAACCGGTCGGGGTCGCCGGAGGCGAACAGGTCGGCGGCGGCACGTGCGCCGTCGTGCAGCAGGTTCACCGCGAACGTCCCCGAGCGCAGCACCGCGTCCAGCGTGGGGCTGGCACGGCGCAGACACACCAGCAGCGTCGGCGGATCGAGCGCGACGCTGGAGACGGACGAACACGTCATGCCCCAAGGGCTGCCGTCCAGATCCGTCGCCGTCACCACGGCCACCCCGGCGGGGTGGGCGGCCATCAGCGAGCGGAATGCGGCCGGGTCCGCCGACGGGACGGCGGGAAGCGCCGGCCCGGCGGTGTTGAGCACGCGCTCCGACATCGTCAACCCTTCACCTTCGGTCGGGCCACGCGGGGCCGTGGCGGGGACTCAGGGGCGTTTTCTCCGAGGGGTCCGGGCCGCCGGCCCCGGGCTGTGCGCCGGGGGCCCGCGGCCCGGAGCTGCCGTCGGCTCAGGCCGCCAGCGGTGCCAGCCGCTCCTGCGGGCTCAGTCGCTTCAGGTGCGCGAAGTACTCGTACTGGCTGGGCAGCCTGCGCACCTCCGCCTCGGCCTGTGCCTTGACGAGGGCGAACTCGGCGTCCGCCGCGGTGTCGTCCAGCAGCGCCAGCGACGGGGAGGGTGCGGTCTCGATGCCGCCGAGGCCGAGCAGCATGGCCGTGTAGGAGTACGGCTCGAACCCGTGATAGCGGGGGAAGACGGTGTTGCTGTCGGGCAGCTTCACCTTCCACTGCTCGATGCGCTCGGCCAGGCTGTCGGGCATCGGCCGGTTCTTGGTGTCCTTCCAGTACTGGTTGTCGGCGCGCTTGGCCGCGTAGTAGTGCAGGACGAGGAACTCCCGTACGCCGTCCATCACACCGGCGACCTGCCGGTTGTAGGAGGCGCGCAGCCCGTCGTCGTTCCGGCCGCCGGGGAAGTGCTTGGTCAGCTGCTCGACGGCGTTCTGGATGAAGAAGATGCCGGTCGATTCGAGCGGCTCCACGAAACCGCTGGACAGACCGATGGCGACGCAGTTGTTCACCCACGACCGTTCGCTGCGGCCGATGCGCATCCGTATGTGGTTGGCCTCCAGGCCCTCGGCCGCCGGGCCCACGTGGGCGCGCAGAGTGCGCTCGGCCTCCTCAGGGGAGCAGTAGTCGCGGGCATAGACATAGCCGGTGCCGATGCGGCCGAACAGCGGAATGGTCCAGATCCAGCCGGCTTCCTGCGCGGTGGCGGTGGTGTACGGGCTGATGCCGCGCGCCGCCATGTCGGCGGGGACGCGCAGCGCGACAGCGCTGTCGTTGGGGAGGGTGTCCTGGTACGACTGGAACGGCACGCCGAGGGTCTTGTTGAGCAGCATCCCGCGGAAGCCGGTGCAGTCGATGAAGAGGTCGCCCGCGATCTCACCGTGCTCCTTGGTGAGTACGTTGGTGATCCAGCCGCGCTCGTCGACGCGGATGTCCTTCACATCGTCGAGGACATGCTGAACGCCCCGCTGTGTGGCCCACTTGGTGAGGTACTGGGCGAGCATCGCGGCGTCGAAGTGGTAGGCGTACGGGAACTGGGTGTTCTGCTCCGTCAGGGTGGAGCGGCCGGTGGGCTCCTGCGCACCGCCCTCCAGTACGTCGCGCGCCAGGAGGGCACCGCCCAGGCTGCGCGGCGAACTCTTGGCGTCGCAGAGCGCGGAGATCACCGAGGTGTCCAGGTCGAAGCGGTCGCTGGGGCGTTTGTGGAGCCACCAGTCGGCCAGCGATACGCCTTCGACGACGCGGGGCCGCTCGAAGGGGTGGTAGAAGTGGCTGCCCGGATTGCGCCAGTTCTCGAACCGGATCGCCAGCTTGTAGGTGGCCTGGCACTCGGGCATCCACTCGCGTTCGTCCAGCCCGAGATAGGCGAAGAAGTGGCGGACAGTGCTGAACGTCGCCTCGCCGACGCCGATCGTCGGGACGTTCTTGGACTCGACGAGTGTCACGGAGATGCGGTCCTCGAAAGCCGCACGCAGATAGGACGCCGTCATCCAACCCGCTGTTCCGCCACCGACGATGACCACATTCTTGACCATTGTTCCTCGCTTCTGTGGGGAGCCGAAACGCACCGGCGAACGGACATCGATTTCGCCTGGAACTCTTTCACCGGACCCGACCCGCAACCGGCGCGCGAAAAGATCCCGGAAAGTTCCGAAGGACTGCGAAAGCCGGGGGAACGTGTACGGGAACGGAACGGGACCGCGCAGGGCTGCGCACCCGGCTGTGCACCGGGCTGTGCACCGGGCTGAAAGAGAGCGGACAAGAGCGAGGTGGGCCGGCGCGCGGAACGGTACGTTCGCCGCACCTCGAGCGCACCGGCGCGCGCCACGAGCCGCACCAGCCGACTCGCGCAACGCGTGTGACGTCACCATGACACCACGCCCGACCTGGGGTGACACCATTCAGCTTGACGTGACACCATGATGACGCCATAGTGGCGTCATGAACATCACGCCGTACGTCGACAGTCTCCGGCGCGAGCTCACCGCCGTGGCGGGGACGGGCGCCGAGGAGCTGGCAGCCCTTGCCGAACGGCTCGTCGCGCCACTGGAGTCGGCGGCACGGCTGGCCCTGCTGGAGGCGCTCACCACCGCCGCCGAGGAGATCAGCCGGGAGCTGCACCCCGGATCCGTCGGGGTGCGACTGCGCGGACGCGATCCGGAGTTCTTCGTGGCGCAAGCCCCGGCCACACCGGCAACTGACGGCGCCATCCATGATGCCGTCGGCGCCATCAAGCTGCCTCCGGTGCCAGTGGCTTCCTCGTGGCCACCGGCACCGGAGGCCGACGACAGCGGTACGTCCCGCATCACCCTGCGACTGCCCAACAGCCTCAAGTCCCGGGTGGACCAGGCCGCCGGGCACGGTGGCCTCTCCATCAACGCCTGGCTGGTGCGGGCGGTGGCCGGGGCCGTGGCGCAGGACGAGCTCACCCGCACCCAGCCGCGGGGGCGACGCGTCAACCAGCACTTCACCGGCTGGGTGCGCTAGCCCCGGCCACGCAGCGCACCGCCCACGACCAGAGACGAACGGGAACCCCCATGCCCAGCTACGAGACACCCGAGCCGATCTCGGCCGCGATCAACCTGCCCGCCGGCACGCTCCGTCTCCTGACCACGGGGCGCGGCGCCACCTCCGTGGAGGTACAGCCCAGCGACCCGGAGAAGAAGAGCGACGTCCAGGCCGTCGAGCAGACCAGGGTCGAATACGCGAACGGCAAGCTGAAGGTCAAGGCACCCAGGCAGCGCGGCAGCCAGAGCGGCATGCTCGACATCGTCGTAGAACTGCCCGACGGCTCCGACCTGGAGATCCGAAGCTCGTCCCTGGATCTGCGCAGCAAGGGCCGGCTGGGCGAGCTCCGGTGCCGCAGCGCCTCGGGCGACATCGACCTGGATGTGACCGGGCCGCTCGATCTGGACACGGCCAGCGGCGATGTCACCGTCAACCGGGTGGCGGGCCGGATCGACGTCCAGCTCGGCTCGGGCGACGTGCACATCCACGAGATCGACGGCTCCGGCTGCGTCAAAAGCTCCTCGGGGGATCTGCGCGTCGGCAACGTCACCGGCGAGCTACGGCTGAACGCGGCCAGCGGCGACATCGCGCTGTCCGTGGCCCACGCCGACGTCCAGGCCAAGGCCGTCACCGGAAACATCGTGCTCGGCGAGGTGGCGCGCGGCTCGGTCGCCGCGGAGACCTCCACCGGGCAGCTGAAGATCGGCATCCGCGACACCGTCCCGGCCTGGCTGGACCTGCACTCGCAGACCGGCAGCGTGCACAACGCGCTGGCCACCACGGACGGACCCGAGCAAGGCGAGGAGACCGTGAAGGTGGAGGCCAGGTCGCTCTCCGGCGACATCGTGATTCACCGCTCCTGAGCCTCCGCCCCTGAACAGGCCCTCCCCAACCGGCACTTCTGAGCCACCGCTTCGGAGCCACCGCCTCCGTGCCGGGGCACCGACGCGCCCGCGCGGGCACCGCGCCCAGTCGCACCCCGACAGGTAACGCACCAAGCCACTACACGAGAGAGAGACCACCATGCCCCCATCCGAAGCCGCGATCTCCGTGGCCGGACTGCGTAAAGCGTTCGGCTCCAAGGTCGTTCTCGACGGTATCGATCTGCACGTTCCCGCCGGCTCGATCTTCTCCCTGCTGGGCTCCAACGGAGCGGGCAAGACCACGACCGTGCAGATCCTCTCCACGCTGGTCCCCTTCGACGGTGGCACCCTCACCATCGCCGGGCACGACGTGGCCCGCCAGCCGAACGCGGTGCGCGCCACGATCGGGGTGACCGGCCAGTTCTCCGCGGTGGACAACATGCTCACCGGCGAGGAGAACCTGCGCCTGATGGGCGATCTGAACCACCTGAGCCGCCGTCAGGGCAAGCAGCGCGCCCGGGAGCTGCTGGAGCAGTTCGATCTGGTGGAAGCGGCCGGAAAGCTGCCCGCCTTCTACTCCGGCGGTATGCGGCGCCGTCTCGACCTGGCGATGGGCCTGGTCGGCCGGCCGCGCATCCTCTTCCTGGACGAGCCCACCACGGGCCTGGATCCGCGCAGCCGCCGCACGATGTGGGAGACCATCCAGCGGCTGGTGAGCGAGGAGGGCGTCACCCTCTTCCTGACGACCCAGTACCTGGAGGAGGCCGACGAACTCGCCGACCGTATCGCCGTGCTGGACCAGGGGAAGCTCGTCGCCGAAGGCACAGCCGACGAGCTGAAGCGGCTGGTGGCCGGCGGGCACATCCGGCTCCAGTTCGCCGACCGGTACTGGCTCGACCAGGCGTACGCCGCGCTCGGGCAGGGCGTCAGGGACGACGAGGCGCTGGCTCTCAAGGTGCCCACCGACGGCAGTGTCCGCGCCCTCAAGAGCGTGCTCGACGACCTGGAGGTGCGCTCCGTCGAGGTGGCCGCCGTGACCGTGCACACCCCCGACCTCGACGACGTCTTCCTCACCCTGACCAGCCGCCCCGCTCCGCAGAAGGAGACCGTGCGATGAGCGCCATGACGATGACCCTGCGAGACTCCAGCACCATGCTCCGCCGCGATCTGCGGCACACCATGCGCAACCCGTCCTTCCTGATCGCCTCCATCGGTATGCCGGTGGTCATGCTGCTGATGTTCGTGGGGCTGTTCGGCAAGTCCCTCGGCGAGGGCGTGATGTCCGGCGGCAGCGGCGACTACATCGACTACGTCGCGCCCGGCATCATCCTGATGACCGGTGCTTTCGGCTCGGGCTCCACGGCGGTCTCCATCTGCCTCGACATGACCGAAGGCATCGTCGACCGGTTCCGCACCATGGCGATCGCCCGCTCCTCGGTGCTGACCGGACAGGTTGTCGGCAGCGTCGTCCGTGCCCTGATCAGCGTGGTGCTGGTCACCGGCGTCGCGTTCCTGATGGGCTTCGACCCGAACGCCACCGCCGTCGAATGGGTCGCGGCCGTCGGGGTCTTCGCCATGCTGACGTTCGCGCTCACCTGGCTGGTGGTCGCCTTCGGGCTGCTCACCAAGAACCCGGCCGGCGCCAACACCGCGACGATGCCGTTGCAGTTCCTGCCGTTCCTCTCCAGCGCGTTCGTACCCACCGACTCGATGCCGACCGGGGTGCGCTGGATCGCCGAGTACCAGCCCTTCACCCCGGTCACCGAGACCATGCGCGGGCTGCTGCTGGGCGGCGAGATCGGCTCCAGCGCCTGGCAGTCCGTCGCCTGGTGCGCCGGTATCGCGCTGGTCGGTTACGTCTGGTCCAAGCGTCTCTACAACACCAAGGCCGCGGTCCGCTGACCTCCGTCTCCGTGCACAGCCCTGAAGCAGAGTCGTCTGATACGGAAAGGGCGCTCATGTCCACCACGAAGTTCGACATCATGGACCCCTCCCTGGTGGAGGACCCCTTCGGCCGGTACGGGGAGTTGCGGGAACAGGAGCCGGTCTCCCCCATCGTCTACCCCGGCGTGGACGCGGTCATCTGGCTCGTCACCCGGCACGAGGACGTCAAGGCCGTGCTCAACGATCCGCGCCTGGTGCGGGACCGCCGCAGCGTTCCCGGTATGGAAGGCCCGAGCATCACCGACCAGATGATAGAGACCTACGGTCTGCCCGAGGAGTACCGCGACTACTTCGAAGGCATGGTCATCATGGACGGCAAGAACCACGCCAGGCTGCGCACCCTGGTCACCCCGTCCTTCACCGTCCGCCGGGTCAACGAACGCCGGGAGCGGGTCGCCCGGATACTGGACAAGATCCTGGAGAACGTCGCAGGCCGGGAGCAGTTCGACCTGATCGAGGACGTGGCCTTCCCGCTGGCCGGGAACGTGGTCTGCGACCTGATAGGAGTCGAGGAGAGCGACTGGCCGCGGTTCCACCGGTGGATCCACGATTTCAATGTCGGCGACCCGTCGCTGCTCGTCACCTGCGTCCCGGAGATGGTCGAGTACACCAAGGCGCTCATCGCGCGGCGCAGGGCCGAGCCCGGCGACGACATGATCTCGCGGATGATCAGGACCAGCGACGACGACGGCGGACGGCTCACCGACACCGAGATGGTGAACATGGTGCTGCTGCTCATCCACGCCGGGCACAACCCCACGGCGCACTTCGTCGCCAACGCGGTGCTCGCCTTCCTGGACAACCCCGACCAGCTCGAGCTGCTGCGCGCCGAGCCGGAGCTGGTGCCCAACGCGGTACGGGAGATGCTGCGGGTGGGCGGCTCCGTGCACCTGGTCGCACCGATGTACGCGACCGAGGACGTGGAGATCGCCGGCGTACGGGTTCGGCAGGGCGAGGCCGTGATGGCGGCGCTGGCGGCTGCCAACGGGGACCCGCGCAGGTTCCCGGAGCCGCAGCGGATCGATCTGAGGCGGGAGACGGGTCCTGGCGACGGCCATGTGGCCTTCGGTCACGGGCCGCACTACTGCCTGGGCGCGGCACTGGCCAAGATGACCGGCGAGGTCGTCTTCGACCGGCTGATCGTCAAGGAGCAGGGCCTGGCACTGGCGGTGCCGCGGGAGACGCTGCGCAGGCAGCAGATGCCGGGCGCCTACCAGTTGCTGAGTCTGCCGGTCCGGCTGTGACCCGCCGGTGAACCGTCGAGCACACCCGAAGGGGGTGGCGGAGGCCGAGCCTCCGCCACCCCCTCTCGCTTCTCGCGAGAAGCGTCTTCACCAGGCCACGGGCAGCTTCTGGAGGCCGTGGATGGTGGAGAACAGCTGGTCCTTCATTGCCACGTCCTCGGGCGCGATGTCGAGGCGCAGCGTGGGGAAGCGCTCGAAGAGCGCGGCGAACGCGATGCGCATCTCCACCCGGGCGAGCTGCTGGCCGATGCACTGGTGCACACCGTGCCCGAAGGCGAGGTGACCGCGCGCGGACCGCGTCACATCGAGGCTCTCGGGGTCCTCGTACTTGTCGGGGTCGCGGTTGGCCGCGGGGAAGGACATCATGACCGGCTGGCCCTTCTCGATGAGCCGGCCCTCGACCTCCACGTCCTCCAGGGCCACCCGGATCGGCCCGCGGTGCACGATGCTCAGATAGCGCAGCAGCTCCTCCACCGCGCCGTCCACCAGCTTCGGGTCCTTGCGCAGCGCGTCGGCCTGCGGGGGGTTGGTCAGCAGCGAGTACACGCCCAGCCCGATCATGTGGGTCGTGCTCTCGAAGCCGCCCGCGAACAGCGTCAGGCCGATGTTGGTCAGCTCCTCGACGGTGAAGTCGCTGTCGTTGGCGATGCCGCTGAAGAGATCGTCCGTGGGGTTCTTGCGCTTGCTCTCGATGAGCGGCGGGAAGTAGCCGAGCATCGTGGCGAAGGCGTTCTGCACCTCCTCGCGGGTCGACTCGAAGCTGTCGGTGATCGCCATCGCCCGCTCGAAGTCGGCCCGGTTCTCCGCGGGGATGCCGAACAGGTCGCACATCACCAGGGAGGGGATGGGCAGTGCGAACGCCTGGATGAGGTCGACGGGCGGGCCCGCCACCTCCATCGCGTCCAGCGCCTCGTGGGTGACCTTGGCGATCCGCGGCTCCAGCTGGTTCATCCGGCGGACGGTGAACTCGGCGATGAGCTTGCTGCGGTAGCGGGTGTGCTCGGGCGGGTCCATCCGGATGAAGGCGCCGGGCTCCGCCGGCACGCCCTTGGTGGCGCCCGGCGCGTCGACCGGCAGGACCATCAGTTCCTGTTTGGCGCTGAACCGGGGATCGGCCAGGACGGTGCGTACGGCGGAGTAGCCCGTGGCGAGCCAGCCCTGGCGGCCCTCCGCGAAGGTCATCGGCCGCAGCGGATCCTCGTCCCGCAGCTCGCGCAGGATCTCGGGCGGATCGGCCGCGTTGGGTCGGGGCGCCGTGATGGGGTACGAGATCGACGCCGGGCATGTGCCGGTCATGGCGGGCTCCTTCACGTGACGGGCTGCTCGGCGGTGCCGAGCGCGTGCGCGGGACAGCTCTGTATCGCCTGGTCGACGAGGTCGTGCTGGTCGGCGGGCGGATGCTCGACGAGGACGTGCACGGTGCCGTCTTCGTCGTGCTGGTCGAAGATCTCGGGTGCGTTGAGCGCGCACAGGCCCGACCCGATGCAGGCCCCCCGGTCCGCGACGATCTTGAGGCTCATCAGCGGGCCATCGCTTCCCGGAGGCTCTTGGGACGCAGATCGCTCCAGTGCTCCTCGATGTACTCCAGGCACTTGGCGCGCTCGTCCTCCCCGAAGACCACCCGCCAGCCGGCGGGCACCTCCGCGAACGTGGGCCACAGCGAGTGCTGTTCCTCGTCGTTGACGAGGACGTAGAAGGTGCCTTCCTCGTTGTCGAACGGATTGGTGCTCACGGCTGCTCCTCGGTGCTTGTGGTGGGCAGGTCTGCTCGTCGGTACTGTCCGGTCGGTATGTGTTGCCCGGTGCCGGCTGCCCCGCGCTGGTTGCCCGGTGCCGGTTGTTCGGTACTTGTTGTTCGGTACTGGTTGGAGTGTCGTCAGCCGCCGCCGCGTGGTGGGCGGGCTCGACAGATTGACGAAGGGGGCCGCAGCGCCCGGCCGAGTGTTCGGCCGGGCGCCGGTCCGGCCCAGTGGCCGGATTTCAGCGGTCGGATGTCAGCGGTCGGTGACGGAGCTGTCCCGGCCGAGCGCGGAGCTGACGATCCGGCCGATCTCGGCCGCCGGGCCCGGGTGGTACATGTCCTGGTGAGCGCAGTCGATGTCGTACTCGTGGACGGTGCCGCTGATCAGCCGCCGCCACTGGGGGGCGTACGAGTCGTCCGGGTTGTGTGTCGCGTTGAAGAACAGCGCGTCGCCGTCGAAGGGAGGCGAGTCGTACTCCCCCATCAGCGCCACATGGTCGACCAGCAGCCGGGCGGCCACGTCGAGGAAGGAGTCGTCGTCCTCTCCGGTGACATGGCTGACCCGCTCGGCGAGGAAGTCCCGGATGTACGCCTCGTCGGCCGCCCCGTTGCGGGCGAAGTAGTCGCTCGTCACACAGTCCAGCAGGGCGAGCAGGCCCACCTCGTGCCCCTGCCTGCGCAGTTCGGCGGCCATGGCCTGGGCGAGGGTGCCGCCGAGCGACCAGCCCAGCAGGTGGTAGGGCCCCTCCGGCTGGACGGCGCGGATCTGTTCGACATAGTCGCCGACCATCTCCTCGGCCGAGGCCGGGACCGCGGAGCCGTCGAAGCCGCGGGCCTGGATCCCGTGCACCGGCCGGTCCTGGGGCAGATGGTCGGTGAACTCCAGGTAGCACCAGGCGAGTCCGCCGCCCGGGTGGATCCACCACAAGGGCTTCTCGCTGCCCTCGCCCCTGAGGGTCAGCACCACCCCGAACGGGTCGGTGTGCGCCGTCGCGGTCTCCGCCGTCTCCGCGGTGGCGAACACGGTGGCGAGCCGGGCGACCGTGGGGTTCTTGAAGATCGAGCGGATCGGGAGACTCACGCCGAGCTCGGTGCGGATCCGGCTGAGCAGCCGGGTGGCGCGCAGGGAGTGTCCGCCCAGTTCGAAGAAGCTGTCGTCGATGCCGACCTTCTCCACACCCAGCACCTCACCGAACAGCGCGGCCAGCGCCGCCTCCTGCGGGGTGCGGGGTGCACGGTAGCCGACGCCGCCGAACTCGGGGGCGGGCAGCGCCCTGCGGTCCAGCTTGCCGTTCGGGGACAGCGGGAAGCTGTCCAGCACGACGAACGCGGCAGGCACCATGTACTCGGGCAGCCGCTGCGCGACGAAGCCCCGCAGTTCGGCGACGGACAACTCGGGAACAGCCGGTACGACATAGGCGACGAGCTGTGGGCCGCCGCCAGGCGTGTCACGGGCGACGACGGCGGCCTGCGCGACGCCCGCGTGGGCCGCCACGGCCGCTTCCACCTCTCCCGGTTCGATACGGAAGCCGCGGATCTTGACCTGGGTGTCGGCACGCCCGATGTACTCCAGCTCACCGTCGGCGTTCCACCGGGCCAGGTCGCCCGTACGGTACATACGCGTACCTGGCGGGCCGAACGGGTCGGCGAGGAAGCGCTCGGCGGTCGGACCAGGACGGTTGCGGTAGCCGCAGCCCACCCCGGTGCCCGCCATGTACAGCTCGCCGACCACCCCCTGCGGCACCGGAGCGAGACCGGGGCCCAGCACATAGGCACGGAGGTTGTGCATCGGCCTGCCGATCGGGACGACCGGGCCCAGCGGGGTGCCCGCCGGCATCTCGTGCGTGGTGACGTAGAACGTCTCGCTGGGGCCGTACCCGTTGACGATCCGCACATCGGGCCATGCCTCCCGCAGCCGCTCCACCAACGGCGTGGTGAGCGCCTCGCCCGCGAAGACCAGGCTCTTGACCGACACCCGGCCGGCGATCTGGTCGAGGAGTTCGGCGAACGCGGACGGTACGGAGCTGATGACGTCCACGTCCCAGTGCTCCCGCTCGCTCAACGCCAGTACATCCCGGATCAGTTCGACGCTCCCACCCGTGGTGAGCGGCGCGAACAGCTCGAAGGCCGCCACGTCGAACCCGATGGACGTACTGGCCAGCATGCGCCAGCCGGTGGGCAGCCCCACCGAACGCACCAACGCCGCAAGCCCGTTGACCAGGTTCCGGTGCGTGATACCCACGCCCTTGGGGAGTCCGGTGGAGCCCGACGTGTAGACGAGGTACGCCGGATGGCCGGACGTCAGCGGGCGGATGCGGTCGCTGTCCGTGAGGTCGCCGTCGGCCGGGCCGGTGGCGTTCCCCTCATCGAGGACCGCGCTGCGGTCAAGCAGCAGGCGGGGCACCGCCGTCCCGGTCTCCGGCGCCTCCGGCGTGTCCGGCAGCACAGTGGCCGCCTCGCTGTCCGTGAGGATCAGTGCCGGGTCCGCGTCGCGGAGGATGTGCGTGAGCCGGCTGCTGGGGTAGGCCGGGTCGATCGGCACATAGGCAGCCCCCGTCTTGAGGACGCCCAGGAGCGCGACCGGAAGGTCCGGCACCCGCGGCAGCACGACCGCCACCACCGAGTCGGGCCCCACTCCCTGCCGCACCAGGTGCCGCGCGAGCCGGTTGGCCCGTGCGTTGACCTCGCCGTACGTCAACGTCACGCCGTCGCGGACCACGGCGGGTGCGTCCGGGACGCGCCGCGCCTGCTCTTCGAACAGCTCCGCGACGGTGCGGTCCGGGACCTGCTCCGCGGTGTCGTTGAGGCCGTGCAGGACCTTCTCCCGCTCGCCCGGCTCCAGGATGTCGACGGCGCCGACCCGGGTGTGCGGGTCCTGCGCCAACCGCGTCAGTACGCGGCCGAAGCGGGCGGCCACCGTTTCGATCGTGTCCGGGTCGAAGAGGTGCCGCTGGTACTGGAGGGAGAGGGTGGGATGCGGGTCCGCGCCGGCCATCAGCATCACCGGGTAGTGGGTGCCCGAGAACGGACGCAGTCCGGTGAGGCGCACCCCTGCCGCCGCGTTGGCGTCGTCGAGCCCCACCCGGTCGACGGGGTAGGACTCGAAGACGATCAGCGTGTCGAAGAGGCTGCCCAGTCCCGTGCTCTGCTGGATGTCGGTCAGCGGACAGTAGTGGTGGTCGAGGAGTCCGGCTTGGTGTTCCTGGGTGCGCTGGAGTACGTCGGCGAGGGTGTCGCCCGCGTCATACCGCACCCGGACCGGCAGGGTGTTGATGAACAGGCCCACCATCGAGTCCACGTCCGGCAGCGAGGGCGGACGCCCGGAGACCGTGGCACCGAACACCACATCCTCCCGCCCCGTCAGCTGACCCAGCAGCACCGCCCAGGTGCCCTGCACCAGCGTGTTGACCGTGACACCCAACTCCGCAGCACGACGCGTCAGCGCCCGCGCCTCCTGCGGCGACAGCGGAACATCGGCCTGCCCGATGCCCACCGCCTCACCCGCACTCTCACTCTCACTCCCCGCGTTCTCCGGTGCGAGAAGGGTGGGTTCTTCGATGCCGTCGAGTTCGGCAGCCCACGCCTGGAGGGTCTCCTCCCGGTCCTGCCGCTCCAGCCAGGCCAGAAAGTCCCGATAACCCCGCACCCGCGGCAGACCAGACGAGTCACCGTGCGCGGCGTACAGCCGCAGCAGGTCCTTGAACAGCACCGGAAGCGACCAGCCGTCGAACAGCGCATGATGCGCCGTCAGCACCAGCTCGAAACGCTCCGCCTCCAACGCCACCAACGACATCCGCACCATCGGCGGACACCCCGGATCAAAATGCCGACCATGATCCGCTATCAGGAACCGCTCGAACTGCTCACTACGTTCCTGGTCCGGAACCATCGTGAGGTCCACGAACTGCCACGGCAGCTCAACACCCTCGAGGACCAGCTGCACGGGATTGCCCCGCGCGTCCTCCACAAAGGCCGTGCGCAGATTCGCATACCGCTCCAGCAGCGCCTGACCCGCAACCCGCATCCGCTCCGCATCCACACAACCGGCCAGATGGAAGACCAACTGCATCTGATACGCATCGAAACCCCCGCCGCCGCTACCGGAGTCCACCAGCTTGCTGTGGAACAACAACCCGGCCTGCAACGTCGACTGCGGCCAGACATCCACCAGCCCCTGATACCGGGACTCCCACGCCTCGATCTCACCCTGCGACACACCCACCAACGGCACATCCGAAGGCGTCAGACCACCCGCCCCCGGAACCTCGGCGACGTGCCGGGCAAGACCCGTCAACGCCTCCACCCACAACCCCGCCAACTCCTCCACCTCACCCGCAGCCAACAGCCCGGACGGGAAGGAGAACGCCGTACCCAGCTGCGGGCCCTCGGCGCCGTCCATGACGACGGCGCTCACGTCCAGAGTGGACAGGACGGGCAGTTCTGTGTCGGGAGACGGGGCGAGCTCGCCGGTCTCCGGGGCCGGGCCGAAGCCGAGGCCGCGCAGATGCTCGGGCATGTCGGTGCCGGAGAAACGGCCCAGGTAATTGAAGCCGATCTGTCCAGTGTGGCGATCCGCCAGTCGCGTACGTGTCTCAGCGTTGAGGTGGCGCAGCAATCCGAAGCCGATGCCCTTGTCCGGGACCGCCAGCAGCTGCTCCTTGACCGCCTTCACCGCACGCCCAGCAGCCACTCCCCCGGCGAACGCCTCACCGACATCCACCCCGGCAAGATCCAGCCGCACCGGATACATGCTGGTGAACCAGCCCACCGTCCGCGACAGATCCGCCCCAGGCACAACCCCTTCCTCACGGCCATGCCCCTCCAGCCGCAACAACAACGAAGACGACGCCTCAACACCACGCCGCTCCCGCCACCGCGCCACCGCCAACGACAACCCCGTCAGCAGCACATCGTTCACACCACCACGAAACGCCGCAGGCACAGCGCCCAGCACCGACGCCGTCACCTCCACCGGCACCCGCACCCGCACGGTCGCCACAGTGGAGGTCACATCGACGGCCCGGTCCAGCTCACGGGAACCCAGCAGCGGATCGGGGCCCTCCAGCACCTCCTGCCAGAAGGGCAGTTCGGCAACACGATCGGGACGGTGCGCTTCCTCCACCAGGGCGTGAGCCCAGCGCCGTGCCGAAGTGGTGACGGGCGCGAGATCAGGGCTCCGGCCTTCGCGTACCCGCTCCCAGGCGGCGGCGAGATCCGGACCCAGCACCCGCCACGAGACACCGTCCACCACCAGGTGATGAGCCACCACCAACAACCGCCCCGCCGCAGCCGCATCATCCGGCTCGAACCACACCAGCCGGAGCATCACACCCGCAGCCGGGTCGAGGCGCATCAGAGCCGTGTCCAGTTCGGCCGAGAGCATCCGCGCCCACGACGCCGCGTCCTGCCCGCCGGCACACGGGATCCGACGGAGCAGCCCGTCCACATCCACGCTGCCCGGCGGAGCCACCTCCAGCACAGGACCCTCGTCCGCGCCGTCTACACCGTCCACGCCGTCTGCGCCGTCCACGCCGTTCACCAGGCGGGACCGCAGCACATCGTGATGGTCGACCACAGCCCGCACCGTCGCCACAAGGCCCTCGCGGTCGATCCCGGCGGGCAGCGTGAACGCCATCCACTGTGCGAAGTGGTCGAAGGCGGAGCCGGTGGACGACTCCCGTACGAAGTCGGCGATGGGCAGCAGGGGCGCGCCGCCGACGCCACCTCCGTCGAGCTCGGCGAGCACCGGTTTCCCGGTGCCGTCGGCGGCCTGGGCGACCTCGGCGAGTGCTGCGACGGTGCGGGCCTCGAAGACCTGCCGTGGGGTGACCTCCACGCCGGCTGTGCGGGCACGTGAGACCACCTGGATGGAGCGGATGCTGTCGCCGCCGACCGCGAAGAAATCGTCGTCGACACCGACCCGCTCCAACCCCAGCACCTCGGCAAACACACCCGCCAAAGCCGCCTCCACCGGATCACCCGGCGCCCGGTACTCGCCAGCCGAGAACTCCGGCTCGGGCAGCGCCTTGCGGTCCAGCTTTCCGTTGGGTGTCAGTGGCAGCCGGTCCAGGACCATGAGGGCTCCGGGCACCATGTACTCGGGCAGGCGCGTGGAGAGGAACGACCGCAGCTGGGACGGGGACAGTCCTGCGTTGATGTCGATGTCGGCCGGAGTGTCGCTGCCCCTGCTGCCACCACCGTTCTCGGCGCTGCTGTCGTCCCGGTCAGCAGCTTCGGCTGTCACAGGCACCACGTAGGCGACGAGTTGTTTGCCGCCGTTGGTGCTGCCGGGCAGGTCCCGGGCGATGACCGCTGCCTGCGCGACACCCGGGTGGGCGAGCAGCGCCGCCTCGGTCTCGGCAGGCTCGATACGGAAACCACGGATCTTGACCTGCGTATCGGCCCGCCCCACGTACTCCAGCTCACCCTCACGGTTCCAGCGAGCCAGATCCCCCGTGCGGTACATCCGCGCACCAGCCGGACCCAACGGATCCGCGACAAACCGCTCAGCCGTCAGCGCGGGCCGGCCATGGTAGCCCCGGCCGATCCCCGCACCCGCCACATACAACTCCCCCGCCACACCCGGCGGAACCGGCACCAACCCCGGACCAAGAACATAGATCCGCACCCCACCCAGCGGTGTCCCGATGGGTGCGCTGCCGGAGGACGGCAGTTCCCGTTCGGGAGACAGGGCATAGGCACTGGCGTAGTACGACTCGCTCTGCCCGTAGGCGTTGACTATGCGAACGCCGGGAAGAGCGGCACGAGTGCGTTCGACGAGAGCGGCGGGAAGTGGTTCGCCTGCGAACACCACCGCCCTGACCTGGGTCTTCTCAGCGACCTGGTCGAGGAGTTCGGCGAAGGCTGAGGGCACCGTGCTGATGACGTCCACATCCCAGCGCTCCCGCTCGGCCAACGCCAGCACATCCCGCACCACCTCGACCGAACCCCCGGTCGACCACGTGGCGAACAACTCGAACACCGACACATCGAAATTCACCGACGTACCCGCCAGCATCCGCCACCGCCCACCCCCACCCACAGCCTCCACCAACCCCGGCAGACACACCGCCACATTCCCCTGCGAGATACCCACACCCTTGGGCACACCCGTCGACCCCGACGTGAACATCACATACGCCAGACCCCCCGCCGACACCGGACCCCTACGCTCCGCATCACTCAGATCGGAGCCATCCCCCTCCTCGAACACCGCACCCCGGTCCACGTACAACCGCTCCACACCCGACTCCGGCAGCACACCGGCGGCCTCGCTGTCGGTGACGATCAGTGCCGGAGCCGCATCCCGGAGAATCTGCGCAAGCCGACTGCTGGGATACGCCGGATCGATCGGCACATACGCCGCCCCCGACTTCAACACCCCCAACAACGCCACCGGCAGATCAGCGGTCCGCGACACTGCCAACGCCACCACATCACCAGCCCCCACACCACGACCGGCCAGCACCCGCGCAAAACGGTTCGCCCGCGCATTCACCTCCCCGAACGACAACCGCGAACCCCCACACACCACAGCCACCGCACCCGGCGACCGCCCAACCCACTCCTCGAACAACCCCACCAACGACACACCACACTCACCGTCAGCCGACCCACCCACACCAGCCGACAGCGCATGACGCTCAGCCAGCCACGCACGCTCCTCCACCGACAACACATCCACCACACCCACCCGCAACAACGGATCCGCGGTCAACGCCTCCAGCGCCTGTACGAAGCGCGCGACGAGGGTTTCGACAGTGCTGTGGTCGAACAGGTCGGTGGCGTACTCGACGATGCCGTGCACTTCCCGCCCCTCGGGACCGGGCAGGTCGGCGAGGTTGAAGAACAGGTCGAACTTCGCGGTCCGGGTGGTGTGCGGCTGGAAGGCCACGTCCAGGCCGGGCAGTCGGACGTCACTGCGGTTGAAGTTCTGCCAGGCGAACATCACCTGGAAGAGCGGGTGGTAGGCGGTGGAGCGGTCCGGGTTGAGCAGCTCCACCAGGCGTTCGAAGGGTGCGTCCTGATGGTCGTACGCGGCCAGTGCGCGGTCGCGTACCTGGTCCAGTACGTCCTCGAACGTAGGGTTGCCGGACAGGTCGACCCGCAGCACCCAGGTGTTGACGAAGAAGCCGATGAGGTCGGCGAGGCCCTCGTCCGTGCGGCCCGCGATGGGCGAGCCGAGGGTGATGTCGTCGCCACTGCCCATTCGGCCGAGCAGCACTGCGAGCGCCGACTGCAACACCATGGGCACGGTCACCCCGCGCTCCCGGGCCAGCTCCTCGGCTGTCAGCAGCCGTGCGTCGAGCCGCAGGTCCAGGGCGCCGCCGCGGCGGCTCGCGACGGGCGGACGGGGCCGGTCGGTGGGCAGCGGCATCGGCTGCGGTACGTCGGCCAGCTCGTCCCGCCAGTACGCCAGCTGCTGCGCGAGCAGGCTTTCGGGATCGTCCTCCTCGCCCAGCAGCTCCTGCTGCCACAGCGTGTAGTCCACGTACTGCACGGGGAGTTCGGGCCAGTCGGGGGCGCGTCCCGCGAGGCGTGCCGTATAGGCCGTGGAGAGGTCCCTGGCCAGCGGTGCTGTGGACTCGCCGTCGCCCGCGAAGTGGTGCAGCAACAGCACGAGGACGTACTGGTCCGTGCCGGCACGTCGCAGGACAGAGGCCCGCACGGGCAGCTCCGAGGAGAGGTCGAACGGATGGGTGAGTGCCGCCTCGACAGCTGCGGGCTCCTCATCCGGGGTGACGACCGTCAGCGGAACGTCCAAGGACAGCTCATCGACGGGGACGACACGCTGGAACGGCGTCCCGTCGGCGTCCTCCTCGATCAGGGTGCGCAAGGTCTCGTGCCGGTGGACGACGTCACGGAACGCGGCCCGCAGCGCCTCGATGTCCAGCCGGCCGGTCAGCCGTAGGGCGAGCGGGATGTTGTACGTCGCCGAGGGGCCCTCGAACCGGTGGATGAACCATAGGCGGCGCTGTGCGTAGGAGAGCGGCACCCGTTCGGGCCGCTCGATGGCGCGCCGCAGCGGCGCCCGCGTCGGCGATCCGCTCGAGAGATGGACGGCCAGTCCCGAGAGATGGACGGCCAGTTCTGCCACGGTCGGCGACTCGAAGACGAGCCGGATGGGGATCTCCGCACCGAACGCGGTACGGACGAGACCGATCAGCCGCGTGGCGCGCAGGGAGTGGCCGCCCACGTCGAAGAAGTTGTCGTCGATGCCGATCCGCTCCAGCCCCAGCACCTCGGCGAAGATCCCGGCCAGGGTCTCCTCCGTGGCATTGCGCGGCGCCCGGTACTCGCCACCCCCGAACTCGGGCTCGGGCAGCGCCTTGCGGTCGACCTTGCCGCTGGCGTTGACGGGCAGCTCGTCCATGACGACGAATGCCGCCGGCACCATGTACTCCGGCAGCCGTCCGGAGAGGAAGGCGCGCACCTCGGCCACGGAGACCTGGGCGGGAGCCGACGGTGCGGCGGTGCTGCCGTTGCCGTTGCCGTTGCCGTTGCCGTTGCCGTTGCCGCCGGGAACGAGGTAGGCGACGAGTTGTTTCCCGCCTCCCTCACCTCGGGCCTGGCGGGCGACGACGGTGGCCTGTGCGATGTCGGGGTGCGCCAGCAGTGCGGCCTCGATCTCGCCGGGCTCGATACGGAAACCACGCACCTTGACCTGGAAATCGGCGCGCCCGATGTAGTCGATCGCTCCGTCCGCCCGCCAGGTGACCAGGTCACCACTGCGATACATCCGCGCCCCGGGCGGCCCGAACGGATCAGCCACGAACCGCTCAGCCGTCAGACCATGCCGCCCCAGATAACCCCGCGCCAACTGCACACCAGCCAGATACAAC
>NZ_JBQQBT010000017.1:0-147123 GCF_052245835.1 Streptomyces sp. 8N114 | reverse complement strand
CATTCGGTGTGGCGACCGCCCCGGAACCGGACTCTGCCGGGGTCCGCCTTGGGCTTGTCCGACGGAGCAGACTGCCCAAGCTTCGCAGCGCAGGGTTGCGCCCCGAAGGGGCGCGGGGAACCGCGCGACCAACCACAAGGCACCCGCAGCCCGCAGACATCGAGCAGGGGCACCCCCCTTACCGGAACAACGAAGGGACGGGGCAAGGTCCGCCGCACCCGGCACACCTAGCCGTGCGCGACGACCGCCACCGGAACTGCGGCGTGGTGCAGGACCGCGTGGGTGACCGAGCCGACGCGGGCGCCGGCACGGCCGTGCCGGGTGCGGCGGCCGACAACGACCAGTGAACCGTCGTACGAGGCTTTGACCAGGTGGTCGGCGGGGCTGCCGATGCGGGATTCCTCGATGACCTCCACATCCGGGTACTTCTGGGCCCACGGGCCCAGTGCCTCGGTGATCTCGGCCGCCTTCTCGCGGGCGAGCTCCTTGTGCAGACCGAGCACCCCGGACATGCCGTAGACGTAGTAGGGCGGCAACTTCCAGGCGTGGACGACCCGTACGGCGGCGCCGCGCCGGGCGGCCTCCTCGAAAGTGAAGGCAAGCACGGCGTCGTTGGGGCTGTCGGCGTCCAGCCCGAGGACGACCGGGCGGAAGGCGGTCGCGGCGGACGGGATACCTGCAGGGTCCATGTCGTGCTCGTCGGACGCCTGTTCTCGGGCCCGTACGAAGACCACGGGCCGCTCGACATCCGCAGCCACGGCCAGTCCCACCGAGCCGACCAGGAATCCGCCGATCCCACTCAGTCCGCGGGAGCCGAGGACCAGCAGTTCGGCGTCCTTCGCCGCGGCCGTCAGCAGCCCGGCGGGCGGACCCTCGACCTGCTCGGCGGTCACCTCCAGCCCGGAATGGCGCAGCCGGATGCCGTCGGCCGCCTCATCGGCCATCCGGTCGGTCCAGCGCTGCCGCGGCTCGGCACCGACCAGCAGCCGGGTCCGCGTCAAGGGTGCGAGAGCCGGCTCGCGGACGTGGAGCAGCCGCAGCGGCAGACCGAGCAGCTGAGCCTCGCGCGCGGCCCATTCGGCGGCGGCCCGGCTCTCGGAGGAGCCGTCGAGGCCCACGGTCACATTGCGGGACATGGCGTCCACCTCTCGTATCGGGGTCTCTCCCAGAGTCGGCAGGGAAGTGGCCGCAGGACAGGGGCCGCAGGTCCCGGAGAGAGCCCGTCCGGACGGCGCCGGTCGGCCGATGCGGAGCGTTCCCGGCGGAGAACGCCGCCCGCGGCGGAACCGAGCGCAGTCCGCCTCGTCCGAACACAAGCGCGGGACCGACCGGCCCTACCGCGCGACCTGCCGCCGCCGCTTTCCTTCGTTCATGTGCGAGAACATCCTGGAGTCCGCGCCCTGCCACACGAAACGCCTCGACGCCGACGTGACTGTCATGGAGCTGCGCGGCGAGATCGACATCCGTACGGCGCCGTTCCTCGCGGCCCGGCTCGACGGGCTGACCGCGGGCCCGCATCCCGATCTGGTGCTCGACCTGCGGTCCGTTTCCTTCATCGATTGCAGCGGGCTGCGCCTTCTGTGCCGGGCGAGAAACCGTACCCTCGCGCGAGGAGGGCGACTGCGGCTCGTCACCGGCAGCAGCCACTTCCTGCGCATCCTCAAGCACACCGGTCTGGCCGGTCTCTTCGAGGTGCATCCGCGCTTGCCCGAGGCCCTGAGGACCACCCCCGGCGAGAACATACGTCCCCCCGCCACCACGAGTTGACCGGCCACGGCGGCTGCTCGTCCGGTCAGCGGGCCGTCTCGTGAGGACGAACACCGTGGCCGGGACTTCCGGCTCTGCTCACCGGACGCGCCCGGGCTGCATCATCCAGCGACCCGGAGACCACGCCGCATGCCCCCACCCGGTGACCCGTACGCGTCGGCCCGGGTGCGCAACCGGCCGACGCGTACGTACGTGCAGCGCGCGAGCGCTCTCAGGTGAGACCGCGCACGATCTGCTCGGCGGTCTCGGCGATCAGGGCGTCCTTGGGCGAGGAGTCGTGTCCGGGCCGGTCGGACATGACAGCCATCACGAGCGGGGCTTTGCGGGGCGGCCACACGACGGCGATGTCGTTGGCCCGGCCCCAGTTGCCGGTTCCGGTCTTGTCGGCCACCGTCCAGCCCCGGGGAACCCCGGCCCGGATGCGCTTCTCGCCCACGCTGGTGGTGTTGCTCAGGAGCCAGTCCTTGAGCAGGGCGCGTTTGTCGCCGGTCAGCGCGTCACCCAGCACGAGTTCGCGGAGGTCGGCGGCGATCGCCTCGGGCGTGGTGGTGTCGCGCGGGTCCCCTGGCCGGTCCCTGTTCAACTCGGGCTCGTAGTTGTCCATACGGCTGACCTTGTCGCCGAGTCCGCGCAGATAGGCGGTCAGTTGCTCCGGGCCGCCGAGGTCGCGCATCAGCAGATTGCCGGCGGTGCCGTCGCTGTAGCGGACGGCGGCATCACACAGCTGCCTGATGGTCATTCCGGTCGCGATGTGCTTCTCGGTGACCGGCGAGATGGAGTCGACATCTGTCTTGCTGTACCTGACGCGTTTGTCCAGGTGACCGAGGGGGTTCCGGTGCAGGACCGCCGCCGCGGCAAACGCCTTGAAGGTGGAGCAGAACGCGAACCGCTCGTCCGCACGGTATGCCAACGTGGCACCGGTGCCGGTTGCCAGGGCGTACACACCCAGCCGGGCACCGTACTTGCGTTCAAGCGCGGCGAATCGCGCACGGTACCGCGACGCGGACGACGCAGCAGCGGAGCGGCGACCACGCGTCGGGGACGGACCGGAGGCCCGGCGCTCGTCCGTTTCACATCCCACCAGCGGCAGCAGAGCAGCGGCCAGCAACAACGCGCGGCGGGAGGGTGGTTCGGGGGACGTACGGCAGGACATCTGGCCGGCTCCAGCGGGTCGGTTTCGCGATGAAGGACAGCGTCGGCGGAGGTACCGGCGGTACGGATCGGCAGAGCACCGAACCGCTGCCCCCTGGCACGACGCTGGGTCATCGTGCTCCCCTCCCAGTCCGGGGCTCTCCATCCAGCAGCTGGAACGGGAGCTGACGGTACGGCCCTTCGAGAGCTCCAGCCGCCCGGTGACGATCATAAGGGCGGCGCCCTCCTGCTGAACGTGCGGAGCGACCTGCTACGTCGGAACCGGGGCGGTGGCGGGCGTTGTCCATGGGTTATGCGCGTCACGATGATCCTCCCCGCTCTGACGGAGGCGACCAGCCCGCTCTTCCGGCCCATCAAGTACTCCCTCTTCCCTCCGCTCGGCCTGGCCACCCTGGCCGGCTACCTCGGCCCCGACGACGAGGTGGAGCTGTACGACGAACACGTCGAGCGGCTCGACCTCGCCGCCCTGGAGACCCCTGACCTGCTCGTTCTCCAGCCGTACATCACCTCGGCACGGCGTGCGTACGAGATAGCCGACCACTTCCGCGCCCGGGGCGCGCACGTGGCGATGGGCGGGCTGCACGTCACCTCGCTGCCCGACGAGGCCGCGGCGCACGCCGACACCGTCTTCACCGGGCCGGGTGAGGACGCCTGGCCGCGGTTCCTGAAGGATTTCCGGGACGGCGTCCCCGCACGGCGGTACGACTCCGGGCCGCAGCGCACGCTGGCGGGGCTGCCGCCGGTACGGCGCGACCTGATCAAGCGGCAGCTGTATCTGGTGCCGAATTCCCTGGTGGTCTCGCGCGGTTGCCCGCACCACTGCGACTTCTGCTACAAGGACGCCTTCTTCGCGGGCGGCAAGTCCTTCTACACCCAGGCGGTCGACGACGCGCTCGCCGAGATCGACCGGCTGCCGGGGCGCCACCTGTACTTCCTCGACGACCATCTGCTCGGCAACCGCCGGTTCGCCACCGCGCTGTTCGACGGCATGGCCGGCATGGGCAGGCTGTGGCAGGCGGCCGCCACCGTGAAGTCCGTACTGGAGCCGGATCTGCTGGAGCGGGCGCAGACCGCCGGGCTGCGCAGCCTCTTCGTCGGGTTCGAGACGGTCAACGACGCCAATCTCGCCGAGCGCCGCAAGGACCAGAACATCGGCCGCGACTACTCCGCCGCCGTCCGCCGCCTCCACGACGCGGGCGTCATGGTCAACGCCAGCTTCGTCTTCGGACTGGACCAGGACGACCCCGACGTCTTCGACCGCACCGTCGAGTGGGCCGTGGAGCAGGGCATCGAAACAGCCACGTTCCACATCATGACCCCGTACCCCTCCACCGGGCTGTGGCAGCAACTGGCCGCCGAGGACCGGATACTCCACCAGGACTGGGACCTGTACGACACCCGCCATGTCGTTTTCCGGCCACGTGGCATGACGGCCCGTCAGCTGGAGGATGGCTACTGGCGTGCGTACCGCGACTTCTACCGCTGGCGGAACATCTGGCGGGGTGCCGCAGCCCAGCCCGGCGGGCATGAACGGCTGCGACACCTGGCGTACGCGGGCGGCTGGAAAAAGTTCGAACCCGCCTGGGACGCGCTGATCCGCAGCCGCCGAGTGGTACGCGCACTCCCCCTGCTGGAGCGCACCCTCGGGGCGTTCGGCGGCCGGTCGGCGACCGGCTAGCGCTGCGCGCTACACCCCGCTGGGCCAGGTGGCTTCCTCCCCCTCACCGACGGGCGCGGACGGCAGAGGGGTGAGGGCCTCGGAGTGGTCGAGGTGGAGGAGCGCGTCGTAGCGCTCCCCCAGCACGCTGGGCACGTAGTTGCCCCACCTTTCGCGCCGCGGGTCGTAGACCACGCCGACGGCCCGGTGCTCCAGGCGCCGCCACAGCCAGTCGGAGCCGCCGCCGATCGGCACCCCGCTGCGGTGACCGCGAGGGACGAGGAAGAGCGCCCGCCCGTCCTCCAGAGAACGCTCCGTGAGCGGGCGGTCCGCCAGAGCAAGGTGCAGAACGTGCTCGATGCTGCCTTCGTTGGCCGGCGGTACGCGCATCACCCGTGGCGCGTCCGCCCAGCGTGGGGCCGCGATGACCGAGCCCTGGTACGAGCTGAAGCCCACCAGGGTGACGCCCTCCGCGTCGTGGCGCTCACGGACGAGCTGGCCGAGGTTGACCATGCCGACATCGGCCATGTCCGTCGCCCGCGCGTCGCCGACATGGGTGTTGTGCGCCCAGACCACCGTCTTCGCGTCGGCTCCGTGGTGCTCCATCAGCCGGTCGAGGGTGTCGGCCATGTGGTGGTCGCGGATGTTCCACGCCTCCGGGCCGCCGCCGACCACGGCGCGGTAGTACCGCTCGGCTCCGGCCAGCACCTCGGCGTTCTGCCGGGCGGCGAAGTCGGCCAGGCTCCCGTCCGCCGTCCGTGCCGCCCCGGCCCGGGCACGCAGCCGGGTCAGCAGACCGAGGACCTCCCGCTCGCAGCCGGCCGGCACCAGGCTGGTGGCCATGGCGTAGGTCTCGGGGTCCGCCGCGTACGGCTCGAAGCAGCGGTACGCCTCCAGCGCGGCCTCCACCTGGTCCGGCACGTGCTCCCGCAGATGGTCGAGGACCGCTCGCAGCGACTCCCACAGCGAGTACACGTCGAGTCCGAAGAAGCCCACCGGACGGGACGGTGCCACCGTCGTGTTGTAGTCGCGCAGCCAGCGGCTGAACGTCGCCACCTCGGAGTTGGCCCACATCCACGTCGGCCACCGGTCGAAGTTCTCCAGGACCTCGACCGGATCCGCGGGGGCTCCCGGCGCGGCCGTGACGGCGCAGTGCAGCGCCTGGCAGTCCGGCCAGTCCCCCTCGACCGCCACGAACGAGAACCCCTTCTCCTCGATCAGCCGGCGGGTGAGCAGCGCACGCCACCGGTAGAAGCCCGTGGTGCCGTGGGACGCCTCACCCACCAGCACGTAGCGGGAGTCACCGATGTGCTCCAGCAGCGGATCGAGCGAATCAGCGCCCGTCAGAGGCAGCGCGTCGGCCCGGATCCGGTCGAGCGTCCTCGGAGCGTCGCCAGGTGTCGCTGCCATCAGGGGAGCCTCCTCACGTGAGCGGAGCGGCGGGCCGCTGCGCCGGCCGGGCGGGGCGGAGACTCCCAGCATGCGCCTGTGCGCGGCCCCGCGCATGGTCAGCGCCCGTCACCCCCGCGCAGGGCGCTCCCTGCCGCCTTGTCGCCCTCCACGTCGGCGGGCGCCCGGCGTCACGTCCGTCCCTCCCGCTCCTGGACCGCTTCCAGGACCGCCGGCGCCGTCATCCAGTCGGCCCGCAGCACCCGGAAACCCGCGCTCTCATATGCGGCGTTGACCTGCTCGTCATCGTCGACCACCAGCGTCACAGGGCGTTCCCGGGCCAGCTGTTGCAGCAGCTCCAGCTTGGTGATGCGCGCGGGACGGCGGTCGCCCTCCGCCCGCATCAGGAGCCGTCCGATGGGCAGGCCGTGGGCTTTCAGCCATTCCCCGGTGTCGGCCCTGCAGCGTTCCGGGCGCCCGGTGACGTATCCGAGTTCGCACTGTCGGGCGGTCTCCATCGCCAGAGCGATGCCCTTCGCCAGCGGTGGGTCGTCCACCGCGGCCTGGAAGAAGGAGTCCCAGTCCCGGGGTCGCTGCTGGAGGAAGAGCAGCCGGTGCCGGACATCGGCCAGCGTCCCGTCCAGATCGAAAACCGCCCAGGGCGCCCGCACAGCCATGGCCACCTCGCTCTCCTTCCTGGCCATTCTCTCGCACAACGCAGGCTCACTCGATCGAACGCTGACGTAGGCTCGGCCCATGGATGCGCTTGTGCCGTTCTTGGTCCTCCTTGGTGTGCTGGCCGCGGTCCTTGGCTTCTTCGCGTGGCTGGCGAGCCATATCCGCCGCCGGGGTCTGGCCGGCGGAGCCATGAGCGCCGCGCTGGCCTCCTTCGAGGAGGGGTTCCGCATCACGGCACACGAGGCGCACCACGAGATCCGGGCCCAAGCAGACCGTAAGGCGCCCCTCCTGTCGCCGGACGACGACTGGCGCCGGGCCCGAAGAGCCACGGATCAGCCCCGAACACAGAGCCGACGCTCGCCGCGTACCTCCGGCCGTCCACGCCGCCGCCTCGCCCGCTGGGCCCGCCATCTGCGGCCCGGCCGCTGACACAGGCGGCTTGCCCGACAGATCTTGCGTACCCGGCATGGGTGCTGCGCTTGCCTACCCTGCCCCCAAGCTCTTCGAGCAGGGGGCACCCCCAGGGCGCAGACTGCCCAAGCACAGCAGGAGGGACGCGCCCCGTAAGGGGCGCGGGGAACTGCGCGAGCAACCACAACGCATCCGCAGCGTGCACGCGTCGGGCAGGGGCACCCCGTATCCAGAACAACGGGAGGGGCGGCGCACCGGCAGGTCGCGCCGCCGGGCTACTCCTTGCCCTGTCGGGCCTTCTTGAGCATGCGGCGCCGCTGTCGAGCAGTCAGCTCTTTGCGCCCGGTCTGTCGAAGGTACGCTTCCTCGCGCTGCTGGTTCGTCATGGCTCGACCCTCCGGAGCGACTTACCGCGTCCCGTTCCTTGCCCGCGTCCCGTTCCGCTCTGCCGTGCCTCAGTATGACCGCGGACCCGGCCGGCCGCACTCCGCGTGAGCGCCTGCTGTCCGCTTTTCGGGTGCCCTGTTCGCAGTCGGCGGAACGCCGGGGTACCGACCAATCATCCGAGTTGTCCGAACCTGCCGTCACCATGAGGGGCGGCGGGTGCCGTGTTCCTGGTGTGCAGCGGCAGGACCGACCGGGCGCCGGGGGCCAGGAGGGAGTGGGAGCCGTTGACGGTGGGAGCAGCCACGGCCTGGCTTCTGTCCGCCGGCGTGCCCTTGGTCCTCCTGGCGCTGAGCCTGCCGCTGTGGCACTGGCGCTGGCCCCGGGTGCCGGTGCTGCTGCGGGAGGCCGCGATCATCTCCTCGGTCTTCCTCGTCTGGCAGATCCCGGCCCGGATGGCTGCCGGGAACCTGGACACCGCCGTCGACCGAGCAGTGTGGCTCTACCGCTGGGAGCAGCGCCTTCGGCTCCCCGACGAGGTGGACTGGCAGCAGGCGGTACTCCCCCACCCGTGGCTGGTGCAGGCCGCCAACCTCTACTACGCGGTGATGCACTTCGGCGCGATGGCGGCCTTGCTCGTCTGGCTCTTCTGGCGGCACCGCTCCGCCTACGGGCGGGTACGCACCTACGTCGTCCTGGTCACGGTCGTGTCGCTGTTGTTGCAGCTCATCCCCGTGGCGCCGCCGCGCCTGGTGACGTGGCTCGGGTTCTCGGACACAGCTGAACGCTACGGGCAGTCCGTCTACGAAACCGGCCCGGGACATGTGGTCGCCGACGAGTTGTCCGCCGTCCCCTCCGTCCATGTCGCCTGGGCGGTGGTCGTCGCCGTGGTCGTGATCCGGGTGAGCCGGCGTCGGGTGCGCTGGCTGGTGACCCTGCACCCACTGCTGACGCTGGTGGTGATCGTCGTGACGGCCAACCACTTCTGGCTGGACGCCGCCGCGGCGGTCGCCGTCCTCCTGCTGTGTGCCGTCATCCAATGGATCGGCCGGGTCTGCGCCCGCCGCATCGTCCGGGCCTACCGCCGGGTCTTTGCGTCCGACCGCCCCTCGGCCGCGGCGTCCGATCCACCCGCCGGACCTTCCGGTTCCGAGGGGCCGGGCACCCCCACGCGCCGGCCACCGGCCTCCCGGCGTCCCCGCCCACGGCCATGACGGCACGTCCAGCACGGAGAACCCGGATGCGGGCGGCCTACCGGTGCGCCCTTTTTGCGTACGGCTGTGCCGCCTCTAGGCTGCGCGGGCCGACAGTCCCGGTGCTGCCCAGCCTGCCGGGACTGTCGGCCCGCGGCAGGGAGCGGGCTCGCCGGCACGGCGCGGGAGCATGAGCCCTGCGGGCGAACGGTCCTCCCGTCAGCGCAGTTCGCTGAAGCGTTCGGTCGCCCGGGTGCGACCGGCCACGATGACGGTGTCGTCGGCTCGCACGACGGTGTCCGGAGTGGCATACGTGAAGCCTTCGCCGGGGCGTTTGATGGCGACGACCGTGATGCCGTAGCGCGAGCGGACGGCGCTGCGGGACAGCGGAGCGTCGAGGATCTCGGCGGGCGGGCCGGTCTTGACCATGGCGAAGTCGTCCTCGAACTCGATGTAGTCGAGCATCCGGCCGCGTACGAGGTGGGCGACCCGCTTGCCCATGTCGTGCTCGGGATAGACGACGTGCTGGACGCCGAGCTGGGTGAGGATGCGGCCGTGAGCCTCGCTGATGGCCTTGGCCCACACGTTCTCGATGCCGAAGGAGATCAGCAGCGAGGCGGTGAGGATGCTGGCTTCCAGGTCGGTGCCGATGGCGACGACGGCGCGGTCGAACTCATGGACCCCGAGCTGGCGCAGGGCGTCCTCCTTGGTGGAGTCGGCCCGCACGGTGTGGGTGAGGGAGCCGGAGAGGGCCTGGACGGTTTCGGGATCGCCGTCGATGCCCAGGACCTCGGTCTCCTCGTCCACGAGTTCGAGGGCCAGGGCACGGCCGAAGCGGCCGAGTCCGATGACCACCACGGAGTCCCGTCGAGAGCTGCGGCGGTTCTTGGGGGTGCGTTTCCTAACCAATGACGGGTCGCTCCTCGGGAAGGTCGTACATGCGGACACGCAGCCGCAGGGCGAGTGCGGAGGCGATGGTGACGGGACCGAGGCGGCCGATGAACATCAGCGCGGTGAGCAACAGTTGCTCCCCGCCGGGCAGCTCGGTGGTGATGCCGGTGGACAGCCCGACCGTGGCGAAAGCAGAGGTGACCTCCAACAGTGACTGGTCGAGGCTGTACCGGGTGAAGACCACGAAGGCCAGCGTCGAGACGGCGACGGCGGCCACCGACAGCAGGACCACGGTCAGGGCCTGCCGCTGGAGGTCGCCGTGCAGTCGGCGGCGGAAGATGGTGACCGCGCTTTCGCCGCGGATCTCGGCGTAGATGACGAAGAACAGCACGGCGAAGGTGGTGACCTTGATGCCGCCCGCGGTGCCGGCGCTGGCGCCGCCGATGAACATCAGTACGTCCATGCCGAGCCAGGTGGCCGGGTTCAGCTGTGCGACGTCGACGCTGTTGAAGCCCGCGGTGCGTGGCATGACGCCCTGGAAGAATCCGGCCAGGAGCTTCCCGGGCACGTCCAGCGGGCCCAGGGTCGCCGGGTTGCACCATTCGACCGCTGTGACGTAGGCGCTGCCACCCACCAGACAGATCGCCGACGCGCCGAGCACGATCTTGGTGTGCAGGGACCAGGTGCGCGGTCTGCGGAATCTGCGGCGCAGTTCGAACAGCACCGGGAAGCCCAGCCCTCCGGCGATGACCGCACCCGCGACGGGCAGACAGATCCAGGGGTCGGTGACGAAGCCGATCAGGTTGTCGGAGTACAGCGAGAACCCGGCGTTGTTGAACGCCGAGATGGCGTGGAAGACGCCCAGCCACACCGCTCGCGGCCAGGGCTCGTCGTAGGTGACACCCAGCCGTACGGTCAGGATCGCGGCGGTGACGACCTCCAGCAGCAGGCTGACCTTGACCACCCGGACGACGACCGAGCGGACGTCGCCCAGTCCCAGCGTCCTGGTCTCGGTGGCGGCGGTGAGGCGGGCCTTCAGCCCCATACGGCGGTGGGAGACCAGCAGCACCAGCCAGGAGGCGAAGGTCATGATCCCAAGGCCGCCGACCTGGATGAGCGCCAGGATCACCGTCTGCCCGAAACCGCTCCAGTAGCCGGCGGTGTCGACCACGACCAGCCCTGTCACGCACACCGCTGAGGTGGAGGTGAACAGCGCCTCCAGAAGGGACGCCGAGTCGGTCCCGGCCGTGGCGACGGGCAGCAACAGCAGTCCGGTCCCGAGCCCGATCGCCATGGCGAAGCCGGCCACGACCATCTGCGCCGGATGCCGCACATGTGGCCGCCACCGGGTCACCACAGCACGTCCTCCGCCCCGCAGCCGGCTCTCCCGATCGTTGTTCGGTACCGGGAGACGATCAGCGATACCTCTGCTGGTCTGTCTGGGCACCGGTTCCCCGCCGTGTCCGTGTCGCAGCCGTCCACGGCCCTGGAACCACCCGGACGTCGCCACCCTCCCCTGCTCGCGCCGCTGCGCCTCGCCGGAAGCCGCCCTGACCCGCCGGACACGGCCGGGGGCCGCGGCCTGGCGGTTACCGAGCGCTACACGGTTACCGAGCGCTACGTGTTGTTGCCGGACATGCCGGCGGCCGTGACCGGGCTGTTCGCCTCGTCAAGGACCGTCCACGTGTCATACGGGCACACCTGGGAACCCCCGCACGAGTAGCCACTCGTCACAGCACAGCGTGGCCCGGCTCGGTCGGGTCAGCGGGACGGATCCTCTATGACCAGCGGATACATGGGTCCCGGGGACTTCGGTCGGGACCCGTTCGAAGAGTTCATCGCGCGCTTCCTCGGCGGCGCCCGATCCGGCAGCGGCGGGCGGTACAACGACCCCCGCTATGCCGACTTCCTCCGGCTGATGAGCGAGCCGGCGCGGCAGCTCGTCTCCGACGCGGCGTCGTACGCGGCCGAGCACGGCAGCAACGACCTGGACACCGAGCATCTGCTGCGCGCGGCGCTCACCGCCGAGCCGACCCGCAGCATGGTGGCCCGGGCCGGTGCAGACCCCGACGCGCTCGCCGCCGAGATCGACCGTGAGGTGGGCGAAGGACAGCCCCGCAACTCGCTCTCCGTAAGCCCTGCGGTGAAGCGGGCGCTCATGGACGCGCACGAGATCGCCCGCTCGCGCGGCGCCTCCTACATCGGTGCCGAACACGTGCTGGTCGCGCTCGCCGCCAACCGCGACTCCACGGCGGGCCAGATCCTCAACTCGGCGCACTTCGATCCCCGCTCCGCCAGTCCGCGTGGCGGGCCGAGCGCCGGACAGGGCGGCGGCACGGAGGCGCCCGCACGCGGCCAGGAGACGCGCCCCAGCAACACCCCGAACCTCGACAAGTACGGCCGGGACCTGACCGAGCTGGCCCGCGAGGGCCGGATCGACCCGGTCATCGGCCGGGACGAGCAGATCGAGCAGACGGTCGAGGTGCTGGCCCGGCGCGGGAAGAACAACCCGGTACTGATCGGCGAGGCGGGCGTCGGCAAGACCGCCATCGTGGAGGGGCTGGCACAGCGCATCACCGACGGGGACGTGCCCGACAACCTGCTGGGCCGGCGCGTCGTCCAGCTCGACTTCGGCAGCGTCGTGGCCGGCACCCGCTACCGCGGCGACTTCGAGGAACGGCTCACCGGCATCATCGACGAGATCCGCGCCCACACCGAGGAGCTGATCGTCTTCATCGACGAGCTGCACACCGTGGTCGGCGCGGGCGGCGGCGGGGAGAGCGGCTCGATGGACGCGAGCAACATGCTCAAGCCGCCGCTCTCCCGGGGCGAGCTGCATGTCATCGGAGCCACGACGCTGGAGGAGCACCGCCGGTACATCGAGAAGGACGCGGCACTCGCCCGCCGCTTCCAGCCCGTGCTCGTCCCGGAGCCCACCGTGGCGGACGCCATCGAGATCCTGCGCGGGCTGCGCGACCGCTACGAGGCCCACCACCAGGTGCGCTACACCGACGAGGCGCTGATCGCGGCGGTGGAGATGTCCGACCGCTATCTGACGGGGCGCTACCTCCCTGACAAGGCCATCGATCTGCTGGACCAGGCGGGCGCCCGGGTACGGCTGCGCACCGCGACCCGCGGCACCGACGTACGGGCGCTGGAGCGCGAGGCCGAGCAGGTGCGCCGCGACAAGGACCAGGCGGTGGCCGCCGAGGACTACGAGCGGGCCAAGCAGTTGCGCGACCGGCTCATCGAGCTGGAGGAGGCCATCGAGCGGGACAGCCACAAGCAGGACGCACGCCCCGGCCACCGGATCGCCGAGGTGACCGTCGAGGACATCGCCGACATCATCTCCCAGCAGACCGGCATCCCGGTCAGCAACCTCACCCAGGAGGAGAAGGACCGGCTGCTGGGCCTGGAGGAGCGGTTGCAACAGCGGGTCATCGGGCAGGACGAGGCGGTCACGGCGGTCGCCGACGCGGTGCTGCGTTCCCGCTCAGGACTCTCCAGCCCGGACCGGCCCATCGGCAGCTTCCTCTTCCTGGGGCCCACCGGGGTCGGCAAGACGGAGCTGGCCCGGGCGCTGGCCGAGGCGCTGTTCGGCACCGACGAGAAGATGGTGCGGCTGGACATGAGCGAGTACCAGGAACGGCACACCGTCAGCCGACTGGTGGGCGCCCCGCCCGGATACGTCGGCCACGAGGAGGCGGGTCAGCTCACGGAGACGGTGCGGCGCAACCCGTACTCGCTGTTGCTGCTGGACGAGGTGGAGAAGGCGCACCCCGACGTCTTCAACATCCTGCTGCAGGTCCTCGACGACGGACGGCTCACCGACTCGCAGGGCCGTACGGTCGACTTCACCAACACCGTCATCGTCATGACCAGCAACCTCGGCTCGGAGGCCATCACCGGGCGCGGCGCCGTCCTCGGATTCGGCGGTGGCGGGGAGGGGGACGAGGACGCCCGGCGCGAGAGGGTGCTGCGACCGCTGCGCGAACACTTCCGGCCGGAGTTCCTCAACCGTATCGACGAGATCGTGGTCTTCCGGCAGCTCGACGACGCGCAGCTGCGGCAGATCACCGACATGCTGCTGGAGGAGACCCGGCGCCGGGTGCACGCCCAGGACCTGGAGATCGAGTTCTCCCCCGCAGCCGTCGACTGGCTCGCCCACCGGGGCTACCAGCCCGAGTACGGTGCCCGCCCGCTGCGCCGGACGATCCAGCGCGAGGTCGACAACCGGCTCTCCCGCATGCTGCTGGGCGGCGACCTCGAACCGCACACCCGGCTGCTGGTCGACGTTACGGAAGGGCAGCTGGAGTTCCGCGCGGACGGTCGGTCGAACCTGGCCGGAGCCTCCCAGCAGTGACGCTACCGGGCGGGCTTCCCCTGGTCAGCGCCGAGGTTGGGCGGAGTGGTGAGGGCGTTGCCGAAGTAGTCGTGCGTGGCGTCGTCGTTCTTGATGACGGCGCCGGCTCCCAGGGCGGGTGAACCGGGGCGCAGGCGCACGTCATCGGGGACCTTGGGAGCGCCGGAGTGCAGCTTCGGGTCGGCGATCACCACCTGGGGATCTCGGGGCCGCTCCGAAATGTTCCAGTACAGATTGTTCTTGAAGAGGCTGAACCGGTCCTTGACGGGATTTCTGTCGAGGGAGCCAAGGAAGATGTTGTTCTGAAACGTTGCGATCCCGGCGTCGTCCGTGTCTTTCCCGTCGTTCGTGACCATCGGGGTGCGTCCGTGCTTGGTGACGATTGTGTTGCGGTAGATCGAGTTGTCCTCCGACGGTCCGCAGAGCACCGAGACCACTCCGTACCCGCTCCGCAGATTGCGGTCGTTGATGCTGATGTTGTCGTGGAAGCGGTTGTTGCGCGTGATCGTGTCGGTGACTTCGCAGATCAGCAGGAAGCCGCCCTCGTTGTCGTGGCTGTAGTTGTAGCGGTAGACGTTGCGGTTGTTGGCACCGTCGAAGTCGAAGGCCATCGAGTCCTTGTTGCCATGACCGCCGGTGACCTCGTTGTACTGATACAGCACCTCGTCAGCGTTCCACCCCCAGATCCCGGCGTTGTAGGTGCGCCCGCGCTTGTTGAAGCCGTTCAGGTAGTTGCGCTCCACCAGCCCGCCTCTGGCGTTCTGGACGACGATGCCGTCGCCGCCCACGTCGTACAGCTTGTTCCGGCGGATCTTCAGGCCGGTGATCGGCTCCCAGCGGCCGGCCTGCTTGGCGTTTTTCATGTTCTCTTCGCGGCGGGACCAGGTGGAAGCGGTGCCGATGCCGGTGCGGTCCACGTGCCGAACGGTGGAGTTCTCGATCCGGATGCCGTCGAAACGGGTGGGCTTCCGCGTTCCGTGCACGACGAAAATGATGCCGCCCGAGGGATCGGGTTCCTTGGCAAAGGCGCCGTTGACGTCGTGCACGTCCACGCCGTCCACCACGAAGTGCCTGGCCGTGCCGTAGTCCCGGAGCTGTACGAGTACGCCGCTCCGCAGATCCTTCTTCGATTTGGGTGGCCGACCGGAGTTGGAGATGTCCAGGTTGCGGACTTCCCAGTGCGCTGTATTCACCAGATGCACCGTGGCCCGCGCGCCGCGGCCTTCCAGACGCGGCTTGGCGCCCTTGCCGTAGGCGCCGATGAGCACAGGTCGCCCCTCAGCCCCCTTGCCACGGGGCTTGAGCACACCAACGCAGCGTGTACCGCGCTTGATCAGCAAACGGTCACCGGGAGCATAGGTGCGCGCGCCGGCCCGGCGCAGCGACCGCCAGGCACTGGCGGGTGTGGTACCGGCCGCCGTGTCCTTGCCTGCCTGGCAGTCCAGGTAGTAGGTGGTTCCCCGCTGCTGTTGCGTGGCGGCTGCGGGCGCCGGTGCGCTGCTCAGCAGGCTGGATACGGCTGTTACCGCCATCACCACCGCGGCTCCGGCGGCTGCGGCACACCGTTCGGGCCGCTGGGACAAGAATGCGCGGAAAGTCATCGGCCTGCCCTTTGGAGGTGAAGGAAACAGCCACCGGTCGCCACCGGCGGGAATCCGCGTCAGCACGAATCCGAAAGGCAAGCCAACCCCGCCGTTTCGGCAACCATTGTCGAAACGCCGTACCGGTTTCGCACATTCACGCGGCCGGTCCAGCATTCCTCTCCGGCAGCAGCAGCACCGAGTCTGCGTAGAGGGTGATTTCTACGGGCGTGAGGGCGGTTGCGTCGATCGGGGACTCCCCCGTGCCGGGGTTGCGGGCGAAGCGGGGATGGGCGCCTCCGCTGATCTGCCAACGGAGGCGGTGCCCGGCGGCGAAACGGTAGGCGGTGGAGCTCATCTCCACGGTGACTTCCGCGGGCTCCTTCCCCGCTGTGCGGACCCGGGCCAGCCCGTCGCAGACATTGGTCGAGCGGCCCTGTGCGTCCACGTCGCACAGGCGGGCGAAGACGTCGGGGTGTCCGGTGTCCGTGGAGATGCTCAGCTTGGCGGAGACGGAGCCGAGGACGTCGAGGGGCTCGGCCAGCGGTGGGCCGGTGAACGTCATCACATCCTTCCGGGTCTCCAGTGCGGCGTTGTCGCGGGGTCCGGCGGTATGGGAGAGCAGAGGGCCGCCGAGGGACGGGGTCGGGTCGGCCGGGTCGTAGGAGAAGGAGGCCACTGGTACGGAGCCGGTGGGGGGTTGCCGGGTGAGGTGCCGGTCCGGGGTGGGAAACCAGCGCGTGGCGGACGGGGCGGGCGGCCAGGCGTCGAGATCCCGCCAGGCGTCCTCGCCTCCCATGTGGACGCGTACCGGGGTGGGGCGCAGCCCGGAGCGGTCGTCGCGCAGGTGGGCACGCAGCCAGGCAAGGCTCTCCGCGAAGACCTGGGGCCAGCCTTGCTGGAGCGCGGAGGTGTGGGTCCAGGGGCCTACGAGCAGGGCGGTCTCGCATCCTGCCTGGCGCAGCCGGGCGTACTGCTCGAAGGTCTGGTCGACCAGGGCGTCGTGCCATCCGGTGATCAGGCTGACGGGCACCGTCGGCCGCTCGGCGGCCTCGGCCGTGGAGGCACCGCGCCAGTACGGGTCGTCGGCGTCCGGATGTGTCAGCACATCGTCCAGCCAGGGCACTTCCTCCGCGAGGGCGGAGACGTACCCGCTGCGCAGGGGCCGCGCGGTGGCGAGGTCCCGCAGCCGGCGCTGGAGGCGTAGCGTCGCCCGGGCGAAGGCGGCCACCCCTTGGTGCTGGTACGTCATCCCGACGCCGACGAGGAGGGTGTTCTCCAGGCGGAGTACCCCGTCCGCGTGGAAGAGGGCGTAGGGGTCGTGGAGTCCCACCTGGACCGCCATCGCCTTCAGTTCGGGCGGCGGGTCGAGGGCGAGCGCCCACTGGGTGTAGCCCAGATAGCTGGGTCCGACCGTGCCCAGCCTTCCGTCGAACCAGGGCTGGTCCCGCAGCCAGGCCACCGTCGCATGGCCGTCCGCCGCCTCGTTACGCCACAGATCGAACCGGCCGCCGGAACCGCCGGTACCCCGGCAGCTTTGCAGCACCACATGGAAGCCCTGTTCGGCGAAGAGCATCCCGTACATCGGTGACCAGGGCACTCCCCTGCCGTAGGGCGAGCGCACCAGGAGGGTGGGGAAGTCGCCCGGCGTGCGGGGGAAGTAGTGGTCCGTGACCAGCGGGCTGCCGTCGGCTGCCGGCACCACCAGGCCCGGCTCCCGGCCGACCTCGTGCTGTTTGGCGGGGAGGCGGCGCCAGGTCGCGCGCAGCATCCGTGCGGACAGCGGCGGCTTCCCGTTCGGCGGCGTCCAGGTCGGCCGGGATGCGGCCTCGTGCGTGGCTGACGTCATCGCTTCCTCCACCATTCTCGTACGACGTACGGGAATTGTAGATGCTTGGATGTCTTCCGCAAGTTGGATGTCTTCCGCAGGACACACCGGCGCTGAGAAGGGAGCCAGGGGACGTGACGCGTGGTGGCGAGTCCGGCGGTACGGGCGTCGACCCGCAACAGCTCTGGCTGAACCCGGACCGGCCGCGGCGCGGCCGTCGACCCGCCTTCAGCCGCGAGGCGATCACCTCGGCAGCCGTCGCTCTGGCGGATACGGAAGGGCTGGACGCGGTCACCATGCGGCGGGTCGCCGCCGAGGTCGGAGCCGGCGTCATGTCGCTCTACAGCTACGCACCCGACAAGGACACGCTGCTGGAGCTCATGATCGACCACGTCAGCGGTGAACTCCGGGCGGAAGCTGTCCCCACCGGCGACTGGCGGGCCGACCTCAAGGCCGTCGCCCACGCCCAGCGCGCCCTGATGCTCCGGCACCCCTGGCTGCCCGCCACCCTGACCACCCGCCGCACCCTGGGCCCCAACGCGCTGGCATTCCTGGAACGCGCGCTCGCGGCGCTGCGGCCCACCGGGTTGGACGGCGCCGCGAAGCTGGAAGTCTTCGCGCAGCTCACCGCGTTCGTGGCCGGGCACGTCGGTTACGAGCTCACTCAGGCCGGGTCGGCGCGACCGCCGGAGCGCGCCGCGGCCGAAGCCCACTACCTCGCCGCAGTCGCCGCGGACGGCCACCATCCCGAACTCGCCGAGGCCCTCGCGGCGCCGGGCCGCCCGCTCACCCCCGAAGCGATGTTCACCCGGTTCCTCAACCGGCTGATCGACGGCCTCGACGCCGACTGAGCACGTCTCGGCGGGGACGGGGCAGGCGGTTCACAGAGGGCTCAGCGGGCCGCGAGGGTGTCGTCGGTCGCGGTGGTCGCGACCGGTCCTGCCGGTGAGCCGAAGTTGCGGCGGTAGGCGTAGGACTGACGCCGGTGGTGCGTTTGAAGCAGGGCCGAACCGGCCGGAGCGGGGGTGGGTTGCACGCGCGTCACGTCGGCAGATCTGCCGCTCCAAGCCCCACCGCGAGGGCGAGTCCGCCCAATTGATTACGACTCAATATGCGCCCTGGCAGTGGTGTCGGCCTGGGACGACGCGTTCTCGCGGCGCCTGGTGCGCCGGGCTCCGGCCAGCAACAGGCCGGCCGCGACCAGGAGGACCAGCAAGGGAGAGGGCCCGTCGACCACAAAGCCGACGACGACCCACGCCGCCATGGCCCACGAGATGAACAGCGGCGGCGTCATACCGCGGCGGTCCAGCCACAGCACGGTCAGGCCGATCAGGAGAAGCGGCGGTCCGAAACTGAACACCGAATACCACCACGCGACGGTGGCGTCGCTCATCTCGGGGTAGTCCCCCAAGTTCCAGCCCCCGCCGAACCATGTTCCAGCGTGCTCCGGGGCTGCTTCGACGAGGCTGCCCAGCGTGTGCCCCATTCCGGCGAGGGCGATGATCCAACCTGCCCACTTGACCATCTGATTTCTCCGTTCTCACTTCGAAGTCGGCCAGGCAGCCGATCAGGTACCGGAACGGGAGGATCCCCGCCGTGTACAGCCATCCGAGCAAGCCGTTCCGCCGAGTTCCTCGACGCGGTCGGGAGCGGGGCAGCGGGAGGCGACGGAACCGCAGCCATGGCCCTCTCTGGTTATACAGTGGTGTACAAGTCGAGGCTAGACCGGTTATACAGCTATGTACAACCAGCGGTAATGCGAGGTGGATCACACGATGGGCAAGCTGCGCACACCGCGCGGGATGTGGGTCGAAGAGGGACTGCGGGCGCTGGCCACGGGCGGCGTGGATGCGGTACGCGTCGAGGTCCTGGCCAAGACACTGGGCGTCACCAGGGGCGGGTTCTACGGCTACTTCGCCAACCGTGACGCGCTGCTGACGGAGATGCTCGACGCCTGGGAGCGAGAGAGCGTCGACGACGTCCTCGACCGGATCGAGCACGAGAGCGGCGACGTTCTGGACAAGATCCGGCTGGCCGGGCAACTCACCTTCTCCAGCGACCGCCTGCTGCCCATAGACCTGGCCATCCGCGACTGGGCCCGCCGCGACCAGGCGGTCGCCGACCGCCTGCGCCGCGTGGACAACCGGCGCATGCAGCTGCTACGCGACGCGTTCAGCACGCTCTGCACAGACCCCGACGAGGTCGAGGCCCGCAGCCTGCTCTCCTTCTGCATGGCCATCGGCAGCCACTTCCTCGCCGCCGACCACCCCGGCCGAACCCGCGCCCAGGTTCGGGCCCACGCCAGCGAGTTCATCTTCAACCGCCCGCCCGGCAAGGCCGACCCCACGGATCCGCCGACGAGCCAAGGGCTGTCCGGTGGGTCACCCACGCAGCCGTAGCCGGCTCCGACTCGCCCCTGCGGACGTACTGTGCCCGGTTGAAGCCGGTGGGACGACCTCCACACCGGCGCGCGAATGTTGGTGGCGCTGTCTTCGCGTTGAGCGCTAGCATCGGGGCCGGCTTGGTGCAGCCGGCCGCTCGCGCCCGTCAGGGTTGGGTGAATGCACTGGTTGGGTCGTCTCTCATCGGCTCACCGATCGCGGCACCGGCCGACAATGCGAGCATCGGCAGGACGGGCCGCGCGGAAGGCCGACGCAATGACACCCACGAGTACCGATCACGCCAAGAAGCTTGCCAAGCTCCTGCGCGACGATCTCGCTGCGGCAGGATTCAGCATCCCCCACAGCCTCGCGCTCGAGGTGATCGCACACCAAATGGGCACCAAGGACTGGAACGTCCTCGCTGCCCTGGTGCGCCCGTCCGGATGCCCTGCCCCGTCGGCCATCAGCCCGGGCGTGCCGGTTCTGCGGGTGATGTCCGTTGCGGAGGCTCTGCCGTTCTACGTCGACTACCTGGGCTTCACGGTGGACTGGGAGCACCGCTTCGAGCCCGGCCTGCCCCTGTACGTGCAAGTGTCCCGGTCAGCGGCCGTCTTGCACTTGTCCGAGCATCACGGCGATGGCAGTCCGCACAGTGTGGTGTGGCTCCCGGTCGCCGACGTGTCCGGATTGCGCAAAGAACTGCTCGCCCGGCCCGACGCACGGATTCGACCTGGCATCGACCGAGACGCACCCGGCGGACCGACGTTGGAGGTCATCGATCCGTACGGCAATGTGCTGCGCTTCGCACAGCCACCGACGGACTGACTTTCCGGTTCGATGGATCTTGCAGTCGCGGGTCAGCGGGTGGCGGCGAGGACGGCGTCGGCCATCGCCTTCTCACCGGTGGCGTTGGGGTGGAACGGCGCCGCAGCGTCGGTGATGAGCGGTTCGATCCAGCGGGTTCCGACCGGCTTGCAGACGTCGTGCCCCACGGACTTGGAGTAGGTGTCGACGTACACGGCGCCGTGCTCGGCCGCCTGCTTGGCGATCATGGTGTTGAGATGCTTGTGGGTGTCGCGCAGCCAGGGGGCGTCGCCCTTGGCGATGGAGACGACGGCGGGGCAGTTGCTGCCGTCGTCGGGCAGGATCGCCGGGTAGCCGGTGATGAGGATCTTGGCATGCGGGGCGCGTCCCCGGATGTCGTCGAGAGCCTTGGAGATCTTGGGCGCGGTGTTCTCGATGGTGGCGGCGAGTTCGTCGTGCCCGGTCCAGGTGTAGCTCTTCCTGCACGGCGAGCCGAGCGGATTGAGCAGGCCGAGGGAGACGCAGCGGACGATGATGTCGCCGAAGCCGATGTCGTTGCCGCCGATGGTGAGGGTGACCACATCGGTGTCGGCGCTCAGCGCGTCCAACTGCGGGGCGACGGACGGGAACTGGGCGGAGTTGAGGTCTTCGGTGGTGGCTCCTCCGCAGGTGACGTCCTGGTGCGCGCCGGGGGTGAGCGCGCTGTTGACCACGGAGGGGTAGTTCCGGTCGGAGCGCGAACAGGTCTCGTCGACCGTGTTCGGTACGCCGGCCCCGGACGCATAGGAGTCGCCCAGAGCGACATAGCGGTGGACGGTGACGTCGTCCGCCAGCGCGGGGCTCGCACCGAGCCCGGCGCCGGTGGTCACGGCGGCGGTGGCGGTGGCGAGGGCAACGGCCGTTCTGGCGCGGCAGCTGGGCATGCGTGAGCGCATGACGGTACCTCTCGTGAGCGGGGAAAGGCGTGGCACTGCCCTGCAGTTACTGGTCAGTTGCACTGAGAGGTAAATATGTGGTCGGCTTCACGGGGCGTCAAGAGGTGGGACAGCACTTGCTTCCGGTGCCACGCACAACGCCTCACCGGCGACGATCGGCTCCGCCGGGCGCCGGAGCGCGCGGCACTACAGTGGGCATACGCCCATCCCCGGCAGGGGGAACGGGCCGACGAGGCGAGGAGGAGCCGCACGGTGCCGACAGGGGTGGCAATCCGCGACGTACGCGAGCAGCTCTTCGACGCCGCCGAGCGCGTCCTGCTCAGGGACGGGCCGAACGCGCTGACCAGCCGCGCTGTGACCACCGAGGCAGGCTGCGCCAAGGGCGTACTGCACCGGCACTTCGCCGACTTCGACGCCTTCCTCACCGAGCTCGTGCAGGACCGCGTAGGCCGGCTCGACAGCCAGGCCGCGGCCCTGCGCGACTCCGCCGGGAGCAGCACCGTCGCCGGCAACCTCACCGCCGCACTGACGGAGCTCTTCGGCTCGGTCGCGGTGGCGATCGTCGGCCTCGTCACCTCCCGGGACGAGCTGCGCGCACGGCTGCGGCGGACCAGGCCGACGGGCATCCCTCTGCTGGCGGAGGCCACGGCCATGGTCGCCTCCTACCTCACCGCCGAACGCCAACTCGGCCGTATCGCAGCGGACTCCGATGTGGACACCCTCGCCCCCACCCTGATCGGGGCCGGGCACCTGCTGTTCGCCGACCGGAAAAGCGCACCACCGCCGGCCGAAACCGTTCGCAGAACCGTGACCACGGTCCTCTCCGGCGTGGCACGCGAGGCCAGGGCCTGAACAGCGCGGCACCGCGCCCCCTCCCGCGCCGGGGTTCCGCGCCGCATCGGAGGGGAAAGCAGCTCACGCCTGCCATCGCAGAACAGGCACCGCAGAACAGACTGTCCCAGGACGGCCCGTCGCAGGACAGAGCGTCGCAGACCAGACCGCCGCAGCACAGGTGAGGAGCAGCCCGTTGGGTTACGTCACGTCACAGGAGTGGGACCGGCACTATGCGGACGGCCGTGGCTTCCGGCCGCTCGGCGATGCCGAACGGGCGCTGCTCACCGAGCACCTGGCAGCGCCCGGCGACGGCACCGCCCTGGACGTCGGCTGCGGCACCGGTGAACTGGCCCACTTTCTGGCCGGACTCGGCTATCGGGTGGACGCCGTCGACCAGGCGGACAGCGCCCTGACCCGTGCCCGCGCGGAGCATGCCGCGGGCGACAAGGTGCGGTGGCTGCGGCTGGACGTCGAGCACGACGACTTCGCCGAGCTGCGCGAGTGCGGATACCACCTGATCACCCTGCGGCTCGCCTACCCCTTTCTGCGGGACCGCGCTCGTGTCCTGCGCGGGCTCGGCGAACGGCTGCGGCCCGGCGGCGCGTTGGTGGTGATCACTCCGCTCGCGGAGCGCGTGTCCCCGGAGCGGCGGGACATCGCCCTGGACGAGGAGGAGATCGGCTTGCTGGCCGAGGGCTGGGGGCACGTGGAGCGGTTCGACGCGGGCGGTCTCGCGATGCTGGTGCTGCGGGGGGCGCCGCACTCCTTCGTAGCGGTGGAGAAGGGCCGGCCGGTTCCGCGTGCGGTGGCCGGCGCGTGTGGGGTCGTCACCGACGGCAGCGGCCGGGTGCTGCTGGGGCGGTCCGTCGACGGCATGTGGGAGCTGCCCGGCGGACGTACCGAGTCCGGCGAGTCCTTCGAGGCCACAGCGGTCCGCGAGTTGGCGGAGGAGACCGGACTGCGCGCCGGCGTCGAGGATGCACAGCTGCGGACGATCCTGCTGGACGACAACGACGGGGTGCCGCGGGTGTCCGCCGTGGTGTGCGTCAACGCCTGGTCCGGCACGCTGATGTCTCCATGCCCCGAGCCGGACCGCTTCCGGCGGTGGGAGTGGCACGACCCGGGCGCCCTCGGCACGCTGGGGCCGGTCTTCGCACCTTCGGCCCAGGCGCTGGAGGCGGTGTGGCCCGGCGCCCTGCCCGGTCTGCCGCCTCTGCGTACGTACTCCCCCGCGTCCGACGACACGGCCGGCCTGTCGGCTGCCCCGGCGGTCGGCGAGTCGGGGGACGGCTCCGCTTCCCCGTCGGCCGGACGGGACAGCAGGGCAGCACGCGGTGTCTGGCCGACCATCGAGGGCCTGGCCCGAACCTTCGACGCACACAGCGATGCTCGTGGCCTGGACCGGGAGCAGCAGTGGACGTTGCAGGTGCTGAAGCTCTCGGAGGAGACGGGCGAGGCGGCCCAGGCCGTCATCGGCGTCCAGGGCACCAATCCCCGCAAGGGGTACAGCCACTCCTGGGAGGACGTGCACGCCGAGGTGGCGGACGTGGTCATCACCGGCCTGGTCGCCCTCGCCCGCATGCGGCCCGCGGACGCGGCGGACTACCTCGACCGCCAACTCACCGCGAAAGCCGCCAGGTTCCGCTAGGTCCGCTCACCGTTCGGGCCGGAGACGGGCGCGATGCCAGGCCGCATCGCGCAGCAGGCGGAGCCCGTTGAGGCCGACCAGGACGGTGGAGCCCTCATGGCCGGCGACGCCGAGCGGCAGCGGGAGGGTGCCGAACAGATCCCAGGCGGCCAGCACGGCGATGAAGGCGCCGGCGATGACGAGGTTCTGCATGACGAGGCGGCGTGCGGCGCGGGAGAGGTTGACGACGGTGGGGATGGCGGCGAGTTCGTCGCGGACCACCACGGCGTCGGCGGTTTCCAGCGCGAGGTCGGAACCGGCCTTGCCCATGGCGATGCCGGTGTGTGCGGCGGCCAGCGCGGGCGCGTCGTTGACGCCGTCGCCGACGACCAGCACCCGGCGCCCGGCCGCTTCCCACTCCCGGACCGTGGCGACCTTGTCCTGCGGCAACAAGCAGGCGCGGACATCGGTGATCCCGGTCCGCGCCGCCGGCAGTGCGGCGGCACGTTCGTTGTCGCCGGTGACCAGCACGGGCGAGGCGCCGGTGAGGGACGTCAGCGCGGACACCGCCTCTGCCGCATCGGGCCGCAACCGGTCGGCGATGCCCAGCACCCCGACCGGGCGGCCGTCGGCGAGCACCACCACAGCCGTACGGCCGGCCTCCTCCAACTCCCGCACCGTCTCGCGGGCAGCCTCCTCCAACTCCCGCACCGGCCCGTGGGCGGCGTCCTCCGGCTGCCGCGCCGTTCCGGGCCCGGCGCTGTCGGCCGGCCGGGTGTCGTGGTGCAGGAGGCGGCTGGGGGCGCCGACCTGGATGCGGTGGCCGTCGACGGTTGCGGTGACGCCCAGGCCGGGGGTGGAGGCGAAGTCGTCGGCGGTCCGGAGAGGGAGGCCGCGGGAGCGGGCGGCGTCGACGACGGCGCGGGCCAGCGGGTGCTCGCTGGCCCGCTCGGCTGCGGCCGCCCGGCTCAGCAGCGCCTCCTCGGTCAGCCCGGAGCCGGGCAGCGGGCGCAGGTCGGCCAGGTGCGGGGTGCCTTCGGTGAGGGTGCCGGTCTTGTCCAGGGCGACCGCGTCGGTCTGCCCCAGGCGTTCCATGACGACCGCGGACTTCACCAGCACACCGTGCCGACCGGCGTTGGCGATCGCGGAGAGCAGCGGCGGCATGGTGGCCAGCACGACCGCGCACGGCGAGGCGACGATCATGAACGTCATCGCGCGCAGCAGCGTCGGCTGGAGGGCGGCGCCGAGCAGAAGGGGCACCGCGAAGAGGGCGAGCGTGGCGGCGACCATGACGAGGGAGTACCGCTGCTCGACCTTCTCGATGAACAGCTGGGTGGGGGCCTTGGTCTCGGATGCCTCCTCGACCATGGCCACGATCCGGGCGAGCACCGAGTCGGACGGATCGCGCTCCACCCGGACCCGCAGCGCTCCGGTGCCGTTCACGGTGCCGGCGAACACCTCGTCCCCGGTCTGCTTGGTGACCGGCAGCGGCTCGCCGGTGATGGTTGCCTGATCCACGTCACTCTCGCCGTCGAGGACCTGGCCGTCGGCGCCGACCCGCTCTCCGGGGCGTACGAGGATCACGTCGCCCACCGCGAGGGACCGGGCCGCAACGGTCTCCTCGCCGCCGTCGGGCAGCAGCCGGCTCGCGGTCGCCGGAGCGAGATCGAGCAGGCCGCGGACCGAGTCCGCCGTCCGCGCGGTGGCGACCGCCTCCAGGGCGCCGGAGGTGGCGAAGATGACGATCAGCAGCGCGCCGTCCAGCACCTGCCCGATCGCCGCCGCACCGAGCGCCGCGACGACCATCAGCAGATCCACGTCCAGCGTTCTGTCCTTGAGCGCCTTGAGCCCCTCCCAACCCGGCTCCCAGCCGCCGGTGACGTAGGTGGCGGCGAACAGCGGGGCCCAGGTCCACACCGGGGCACCGAGCAGGTTCAGCGGCAGCGCGAGCAGGAACAGCACGAGCGCGGCGAGTGCCCAGCGCGCCTCGGGCAGCGCCAGCACACGAGTACGCCGCCGCGGCGCGACCGGCGGGGCGGCCGAAGGCGCGGAGGGCTTGGTCAGGGTGGAGGTCATGGCGAACGGACGCCCTTCGCTGGGGTGAGAAGCGACTCGCTCACCATACAGGAACGCTTGAACAGCTATTCATGTGTTCACCTCCGTAGGATGGAGCCCATGGGCCATGGAGCGAACACCCCCGAAGCCGACGCCACCCCGCGCACCCGCCTCACCTCGGAGAACGCGTCGCAGGTCGCCGCCACCCTGCAGGCCCTGGCCACACCGTCACGGCTGCTGATCCTGGCCCGGCTGCGCGAAGGGCCGTGCGCGGCAACGGAACTGGCCACCTCCGTCGGTATGGAGCAGTCCGCGTGCTCCCACCAGCTGCGGCTGCTGCGCAATCTCGGCCTTGTCACCGGCACCCGGCAGGGCCGCTCCGTGGTCTACACGCTGCACGACAACCATGTCGCCGCCCTGCTCGACCAAGCCCTGTACCACGTCGAACATCTCCGTCTCGGCCTCACCGACACCGTGGACGAAGCCGTCGCGGCGTCAGGGTGAGAGCGGCGGGATCTCGGCCAGGAGGTCGCTGCGGCGGGCCGGGCGGGTGAGGGCGAGGAGGGCCTGGTCGTCCTGGGCGGGCCCGGCGCTGTGCCGGTGTACGTCGGTGACCAGGAAGTCGAGGACGGTGTGCGGATCCGCCGGGTAGCCGGTGTTGCGCCGGTAGGCGTCCAGCATCTGGGAGACCCGGTCGGCCGGGTCGTAGAAGGTGCCGCTGCGGTCCCGTGCCTCGGTGACACCGTCGGTGAAACACAGCAGCGTCCCGCCCGGCGGGAGGTCGTAGGTCTCCACGGGCGAGATCCAGGAGCCGAGGGTCGTGATCCCCAGCGGCGGCGCCTCCTGCCGGGGCTCCAGCACCTGGGCATGGCCCGCCGGATCCAGGAGCAGCGGCGGCGGATGGCCACGGTTGACCAGCCGGACCTGCTCCAGGTCCGGGGCGAACTCGACGAGCAGCGCGGTGGTGAACCCCTCGGTCTGCTCCAGCCCACCCTGCCGCTGCCCCTCCCTCGCGAGCGTCTCCTCAAGCGACTCCACCACCGTGAGCAGGTCGGCGCAGTGGTCCGCGGCGTAGCGGAAGGCACCGATGTCCGCGCTGACCACCGAGATGGCGGACAGCCCCTTGCCGCGCACGTCACCGATCATCGCGCGCACCCCGTACGGCGTCTCCTGGACCACGTACAGGTCGCCCCCGATGAGGGCCGTCTCGTCGGCGGGGACGTACCGCGCCACGACGTGCAGGCCCCCCGTGCGCTCGGGCGGAGTGGGCAGTACCGCCTGTTGGGCCACCTGGGCGGCGTGCCGGGCCTTGTCGGCGGTGGCATGGTGCGAGCGCATGGTCCGGTTCAGCCCGACCGCCAGCGCGGTGATGGCCACCAGGGTGAGCTGGGTGCCGATACCGCTCTGCGGCCCGAACGTGCCGCTCGAGTAGGCCAGCCCGGCGTGCGCGGCCATGGCGGCGGCGCCCACGGCCACGATGGTCAGCGGCTCCAGCACCGGCGCGGCCACCACCGGCGCCACGGCGAGCAGAGGTGCCGTGGAAACCCAATGACGCGCGAGCAGATCCAGCCCGACGGCAAGCACGAGCACCCCGGCGGGCACCCACCGGTAGATCCGTCGCCACACCCACACCTGACTCACCCGAACATCCTGCCCCTCGATCGTGCTGCTGCGCGCTTCCCCGTACCGCCGAGGCCGCAGGTTCCGGCATGCGGCCGTCCACCTGCTCCAAGCAGGATGGTCACCGGTGATGCGTTCGGCCACCGGCCGCGCCGGTGCGGACGGTGCTGCCCGAAGGCGCTATCTGAGGAGCCATTTCCTGACCAGTTCCAATACCTCCGCACGGCTGCGGCCAACATGCTCGGCGGCGATGAAGTGGTTGCCGATCCGCAGGGAGACGGCGAGCATGCAGCGGATTTCGACATCGTTCTCGTCGGTGCAGAAGGCGCCGAAGAGGGAACGCAGATACGCCATCCGCCGGTTGTCGACACGGCGGAGCCGCCGCGCGACGGCTTCGTCGCGCCGTGCCCAGTCGCGGACCGCGAGGTCGGCGGCGGTGCCCGTCACCGGTCCCTGGCCGGCCGAGGCGATGATGAACAGCCGTTCCAGTCTCGCCTTGGCGTCTCCCCCATCGCGCTCCACCTGCTCGATGACGTCGTCCGTGACCGTACGCTCCCACGTGTCGAGCATTTCGGTGAGCAGCGCGTCACGGTTGCCGAAGTACCCGTAGAAGCCGCCCTTGCTGACGCCGAGTGCCTGCGCCAGCGACTCGATCCGGACCGCCTCCGGGCCGCCGGCGGCGAGCGCGCGCAGCCCCTCCTCGATCCACCTGTCGCGAGGTGTCCGGGTCACGCCCATGATGTCTCCCCTCACGTCTCCCCGAGCCTTCCATACGGAGCCGTATATACGGGGTGACTTCCGTCTATACGTAACCGTATAGCGAGGGATGAGCCCGAGCGGCCGCTCGGCGGCGGGGCGTCACAGCGCACTGCCGTCCCGGCGTATGGGGCCCCAGCTGCCGGGCTGGCGGGTGATGACGGCGTCCGCTTCGGCGATGACGCGGTCATCGATCCAGCCCAGCGGGTCGACGTCCCGGACCAGCGGCTCATTGTCGGGGCCACGGCCCATCTCCTGCCCCCTCAGGACCCAGGGGCGGGTCAGTGAGTCCTTGACACGGGGCAGATGGGAGTAGTCGTACAGACGGCGGGCCACCCACACTCGCGCGGGGCGGTCCTCCCACCACGCCTCCACGTCGAGCGGGCTGGCGGACAGCCCGGGCATCGCCGCGCCCGTCAGGTCGTCCATGCTCGAGACCCTTTGCAGGTCGACCGACGGACCACGGGACCAGCGCACATACAGTCTGCTGCGCTCGGTGACCAGCTCGGTGAGGGCGTCCAGGGTGGTGAAGACAGGCATGGCAGCTGTCGGGTCCATGGTCGAGCTCCTGTCGCGGCCTTCCGTCGGCCGGCCCGGGACAGCCGAAGGCGTCTCAGCCGGTCGGCAGGGCGTGCATCCTGCGGGCGGCATCCGGCGCGCTCTCCCCCGCGCCGGTGCACTCGGCGCTGCCCGTCATGATGTCCCGTGCCTTGGTCACGGTGGGCTCTCCCTTCCTCGACCACCTCCGGCACCCGCCACCGGCCGGTGACCGGCGCCCTGGCTGACGTGGCCCGGGTTCCCCTCCTCCACCAGCAGTAACGGACACAGTCGTCAGACCGGGGCCGAGAAGACGAACCGTACGTCGGTGAGCTGTTCCGACACCTCCCACAGCCGGCGGCCGGTTTCCGCGTCGTCCGCTGCGGCGGACAGCCGCGCCCGGGTGGGGGCGCCGCGCAGTTCGGCCGGCCCGTCGGGGCCGATGAACTGGCCGCCTGCCACGCTCGGCTCGGTCGCGGCGTAGAGCTGGGGCAGGGCGCCGCGGGCCGGAGTCTGGGCGAGCAGCGGGTTGCCGATGCGGCCCAGGAGCAGTCGCCACAGACCGGTCGGAGTACCCCACTGGAGGTTGGTCGCGGTGTAGCCGGGATGAGCGAGCACGCTGCGCACCGGGCTGCCGGCCGCGGTCAGCCGCCGGTGGAGTTCCCGCCCGAAGACGGCGTTGGCGAGCTTCGACCGGTTGTAGGAGCCCATGGGCGAGTAGCGGTGTTCACCGTCGAGGTCGTCGAAGTCGAGGCGGGCCTTGCGGTGGTTGACCGAACTCACCGTCACCACCCGGGGGTCACGGCCGGCGGTCAGCGGGTCGAGCAGCAGCCCCGTGAGCGCGAAGTGGCCCAGGTGGTTGCAGGCGAACTGGAGCTCGTGCCCCTGCGCGCTCAGCGAGCGAGGTGGCGCCATCACACCGGCGTTGTTGACGAGCACGTCCAGCCGCGGGTGATCGGTGCCCAGCCGGTCGACGAAGGCGCGGACCGAGTCGAGATCGGCCAGGTCGAGGTGGCGCACCTCGAGGCGGGCATCCGGCTGCCCGGCGGTGATCTCCGCGACCGCCTGCCGCCCCTTCTCCTCGTCCCGCACCGCGAGGACGACGTGCCCGCCCCGGCGGGCGAGCGCCCTGGTGGTCGCCAGGCCGAGGCCGCTGTTGGCTCCGGTGACGACGAAGATCCGCCCGGTCTGGTCCGGTATCTGCTCGATGGTCCAACCCTGTTCCGCTGTCATGCGGCACAGATTGCACTGACTGGCACTTGGTGTCAAACATGTCAACTGGCGCCATGCAGGGCACCCGGCTACGATGGTCCGGTGACTTCCCGCCCAGAACTGAGCCTGGCCCAGCGCAAACGTCAGCTCGTCGCGGACGAACTGACCGAGGCTGCGCTGCAACTACTGGCGCTGAAAGGGTTCGACGCGGTCACCGTCGACGAGATCGTGGCCACCGCGGGCGTTTCCAAGCGGACGTTCTTCCGGTACTTCGCGTCCAAGGAGGACGTGGTCGTCCAGTTCCTGGCCGACATGGGCACCGACGTCCGGGCGGAGTTGGCGTCCCGCCCCGTGCCCGAACCGCCGTCCGTCGCGCTGCGGCACGCTGTCTGGGTCCCCCTCGCCGCCTGCGCCGACCATTCCGAGAGGGCGCTGCGAGTGGTGCAGCTGATTCTGCGTACTCCCGCCCTGCACGCACGCTTTCTGGAGCGCCAGGCGCAGTGGCGCGACGATCTGGCGGCGGAGTTGGCACGCCGCCTGGAACTCGACGGAGAGGCGGAGCTCTACCCGCGTCTGGCCGCCGGGATGGCGCTGTCCGCCTTCGACGCCGTGCTGCACCGGTGGAGCGGCAGCGACGGCGCCGAGGACCCGGCCGCACTGACCGACTGGGCCTTCGCCGTGATCGCCCCGGCCTTGGACGCCGTCGAACGACCGACTCCCGCCGATACGTGACCTGACACGGAGAGGCGGCGCCGGGGAAGTGCCGGTGTTGTGGGGCTGGTTCAGGCGGCCGGCGTGGGCAGCGACGCGAGCCAGTCGGTCAGCAGCCGGTTGGTCTCCTGGGGGCGCTCCTGCTGGATCCAGTGGCCGCAGTCTTCGAGGATGTGGGAGGAGTGCAGGCTCGGGAGGGTGGTCGGGTAGGCGTCGATGGCGTCGCGCAGCCAGGTGGTGGAGGCGTCCAGGCCGCCGCCTGCGAACAGCGACGGCTGGGTGAGGGCAGCGCCGTCGAAGTCGGCGAGCTCCTCCCAGTCCCGGTCCATGTTGCGATAACGGTTGAGGGCCCCGGCGAACCCCGTCCGCTCGAACTCCCCGGCGAAGAAGTCGAGATCCTCGTCGCTGAGCCAGCTAGGCAGCTGACCGTTCGGAAACCGGTCACGCATCAGGCCGCCCTGGGCGATGAAATGCGGGTCCGGTGCGCCCTTGGCCGGCATGGTGTCGGCGGACAGGGCCGCGTAGACGCCGGCGAGCCAGCCGCGGACATCGGGCTCGATTTCGGCCTCGGCACGGCCGGGCTGCTGGAAGTAGGAGACGTAGAACTCCTCGTCGCCGCCCACCCGGGCGAAGACCTCGGTGGGCCGGGGGCCGCCACGCGGGCTGTAGGGGACGCTCAGCATCCCTACCGCGCGGAAGACGTCCGGACGGACGAGGGCGGAGTTCGCGGCGATGGGCGAGCCCCAGTCGTGCCCGACGATCACTGCGGTCCGCTCACCGAGGGCGTGCACGACCGCGACGTTGTCCTCCACCAGGTCGAGCATCCGGTACGCGGCCGTCTCCGCGGGCTTCGAGGAACGGCCGTAGCCCCGTACGTCGACGGCGACGGCGCGGTATCCGGCCGCTGCCAGCGCGGGCAGTTGGTGGCGCCAGGAGTACCAGGACTCGGGGAAGCCGTGGACGAGCAGCACCAGTGGACCGCTGCCCTGCTCGACCAGGTGGATCCGGCCGGCCGGCGAGGGGACCAGCCGGTGCGTGAGTTCCTGCGTCAGGTCCTTGGTCTGCGACGACATATGCCCTCCGAAGCTGCTGAACTGCCGAGCGCCGTGCCCGTTACCGGACTCATCGGCCGGTCGGCCGGTCGGCCCGGTAACGATCATGTGGCCCATCGCGCCCGGATGCCAGCCCTGTTGCCGGTCCGGCAAAAAACCTGTGGGTCCGCCCGGCTGTCAGGTCAGTGGCTGGTCGCCTGCCGGGCGGGACCACCAGCCGGCCTCGCCGCGGGTACGGATTTCTTCGACGACGGCCGGCTCGGCCTTGAGCGCGCTGCCGGTTCCTGGCCGGTCAACGGGGGCTGTCCCGCTGAGGGAGGCTGTGGGGCAGCTACTGCGCTGCTCAACTCCCCCAGGTTCAGCGCTGCAGCAGTCCGCGTTCCAGTGCGACGACCACCGCGTGGGTGCGGTCGCTGACGTCGAGCTTGGCGAACACCCGCAGCAGGTGGGTCTTGACGGTGGCCTCCGCGATGTGCAGCCGACGGCCGATGGCGGCGTTCGACAACCCGTCGGCGGCGGCCGAGAGCACCTCCGCTTCGCGGGAGGTGAGCGCGGCGGCGGCCGGCCGCCGCATCCGGGCCACGAGGCGTTCGGCCACCCGGGGCGCCAGCACCGTCTCGCCCCGGTGTGCGGCGCGGATCGCGTCGACGAGCTGTTCCCGGGTGGTGTCCTTGAGGAGATAGCCCACGGCACCTGCCTCGACGGCGCGTTCGATCTCCTCGTCGGTGTCGTACGTGGTGAGGATCAGCACCCGGGTGGGAACGGGCCCGGCGACCACGCGCGCTGTGAGGTGCACCCCGTCGAGGACCGGCATCCGCAGGTCGACGAGGGCGACGTCCGGCCGGAGGGACTCCACCAAGTCCAGCGCCTCGCCGCCGTCGCCCGCCTCGCCTACGACGGTGATCGAGGGCTCGGGGGCAAGCAGGGCCACGACTCCGGCCCGCATCACCGTGTGGTCGTCCACCACCAGGACCCGGATCGTGTCCTGGCCTGCGCGCTCCGGCCCGGTCGGCTGCCCGCCGCTCACGCCGCGGCCCCCTCGGTGACGGGCAGCGCGCCCAGGATGCGGGTGCCCTCGCCTGGCGCACTGGTGACGGTCAGTTCGCCGCCCAGCTCCGCCAGCCGTCTGTCCATGCCGTCCAGCCCGAAGCCGCGGGCACGCTCCACGACGAAGCCCTTCCCGTCGTCGGTGATCTCCAACTCGATGCGGTCGGCGTCCCCGGTGAGCAGCAGGCCGACGGTGGAGGCCGCGGCGTGCTTGCGGATGTTCGCGAGCGATTCCTGGGTGCAGCGCAGCAGCGCGATCCGCGTCGGCTGGTCGCACACGACGTCCTGGAGATCCGCTTCGACGCGGATCCCGGTGTCCTGCGCGAACCGGTCCAGGGTTCTGCGGAGGGTCGCCGCCACCGAGCCGGGGGCGATGCCGCTGCGCGGCGCGGAGCCGACCAGGACGCGGGCTTCGGCCAGGTTCTCGCGGGCCGTCCGCTCGATCGACTCCAGCTGCCGCAGGCTCTCGCCCGGTGCCGCCGCCAGGTTGTCCCGCGCGGCCTCCGCCAGCACCACGATGGAGGCGAACCCCTGGGCGAGGGTGTCGTGGATCTCGCGGGCGAGCCGCTCCCGCTCCTCGGCGGCGCCCTGCCGTTGGTACGCCTCCGCCAACTGCCGCTGCGCGCTGGCCAGTTCGACACCCAGCCGGTGGGCGCGCTCCTCGCCCTGGGCCACCAGACGCCGCACCCACAGCCCCAGTCCTACACCGGCCGCGTACCCGAAAGCGGTGATCACCAGGTCGCCGGTGAAGAACTCCGGGTTCCACTGTTCCCGCGGCAGGCCGGCGACGACGGACACGAAGGCGCCGGCACCGCTCCAGAGCACCGGGGCGCGGGAGCCACGTGCGTGGATCCAGAACAGCGGCAGTGACACCACGAACAGGGCCGCGCCGCCGCCGAGCGCCGCCGACAGCACGGCCATCCCGGCGACCAGCACGGCCAGAAACGTCCGTGGCCGCACCGCCGGGCGCTCCGCGCGTCCGCGCAGACCGGCGTAGCAGAGCCCGAGCACGGCCAGTACCGCCCAGGCGGTCAGCCGCGTCGCGAGGGCGTCGTCCACCACGCCGATGGTGGGAGGCGCCAGCCCGAACAGCACCCAGGTGACGGAGTACCAGCGGTGGAACGTGGCGGCGGAAGCCCGTTCGCCGAGCTGGAGCCAGGGACGCATGAGCTCACCCTATGCGGGCCGGCAGCGGTTCAGGACGCGTGGCCGGGGGAGTCGGTGCCCGGCGCGCGGGCCACCAGGAGCGCTCGCCCAACAACAGCATCAGCGCGGGCAGTACCAGCAGCCGGATGACGAAGGCGTCCAGCAGCACCGCGACGGCGAGGCTGAACCCGATCTGTTTCATCTCGATCAGATGCAGCGCCGCAAAGCTCGCGAAGACCGTCACCATCACGACCGCCGCGCTGGTCACCACACCGGCGGAGCTTCGTACGCCCGCCATGACGGCCTGCCGGGTGGGCAGACCGCTCTGTGCCGCCTCCCGTATCCGGCTGATCACGAACACCTGGTAGTCCATGGAGAGGCCGAAGAGGATCACGAAGAGGAACAGCGGCACCCGGGAGCCGATGGAGCCGGTGGAGGTGAAGTCCAGCAGCCCCTCCGCCCAGCGGTGCTGGAAGACGGCGACCAGCACGCCGAGCGACGCCGCTGCCGAGAGCAGATTGAGTACGACCCCGACCAGGCCGAGGACCACCGAGCGGAACGCCCACACCGTCATCGCGAACGTGACCAGCAGCAGCGCACCGACGACCAGCGGCAGTTGCTGCTTCTGGTGGGCGGGATAGTCGACATGGCGGGCAACGTCACCGGTCACGGCGAGCTCCGCGCCGGGCAGCGCGGTCGCCGCGTGCGGTACGTAGCGCTCGCGGAGCCGTTCCAGCGAGGAGCGGGCCTCGGCGGTGCTCACATGGTGCGGGACGGGCAGTTCCAGCATGCTGATCCGGCCGTCGGGCGATACCCGGATCTGCGGCGTACCGCCCAGAGCCGGGTCGGACTCGGCTTCCTCCGCCAGGCTGTGCAGCGCCCTGGCCACCTGGTCGGCACGGTCGGCACCGGCCCGCACCACGACCCTGTGGGTGGCCTTCAGTTCGGGGAACTCGGCGTTCAGCCGGTCGTAGGTCCGCATCGCGGCGACGGAGCGGGGGTGCGTTTCGCGGCCCATGTCGGTCAGGTTGATGCCGACCACGGGTGCCGCCAGTGCGAGCAGCACTGCCACGGCGAAGCCCAGGGTGGCGGCGGGCCGGCGCTCCACGAGCCGGAGCACGGTACCGGTGAGCCTGCCCTCCCGGGCGCCGTCGCCGCCTCTGTTCGCCGGGTCGGTGCGGCGGCGTATGAGCGGCCGGGTGCCGCGTTCGGCACGCCGGGCCGTACGCCGCTCGGCGCGCTCCCCCATCACGGCGAGCAGGGCGGGCAGCACGGTCAGGGAGCTGACCACGGCCACGACGGTGACGACGATGGCGCCGGTCGCCAGCGAGGAGAAGATGACGTCGTCCGCCAGATAGAGCGTCGCGCTGGAGAGTGCGACGGCCAGCCCCGACCAGACCACGGCCCGCCCCGAAGTGGCCGCCGCGAGCTCGACCACGGCACGGGAGCTGAGTCTGCCGCCGGACCGGGCACGCTCCTCCCGCTCCCGCTTGAGGTAGAACAGGGTGTAGTCGACGCCGACGGCCAGCCCGATGAGCAGGATGACGTTGGTGCCCACGCCCGCGTCGGGGAAGACGTGCGAGGCCAGCATCGAAAGCCCCACGGCCGCGACGATGGACGTCAGCGCCAGCAGCAGCGGCACCAGGGCCATCGCCACCGAGCCGAACACCAGCAGCAGAGTGATCAGGGTGACCGGCAGGGCCACCTTCTCGGTGCGGGCGAGTTCGTCCGAGCGCAGCCCATCGACTCCCTTGCTGATGGACGAGCCGCCCGTCTGCTCGATCCGCAGGCCGGGGTGGTCGGCGGCCGACTTCCGAGTCTGCGCCAGCAGCGGGTCGACGTGCTTCTTGCCGTCGAGTTCGGAGCCCTTCAGGGCCACGTCCAGCCGCAGGGCTGCGCCGTTCGAGGCGCGTACCGGCGCGCTCACGGACCGGACTTCGGGGAGCTTCCGCATCCCCGCGGCGATTTCACGGGCGGCGGTGAGCGCTGCTGTGCCCGACAGCGAACGGCTCTTGTCTCCCCTGTTGTCTCCGCCCGGTTCCCGGGTGATCAGGACGTGTTCCACGGGCCGTTGCTGGAGTCCGCCCTGTGCGGCCATGGCCTCGGCGCGGCCCGCCTCGCCGATGCGGTAGTCCTCGGTGGTGGCGGCGTGGGTCCCCGCGGAGATCCCGGCGCCGAGGCACAGCGCGACGAAGAGGAACCACCCCACGATGCCCTTCCAGGGGTGCGCCGCACTCCAGCGTGCCGTGCGTACAACAATGTTGGTCATGGGAAACATGCTGGTCGCGGGCGGGTCGGCGGCGACAGCATCGCCAGGTTGAACCTGCCGTCAACCGGTCGGTGGACCCCCACGGTTCCCTTGGGTACACCGTTGTGCTCCCGTGCGGACGGGGCCGTCAGCGGGGTGTGCCGGGGCCGGTGAGCGCCGCGATCACCCGGTCGAGCTGTGCGGACGGGTCCGGGGCGCCCGGCCAGCTGGTCATCAGGAGGTGGTGGGCTGTGCCGACCAGGGCGAGGGCAAGGGCCTCGGGGTCCGCGTCGGCGGCCAGGCGCTCCAGGCGCTGCTCGGCGGCCAGATAGGCGGCAACGGACTCCTGGACGGCTGCGAAGCCCGGGGCTCCGGCGGCCATCGCATCGCGGAAGCGGGCAGAGGCGCCGGGGCGGGTGAGGGCGATGCCTGCCATGGTCGGGCCGGCGGAGGTGAGCAGCGCGGTCGTGACGGTGGCGAGGTTCGCGGCGACCGTCTCCTGACCGGCCCGGCGCGGCAGTTCGGCGGCGAGCGCGGCGGTCCGCGCGAAGCGGTCCAGGACGAGTTGGGCGACGAACTCGTCCAGCCCGCCCGCGAAATGGGTGTGCAGCATCCCCTTGGCACAGCCCGCCTCATCGGTGACGGCCCTGCTCGTCAGCGCGCCGGGACCGCCGCGGGCGACAACACGTTCCGCGGCGGCGAAAAGTCGTTCACGGATATCGGGGACGGCCACACCACGAGGGGACATCGGGGACCTTTCGGATAGGACAGCGCTGCGAGTGGACAGTTTGGGCGTGCGCCCATACATTCTTTGGGCACACGCCCATACTAGGCAGGGAAAGCCGAGGTTCGTCATGCAGCAGAGCGCCAACGCCGAGCAGGAGCAGGCATGGAACGGTTACGAGGGCACCCACTGGGCCCGTAACCAGGACCGCTGGGACGCCGTCAACGAAGGGTTCAACCAGCCGCTTCTCGACGCCGCCGGCATCGCACCCGGCGACACCGTGCTGGACATCGGCTGCGGCGCGGGCGCCACCACCCGGCTCGCCGCCCGCCGTGCCACCGAGGGACACGCCACCGGCGTCGACCTCTCCGGACCGCAACTGGAGCGCGCCCGCGCCACCACACGCGCGGAACACCTCGACAACGTGACGTTCGAGCAGGGCGACGCCCAGGTGCACCCCCTTGCCGGACGCGACTTCGACGTGGCGATCAGCCGCTACGGCGTGATGTTCTTCGCGGACCCCGTGGCCGCCTTCACCAACATCGCCCGCGGCCTGCGCACCGAGGGTCGGCTCGCCTTCATCTGCGCGGCCGGCGCCGAGGGGAACGAATGGCTCCAGGCACTCGCCGAGCTGCGCGCCTACCTGCCGGTCGGCGGCTTCGGGGCGACCGGCGGGCCGGGCATGTTCTCCCTCGCCGACCCCGCGCGGGTGCGCGAGGTCCTCGCGGCGGCCGGCTTCACGGACATCGCCGTCCAGCACACCGAAGCGGACGGAAGGTGGGGGCAGGGAGCCCAGGACGCGGCCGACTTCCTGTTCGACTCGGGCCCCGGTCGCCACCTGCTGACGCAGGTGGACCAGGAGACCGGCGCACGGGCCCGGCGGGAACTGACCGAACTGCTGCGCGGCCACGAGGACGCCCAGGGCACGGTACGGCTGCGCAGCTCCGCCTGGCTGGTCACCGCCGTGCGCCGGTGACGGGTTACGACGGGCAGGGGTGACACGTAGGAAATTTCCTACGTATAGTGGGGGCATGAACATCACGCACGCCAAAACCGTCACCGTGCCCGTCTCCGACCAGGACCGGGCGAAGGACTTCTACGTCTCCACGCTCGGCTTCGAGGTCCTCGTCGACCAGCAGAACGGCCCGGTCCGCTGGCTCCAGGTCGCCCCGCGCGGAGCCGCCACCAGCTTCACGCTCGCCTCCGCCGAGCAGGGCTTCACCCCCGGCAGCGCGAGCGGCATCATCCTCGAGACGTCCGACCTCGATGCCGACTGTGCCGGGCTCGCGCAGGCCGGTGCCGCGATCGAGGGCCCGGACGAGCTGCCCTGGGGCCGCCAGGCCACCCTCGCGGATCCCGACGGCAACCGCTTCGTGCTCTCCGCACCGGCCCCGTCGGGAACCCGGGCCTGAACCGATGCCCGCCACCGGGACGCAGGAGGAAAAGGTCTTCGCAGCGCTGGCCAGCCCGGTGCGGCGCGAGGTGCTCGGGCTGCTGCGGGACAACGGACCGCAGCCCGTCACCGAGCTCGCCGCGCACTTCGCCATGGCGCGCCCGAGCTTCTCGGAGCACCTGCGGGTGCTCCGGGAGGCCGGGCTGGTCAGCGAGACCAGATCAGGCCGACAGCGGCTCTACCGACTGGAAGCAGCCGCCTTGTACGAGGTGCAGGAGTGGCTGAACCCGTTCGAGCGGTTCTGGCGCGAGAAGCTGAGCAACCTGCGCGACCTGCTCGACACCCTTGAGGACGATGAGCCGTGACCGATGACGAGGCGGCCGGTAACGCCATGAGCAGCCCCGACGACATGGCCGCCGAGGACATGGCCGCCGATGATGCGACCGCCGTCCGGGTCGACCAGTTCCTGGCGCATCCACCGGCCAAGGTGTGGCGCGCGCTGACCGAGCCGGACCTGATCGCGCAGTGGCTCATGCCCTGCGACTTCCGTCTCGAGGTCGGCCACCGGTACACCATGCAGGCCCGGGCCATGCCCGCCACCGGGTTCTCCGGCACCGTCCAGGCCGAGGTACTCGCTTTCGAGCCCGAGAGCATGCTGCGGGTCGGCTGGCGCGACGCCGACCCCTCCAGCCCGAGCGGCGCCGACTGGACCATCACCTGGACCTTGCGGCCCGAAGGCCGCGGGACCCGGCTCTTCCTCGTCCACGACGGCTTCGACCCCGACAATCCGCTCCAGCAGCGCGCCCGCGACGTGATGGGCGGCGGTTGGGTCTCGGTGGCCGGGCGCCGCCTGGACGAAGTCCTCCGCCACATGCCGCCGCACTGACCAGCGCATACGCGGCCCCGGCCACCCGCGGGCCCGTAGAGAACCGCCCACGTAGCTCCCCACGTACCGAGCAACAGGAGCCCTCATGTCCGATGCCGCAGACCGCTACGCACAGCTCGCCGACGCCTTCCTGGCCCGCGTCCGGGAAGTCCCCGCGGACCGGTGGGATGCGAAGAGCCCGTGCCAGGGCTGGACCGCCCGCGATGTCGTCGCACACGTCATCAACGGGCACCGGGGCATCCTCGCCGCGGTGCACGGCACTTCCCCGTCCCCGGCGCACGGTGTCGCCGTCTCCCCGATGGCGGAGGCGCCCGCCGTGGAGCCGGGCGCCGATCTTGCAGCCGCGTTCCTCGACTGCCGTACCCACATGCTCGCGATGCTCCGCGACCCCGCGTCGGCGGCCCGGCCGCTGCCCGGCGGTCCGCTCGGACCGGTCCCGGTGGAGCAGGCCGTCGATGTGATCGGCTCCCTCGAACTGCTGGGCCACACCTGGGACCTGGCCCGAGCCACCGGAGGCGACGAGATACTCGACCAGGACGCTGTCACCCGTACCCACCAGGCACTGCTCCCCCACCACGCGGAACTCCTGGCGACCGGCGCCTTCGACGAGAGCGTCCCGGCACCCGCGGATGCCGACGCACAGACCACGTTCCTGTGCTTCATCGGCCGTCGGCCCTGACGGTCGACTGTACCTACTAGTATGTACGGTACGTCGACGCCTGCGGCTGTCGTCCCGCCCACTGAAGGAGATCCGCTGCCATGCCATTCGTACGTATCGACGCACTACGGGCCGATGCGGACCGGCTCGACGCGCTCGGCCGGGCCGTGCACGACGCACTGGTCGAGACGATCGGGATACCGTCCGACGACCGGTTCCAGGTCCTCGTCGGCCACGACGGCACCAACAGCACGCTGCGCTACGGCGATTACCTCGGTGTGCACCGCGACGACGGCATCGTCTACGTCGCGATCACCATGCGCTCGGGGCGGACCCCCGCGCAGAAGCAGGCTCTGTACCGACGGATCGCCGAGCTTGCACAGCAGTACGCGGCGGCCGAGCCGCGCAACATGTTCGTCACCGTGACCGAGAACGAGTCGATCGACTGGTCCCTCGGCAACGGCGTCGCACAGTACGTCTGAGCCCGGCCCCGACGCATCGCGGGCCGGGCGGCGGCCGGTGTCCCGCTTCCGTCTCACCCGGCGCGGCGGTCAAGGCCCCGCGGAGCGGGTTCCGACGGCGGGCAGGAGGCGCAGCTTCTCGTCGCTCTCCGAACCGGGCGTGGCCGTGTAGACGAGGAGTGTCTGCGCCTGGTCCGGGTCAAGAAGAACCTGGCAGTGCACCTCGATCTCGCCCAGCTCCGGGTGGCGGAACCGCTTCGGCTCCACCCGTGGCGCACCGACCTCGTGCGCACTCCACCACTCGGCGAACTCCTCGCTGGCCGCAAGCAGCCGTTCCACAAGCGCTTCGGCCCGACTGCCCTTGCCCTGCCGGGAGTAGGCGGCACGCAGCTCCGCGGTGAAGAACCTGCTGTGCCCCGGGTGGTCCTCCTCCGGATAGCTCAGCCGGGTGGCCGGGTCGGTGAACCAACGGTGGTACAAACTGCGGTCCACAACCGTGAAGCGGGACTCGTCGCCGACCAGCGCGGTGGCCAGCGGTGTCTGCCACAGCGTCTCGGCCAGATCGTTGACGACCTGCGCCGGGGTGTCGTCGAGACGGCCCAGGATCCGCATCAGTCCAGGCGTGATGTGGTCCGAACCCAGCCGCGGGGGCGCATTGTGCCCGGCGATGCGGAACAGGTGGTCACGTTCGGCGAGCGACAGGTGGAGGCCGCGGGCTATGGCCGCCAGCATCGGTGCGGACGGCTGCGGGCCGCGCTGTTGCTCCAGTCGGCTGTAATAGTCGGTCGACATGCCGCTCAGTGCCGCCGCCTCCTCGCGCCGCAGCCCCCTGGTCCGCCGGCGCGGCCCCCGGGGCAGGCCCACGTCCTCCGGCTGCAGAGCCTCCCGGCGGGTGCGCAGGAAGTCCGCGAGTTGTGCTCTGTCCACGGTCCGATGCTCCCTGTTCCTTCGCTCCCGTTCCGGTCGCCGCCCTTCGGGACTCTCTTCCGCTCGGCAGCTCTGCTCGTGCCGCCGTGCGTCCCTCGGCCGCCTTACAGCAGCATGCCGCCTGACGCCTCGACGCGCTGCCCGGTGATCCAGGCACTGCCCTCGGCGAGCAGCGCCGCGGCGGCGGCACCGATGTCGTCCGGCTCCCCGACCCTGCCCATCGCGGTGACCGAGCCGATGGAGGTCCTGGCCTCCGCGCTGTCGCGGACGTGCCCGTCACCGAAGTCGGTCGCGGTGGCGCCCGGCGCGAGCACGTTGACGGAGATACCGCGCGGCCCCAGCTCCTTGGCGAGATAGCGGGTGAGGACCTCGACGGCGCCCTTGGCAGCAGCGTATGCCGATGTCTGAGCGGCGATGAAACGGGTCAGGCCGGTGGAGACGTTGAGGATCCGGCCGCCGTCACTGAGGAGCGGCAGCAGCGCCTGGGTGAGGAAGAAGACGCCCTTGACGTGGACGTTCATCAGCCCGTCGAAGTCCTCTTCGGTGGTGTCCACGAACGGCTTCTGGTTGCCGTGGCCGGCGTTGTTGACGAGGAGGTCGAAGTTCTCGCGGTCCCAGTGCTCCTTGAGCAGACCGCGCACGGTGTCGGCAAGAGCCGGAAACGCTGCGGTGTCCGCGGCGTCCAGCGGCAGCGCGACCGCCGTCCGGCCCATGGCGCGGATCTGCGCCACGACGGCCTCGGCCTCCTCGGCGTGCGAGCGGTATGTGAGCAGCAGATCGGTGCCCGCCTCGGCGAGGTGCAGCGCAGTGCTGCGCCCGAGTCCGCGGTTGGCACCGGTGATGAGGGCGATGCGGGTCATGCCGGGTTCTCCGTCCAGTGGTGATGCGGTGCTGAATACCTACAGCTCAACGGTGCCGTCGCCGCGGAACGGGATGGAAGGCAGCAGCTGTCCAGGGATCGCCGGTCCCCCTTTGGCGGCGGGACGGCCGAGGACGTACGGCTGCGTCAGACATGCCAAGGGGGACGCCGCTCCAGCAGGTCTCTCCCCGAATGACAAGGAGAAGGACAGCGGCGACGACAAGGCCAAGGACAGCAGCGTCGGCAAGAAGGCGAAGGACGGCGGCTCGCAGTCCGGCGGTGCGTCCTCCTCCGGCTCCGGCAGCTCCTCAGGCGGCGGCGGGAACAGCGGCAGCACCACCGGTGATGGGGAGGCCAGTGCAGCTCCCGGCTCCGGCTTTGACTCCGGCTCCGGCTCCGGCTCCGAGGGGTCGGTGTGTACGACCTCCGATCTGAAGGCGTCCATAGGCCCCAACAGACCGGGAGCGGGCCAGAACCACTACGCACTCATCTTCACGAACAGCTCGGGCCAGCCCTGCAGCTTGAGCGGTTTCCCGGGGTTCGCCTTCATCAACGCCTCCGGTGCACAGGTCTCCGTCCCCCGGAGCGCGAAGGCAGCAGTTCGCAGCCGGTCAAGCTCTCGTCCGGCGCGAGCGCCTGGGCACCGCTCTCGTACACCAACCCGCAGGTGTCGGGCGCCGAGACCGTCACCCCGGATGCTGCTCTGCTCACCCCGCCCGACCAGCATGCGTCTCTCCGGGTCGGCTGGTCCGGTGGCCCGGCCCCCGCCGCGGGCGAGGGGTCGGTGCCAAAGATCGGCCCGCTCACCCCCGGCACCGGCGGATGAGCACCGCAGGCAGCCGGTCGGCGGGTCGGGCTTGTCCGGCGGATCTGGCCCCCCCTCTGTTGTCCGGTAAGGAGTGCCCCTACCTGATGCCAGCGGGCTGCGGGTGCTCCCCCAAGCTCTTCGAGCAGGGAGGTACCCCCATGGCTGGTGGGGGCACCTCCCGGCCGGAGGCTGGGGGAGCGGTTCCCCGCGCCCCTTACCGGGCGCGGGGAACTGCGAAGCTTGGGGCAGCAGGGTGGGCAAGCGCAGCCCACCATGCCGGGTACACAGGAGGCGCTGGACAAGCCCTAGTCGGCGGCGGGCGCCGGGCGCAGCACCACCGGCAGGGTCTGGTGACCGTTACTGATCAGCGAGGGCACGGGACGCAACTCCTCTGCGGGAACCCCCAGTTGCGCGTCGGGGAAGCGGGCGAAGAACTTCTCGAGCGCCGTGGTGCCCTCCAGCCGCGCGAGCGGCGCGCCGAGGCAGAAGTGGACACCGTGCCCGAAGGCGAGGTGTTCCGGACCGGGCGCGGAGCGCGTCAGGTCGAACGTGTCGGCAGTCTCACCGTGCCAGTCGGGGTGCCGGTTGGCCGCCGCGTACGAGGCGAGGATCGGCTCCCCCTTGGCGATGACCTGTCCATCCGGCAGAGCGATGTCGCGCACCGCGAAGCGCATGGGCAGGTGCTTGACGGCCGGCTCGAACCGCAGCGTCTCCTCGACCACGTCGGTCCAGCCGGCCTTCCCCTCCCGCACCAGCGCAAGCTGCTCGGGGTGGGTCAGCAGCACGGTGATGGCCTGGTCGAGAAGGTTCACAGTGGTCTCGTAGCCCGCGCTGATCATCAGCAGCAGCGTGTCCCGCAGTTCGGCCTCCGAGAGCGTGGAGCCGTCTCCCTCCTCGTCCCGGGTGTCGATGAGAAGTGAGGTCATGTCCTCGCCAGGCCGTTCCCGCTTCTCGGCTATGAGGTCGTCGAGCGTCGCGTACAGGCTGGCGGTGTTGGCTGCGGCCTCTTCCGGAGTGAGGGTCGTGGCGAAGACGTTGTCGACCAGTTCGCGGAAGCCCTCGCGGCGCTCCTCCGGCACCCCCATGAGGTGGCAGATGACCTGGATCGGCAGCGGATAGGCGAACAGCTCACGGATATCCGCCGCTTCCCCGTCCGGCGTGCGCTCCAGCACGTCCAGCAGGTCGTCGACGATGAGCTCGACGCGCTCCCCCAGCGCCGCGATGCGCCGGGCACTGAAGGACGGGGCCACCATGCGGCGGAGCCTGCGGTGATCGCTGCCGTAGGAGGTGAACATGTTCTCCACGGCGACCCACAGCGCCAACGGCCAGCTGGCGACCGCCTCGGCGAACTGGGGCCAGTGCTGCCGTGCGTCCTTGGAGACGTCCGGGCCGGTCAGCAGCTTCTTGAGGAGAACGGGGTCGCTGACCGACCAGGCAGTGACACCGAGGATGTCCACCTTGGTCGCCGGACCCCGCTCGCGCAGTGCCTTGTGTTCACCGTGCGGGTCGCTGCCGGTGGGGTCGAGAATCAAAGGCTCGGAAACAGACACGGTGAGTCGCAATCTCCGTTCGGGGCGGGGAGTTGACGCGGTGACGACTGCCACAGTACGAGCCGATCAAGCGTCCGTGTAGAGGGCAGAAGCATCAAGATCATCTCACGTCGAACGAAGTCCCTCCGTGGGCGCCGCCGTACGAGCCTCGCGAGGCAAGCCGCAAACGACCCCGGAACGGCCCGCCGGCTCTTCGCAGACGAACACCTCGAGGGCCTGCGGTACACCGCCCCGGTGCCCGCGCACTGCCGCGCCGTCCGGACATGCGGACGGCGCGGCAGTCGGTGCAACGACCGGACGGATGCCGGTACCTGCCCGGGTCGGTGTCGGTCGGCGGGATCTGCTGTCAGCTGCCGCCGAGGTTGACGACGCCGCCCAGCACGGTGCCCAGGATCTTCTCCGTGATCTTGACGGCCGCGTGTTCGCGCGGGGTCAGATCGTGGGGCTTGGGGGCGGATGCGGCAGCAGCGGGGGCTGCGGCCAAGACAGTTGCCGCGAGCAGTGTTGCCAGTGCCAGTGCGGGTCGACGGGACATGCGCGCTCCTTGGTGGTTGTCACGGACAGTGCGCGATACAGCGTCCGAGATGTGCCACCGGATGAGTGCTCGGCTGGTCCGGTGCTGCTGCGAACGGACCAACCGGTGCCACTCCTGCGGATGCCGCCCCTCTGTTCACTGTTCGACGCCGCCGAGGAGGCGCTCCGCGCGCTCCTCCACCAGCCGTACGGCGCCGGGCTGGCGACCGGGCACCCGACGGCGAAGGAGGACCAGTTCCGGGGCCAGCTCGCGGGCCATGGCCTCGTCGTCGAGAGACTGCCACTGGTGGTGGGCTCGGTCGACGGCGCCTTCGACTTCCAGCGCGTTCTCCGCCTCGCCGAGTTCGAGGCGGCCTCGGGCCACCCGCAGCCACAGTTCGCAGCTGCGGGCCGGGTCACCTGCGAGGCGGGCGAGGTCGGCGCGGACCTCCACCCAGTGCAGCGCACCCTCCGAACCGGGGCCTTCGGTGCGCTCGGCGGCGTCCTGCCAAGCTGCCGCGAGGGACTCGGCCTCCTGGTGACGGCCTGCCCGCGCGGCGTCCATGATCGTCTCGTGCGGGTCCTCCGCGGGCTGCGCGCGCGGGGGTTGGGCGGCGGGGGGCGGGGCTGCCGCGGCTTGGGCCGCCGAAGGCTGTTGGGCCGCCGAAGGCTGTGCTGCGGCTTGGGGCTGGGGGGCAGCACCGTTCTCGGCCGCGGTCGGCGTCGGGGCGGGCAGCGCGTGACCAGTCTCGCGCCGCCACTCCGCCGGCAGGTCCGGCCCGGGCTGGTGCTCCCAGCCGTTCTGGGCGACGGGCGCCTCCACGGACTGATAGCCGTTCGGCATGCCGGCTGCCGGCACGGGAGCCTGGTTCCCCGCCGGATACTGGTTCCCCGCCGGAGACGGGAACGCGGCTGCGGTGGCCGAGGCGATGAACAGCGGCTGCTCGTTCTCTGTCGGACCGGAGACCGCCGAGGCCCGCTCATGCAGTTCTGCGAAGGGCATACGACCGCCCGCGCGCCACAGCCGTACGCACTCCTGGAGATACGCGGGTTCCATCGGCGCCTTGCCGGCCCGCCGCCGTCGCCACTTCGACTCGCGGCCCTGTCGTACGACCCGGCCGTAGACCCCTACGCCGGGGGCTTCCGGCAGGCCGCCCGCCTGGATCGCCTCCCAGGTGCCCGCCTCCGCCGCCACGTCCAGCAGCACCGTCGTCGTCCCGGGATGCCTTATGGCCAACTCCCCTATCAGCCACTCCCAGGGCAGTCCGCTGTACCGCACCACTGCCGAGTGCTGGCCGGGCGCTCCCAGTCCGACGTGCAGCCCGCCCTTGCGCGGGTCCCTGCGCAATTCCCCGACGATGACGACCAGCAGCTGCCCGGACACCCCGGCGACCAGGCGCACACGCGCCAGCACCATCTGTGGGTCGACCGGGCCCACCAGTTCGACGACTCCCACTCCGCCTCTGCTGCCGACGGGTTCGCCGCCCGCGCCGGCCAGTACTCCGCTCCAGGACACTCCGCCCAGACCCGCCACGACGACGCCGACATCCATCAGTCCCCCGCCGACGCCCGCCACCACCAGCACACCGTCGCCCGCGCCCTCGGAGCCCACACCCGGAACCGACACCAGAACCCCCCACACACCAAACCGATCAGAACACGGACAGTTTCAGCCCAAGGCCCGGCGGGCCGTCGCCGCCGCCCGGGTCGGAGCCGGCCGGTACCGGACCACGTGGGGCCCGACGGTGGCGCACATGGCGGGCCTGGCAGCAGAGCCCTTGCTGGCAGCGACCTCCAACCCATCGACGGCGGACTCCAATTCAACACGACCGCGTCTCCGTCGGCGATCCGGCTGCCGCTGCTCGGGGAGCCGGAAGGGGACATCCGGGCGGATTCGGACGCGATGCCGGTTCGCCACCCTGACGGGTGAAATTCGTGTGCCACACCGCGACGGTTTCCACCATCGTCGTCGGGGGCGGGATTGCGGCGAGTGGCCAGATGCCGCATCGAAAGCGGTCCCTGCATCACTCAAGACGGTCACCTTCGATCACAGGGGAAAGAAAATAAGGCTCTTCCTCGCCCGGCAGTTCGACGTGCCGATGTCTTCCGTTCGTGGCAGCTGCTCATGCAATTGCCGATGAATTTGCACGCGACAGGCACTCGTGGCGTACGGCCCATCCGGAGCTGTAGCTTCCGGCAGGAGGGGGTCCGTAACGGAGGGAATGGGAGGGGAAGAGAACGTTGAGCGTTCGTATGCCCTTGCCGTGCGAACACCACTGCACCGCGAATTCGGCGCAGCCGGACACCGAACGGAAGCACAACAGCCCGGAACCCGAACGAGATGTACCAGTGGAGTTCGCTGCTTTCTGTGCTCTTTACCAACACCGGTATCGGGAGTACGCGCACAGCCGCCTGTCCGATGCGCGACAGGCGGACACTGCCGTACGGCTGGCCTTCGCCGAACTGGCCGACCAATGGGACCAGGCGCTGCGGAGCCCGCACACCAACGCCTATGCCTGGCGGCTCCTCAACCGTCACATCCGCGCGGGCGCCGCGGAGGAGGAACGGGACGGGCGGGAGGACGTCGAGAGCCGGGCGGAGCACCAGGACCGCTCGTTCCTGCCCGACCACGCGGACGAGGCCCGTATCCTCCACCAGGATTTGGGCATGCCGTTGCCCGAAGCCTCCGAAATGATGGGCCACACCACTCCCCGGCCCCGCTGAGCAGCAGCGAACAGCCCCTGCTGCGGCGCGCCCTCGTTGCTCCCGTGCGCTCCCGTGTGCGGCACAGGGCGGGGCAGCCTCTCCGCGAGCCAGGAGGTGAGCGGATGCACGGCCCTGCCACGATCGGGTGGCTGCTGGTGGCGCTCTGCGCGGCGACGGGCGCCTCGTGCGTACTGCGGGCGCGGGACGCGGAACGCGGACAGCGGGCAGAAGCGCAGAGCGAGGCGGCGATGGGTTTCGGGATGGCGGCCATGGCCGTGCCGGCGCTGTGGGGCGGGGCACCAGTGCTGCACACGACAGCGGCTTGGGCCTTCACCGCGGCCTTCGGTCTGCTGCTGGCACGTGAGCTGTGGCTGGTGACGGGCGGACGGCACCGGATCGCCTGCCGGGCGGGGCATCTGCACCATGTACTGGGCAGTGCGGCGATGGTGTACGTGGCACTTTCCATGGCTCTCGGCGCCTCCTCCGGTACCGGCGCGCACCACCCCGCAGTCGGCGGCGTACCCCTGGTGACGGGCGTGCTGTTGGCGTACTTCGCGGTGTACGTGCTGTGGACGGGCACGCGCCTGATGCCCGTAGCAGCAGGGGCGGGCAGCGTGGTCACAGCGGGCGCCGACGGCGGCCGGCGGGCCGTGGCGCTGCCCGTGATGCGGCAGGCCGGGGTCGCGGCCGGCTGCCGAGTGGCCATGGGAGCGGGGATGTTCGCGATGCTGCTGACGGTATGAGCGGCAGTCGGAACGCGGCTGTGCAGTGAGCCGCGTCACTTCTGCACTGTCGGGCATATCACTGTCTCGTAACAGCCTCTTAGGCTGAGCGGTATGACGGTCCCGCTCGCGCTGATGGTGCTCGCCCTGTTCGCCGCGGGTCTCGCGCCGCGCGTACTGACCCGCTGCACGTGGCCCGACCGGGAGCCGGTGCTCGCCCTGTGGGTGTGGCAGTGCGTTGTCGGGGCTGTACTGCTGTGCTGTCTGCTGGCAATGGCCCTCTCGGGTGCCGCGGCCTTCACCGTGGTGCGCAGTCACGTCTTCGCCGGGGCCCCGAACGGAGTGGCGGAGGCGTACACCTCCAGCGCGCACACCCCGTGGTCGGGGGCCCTGTGCGTGCTGCTGGCATGCGGGGGTGCCTGGACGGGCGCGATGCTGCTGCGGGAGATCAGGGACGCGCGGGCCACGCGCCGCAGGCGACGTGCGGAGCTGCGGGAGCGGGCGCCCCAACTGCCGGGCGAGGACACATCGTCGAGCGAACGGCTGCTCGTCCTGGAGGACGAGAAACCGGATGCCTGGTGGCTTCCGGGTGCCACCCCGCAGTTGGTCATCACCACGGGTGCGCTGCGGCGGCTCAAGGGACGGCAGCTGGACGCGGTGGTGGAGCACGAGCAGGGGCACGCGCGGGCGCGGCACGACTGGCTGCTGAACTGCTCGGCCGCGCTGGCCACCGGCTTCTCCCGGGTACCGGTCTTCGCAGGCTTCCGCGATCAGGTGCACCGGCTGGTCGAGCTGGCCGCGGACGATGCCGCCTCCCGCCGTTACGGCAGGCTGACGATCGCGCTGGCGCTGGTGGAACTCAACGAGGGCCGTGGAATCTTCGGCCCTGGTCCGGCTCCGTTGGCGATGGTGCCGCAGCGGGTGCACCGGCTGCTCGCCCCCGCTCCGCGGCTGCCGGTCAGCCGCAGACTGCGGATGACGGCGGTGGCGTCTCTGGTGCCGGTGATCCCACTGCTCGTGGCAGTCGCTCCGGGTCTGTCCGCGCTGCGCTGACGGCGGCCGGTACGGTTCCGGTCGCGGAGGAACGTATCAATGAGCTGCCGGAAGGGCGTGCCCGTGAATTGTGCTGTCACGGACGGCAGGGGCGATGATCGGCACATGAGTGGTGCGACCCGCCCGAGTTCGCCCGGCGTGCGGCCGGCCGGAGTGGCCGCCGCGCTGGGTGCTGCCGGCGTCCTGCTGACCGTCCTGGCACTGCTGCCGTGGCAGCCGTTGGCCGCGCTCGACCGGAGCACCGCATCCGGGCTGCACACAGTCGCGCTGGAGCACCCCGCACTGACCCGGACCATGCGGATCCTGACCGACTGGGTGTGGGACCCGTGGACGTTCCGGCTGCTGCTGGCGGTGGTGTTCGTGCGGCTGATGTGGTGCCGGGAGCGTCTGCCGGCGTACTGGGCGGCGGGGACGGCGCTGGTCGGCTCCGGGGTGCAGCAGGGCATGAAAGCTGCGCTCGGGAGGGAACGCCCGCGTTGGCGGCAGCCGGTGGACTCCGCGGAGTACGCCGCGATGCCGTCGGGGCACGCGATGACTGCCGCGTTGGTGTGTGTGGTGCTGCTGTGGCTTTGGCGCGAGCGGGGAGCGCCGGTGAGCGACGCGTGGTGGCGGCCGGCGGTCGCCGTCGCGGTGGTGTCCGTGATCGGCGTGGCATTCACCAGGGTGTGGCTGGGCGTTCACTGGCTGACGGACACAGTGGTCGGCATGCTGCTGGGAACGGCGGTGGCCTTGGCGTCCGCTGCGGCGTGGGAGGCTCTGCGGCCCGGTGAGCGGCTGCCTGACCCCGCGGGCCGGAGAGGCTAGCGCAGGCCCCTCAACGGGGCTTCAGGGCCCGTCTCCGAGGGCTCAGGGTCTACGGGTCACGCCCCTCACGTTGTCGACCTCGGCCGGCGCCGGGCTTGAGGAAGTCGAGGATCCCGGCCGCCCGTCATGGTTCTGCCCCGGCCTCGGTACGTCCTCGATGCCCGCCGCCACATACGCGGCAACGCACCCATGGGCCGGTGTTCGGACGTCGGCCCGAGAAAGTGAGGGCTGCGGGAGGGGTGTTGGGGAAGCGTACGTCCTCTAGAGTCGGGCCTGCGGCTGCCGCTGTCGGGACGCTCGGCAACTCTCGCCGGAACCTGACCGGTCCACCTCGCCGAGCCACCTGGTCGATGCCGATACCGGGGCGATCCCCCGCGTCGCCCCGATATCGGCCGCTGTACCGGGTGTCGTACTCCGCGCTCGAAAGGGGACGCGAACACCCGAAGTCGTGCTGAGTATATTGGCTGCGAGCCAGTCAACGCAGGAGTCCAGCATGTCCCCCCGGAGCGCATCGGTCAATGAAGAGTTGCGCCGACGCTCGCGCGAGCGCCTCCTTCAGGCGACCGTCGAGCTGGTCGCCGAGCGCGGCTACGAGTCGACGACGCTGGGGGCGATCGCCGACCGGGCGGGGTCGGCACGCGGCCTGATCTCGTACTACTTTCCGGGCAAACGGCAGCTGTTCCAGTCGGCGGTGCACCGGCTGATGCATCTCACGCTCGCCGAGGCGCTGGACCGCGGCCCACTGCCCGAAGCGCCGGACGGTGGGAAGGAGATGCTGGCGCGGGCCATCGACGCCGTACTGGGACTGGCGCGTGATCAGCCGGTGCTGATGCGCGCCCATATGGCAGGCATCCTGCAACAGGAGGGGTTCGTCCAGTGCGACGAGCAGCAGCGCCTCGCTTCCTTGCTGCGGGCCGCTGTGGTCCGGTACGGCTCCCCCGACCCGGACACCGACTACCCACTGCTGCGCGCCAATCTGATGGGCTCTGTCGTCGCGGTTCTGCTGCCCGGCGCTCCGATGCCACTGGAGCGGCTACGGGGTGAGCTGTTCGCCCGGTACGGCCTCAAGTGGGAGCAGGGAGAACCGCCCGACCAGGCGGAGAGAGGCATGAGCCAGGCGTCGCCCGCGGCGTGCGTCCGGCGCTTGCAGCGGCTGCGGCCGTGCGGCTGGGAGGCGAGCCCCGGACAGGGGGCGGCAAGGGATCAGCGGGAGTGAGCTCTGTGGATCAGCGCCGCGCGTGGCGCGGGCTCAGCAGGCCCGCATCACGGGCACTCGCGATGACGCGCAACGACTTGCGCCGGCTGTGCCCGGTGACGCGCATGACGGCCAGCACGGGATCCTGACCCAGTTCCCGGGCCGCGCTGTACGCCTCGGCTGCCGCACGCAGCGCGTCCCGGCCCCGGGGCGCAGGCGGCCGCCTCCGGCCCCTGGCCCGCGCGGGGGACGGCGCCGTATGCGCTGCGGGAGCCGGGTGCGGTGGCGGCGACTGATAGGGCATCGGGGGCAAGGCCGGAGAGGGGGGCGGCGTTCCCGGAGCCGGCGGGGGCGGGGGCGGCGGCTCCGAAAGGGCCGGTGCCGCGTGTGGTGGCGACACAGGCAGCGGCGCCGCAGGCAATGCGCAGGCGCCCGTCGTCCGGGCCGTGGGGCCGGTCTGCGGCGGCCGGATGGCCGACGGGCACGCCTTCGTCAGCGGCTCCCGGAGACACGGCGCGAGCCTGGCGAACTCCTGGAGCGTCAGGGGCGGATCGGCCCGCACCTCTTCCAGGCGGACCCGGCCGTCCACCACGGCGGCCACCACCTCCACCTGGGTACCGTCCGCGCGGCTGACACCGACGGCGAACCAGGGCGGCTGGGCCCCGGCGGCGTGCGGGCCGGGGCCTGCGCCGGTGCCGTACCCCCGTAGCTTCCACGCCGGGCACGGCGGCGCCAGCGGGTCGCCGTCCGGCGGGCAGCCACCCCGTTCGTACGAGTGATCCGACGAATAGCAAGAGCAAGAGGATCTCTCCGACACGTCGGCACCGTAGACCCGGCCGCCCGGCGCCGGGCGGCGCGGCACGCTCGGCCGGACGGAGGGCAACCCTGACGACGGAGGCCACAGCAGCCCGAACGGCGCACCGGCTGCCGCCGTACGGGCGTCGGGGCGCCCGCCTCGGCCGAGCATCGGGGCGGGCCTCCAGCTGAACATCCGCGCAGGCCAGGGGCGAGTGTCAGTGGCCGGGTGCAGACTGTTCCGTACCTCAGACAACGACGTCTCGAAGGCGGTGCCGCCATGGCGGATGTACTGCTCGCGGTAGGTACGAGAAAGGGCCTGTTCCTCGCCCGGCAGAAGGCCGGCCGACGGGATTCGGGGGACTGGGAATTCACCGGCCCGCATTTCAATGCGCAGGCCGTCTACTCCTTCACCGTCGACCGGCGCGGCCCCGGGTCGCCCAGACTGCTGGCCGGGGGCGACAGCGCGCACTGGGGCCCGTCGGTCTTCCACTCCGACGACCTCGGCAAGACCTGGAAGGAGCCCGAACAGCCTCCGGTGAAGTATCCGAAGGACACCGGAACCTCCCTGGAACGGGTGTGGCAGTTGCAGCCGGGAGGAGAGAACGAGCCGGGAGTGGTGTACGCCGGGACGGAACCCGGGGGGCTGTTCCGCTCGACGGACGGCGGCGAGTCCTTCGAACTCGTCCGCTCGCTGTGGGAGCATCCCACGCGCCAGGAGTGGGAGCCCGGCGGAGGCGGGCTGGGGCTCCACACGATCCTGGTCGACCCCCGTGACGCGCGGCGTATGACGATCGCCGTCTCGACGGGCGGCGCCTACCGCACGGCGGACGGCGGTGAGAGCTGGGAGCCGTGCAACCGGGGCGTCTCCGCGGTCTTCCTGCCCGAGAGCATGCGCTACCCGGAGTACGGGCAGTGTGTGCACAAGATCGCCCGGGACGCGGAGAACCCGGACCGGTTCTATCTGCAGAACCACTGGGGAGTCTTCCGCAGCGACGACAACGCCACGAGCTGGCAGTCGATCGGCGACTCCCTCCCCTCGGACTTCGGTTTTCCGGTCGCCACCCACCCACGGCGCGGCGGCGTGGCCTACCTCTTCCCGCTCAACGCGGACGCGGACCGGGTCCCGGCAGAGCATCGCTGCCGCGTCCACCGCACTCAGGACGCCGGTGAGAGCTGGGAGGCGCTGGGCCCGGGCCTGCCCGAGGCGGCGCACTACGGACCGGTGCTGCGGGACGCGCTGTGCACCGACGACGCCGACCCGGCAGGCGTCTACTTCGGCAACCGCAACGGGGAGGTCTTCGCCAGCGCGGACGAGGGCGAGAGCTGGCGGCAGTTGGCGTCACACCTGCCAGACGTGCTGTGCGTGCGGGCGGCGGTGATCGACTGAGACGGTGACCGACCGACGCGGCGGAGGACGGCGGTTTCCGGCGAGCGGGCCGGGCCCGGTCGCTGAGCCAGTAGAGTGACGGCTCGTGGCTGCACGACCGTTGAACGAAATTGTCGAACCGGGCTGGGCGAAGGCGCTGGAGCCGGTCGCCGAACGGATCGCCGCGATGGGCGACTTCCTCCGCGCGGAGGTCGCGGCGGGGAGAACGTACCTCCCGTCGGGGGCGAACGTCCTACGGGCGTTTCAGCAGCCCTTCGACGAGGTGCGTGTCCTCATCGTCGGCCAGGACCCGTATCCGACGCCGGGGCACGCTGTGGGGCTGTCCTTCTCGGTGGCGCCGGAGGTGCGGCGTCTGCCGGGCAGTCTGGAGAACATCTTCCGGGAGATGAACAGCGATCTCGGGCTCCCCCGGCCCTCTTCGGGCGACCTGACGCCCTGGACGAAGCAGGGCGTGCTGCTGCTCAACAGGGCGCTGACGACGGCGCCGCGCCAGCCCGCGGCACACCGCGGAAAGGGCTGGGAGGAGGTCACCGAGCAGGCGATCCGTGCGCTGGTGGGGCGGGGGCGTCCGATGGTGTCGGTGCTGTGGGGCAGGGACGCCAGGAATCTGCGGCCGCTGTTGGGAGACCTGCCGGCGGTCGAGTCCGCACACCCCTCACCGATGTCGGCGGACCGGGGCTTCTTCGGCTCGCGTCCGTTCAGCCGGGTCAACGATCTGCTGGCCAGGCAGGGGGCCGATCCGGTGGACTGGCGCCTGCCGTGAGCCCGGCTGCGGGCGGAGCCGCCGACGGCACGGGCAGCGCCGCGGACGTCGCGGGCGGGTGGCTGCTCGGCGTCGACTCGGGCGGATCCGGGCTGCGGGTCGCCCTGGCCCGGCAGGGCACGGGCTCGGCTGCTGAGCGTACGGGCGGCGCGGGGGTGTCCGGGGGCCCGAGCGGGGCTCCGGAGGTCGTCGGTGCCCTCACCTGCCAGGAGCCGGTGCGCACCGGCGCTGCGGGCATCGACGCGGCGCACATGGCGGAGCAGTTGGTGCCCGCGGTGCGCTCGCTGCTGGCGGACGCCGGGGCCGGTACGGACGACGGTGGGGCTGCGCACATCGCCGCTGCCTGTGTGGGGGCCGCCGGAATGGCGACCCTCGGTGCGGAGTTGCGGGCCGAGCTGCCGGGCATGCTGGCGGAGGCGTTCGGGGTGCGACGGCTGGCACTGGCGGCGGACGCGGTGACGGCGTACGCGGGTGCACTGGGCGAACGGCCCGGCGCTGTGGTGGCTGCCGGAACTGGCGTGATCGCCATGGGCACAGACCTGCGGTCCTGGCGGCGCGCCGACGGCTGGGGACATCTGCTGGGCGACTGCGGCAGCGGCGCCTGGATCGGCCGCGCAGGGCTGGAGGCCGCTCTGCGCGCCTTCGACGGCCGTACGGGCGGCTCGGCCGCGCTGCGGGCCAGGGCGGAGGCAATGTTCGGCGCGCCGCTCAGCACGTTGCCGGGACAGCTGTATCCGCGTACGGACCGGGCCGCCGTCCTGGCCTCGTTCGCCCCGGAGGTGGCACGGTCCGCTGAGGAGGACCCGGTCGCGGCAGGGATCATGCGGGAGGCAGCGCGCGAGATCGCCGCGAGCGCTGTCGCGGTGTGCCCGCGCGGAGCTGTTCCGGTGCGCCCGGGTGAAGGTGACGCGTCCCGGCCCGGGGAGGGCTCGGCAGGGTCGGCGGCAGGAGCCGAGGGAGCCGATGGGGAGGCCAGGGTCGCCTTCACAGGAGGGATGGTCAAGCTCGGTGAGGCACTGCTCGGACCGCTGCGCGCGGAGTTGGCGGAGCAGCGTCCTGGAGCCCGGGTCGTCGAAGCGGCCGGCGGGCCCCTGGACGGCGCGCTGTTGATCGCCGCGCGGCTGGCGGTCGGAGGGCTCGCACTGCCGTTGGACCCGGCGCTGCTGTCGGTCGCGTAGGAGGCCGGTAGCGTGCCTTTCCCGGGCACGCACGGCACGGCACCGCTGCGCAGGGCGACCGGAACCCGCGACTACCCCTCCGGGATGAATCGGGACATAAGCCCATCGGTCTCCCCCAGCCGAACAGCAAAGCCCATGAAGGCATTAGCATGCAGGCGCATGAGCTCCCCCACAGGACCGGACAATGGCCTGCCCGTACGAATGCCACGTCCCCGCCAGCCCGGACGGCACCGCCGACCGGAGCCCGTCGTCGCCCCCGAGGGCGCGCCGGCACTGGTTCTGGCTGTCCCCGGCACCCCCTCCAGCGCCACGCGCAGCCTCGCTGAGGAGACGCTGAGTATCGCGCGCTCGGAGCTGCCCGGTCTCGACGCGCGCATCGGTTTCACCGAGGGCGACGGCGAGGAGTTCCCGACCATCCGCTCCGCTCTCGGTCAGGCGGTGACCGACCGCGCGACGCGCCGCCGGTACGCGCGCGAGGCGGCTGCCATGGCGGAGGCGGAGGAGGCCGCGGCGCAGGAGGGCGAGACCGCGGTGGCCGCGCCCGCGCCTGAGGCGGCCGACGACGGCCTGCCCGCCGTGGTGGTACCGCTGTTGGCGGGCCCGGACGCCGCGCAGCTGCGGCGGATCCGCCAGGAGGTCCTCAACAGCGGCTCGGGTGCCGAGCTGACCGACGTGCTGGGGCCGCACCCGCTGCTCGCCGAGGCCGTACATGTGCGGCTCTCCGAGGCGGGCCTGGCGCGTGCCGACCGGGCGCGGCTGTTCACGGTGGCGACGGCAGCGGACGGGATCATCCTGGCGACCGTCGGCGGCGAGGAGGCCGTGCAGGCGGCAGGGATCACCGGCATGCTGCTGGCGGCCCGGCTGGCGGTACCGGTTCTCGCCGCGGCGCTCGACGACGAGGGCGCCATCCAGCACACTGCCGAGCAGCTGCGCAACTCCGGCTCGCAGCAGCTGGCCATCGCCCCGTGCCTGATCGGCCCGGAGATCGCCGAGGGACTGCTGGAGGCGGCGGCCGAGGAAGCGAGCTGCTCGACGGCCGAGCCGCTGGGTGCCTACCCCGCGCTGGGCAAGCTGGTGGCCTCCACGTACGCCGCCAAGGCCGGCATCGCCCAGCCGCAGGCCCGGCAGGGCGCGCCGGTGCGCTGAGCACCCACACCACGCGGATCGTTGTCGGCGTGCAGAAGCGATACCGGCCGGGGAGTACGCTCTCCGGCCCGTATCGGCGATGCTCATGCCGTCACCACCGTGGCGGCGCGGCGGGTCTCTCTCCCCGCTCGTCCGCTCTCCTGCTTGACTGCTCACCCTGCTCCCCGCTCACCCGTCGGCTGTTGGCCCGAAGACGACGCATGAGGCGGCCGGAGCGGTGAGGGATCCGGCCAGGAGCGGTGTACCGGTGACAGGGTCGACGTCGAACCAGGTGACGTCGCCCGAGCGCTCGTTGGCGGCGTAGAGCAGGCAACCCATCGGGTGTACGGCCAGGTCGCGAGGCCAGTGGCCGCCGCAGGGCACGGTGGTTGCGTATTCCGGCAGAGCTGCCGAGGTCAGATCGAGGACGGTCACGCTGTCGTCGCCCCGGTTGGCGACCCAGGCGAAGCGGCCGTCCGGCGAGAGGGCGAGCGCGGAGGGGTAGTTGGTGGCTGCTGCGCGCTCCGGCGGCAGGAGACGCGTCTCGCCCAGTGGTTCCAGCTCGCAATTGTCGGCGCTCCAACGGCAGGTCGTCACGGTGGAGTCGAGCTCGTTGACGACGTACGCGCGCCGGAGCGTGGCCTGCTGTCCGGGAAGTCCCGGCGCGAACGCCAGGTGGCGGGGGCCGGTTCCGGCGCGCAGCGGGATCTCGCGGTGGAGCCGCAGACCGGCTTCCTTTCCCCGCAGGTCGTAGATCCACACCGAGTCGGTTCCCAGATCGGTGGAGAGCAGCCACTGTCCGGACGGGTCCGGGACGACGGCGTGCGCGTGCGGCCCCTGCTGCCGCTCCGCCACCGGCCCCCGGCCGCGATGCTGGTGGGTGAGTGCACGAGTGCCCAGACTGCCGTCGGCGCGCAGCGGGAGTGCGGTGACGCTGCCCGAGGTGTAGTTCGCGGTGTAGAGGGTGCGCCCGGCCACGGCGAGGTGCGTGGGTCCGGCACCGGCCACGGGCACGGTGCCGCCGAGCAGCCCGGGGCCGGGGACAGTGCCGTCGAAGGACGCTCCCGGCTCGTCGAGAAGTACGGTGCCGGGCGGTGCGGAGCCGTCGAGGGAGAAGGCCGCGGCTCCGCCCCGGTCGGTCTCGCTGACGGCGTAGAGGACGCCCCCTCCGGGTGCCAGGGCCAGGAACGAGGGGTCGGTGACGGCGCCTTCCGTGTGGTGCAGCGCGGTGAGCGCGCCGGTGCGGGGGTCGAGGGCCGCCGTGGTGATCCCGCGGCCTCCCGCCGAGGTGAACGATCCGATATACGCCCGCAGTCGGCTCTCCGTACCGTCAGCCATCGGGCTGCCCCCCTTCGCTGCCGTATCCGGGTGCACGACGGTAACAGGCAACGGTTCTTTGGTCTGGACCACAGCCCTACGGCGGAGTGACCGCCCCAGCCTGCTAGGCAGTCGCCTTCGGAGAGGTGTGCAGCGGTGCGGCGAGCTGGTGGAGGGAGTTTTCCAGCGCATGCAGGTGCGCCAGGGCACGGTCACCCGGCGTCGGCGGTTCGACGGCGGCAGCGGCAGCCGGAGCGAGGGCACTCGGCGCCGTGCCGTCCGGAGCCGGGGCGGGGGCCGCCAGGCGGCGTACGGCGTCCTCCACCCGCTCGCAGGCTGCCGTGAGCCGCGCGTCGTGCGAGGCGGCCGGATCCGCGGCGGCCTCCGCCAGGCCGCGGACCTGGCGGGCGCAGTCGTCCAGGAGAGCCAGCACCTGCCGGGCCCTCGCCTTGCGGGCACGCATGGGGCTGAGCGGGTGCACGAGCGGCGCGACCGACAGGCGTACGCGCCCCAGCAGCAGCTCCAGCTCGGCGATGCGGGCCTCGGGTCCGTCGCCGCTGTCCCCCGCCAGGCGGCGCGCCGCGTCGAGGGCGCACTCGTGGACGCAGTGCACCGCCCGCCGTATCCACACCTCTGTCGCGGCATGCGTGGTGACGGGCAGCACCAGAGCGACGGCGAGCACCGCGCCCACAGCGCCCACGGCGGTCTCTTCGAGACGCAGCCCGAGCAGGCCCGGGTGGAGCACACCCAGCAGGCCGTAGAGCATGCCGACCATGAGCGTGACGAAGAACATCATCCACGAGTACGACAGCTGCGCCGTGTAGAAGATCCCGAAAACGCAGCAGGCTACGACGGCGAGGGTGGGAGCTACAGCACCGTCCGCGGGCACAGCGATGAGCAGCCCGGCGGCGAGCCCGGTGACGGTGCCGAGGACCCGGCGGAAGCCGCGGACGAGCGTCTCACCGCGGGAAGCGGTGTTCACGAAGATCCACCAGGCGGCGCCGACCGCCCAGTACCAGCGGTCCAGGGAAGAGCGCCTGCCCGGCGGCCAGCGCGAACCCGCAGGCGAACAGCGCCTGGAACGCCTGCCGCGTGGTGGGACGGCTCAGCCCTCGGCCGCCCACCGGCGCGATCGCGGGCTGCGGGCCGGTGCCACGTTCGACGGGCCACAGGACGAAACGGGTGAGCGCGGCGGCCACGAGGGCGATAAGGCCCGCGGCCAGGGTCTCCGGAAGCCGCTCGGGGACGGTGTGCAGGAACTGCGCCGCGAAGAACTCCATGAATGCGAAGATCCCGAGCGCGTTCCCGCGCGGCCCCCAGCGCCGGGCGTAGACCCCGGCGAAGACCACAGCTAGGAACGCGGCGTCCCTGGCGAGCGGCAGCTCGTGCAGGAACGCGGCCAGCGCGAGGACGGGGAAACCGGCGACCGGCAGCAGTGCCGTGGTGACGGCCTGCCCGCGCACGGTGGTGTCCGCGACGGTGAACAGCGCGAGGAGCGCCACCAGCCCGCCCGCGACGACGGCCTGCAGCGGGAGTCCGCTGAGCGCGCAAACGGCGACTGCCAGTCCGATGCCGATGACGGCGCGCGACGAAACACGCACCCTGAGGGAGCGTTCTGGACCGAGTGTCGCGACGGTGCGACGGAGGAGATGTGCTGGGGTTCGTCCCCCGGGCTTCCGAAGCGACTTCTCCAAAACCCCTCCAATCCGGGCTTACCTGGCCGACCACCTGTCCACATGCTGGTACGAAGAGGAAAGCACCCCTTCCCACCTGCGACCAAATCGCACGCGTTTGGCATGCTGGGATCATGATCGGTTCTCCCGCCGCCCCCGCGGTCGTCTTCGACTTGGACGGCACCCTCGTCGACAGCGAGCCGCACTACTACGAGGCGGGCAGGCGCCTGCTCGCCGCGCACGGCGTTACCGGCTTCACCTGGGAAGACCACTCGCGGTTCGTCGGGATCGGCACCCGGGAGACCCTGGAGACGCTCCGCCGCAAACACGGGCTCACGGCGTCCGTGGACCAGCTGCTGGCGGAGAAGAACCGTCTGTATCTGGAGCTAGCGCGCTCGGGGACCGAGGTATTCCCCGAGATGCGAAAGCTCGTGGAGCGCCTCCACGCGGCCGGACATCCCCTCGCCGTCGCCTCCGGGTCATCGCGCGCAGCCATCGACGCCGTACTGGGAGCCACCAGCCTGGATGCACTGCTGCCGCTCCGAGTGTCGGCGGAGGAGGTGGCACACGGCAAGCCCGAGCCAGACGTCTTCCTGGAGTCGGCCCGCAGGCTCGACGTCTCCCCCGCCGACTGCGTCGTCATCGAGGACGCCCCGCCCGGCGCGGAGGCGGCCCGCCGCGCCGGGATGCGGTGCGTGGCCGTTCCGTACATGACCGCCCATGCGACGGATCCGGCCGTCGCCGCTGCCGATCTGCTGTTCCCGGGCGGCCAGCGCGAGTTCGACGCGCAGAAGGTCCACGACTGGATCGCCGGCTGACGGGCCGATCGCCGGGCGACAGCAGAAGAAGCCAACGGGGGAAGCCCGGAGGGAGATACATGAGCGGGGTGGGAACGCCGGGCTGGATACGGGTTCCGGTCGGGGACGACGCGGCCCGGTGGGCCACGCGCGGACGGTGCCGCCGCGTGCTGCTCGTGGTGCACAACGTCACATGCGCCAGCCGCCTGCTGGATGTCGTACCGCTGTTCCACGACGACGTACGGGTGCAGCTGCTGCTCACCTGCACCGGGTCCTCCGCGTTCCAGGCAGGGGTCGGTGAACTCTTCGCGGAGACGGGACTGCCGACCGTGCCTTGGGAGCAGGCTTCGGCCACCCCCGTCGACCTGGCGGTCTCCGCAAGCTTCGGCGGCCAACTCCACCGGATCCAGGGACCGTTGGCGATTCTGTCGCATGGAGTTGGATACACTAAAAGGCTGGCAACAGCCGAACAGCCGAACAGCCGAACAGCCGAACAGCCGAACAGCCCCGCTCCCGCGCCCGCGCCTGTCTTCGGGCTCTCGCCGGAGTGGCTGCTCACAGACGGCTCGCCGCTCGCGGATGCCCTCGTGCTCTCCCACCCCGAGCAGGTCGAACGGCTGCGGGCAGCCTGTCCGCAGGCCGCGCACACCGCGGTACTCGCGGGGGACCCCTGCTTCGACCGGATGCTCGCCGCGCGTCCGTACCGGGAGAGGTTCCGCCGCGCGCTGGGCGTACGGCGCGGACAGAAGCTGATCGTCCTCAACTCCACCTGGAATCCGGAAGGGCTGTTCGGGGACGGTGGTGACGCGGATGTCCTGCCGTATCTGCTGTCCCGATTGACGTCCGAACTGCCCGTCGACGACTACCGGCTGGTGGCCGTACTGCATCCCAACATCTGGCACGGGCACGGTCCGGGGCAGATCCGTGCCTGGCTCGACCGGGCGCGCCGCCGGGGGTTGACGCTGGTCGACCCGCTGCACGGCTGGCGGCAGGCGCTGCTCGGCGCTGACGCCGTGATCGGCGACCACGGCGCTGTCACCTTCTACGCGGCGGCGTTGGAAACGCCCGTCCTCCTGGGAGCCGCGCCACTGTCGGGGCTCGCCCCGGACTCCCCCGTGGCCGCGTTCGTTCGGTCCGCGCCACGTCTCGACCCGTCGGCGTCACTGCTGACGCAGTTGGAGAAGGTGCTGGCCGACCACCGTCCGCCCCTCGGGCCTGCCGAGTTCACCACGTCGGTGCCCGGCGAGTCAGGGGCCCTCCTGAGACGGCTCTTCTACCGGATGATGAGACTGCCGGAACCGCCCTGGCCCGCCCTGCTGGAGCCCTTGCCGCTGCCCTCGTACGAGCCGCCCGCCCCCTCCGCGCCGCTGCGCGTGCTGACCGAGCCGGGGACGGTCCGCGGGGAGGTCTCCGTACGCCGCCTTCCTGATCCCCCGTATGAACCCGCAGCGGGCGGAGTCGCGCACACCGCCGTGCACGAGGACACCCGGGAGACCGGCGCGCTCGGGGTTGCAGACGTGATCTTCCGCAGCGGGCCGCTGGACGATCCGCGGCTGGGCCCTCCCGCGGAGTGGACGGCTGAGGTCCTGGAGCGCTACCCGCACTGCTCCCTCGCGGCCTACGTCACCGGACCCGACAGCTGCCTGGTGCGCACCCGCGGCGGGCACTTTCTGGCCTTGCGTGCGGCGTCCGCGCAAGGTGCCGACCCGGCAGCATACGCGTCGGCCCTGCACGCGTTGCTGGCGCCGGGCAAGGCGCCGGAGGAGCTGGTGGGGGGCGTGCTGAGGGTGCGTATCGGGGCCGCCGTTCACACCGTCTCGGTCACTCCGGCGGAGGGCTGACGCAGCGTCGGCGCAGGGAGCGGAGATATACCAGGTGGTATTCCGCGCCTTCGTCGGTCAGGGCGGCCATGGCCCGGTCGATCAGCGGCAGTGCCGCAGCGGCGTCCTCGGCGTCAAGCAGGGTTTCCGCCAGGTCGGTGAGCGTACGGGCCGTGTTGTACGCCTCGCCGCTCTCCTCGAAGAACCGCAGTGCCTCGTCCAGCCGCTCACTCGCCTCCGCCCGGCGTCCCAGCCCACGCAGCGCCCGCCCCTGGTGGCGTTTCAGCAGGGCGTGTGCGCGGGGAAGGTCGGCTGCTTCCTCGGCTTCCGGAGGGACGTCGGCGTAGCGGCGCATGGCCTCCTCGAAGCAGTCGTACGCCTCGGCGAATCGCCACTGTCGCAACCTCAACAGCCCGAGGAACTCGACGGCGGAGGCGTGGCCGCGTACGTGGCCGGCCGCGGCCTCGCTGTCGGCGGCGGCCCGGGCCGCCGCCTCGGCCTCGCCGAAGCGGCGCAGTTCCGTGAGGCTGTGGGCGAGCTGGGCGTGCAGCGCCCCTGCGGCGCGGGAGCCCGGCACATGGTCGTCGGCGGTGCGGGCCGCGAGGCGGAGAGCCGGCAATACCTCGTCATGACGCCCGGCCTTGAGCTGCAACGGCCACAGGGCCTGTCCGAGTAGTACGACGGTGGTCGGGTCGCCGAACTCTTCCGCCGCGTAGAGGGCTTGGACCAGATTGCCCAGCTCGGTGGTGAGGTGGATGACGGCCTCCGCGCGGTCGAGGCCGCCGCCATTGTCGTGGCGCTCGTGGCCGGGGCCGTGCGCATCGGAGGTGAGCTCTTCCGGGAGGGGCGGCACCCGCCAGCTTGCGGGCAGAGCAGCGTTCGCGGCGCGGAGTGCTCCGTGCAGATGCGCTTGGACGACGCGGGAGACGGCGGCCGCGCACTCCCCCAGTCCGTCCTCACGAAGCGCCGTCTCTTGGGCGTGCTCCCGGACTGCCGGGCGGTAGCTGTAGCGGCCGGTCGCCACATGTTCGAGCAGTTGTGCCGCTGCCAGCTCGTCGAGCAGTTCCGCGGCTGATGCTTCGTCGAGGGCTGCGCCGCCGACGGCGTGGGCCGCTGCGGCAGGTCCGAAAGCGGGCCAGGGCCGCAGGGACATCAGCCGGTACAGCCGTGCCGCCTGTGGGCTCAGCAGCCGGTAACCGGCCTCGGCCGCGGCGCGGACGGGATCGGGCTCGGACTCGGTCATGTTTGCCGCCTCCGAAGGTCGGGCCGACACCGTGGGCGTGGCCAGTCGGGGCGCGGCGGCACGCAGCGCGAACGGGGAACCTCCGCACCGTGTGAGCACCGCGGGAAGTTCGGAGCCGGCCCCTGTGACGGTTTCCTTTCCCGCCACGTCGGTCAGCAGCCGCAGCGCGTCCCGCTTCTTCAGCGGACCGACGGTCACCGGTACGGCGTCCAGCCCGGCCAGCGGGCTGCCCGCGACGACCAGGAGGAAGACGCCGGGTGCGGAAGTGAGCAGCGGCCGTACCTGGGCGGCCGAGTGGGCATGGTCGAGGACGATCAGCAGCCGCTGCTCGGCCACCAGTTGCCGGTAGAGGCCGACGCGTGCGTCGGGGGCCGGGGGGATCTCCGCCTCGGGCACGCCCAGCTGCCACAGCAGGCTGCGCAGTGCGGCGCCCGCGTCCAAGGCGCTCCCGGCAGCGGAGCCGCGCAGATCGACATAGAGCTGACCGTCCGGGAACCGCTCGGCCTCGCGGCAGCCCCAGTGCACGGCGAGCGTGCTGGTTCCCATGCCGTGACGGCCGTGGAGCAGAGCGATACGGGGCCGCCCGTCGGGAGCCCTGGACGCCTCCCGGTCCAGCTTCTTCATCGCGTCACCGCGGTCGGTGAAGAAGCGCGGGGATGGGGGGAACCCGGGCCTCGCTCTGAGGTCGGAGGCGGCGGCCGGGCCCGTCGCCGACACGCTGTGCGCGAAGGCGCTCCAGGCACGGGCGAGTCGAGGATCGCGGTGCACTCCGTCGTACACCGCTCGGGCCACCTCCTCGATGCCCGCAGAACCGGAAGGTGCCGGAACCTCCCGTCCGACGATCCTCCGGACCAGCCCGCCCGCCGACTCCCACGCCCGCTTCCCTGCCTCGTTGGCCATCCCGGCCCCGACCGCGCCCAGCGCCGCCGTGATGGCCGTCAGCGAAATAGGCTCGAGCATGCAGCCCCTGCCCCCCACGTGTCTGCGCCGTATGCAGCCGCAACAGCGCGCCCGATCATGGTCCGCAGCCCACCCTAGCGGGCGCCGCGGTCGGCACGGTGGGCTGTGAGGACGCTCGATGCGGGACACGCAGGGGGGCTCAACCCCGACTGCTGAGTGCGCAGTTCCTTCGCGACGGCTTGGCCGTGATCACCGGTTGCGGCCGGTACGGGCCGGAAGGGACGTCAGCTGTCCGTGGACCGGACAGTGCTCATGATCTTCTTGATCTCGGCGGCCTTCAGCGCCTTCGGAACTCCTTGGTCCGCGTAGATCACCCAGCCGTGCATGGTGCCGTCGGGGAGCTTCTGCGCGATGCTGTGCACGACTGCCTTCGCCGGGACACACGAGCTGGGCTGGTGGGTGACCGTGACCTGGGCGGTCGCGGTGTAGCCGTTGATACCGCCCTGCTTCCACGGCTTGGCCTTGCTGACCTTGATCTTGGGCTTGTGGTCCTCACCGCCGTACGCGGCGAAGCCCCAGTTGCCCGCCCAGTTACGAGCGTTCTCCTGGAGGGAGCCGTCCTTGCCGCCGCCCGTGGTGCCGACGGTGGCGAGCTGTCCCTTGCCCGCCTCGCCGTATGCCTTGGGATTGGGACTCGACGCGCAACCGCCCTCGCGGTAGTTGCCGGTTCCGGTCATGACGACGATCGGCTTGCCCTCCTTGTCCGTGTAGGAGAGCGCCGTGCTCTCGGGGAGGATCTTCCACTTCTTCGCCTTGCCGGGCACGTCATAGCGGAAGTGGTGCTTCTGCGAGGTCTGCGTCTGCCATCCCGCGACAAACGGCTTCTTGCCCGAGGGGCTCTTCGGCTTGCCGGCGGGGCTGTTCGGGTTGGAGGACTGGGACGACTTCGCCGAGGGGGTCTTCGAGGCGGCGGCGTCGGAGCCCTTCTTCTTGGACTTGCCGACGTCTTCGTTGCACCCGCTCAGAGCGACGGCCAGGCCGATGCCGGCGGCCACGATCAGGGTCTTCTTCGTTCGGCGGGACGGCATCGGGTTGGACTGCCGGAGCTGGGCTATGTGCTGGAGGGCCTTTGACTGAGACATGCCCGATACCTTAAGTGAGCTGCACTTCCGCACATTCATCAGGTGGGCATCCCCTACGAGACGTATACCGGCTCGTGACACATCACTCAAAGCTGTTACGCGCGGTATGCGAAGCACCGGCTCCGTCAGTGCTCCAGCCCGGCCCTCAGCAGACGGCCCACCGGCCGCCGCACGAGGAACAGGACCAGGCCGATTGCGACGCCGCATACAGCAGTGAGGGTGAAGTAGGAAGCGTTGTCGATCGCGGCGAACAGCTGGCCGAGCAGGCCCGCCAGGGACGAGCCCAGGGCAAGCGTGAGGAAGTTCAGGCCGACCATCTGCGAGCGGAATTTCTCGGGGCCGATCTTCGTGGCCAGGGACAGCCCGATCGGGCCGACGAAGACCTCGGAGGAACCGGCCGCCATCATGAACAGGAGAATGAGGATCAGCGGGATATCGGCCTCTCCGGTGGCCTCGGAGATGATGAGCAGGAACAGATAGGCGCAGCCGATCTGGGTCAGTCCGATGGCGACCTTGGCCACCGTTCCGGGCTGGCGCTCCCCCAGGGTTTTCCACATTCTCGCGACGAGCGGGGTGATGAGAACGGCCGCCAGCGGGCTGACGGTTGTGATCCAGGCGACCGGGAATGTCCAGCCGCCGATCTTCAGATCGATACGTTCGGTGATGAGGATCGAGATCGCGGTGAACTTCTGGAACAGGAAGCCGAAATACACCCCGGAGGCCAGGAAGAGAGGAAGGTAGCCGAGGATGCGTCGGCGCTCGTCCCGGCCGACTGCCGACGACGTGGTCATGGTGAGGAAGTAGGCGGCAGCGGCCACCAGCGAGGCGACGGTCACCACGGTGGACAGGTTCTGCGCACGGAGCAGGCCCGTCGCGACGGCGGCACCGACGGCGGCGAGGAAGGCGAGGGCCGCCAGCACTGCGAGCGGACGACGGTTGGCGGGCAGGGGGTTGTTCACGGTCCGGGCGCGCTCGGGGAGCCTCTTCATGGAGGCGATGTACTGGACGAGCGCCGCTGCCATGCCGATCGCGGCGAGCCCGAACCCGTAGTGGAAGCCGAGTTCGTTCTGAGCGAGCCCGGTGGTGAGCGGGCCGACCACCGCGCCGATGTTGATCGCCATGTAGAAGTAGGAGAAGCCCGCGTCCCGGTAGCGTTCGTTCTGGTCCAGGATGAAGCCGACGATCGAGGTGATGTTCGTCTTCAGCGCGCCGGTGCCCAGGACGATGCAGACGAGCCCGACGCCCAGCCCGGCGAAGCCGGGGACGAAGGCGAGGACCATGTGTCCGGCGGTGATGACGACAGCGCCGTACAGCACCATTTTCTGCGGGCTGATGAGCCGGTCACCCAGCCATGCGCCGAGGATCTGGGACAGATAGACAGCGCCGCCATAGGCTCCGACGATGCCTGAAGCGACGGCCGGATCCAGGTGGAGACCGCCGTCCGCGAGTGCGTAGAGCAGGTAGAACGAGAGAATTCCCTGCAGGCCGTAGAAGGAGTAACGCTCCCACAGTTCGGTGAAGGCCATGCTCAGCAGGGCGGGCCGGAAGGGCTGACCGGATGCCTCGGCCGGTGTCTCGCGGGGCTCGGGGTCGACTGCCGTGGTGGTCTGGTGCGGTGTTTTTCTCATTCGCTGAGTCCTGCCAGTCGTGAACCGAAACGGGCGATGAGGGAGGTGTTCTGGGAGTGCCGGCTCTCCTCCCACCGGTCGGCGACGCCGAAGAGCCGGTACATGGCGTGGACTCCGAGCCAGCGCAGCGGTTCGAGCTCCCAGCGTCCGGAGTCGTGGTCGTTCCACGGCAGCCGGGTCAGCGCGGTGTCGCGTCCGGCTGCCCGGTCGAGGAGGGTCCGTGCGGCCAGGTGGGTCGCGGTCACGCCGTGTCCGGCGAAACCCCGCGCGACGCCGATCCCGGTGGTGGGGTCGAAGGTGATTCCGGCGCACCAGTCGCGGGTCACGCCGATGGCACCCCGCCAGGCGTGTTCGACGGTGAACTGCAGGCCGGGGAAGAACAGTCGGATCCGTTCGCTCAGGGTGCGCACGGTGCGGGCATCCACCCGGCCCTGGCCGGGGGTTCGGGAGTTGAAGGCGTAGGGCGTGCCACGGCCGCCGATGGCGATGCGGTCGTCGGCGGTGCGCTGTGCGTAGACGAAGGTGTGCGCCGCATCGCCGAGGCATTCCCGGCCCTGCCAGCCGATCTGTTCCCAGATCTGTTCGGGCAGCTGATTGGTGACGATCATCGAGGAGTTGACGGGGATGATCTCGCGCCTGCCGAGGCCGCGCGCTTCGCTGTCGACCTCTCCGGAGTACGCCTCCAGGCAGGTCAGGACGGTCGTGGCCGATACGGTTCCGCGGGTGGTGGTCACGGCACCGGGCGCGATGCGTGTGACGCGCGTGTTCTCGAGGATGTGTACGCCCTTGGCCTCCACGGCCGCCGCGAGCCCGTGCGTGAGCTTGGCGGGGTCGACGCACGCGGTGGTACGGGTCAGCAGGCCGCCCAGTGCCGGGGTGATGGCCACCCGTTTCCTGACGGCGTCGGCGTCGAGGAGTTCGAGGTCCTCCGGGCGGTATCCGGCTGCGAGGTCCGCCGCGTGGGTCAGTTCCAGGCGTTTCATCGCGGCCGGTGTGGTGGCCACGCGCAGATGCCCGCCCCGGTGCTGATCCGCCTGTATCCCCTCGTCCTGGAGGATGCGGAGCGTGTCGTCGATGGCTCCGTCCATCTCCCGCTGGAAAGAGGTGACGGCGGCGGCACCGTCCTGCCCCCGCTTGCGCGCGGCCTTGGCGTACACGGCCCGGTTGCCCGGAATGAGGGGTGAGAGCCAGCCACCGTTGCGTCCGGAGGCGCCGTAGCCGACCTCTTTGGCCTCCAGGACGGTGATCTTCGCTCCGGGGCGTTCCACGGCGGCGTGATAGGCGGCCCACAGCCCGGTCAGACCGCCACCGACGATGACGAGGTCCTGTTCTTCCGCCTCGGGCAGGCCGTCGGACCGGCGGTCCGAAGAGCTGGTCCGGCCGTTCGCGGCGCGGGAGGCCCTCATCCAGTGCGATATTTCGCCGTTTCGGTAGGCGGTCATGGCTGTCTCCAACGGTGGACGGGCGGTGATCCGGCGGTGCGGACTCAGTAGGTGGGGGGCGCTATCGCCCACAGGACCCGGGCCTCTTGCGTCCCGGTGGTCTCGGCGACGCGGTGGGGGTCGCTACTGAGGTAGTGGATCGAATCCAGCGCGGAGAGCCTGTGGTGCTGCTCGCCGACCCACACCTCCACCTCACCTGCGAGCACCAGGAGCAGCTCCTCGGAGCTGCCATGCGTGTACGGCTCCACACCGGTGGAACCGCCCGGCGCGAAGTGGCCGAGGAGCACCTCCAGGTGGTCGAAGGCCCCGGGAGTGAGTTTGATCTTCGTTGCGCCCTCACCGAACGACATGCCATGGGCGTCGCGGAACCGCAGAACCGGACTGGCCACGGGTCCGCCCTGATCGAAGAGGTCACCGACGTTGAGCTTGAGGACCTCGCACAACCGCTGAAGCGTGCGCACGCTCGCGTTCACCTGGTCGCGCTCGACCTGGGAGAGGTATCCCTCGGTGAGGCCGGTCTGGTGGGCCAGGTCCTTGAGTGTCAGATGAAGGGCCCGTCTGCGCCGACGCAGCCGGGCACCAACGCCGGAACGGGAGTCGGGCTTGTCATTCGGCATGGGCGAGAACCTAACAGGGCTTTGTCCTCACCACAATGAATTCTTCTCTCATCAAAGTTTTCTTTGATGGCGTGCGGGTTCGCCGAAGCGGACGGCGATGGTCCGGAGGTGTTCGAGTCGGTGGAGCGGGCGCTCGACGAGGTTGCGGTGCGGGGTCAGCCGAAGAACGACAGCCTGACCCGGCGGCTCGCGTTGTCGACGTTCGTATCCACCAGGCAGACCGACTGCCAGGTGCCCAGCGCCAGTTCTCCGCCGACGACGGGCAGCGTGGCGTGCGGGGGTACGAGGGCGGGGAGGACGTGGTCGCGGCCGTGGCCGGGGCTGCCGTGCTTGTGCCGCCAGCGGTCGTCCGCGGGGAGGAGGTCGCGGAGAGCGGACAGCAGGTCGGCGTCGCTGCCGGCGCCGGTCTCCAGGAGTGCCACGCCCATGGTGGCGTGCGGCGCGAAGACGTTCAGCAGCCCGTCCCGGCCACCGGCGACGTCCCGCAGGAAGGACACACAGTCACCGGTCAGGTCGTGGACCGTCTCCTGTGAACCGGTCCTGACGTCGATCTCCAGCGTTGTGAAGCGCTCAGCCATGGGTCGATCTTCTCAAAGAAGGCCCACGAAGCGGCCGATGCCGAGCGCGGCCACGCGGGGCTGAGGGTTTCGGGAAGTGGGCCCAAGAAGTACGGGGGGAACCTCCCGGGCCCAGGGGGTGTCTATCGATCACCCATGGAAGTGATGGCCGAACAGTCTCTCGAGCAGTGCCCAGAGGGCGCGTGCCCCCAGTGCGACCGCGAGCCGGCTGCCGACCCCGTCTCCCCTCCCCTTGTGCTGTCGGGAGGTTTGTGACGCTTCTACCACTTCGCACCTCATCTCCGGGGCCGCGTCCCTGCACCGGTGTGAAGGGGCGCCCCCCTCTTCCCGAGATGAGCCGCGCTCAGCATACGGGGCCGTACGGCCTGGCCGCAGTACAACCCCGCAAGAATCATGGGGAGTTGGGGGCGTAGGCCGCCGTCCGGGACCCGCGGGAAGGTTTCGGGGCTCCGGAGGGTTCGCACAGGCATGAACAACGTGGCGGTCGTGGTCGTCGGTGCAGGTCAGGCGGGGCTCTCCAGCGCGTATCACCTGCGGCGCACGGGGTTGGAGCCCGGTGTGGACTTCGTCGTCCTGGATCATTCGCCCGCGCCGGGCGGCGCCTGGCAGTTCCGGTGGCCGACGCTGACCTACGGCCGGGTGCACGGTATGCATGCGCTCCCCGGCATGGAGCTGACCGGCGCGGACCCGGAGCGTCCGTCGTCCGCGGTGATCGGGGAGTACTTCGCCGCCTATGAGCGCGCTTTCCGGCTGCGGGTACGGCGGCCCGTGGAGGTGCACGAGGTGCGGGAAGCGGGCTGGGGCGGACGGCTGCTGGTGCGGACCTCGGAGGGTGACTGGGCGGCACAGGCCCTGATCAACGCCACCGGTACCTGGGACCGGCCGTTCTGGCCCCGGGTGCCCGGCCAGGAGGTCTTCCGGGGCCGGCAGCTGCACACGGCGCAGTACCCGGGGCCCGAGGTGGACGCCTTCGTGGGCAAGCGGGTGGTCGTCGTCGGGGGCGGGACGTCGGCGGTGCAGCATCTGATGGAGATCGCCGAGGTCGCGCGGGAGACGCTGTGGGTGACGCGTCGGCCGCCGCTCTTCCGTAGCGGTCCGTTCGGCGAGGAGGAGGGCCGGGCCGCCGTTGCGCTGGTCGAGGAGCGGGTGCGGGAGGGTCTGCCGCCACGCAGCGTGGTGTCGGTGACCGGGCTGCCGATGACCGAGGCGGTCCGGCGCGCCCGGGCGAGCGGGGTGCTGGAGCGGCACCCGATGTTCGCGCGGCTCACCGAGGACGGCGTCGAGTGGGCCGACGGCAGCCGGGCCCCGGCGGACACGGTGCTGTGGGCGACCGGCTTCCGCCCCGTCATCGCCCATCTGGCGCCGCTGCGGCTGCGTGAGCCGGGCGGTGGCATCCGGCTGGAGGGCACCCGCGCTGTTCGCGACCCCCGCGTCCACCTGGTCGGCTACGGCCCCTCCGCCAGCACGATCGGCGCCAACCGCGCGGGGCGGTCCGCCGTACGGGACGTGAGGGCACTGCTGTCGGCCGCGGAGGAGCGGGCCGCGGTGCCCGCCTCCGCCGCGTGACCCGGCCGGGCGCCTGCGTGTGTCAGCCGCGCGACGGCAACGAGGACGCCCGTACGACGAGCTCGGGCTGGAGGACGATGCGCTGGTGTTCGTGGCGGTCCGCGTCCTCGCCGGTCTCCTCGATCAGCAGGTCGGCCGCCGCCCGGCCCATGCGGTAGGCGGGCTGGCGTACGGAGGTGAGGGGGACGGCCGCCGCGGCGGCGAACTCGATGTCGTCGTAGCCCACCAGGGCCACTTCCTCCGGGACGGCGACGCCCGCCCCGTACAGCGCCTGCAGCACGCCGAGGGCCATCAGATCGTTGGCGCAGAAGACGGCTGTGGGGCGCGGTGACATGCCCAGCAGCCGGGCGCCCGCGTCGCGGCCGGCCGCCACGTCCATCCGGGCACCCTCGATGTGCCGCAGCTGGGCGCCGGTGCCGAAGGCGCGCAGGACCTGGGTGCCGCCGGTGTGCCGGTCGCGGCACTGGCTCAGATGCATCGGTCCGCTGACGTAGGCGATGTCCCGGTGGCCGTTTTCGAGCAGATGGCGCACGGCGAGCCCGGCGCCCTCGATGTCGTCGACGGAGACCGAACACCCTTCCGCGCTGGGCACCACGCGGTCCACGGAGACGAACGGGATGCCGTGCCGTTGGAAGGCGGTGAGGTTGTCCCCCGTCGTCTCCGTGGGGGTGATCAGGACGCCGCGGACGCGCTGTTCGGCGAAGAGGGCGAGGTAGTCGGCCTCCTCGCCGGGGCTCTGCGCGCTGTTGCAGAGCATCACGCCCAGCCCCGCGGCCCGCGCCGCCCGCTCGGCGCCCGTGGCGACGTCGACGAAGAACGGGTTGGCCATGTCGAGAACCAGCAGGGCGATGATGCGGCTGCGCCCGGCGCGCAGCTGCCGGGCGGACTCGCTGCGCACATAGCCGAGCCGTTCGATGGCGGACTGCACCCTCACGCGGGTCTCCTCGGCCACCATGGCGGGCCGGTTGATGACGTTGGAGACCGTGCCGACGGAGACCCCGGCTGCGCGGGCGACCTCCTTGATTCCGACCGTCCGGCTCACCTGTGCGCTCCGGTGGCTTCCGGTCGCCCGCGCCGCTTCCGCCGCACCTGTCCAGCCCCTCCCTGCCGGCCCGCCCGGCCCCGTCAGAAGTCGACGTCCCGGTTCGGGGTGACGCCGCACAGGCCCAAGTTTCGCAGAGGCCCGGATTCTCTCAGCAGCCGGAAGCTGCTCAGAAGTCGAAGTCGTCGATGTTCTTGCTGGTGAACACCGTGGGAGGACCGAGGACGACTTCGCCGTCCTTGCCGACCGTGTACTCCCCGAGCTTCCCCGCCTTGAACTTCTCGCCCTCCTTGCCGGTGATCTGCCCGGAGGAGAGGGCCGCGGCGGCGTAGGCGCCCAGGTAGCCGAGCTTGGAGGCGTCCCACAGGGAGAACTGCTCGATGGTGCCGTCCTTGATGTACTTGCGCATCTGGTTGGGCGTGCCCAGTCCGCCGAGGGTGACCTTGCCCTTGTACTTGGAGCCACTGACGTAGCGGGCCGCAGCGGCCAGTCCGACCGTGGTGGGCGAGATGATGCCCTTCAGGTCCGGGTACGCCTTGAGCAGTCCCTGGGTCTCCTGGAAGGACTTCTGGTCGACGTCGTCGCCGTACGCCGTCTTGACGAGCTTCATGTCCTTGTACTTGGGCTTCTTCAGCTCGTCCTTCATGATCTTGATCCAGGCGTTCTGGTTGGTGGCGTTCTGGGTCGCCGAGAGGATCGCGATGTCGCCCTTGTAGTCGAGCTGTTCGGCCATGTCCTTGACCAGGCCGCGGCCGATGTCCTCGGAGCCCGCCTGGTTGATGAACAGGTGGCGGCAGTCCTTGCCCGCGTCGGAGTCGTAGGTGACGATTTTGACGTCCTGCTTCATGGCCGCCTTGAGGGGCCCGCACACCGCGTTGGGGTCGTTGGCGGCGAGCAGGATGGCGTCCTGACGCTGCTGGGTCAGAGTGTTGATGTAGCTGACCTGAGAGGACGCCTTGGCGTCGGAGGGGCCCACCTCTTTGCCCTTGCCGCCGAACTCCTTGGCGGCTTTGATGCCGCCCTTGTCGACGACGGTCATATAGGGGTTGTTGATCTGCTTGGGCAGGAAGGCGAGCTTGAGGCCCTTCTTCAGTGGCGCGTCCGGGTCGGCCTTGGCGTTCTGTGCCTTCTCCTTCGCGTCGTCCTTGGCGTCGCTCTTCGTCGTACCGGAACAGCCCGCGAGGGTGACGCTCAGGGCGCAGGCCGCCGCGGTGACGGCGAGGGCGCGGGAGGAACGGTGATGCGGTCGCATGGACATGGCCTTTCGGGAGGGTGCGGGGGACCTGCGATTCAGCTGCCGAGGCCGGTGGGTGACCGCCGGGGGCGCACCCGTCGCTGCCGCTGCGTCAAGGGGTCTCGCCGACCGCTGTGCGGCGGTGTTTGCGGGCAGTGAGCAGCGAGATCACTCTGGGGGTGAGCACCGAGACGATCAACAGCACGCCGGTGACGATCACTTGGATCTCGTGGGAGACGTCGTTGAGGGTCAGGAGGTTGTTGAGCACGCCGATGAGCAGTACCCCCGCCACCGCGCCGCCGAGCGTTCCCTTGCCGCCGTCGAAGTCGATACCGCCCAGCAGCACGGCGGCGACGACGGTCAGTTCCAGGCCCAGTCCGTTGTCGGCGCGTGCGCTGCCGTAGCGCAGGGTGTAGACGATCCCGGCGAAGGACGCCACGAAACCGCTGACGGCGAAGAGAATCAGCTTGAGGCGTTTGACCCGGACCCCGGCGAAGTAGGCGGCGTCCTCCTGCGCGCCGACGGCGAACAGTGCACGGCCGAAACCGGTGCAGTGCAGCACGACGGCGGCGGCGACGGCCAGCACGGCGAAGAGCGCCAACGGATACGGCACGAACGTGCCCGGCACGGTCTCGGTGTTGCTCGCCCAGTGGGCGTAGGTCTCGGGGAAGTCGGCGACGGCCTTGTTGCCCAGCACCACGGAGGCCAGCCCTCGGTAGAGGGTGAGGGTGCCGATGGTGACGGCGAGCGAGGGCAGTCCGACCCGGGTGACGAGCCAGCCGTTGAGCAGTCCGCCGAGCAGCCCGACCACCAGACAGACCGGAACCAGCGTCTCGAAGGTCCACCCCGCATCCCACAGTGCCCCCGCCAGGGCGCTGGAGAGGCCGAGCATGGAGGCGACGGACAGGTCGACCTGGCCCGCGACCACCAGAAGGGTCATCGGCAGCGCCAGCAGGGCGATCTCCGCGGTGTCGTTGAGGGCCGCCGCCAGGTTCGCCGTGTCGGAGAAGCCCTCGGTGGTGCCGGTGCCCACCAGGAAGGCGGCGACCAGCAGGGCACCGACAGCCGCGTCCCAGCGCAGGAAGCGGCTCAGGCCACGGCCGGCCTCACCTCGGTCCTCGGCAGGCGGTGTGGGCGTGTCCGCCGGCGCGGCTGGTGGTGCGTTCACTGCCTTCTCCTCTTCCTGAGCGCACGGGTGCTGCGGCTGCGTACGACCCGGTCGGTGCTGATGGCGGCGAGCAGCAGCGCACCGGTGATGGCCTGCTCCCAGAAGGAGCTGACTTTCAGCACGACCAGGGCGCTGCCGATGGTGGTCAGCAGCAGCGCGCCCAGCGCGGCGCCCCACACGGTGCCCACTCCCCCGGTGATGGCCACGCCGCCGACGACGACCGCGCTGACGACGGTCAGCTCCCAGCCGTTGGCCGCGTCGGCGACGACGGTGCCGAAGCGGGCCAGCCACAGCGCACCGGCGAACCCGGCGACGGCACCGGAGAAGGCGTACGCGGTGAGCACCCGGCGGCGGATGGGGATGCCCGCCAGACGCGCTGCCTCCGGGTTGGAACCGATGGCGTACAGCTCCCTGCCGCTGCGGTAGGTGCGCAGGAAGTAGCCCGTCGCGGCGAGCACCAGCGCGGAGATGAGCGGCAGATAGGGGACGCCGAGGACGCTGCCGCTGCCCAGGGTGAGGATGTCGTCGGGCACGGTGGCCGCGTTGATCTGCTCCCCGTGCGCCCAGGCGTGGTCGACGCCCTGGATGACGTACAGCATGCCGAGAGTGACGACCAGCGCGGGCACCCTGCCGAAGCTGACGAGGGCACCGCTGACGAGCCCGCAGGCGGCGCCCAGGGCGATGCCGAGCAGGACGAGGGTCAGCGGCCCGTGGTCGGTACCGGAGACGAACGAGCCGCAGGCGAACGCGGTCAGCCCGACGACGGAGCCGACGGACAGGTCGATGTTGCGGGTGAGGACGACGACGGACTGTCCGGTGGCGAGCAGCACGAGGATGGAGGAGTTGAGCAGCAGATCCTTGATGCCCTGGTCGTCGAGGAAGGAGGGGTTGACCAGCCAGGTGACGAGGATCAGCAGGACGAGGGCGCCGCCGATGCTGTACTCGCGGACCCGCAGCACGGTTTCGGCCGTGGAGCGGCCGGTGCGCTCCGGCTCGGTGCGGGTGGCGGCGGGGGGCGGCAGGGTGGTGCTCACGCGGCGCCTCCTTCCGGCCCTTGCGGCGTTCCCGATGTCTGCGGTGCTGCCGCTCCTACCGGGCCTTCTGGTCCTGCCGGTCGGGTGCGTCCGGTGGCCGCCGCCATCACGCTCTCCTCGTCGGCGCGGTCGCGGGGTATCTCGGTGACGAGGCGGCCCTCGTGCATGACGAGGACCCGGTCGGCCATGCCGAGGACTTCGGGCAGGTCGGAGGAGATCATCAGGATGGCGAGCCCTTCGGCGGCCAGTGAGGTCAGCAGGCGGTGCACCTCGGCCTTGGTGCCGACGTCGATGCCGCGGGTGGGTTCGTCGACGATGAGCACCGCCGGCTCGGTGGCCAGCCACTTGGCGAGGACGACCTTCTGCTGGTTGCCGCCGGAGAGCACGCTCACGGAGTCGGAGAGGCGGTCGTACTTCAGCCGCAGCTTCAGCCCCCAGTCCCCCGCGCGGGCCCGCTCAGCGGCACGGCGGACGAGTCCGCCCCGGCCGAGGCTGCCGAGACCGGTGAGACCGATGTTGCGCTCGATGGAGGCTTCCATGACCAGCCCGCGTTGTCTGCGGTCCTCCGGTACGAGGGCGACTCCGGCGCTCATGGCGGCGGTGGGTGAGCCCGTGCGGAGCACCTTCCCGGCGACCCGGACCTCGCCCGCGTCGGGGCGGTCGACGCCGAAGACGGCCTGGGCGACCTCGCTCCGACCCGCGCCCACCAGTCCGGCCAGCGCGACGATCTCCCCTTTGTGCACCTCGAAGGAGATGTCGCGGAAGACGCCTTCGCGGGTGAGCCGGTGCACGGTGAGCGCCACCTCATCGACGCGGGTCTCCTGCTTGGGATAGAGCTCCCCCAGGTCGCGGCCGACCATCCGGCGGACGAGTTCGTCCTCCGTCAGGCCGGCCAGGGGTTCGGAGGCGACGAGCCGGCCGTCGCGCAGAGTGGTGACGCACTGGCACAGTTCGAAGATCTCGCCGAGCCGGTGGGAGATGAACAGCACGGCCGCGCCCTCGGCACGTAGGGCCTCGACGACGGAGAAGAGCCGCGCCGTCTCGCTCCCGGTGAGCGCCGCTGTCGGCTCGTCCATGATCAGTACCCGTGCGTCGAAGGAGAGCGCTTTGGCGATCTCGACGATCTGCTGGTCGGCGATGGACAGTCCGCGTGCGGCCCGGTCCGGGTGCAGGTCGACGCCGAGCCGCTCCATCAGCGCCGCGGTGGCCTCCCGGACGGCGGCATGGTCGATCCGGCCCAGAGAGCGACGGGGCTGACGGCCCATGAAGATGTTCTCGGCAATGGACAGGTCGCCGAAGAGCGTCGGTTCCTGGTAGATGACCGCGATGCCGGCGTCACGCGCGTCGGCGGGACCGTGGAAGGCGGCCGGGGAACCGTCGAGCAGCACGGTGCCGCTGTCGGGGGCGTGCACACCGGCGAGGATCTTGATCAGCGTGGACTTGCCCGCGCCGTTCTCTCCCGCGAGGGCGTGTGCCTCCCCGGCGTACAGCTCGAGATGCACGCCGCGCAGCGCACGCACACTGCCGAAGGACTTGTTCACCCCCTTCAGCGCGAGAACCGGCGCCTGGTCGGCGCCGGCCGGTGCGGTCCTGCTCATGCTTCTCCTCCGGTGCGCAGCAAGGCAACTGACGGTGAGTCAACGACGGTCATGCAGAAGTGAAATGATTCAAGGCGTCAGGGAACAATGGACGGGAAGCTAGCCCCAACCCACAGCCGGGTCAAGAGGGTGAGAGGCAGCTAAATCCCAGCAAGGGCGAGGGTATTGACCGCCTCTGAAGAACGCCTCTACGTTCCCCCAAGCCGGTACTGAATCGTTTTTAGTCGTACGGCTTCCAGGAGGCGCACGTGATCAGCAGACGCCAGATCCTCGCCACAGCCACCGTCACAGCCGCCGTTTCAGGCACTGTGCAAGCGCTGCCCGAGCTGACGCCGCCAGCTTTCGCGAACACCGACCGGCACGACGGCGAGGGGCTGCACATCGGAAGCACCACTACCGAGTACGCCGACCAGCCCCTCGGGCTGGACACTCCTCGCCCCCGGCTGAGCTGGACCCTCCACTCCCGTACCCGCGGCCAGCGGCAGACCGCCTACCGGATCCGCGTCGCCACCTCCGCCGCCGGGCTGCGTTCCCCCGACGTATGGGACAGCGGCAAACAGAAGTCGGGCCGGTCGGTGCTGGTGTCCTACGACGGCCCGGCGCTCCGTCCCCGGACGCGCTACCACTGGTCGGTCCGCGTATGGGACAAGGACGGCCGGCCTTCCGCGTGGAGCGAACCGACCTGGTGGGAGACCGGGCTCGGCCCACAGGCGGACTGGCACGCCGACTGGATCACCGCACCTCCCGCGTTGGTGGCACCGCCGTCCGTCGAGGACGCAGCCTGGGTGTGGTTCCCGGAGGCAGGCGGTACCGGACGGGCGCCGGCGGCCACCCGCTGGTTCCGCGGCACGTTCGAGGTCTCGGGAAAGGTCGGCAAGGCCGAACTCGTCATGGCCGCCGACGACGGCTTCACCGCGTGGGTCAACGGCGACCGGGCGACGGATCGAGAGGCGGTGGGCGTGCAGAAGTCCTGGAGCCGGCCGGCACGCGCCGATGTCACCGAGCTGGTGCGCGCAGGCCGCAACGTGCTGGCCGTCTCCGCGCGCAACGCTGCGGCGGGCGCCGCGGGGCTGCTCGCCGTCCTGGAGGTGACCACGGACGCGGGCACCTCCCGCTTCACCACCGATGCCACGGGGTGGCGTGCCACAGCGGATGAACCGGAGGGCGACGACTGGCGCGGCCCGGGGTACGACGACAGCGGCTGGCGGCAGGCGCAGAAGGTCGCGGACTGGGGCGCGGATCCATGGGGCAAGGTGCTCCCCCAGCAGAGCCCCGCACTGCTACGGCGCTCGTTCCGGCTGCCGAGTGGCCCGGTGGCACGCGCACGGCTGTACGCGAGCGCGCTCGGCCTGTACGAGGCACGGTTCAACGGAGAGCGGGTCGGACACGACCAGCTCACCCCGGGCTGGACCGACTACCGCAAGCGTGTCGCCTACCAGGCGTACGACGTGACCGACATGGTGCGCGACGGCAACAACGCGCTGGCCGTCACCCTGGCGCCCGGCTGGTACGCCGGCCACGTCGCCTGGTTCGGGCAGCAGCAGTACGGCGAGCACCCGGCGCTGCTCGCCCTGCTGGAGGTCACCTACCAGGACGGTCGCACCGAGCGGGTGGCCAGCGACGGCTCGTGGCGCTCCGCCGCGGGGCCGCTGCTGACGGCTGATCTGCTGCTGGGCGAGGAGTACGACGCACGCAAGGAGGCGGAGGGCTGGGACCGGCAAGGTTTCGACGACACGGCCTGGCAGCCCGCCGGAGCGATGGCGGGGAAGACCCCTGAGGTGGTCGCCATGACCGACGCGCCGACCCGGGTGATGAAGGAGATCGAGCCGGTCGACGTCAAGGAGATACGACCCGGAGTCCACCTCTTCGACCTCGGCCGGAACATGGTGGGTTCGGTCCGGCTGAAGGTCGCCGGGCAGGCCGGCGAGCGTGTCACCCTGCGCCACGTCGAGGTCCTGGACCAGGACGGCGCGCTCTACACCGAGAATCTGCGTACCGCGCGCCCGGTCGACACCTACACCCTCAAGGGCACCGGCCGCACGGAGACGTACGAGCCGCGCTTCACCTTCCACGGCTTCCGCTACGTCGAGGTCTCCGGCTATCCGGGCACCCCGGGCAAGGACGCCGTCACGGGGCGCGTCATGCACACCTCCGCGCCGTTCACGATGGAGTTCTCCAGCGACTCGGAAATGCTCAACCAGCTGCACCGCAACATCACCTGGGGCCAGCGCGGCAACTTCCTGTCCATACCCACGGACACTCCCGCACGGGACGAGCGGCTCGGCTGGACCGGTGACATCAACGTCTTCGCACCCACCGCCGCCTACGTGATGGAAGCGGCACGGTTCCTCACCAAGTGGCTGCAGGACCTGCGCGACGGTCAGCCGGCGGAGGGGAACGAGAAGGGCGCCTTCCCCGATGTGGCCCCGTTCTTGGGGACCGTCGGCAAGGGCGTCGCCGGGTGGGGCGATGCCGGGGTGACCGTGCCCTGGAATCTGCACCGCGCATACGGGGACGAGCGGGTGCTGGAGGAGAACTGGCAGGCGATGCGTGCCTGGATCGACTACCTGGAGGCGCACAGCGAAGGGCTGCTGCGCCCTGCGGAGGGCTACGGAGACTGGCTCAACGTCGACGACGAGACCCCCAAGGACGTCATCGGCACGGCCTGCTTCGCGGATGTCACCGATCTGGTGGCCCGTACAGCGCGACTGCTGGGCAAGGACGCGGCACCGTACGAGGAGCTGTCCAAGCGCATCCGCAGCGCCTTCAACGCCGCCTATGTGGACGGCAACGGGCGCATCAAGGGAGACACCCAGACCGGGTACGTACTGGCGCTGTCCATGGATCTGCTGCCGACGGCCGCGCTGCGGCGTGCGGCAGCCGACCGGCTGGTGGAGCTGATCGACGCCCGGGGCGGCCATCTCTCAACCGGTTTCCTGGGCACTCCGCGGCTGCTGCCCGCGCTCACCGGCGCCGGGCACACGGAGGTGGCGTACCGGCTGCTGGAGCAGCGGACGTTCCCCTCCTGGGGCTATCAGATCGACCGGGGCTCCACGACGATGTGGGAGCGGTGGGACTCGATCAAACCGGACGGCAGCTTTCAGGACGTGGGGATGAACTCCTTCAACCACTACGCCTACGGTTCCGTCGGACAGTGGATGTACGAGAACATCACCGGGATCTCGCCCAAGGAGCCGGGCTTCCGCGCCATCACCGTCAGGCCGCGGCCGGGCGGCAGTCTGCGGAGTGCCTCGGCACGGTTCGGTTCCCTGTACGGCACCGTCGCCACGCACTGGACGCGTGCGGAGGACGGCAAGTTCACGCTGGATGTGACGGTGCCGGTGAACACCACCGCTCAAGTGTGGGTGCCTGCACGGCAGCGGGAGCAGGTCACACAGGAGGGCGCGAAGTTCCAGCGCATCGAGGACGGCTGCGCCGTCTTCCTCACCGGCTCGGGGAAGTACCGCTTCGTCTGCCGCACCTGAGGCTTGCCCGCGCCGCAGGGGGACGCGCCCCGTACGGCGCAGGCCGCAACTCCCCTGCTTGCACGGACCCTTGACGGCCATTGGAGGGCGGTCTAGTTTCGGTCCGGCCAATGCTCTGAATCGTTTCATGGGCGCGCTTTCATGAGCGCTCCGCCCGTTCCCGCGTCCACTCAAGGAGCCGTATGCCTGAGCAGAACCTCGCGCTCGTGAAATCCGCGCTGAGCGAGCAGCGGATCGAGACGCCGTCATGGGCGTACGGGAACTCCGGTACGCGCTTCAAGGTGTTCGCACAGGCCGGGGTCCCGCGTACGGTCCACGAGAAGCTGGACGACGCGGCACGGGTGCACCAGCACACCGGGGTGGCACCCCAGGTTGCCCTGCACATTCCCTGGGACCACACGGACGACTACGCCGCGCTCGCCGACCACGCCCGGGAACGCGGGCTGCAGCTGGGTGCCATCAACGCGAACGTCTTCCAGGAGGACGAGTACAAGCTCGGCTCGGTCACCAACCCGGACCCCGCGGTACGGCGCAAGGCACTGGACCATCTGATGGAGTGCGTCGACATCATGGACGCCACGGGTTCGCGCGACCTGAAGCTGTGGTTCTCCGACGGACTCAACTACCCGGGCCAGGACGACCTGCGGGCCCGTCAGGGGCGGCTGGCGGAGGCGCTGTGTGCCGTCTACGAGCGGCTGGGGCCCGAACAGCGACTGGTGCTGGAGTACAAGCTGTTCGAGCCGGCCTTCTACGCGACGGACGTGCCCGACTGGGGCACCTCCTACGCGCACTGCCTCAAGCTCGGCCCCAAGGCGCAGGTCTGCGTGGACACCGGCCACCACGCCCCGGGCACCAACATCGAGTTCATCGTCGCCTCCCTGCTGAACGAGGGGAAGCTGGGCGCGTTCGACTTCAACTCACGCTTCTACGCGGACGACGACCTGATGGCGGGCGCCGCCGACCCCTTCCAGCTGTTCCGCATCATGTACGAGGTGCGCGCCGGTGGCGGCCTGCCCGGCACACCGGAGAGCGCCGAGAGCGACCCTGGGATCGCCTTCATGCTCGACCAGTGCCACAACATCGAACCCAAGATCCCTGCCATCATCCGCTCGGTGATGAACGTCCAGGAGGCCACCGCCAAGGCTCTCCTGGTGGACCGGGAGGCCCTGCGCGAGGCGCAGCGGTCCGGTGATGTGCTGGGCGCCAACGCCATCCTGATGGACGCCTACAACACCGATGTCCGGCCGCTGCTGGCCGACGTACGGGAAAAGCTGGGCGCCGACCGCGACCCGGTTGCGGCCTACGCGGCCTCCGGCTGGGCGGAGGCCATCGAGCGCGACCGGGTGGGCGGCCGGCAGGCAGGATGGGGAGCGTGAGGCACCCCGCGGCTGCCCGGGGCGCGTTCGCCGCCGTCGACCTGGGCGCGTCCAGCGGCCGGGTCATGCTCGGCCGGGCACAGGACGGCAAGCTGGCGCTGGAGGAGGTGCACCGGTTCGCCAACCGGCCGGTGCGGGTGCTCGGCACCCTGCACTGGGACGTGCTGGGGCTCTACGCGGGCGTGCTGGACGGGCTGCGTGCCGCAGGCGCTGCGGCGGGCAACGGCCCGGAGGAGCCGGCCTCCGTGGGCATCGACTCCTGGGGCGTCGACTACGGGCTGCTGGACGCGGACGGCGCCCTGCTCGGCAATCCCGTGCACTACCGCGACGCACGCACCCAGGACATGCCGACCGAGGTCGGGAAAGTACTGCCCGCCGATGAGCTGTACGCGCACACCGGTATCCAGCGGATGCCCATCAACACGCTGTACCAGCTGGCCGCCGCCCACGGCAGCCGCCAGTTCCAGGCAGCCCACCAGTTGCTGCTCGTCCCCGACCTGATCTCGTACTGGCTGACCGGGCAGCGCGGCACCGAGCTGACCATCGCCTCCACCACGCAGCTGATCGACCCGCGTACCCACAGCTGGTCGGAGCCGGTGCTGGACGCGCTCGGGCTTGAACCGAGCCTCTTCCCCCCGCTGCGCTCCCCCGGGGACCCGGCCGGGCAGCTGCTGCCCGGCGTGCTCGCCGAGACGGGACTGACGGGGCCGGTACCCGTCACGGCAGTGGGCGCGCACGACACGGCGTCCGCCGTCGCGGGAGTGCCCGCACAGGGCGGCAGGTTCGCGTACATCGCCACCGGCACATGGTCGCTGGCCGGGGTCGAGCTTGCCTCCCCGGTGCTCACCGAGGAGAGCCGGGCGGCGAACTTCACCCACGAGCTGGGTGTGGACGGCACCGTGCGCTATCTGCGCAACATCATGGGGTTGTGGCTGCTCCAGGAGTGCCTGCGCGCATGGGAGGCGGAGGGCACACCGCAAGAGCTGGACACCCTGCTGGAGTCGGCAGCCCGGGTACCGGGGCTGCGTTCGGTCGTGGACGCGGGTGGTGCGGAGTTCCTGGAGCCCGGGCAGATGCCCCGGCGGATCGCCGAGGCGTGTCGCCGCAGCGGCCAGCCCGTGCCGCGCGACCCTGCCGAGACCGCACGCTGCGTCCTGGACTCCCTCGCCCTCGCGCACCGGGAAGCCGTCTTCGACGCCCGGCGGCTGTCCGGGCAGGAGGTGGAGACAGTGCACATCGTCGGCGGAGGAGCGCGCAACGCACTGCTGTGCCAGCTGACCGCCGACGCCTGCGGGCTGCCGGTCGTCGCCGGACCCGTGGAGGCCGCGGCATACGGGAACGTGCTGGTCCAGGCGCGTACGGCCGGAGCGGTGACCGGTCCGCTCTCCGCGCTACGAGACCTGGTGCGCAGCAGTGTGCGGCTGCGACAGTATGCACCGACGGCTGATCACTCGTCGTGGGAGCAGGCCGCTGCGCGCGTCCGTACGGACGCGCCCCGGGACGGCAGGCAGCGCGAGGACGGAAGGGAGGCATCGTGCGCGTAGCGCTCTTCGTCACGTGCATCAACGACGCGCTCTATCCGCGCACGGGGCGGGCCGTGGTGACGCTGCTGGAGAGACTCGGGGTGCAGGTCGATTTCCCCGAGGCCCAGTCGTGCTGCGGCCAGCCGCAGTTCAACACCGGCTACCGGCACGCCACCGAGCCTCTGGTGCACCGTTACGCCGCGGCGTTCGAGGGCTACGACCACATCGTCGTCCCCTCCGGCTCCTGCGCGGCCATGGTGCGGGAGAACTATCCGCGCATCGGCGCGAAGGCGGCAGCCGAGGGGCGGGGCGGAGTGCTGTCCGCGGTGGCCGAGCGGACTGTGCCGCGCACCTACGAGCTGACGGAGTTCCTGGTCGACGTCCTGGGGGTCACCGATGTCGGCGCCTACTTTCCGCACACCGTCACCTACCACCCGACCTGCCACGGGCTGCGCATACTCGGCTTGGGCGACCGGCCGCGCATGCTGCTGGAAGAGGTGAAGGGGCTCGAACTGCGCGAGCTGGAGGGCGCCGAGGAGTGCTGCGGTTTCGGTGGCACTTTCGCCGTCAAGAACGCAGCCGTCTCCTCCGCCATGGGCGCCGACAAGGCCCGTCACATCGAGGAGAGCGGCGCGGAGTCGGTGTGCACGGTGGACAACTCCTGTCTGATGCACATCGGCGGCACGCTCTCCAGGGCGGGCTCGCGGGTGCGCCCCGTACATCTGGCGGAGATCCTGGCGAGCACGGAGGAGTCACCGCTGTGAGCGTCACCTACCTGGGCATGCCGCCGTTCCCGCAAGCCGCCGCGGTCTCCACCAGGGACGAGCGGCTGCGCGGCAATCTGCGGCACGCCACGCACACCATCCGGGACAAGCGGGCCGGTGCGGTGGCCGAGCTGGCGGACTGGTCCGCACTGCGGACAGCAGGGGCACAGATCAAGGACCGCACCCTGCGCCATCTCGACCACTATCTGGAGCAGTTGGAGGCGTCGGTCACCGCCGCGGGCGGCACCGTGCACTGGGCGGCCGACGCGCGCGAGGCCAACGAGATCATCACGCGGCTCGTGCGGGAGACGGGTGAACGGGAGGTCGTCAAGGTCAAGTCGATGGCCACGCAGGAGATCGGTCTCAACGAGGCGCTGGGACAGGCCGGGATCTCGGCGTACGAGACCGATCTGGCGGAGCTGATCGTGCAGCTGGGTGACGATCACCCCTCGCACATCCTCGTTCCCGCCATTCACCGCAACCGCGGGGAGATCCGGGATATTTTCCGGGACCGGATGGGCCGCTGGGGGCGCCCGGCGCCGGAAGGGCTCTCGGACCGTCCCGCCGAACTGGCGGAGGCCGCACGGCTGCACCTGCGGGAGAAGTTCCTGAACGCCAAAGTGGGGATCTCCGGCGCGAACTTCATGGTCGCCGAGAGCGGCACCCTGGTGGTCGTCGAGTCCGAGGGCAACGGCCGGATGTGTCTGACGCTGCCCGAGACGCTGATCTCGGTGGTCGGCATCGAGAAGGTCGTCCCCACCTGGCGGGACCTGGAGGTCTTTCTGCAACTGCTGCCGCGCTCCTCCACTGCCGAGCGGATGAACCCGTACACCTCCACGTGGACGGGTACCACGGACGGGGACGGCCCGCGTGACTTCCATCTGGTGCTGCTCGACAACGGGCGCAGCGACACCCTGGCAGACCGGGTGGGCCGGCAGACGCTGCGCTGCATCCGCTGCTCGGCCTGTCTCAATGTGTGCCCGGTCTACGAGCGCGCGGGCGGGCATGCCTACGGTTCGCCCTATCCGGGGCCGATCGGCGCGATCCTCACTCCGCAACTCGACAGCATGGAGACCGGGCTGGACGCCTCCCTGCCGTACGCGTCGTCGCTGTGCGGTGCCTGCTACGAGGTGTGTCCCGTGGCCATCGACATTCCCGAGGTGCTGGTGCACCTAAGGGAGCGTGTCGTTCAGGGCGGCACGGTGACGGTGCGCGGGCAGCGTACGACTGTGCGGCCCGCCAAGGGACACGCGGCCGAGCGTGCCGCCATGCGGGCGGCCTCCTGGACGCTCGACCATCCGCGCGCCCTGCGTACCGGGGAGCGGCTGGCCGCCCGGACGCGGCGCCTGGTGCCGCGCAGGCTGCCGGGGCCGGGCCGCGCATGGACGGACACCCGGGATGTGCCGCAAGTGCCGGCGGAGTCCTTCCGCGACTGGTGGCGGCGCACCCGCGGGCCCTCCGCCGGCGCCCCGGCGAGCAACAGCAACCTCGGCACGGGCGGCACCGGGCAGCAGGAGGGCACTCGATGAGCGGCCGCGAGACCGTGCTCGGCCGGGTCCGCCGCGCCTTGGCCGATGTGCCCCGCGGCGAGCGGCCCGAGCGAACTCCGGTCGTACGCGACTATCTGCGGGTGCACGGCCGACGCTCCGCGCAGGAGACGGCACGGCTGCTCGCCGCCCATCTGACGGACTACCGGGCGCACGTGCACCACTGCACCCCGGAGGGCCTGCCGGAGACGATCGCGGGTCTGCTGGCGCAGCGGGACTCGCCCAGCGTGGTGACACCTGCCGGAGTGCCCGGGGAGTGGCTGCCCGACGGGGTCGAGCAGGTGCGGGACTCAGCGGCGCTGACCCCGCTCGGCCTCGACGCGGTGGGGAGCGTGGTGACGGGATGCGCGGTCGCCGTGGCCGAGACGGGCACCCTCGTGCTGGACGCGTCCGAGGACCAGGGGCGGCGCCGCATCACCCTTGTTCCGGATCACCACATCTGTGTGGTGCGGGTGCCGGAGCAGGTCGTCGACTCAGTACCGCAGGCTCTCGAACGGCTGGATCCGGCCCGGCCGCAGACGTGGATCTCCGGCCCCTCCGCCACCAGTGACATCGAACTCGACCGCGTCGAGGGCGTGCACGGGCCGCGCACACTCGATGTGGTGCTGGTCGCAGAAGAGGGCTGGGCCGACTCGGACGCAGCCGCGGAGGACACGGCGGCCGGACGGACCGGGGCGGCCGGGGCGGCGGCCGGAGACCGACCGCCGGCGAGCCCGACCGCCGGGCGCCGCCGGTAACGTCGCGCCGGCGGACGGGCTCGCGGCCTCCCAGCGCATCAGCAGACCGGTGCGGCGAGCGGTGCGGCCTCGCGCCGCGCCGACTCCCGTTCCTCGTCGCGGATCCGGGCGTGCTGGCGGGCCAGCTCCTCCCACAGCAGGCTGACCGGATGGTCGGGATCGAGGTTCTCCGGATCGCTCCGGCGGAAGGCACCGACGAGCACCCGCTGGCTCGTTCCCATGTCCTCCGCCAGCGGCAGGGTGCGCAGTCCCTGCGCCTCGGGGAGCCTTCCTTCGGCTATCGCCTCGCCGATGCCCTGGGTGACGAGCATGCTGCCGTACAGCACACGGGAGCTGAGGAGTTCGAAGCCGTAGTGGGCCGAGTCGATCTCGGCGGCTATCCGCATCCGGCGGCGGTACTCAGGACCGAACCAGCCGCGCAGCACACTGGGGATCAGCCCGTCGCCGGACACGACCAGCGGCAGTCTGGGCAGACATCGCACGCCCACCGCCCTGCTGCCCTGTCTGCTGTCCGGCGCCAAATCGCTGTCCGGCTGGTTGGTGACCAGGCAGAAGCCGCCGCGCCGCCACTCCATGACCTCGTAGCCGGCGAGCCGGACGTCCTGCTCGGCCGCTTCCGTCGTCTCGGCGGCCCCCGCAGACGCCGAGACGAGGATGCTGCCGCACACCAGGTCCAGTTCATGGCAGCGGAGCTTCTCCAGCAGCGCTCCGCTCCGGACGTGCGCCATGGTCAGCTCCACCCCCTCCCGGGTGAACCGGTCGTTGACCTGCTCGACCGCGTTCAGGAGGTAACCGAGTGTGTAGCGGGTCGAGCCGACGCGCAGGCTACGGCCGCGCCGTCTGCGGGCGGTGTCCAGCCCTTCGCGCCAGCCGTCGAGCGTTCCCCGCGCCAGCCGGGCGAGTTCCTCGCCGGTGCGGGTGAACTGCACCCGCTCGCCACGGCCGCGCTTGCGCAACAGCGGCTCTCCGCAGTGTTCACCCAGTTTGCGATTCATGGTGTCGAGCTGTTTCTGGATGCTGGACTGTTCCCGGCCGAGTCGCCGGGCAGCGCCCAGCGCGGTGCCCTCCTCGTAGACGGCGAGCAGGGTTCGGAGTTGGTCCATCGTTGTGTCGAGCAACCCGGGCGGGTAGTCGGACGTGCTTGGCAGGGGCATATGTGCTGTTCACTCTCCTTGTTCAGGTGCGGGCAGGGCCAAGCAGCCTAACTTCCCTGTCCTGTCCAGAAGTTCATGTGCACTGTTCTTCACATTCCTTTTCGGAACCAGTGGTTCGACCGGGTGTTCCCGTGCAAGGGTCGAGCTGTTCGACTTCCCCTATGCAACTTTTGCAAGGAGTTTCCGTTCGTGAACCACCCACAGACCGCCCCCCACAGCGGTATGCCCTCCCCCGTCGGCATGCCGACCGGCTACCCGGGCACCGGCCACCGGGCAGCCGGGCCGGTCAGGAGACCGGGCCTCGTGGTCGCCATGCTGGCCGTCACCGTGCTGTCCGCTCTCTCCGGAGCTCTCAGCGCGCTGGTCGTGTACATCGGCGGCAAGGACCTGGCCGACGAGAACGTCCGCAACGCGGTGGACAGCGACCCGACAGCGGTCGGGCTGTCCGCGGGAACGGATTCGGCCGACATCAAGCAGCTGTCGGGCACCATGTGGGACAGCGTCGTGACCGAGTGGCAGAGCACCATGTCGGCACGCGCCACGATCGCCATGGTGTTCGCCGTCGCTGTACTGCTGCTCGCACTGGGTGCGCGCAAGGGCGCCGTATGGGCGCGGGTGTTGCTGACCATCGTCGTCCTGCTGTCGGCCGCCTTCCCGCACGCCCTCGTCCTGCGGGACGCCGCCCCGACCGGGCTGTACTCGGCGAGCCTCGGCGCCATCCTCCTGGGACTGGTCGCGGTGGTGCTGGCCTGGCTGCCTCCGGTGGGGCGCTACAAGAAGGCACTCCAGGGCCGCTGACGCCTGTACGCCCTACGCCTCAACGCCGGTGCCGCCGCCCCCGCCACAGGCGGGAGTTCGCTGAGCGCGCAGCGGCTACGCCCCCGGCGTAACGCCATGGAGCCACGCCGGGGGCCCGGCATACGGTCGCGCCATGGAACCCCAGACAGTGCGGCCGTTTCTGCATGTGATCCCGTTTCCTGTCGGCCAGGCGTACCTGTGGCGGGACGGTGACGCTCTCACACTCGTCGACACCGGCCCGCCCGGCAGCACGGACGCGGTGGAGGACGCCATCCGGCGCAGCGGGGCCGAGCCGACGGCGCTGCGCCGTATCGTGCTCACCCACTTCCATCCCGACCACGCGGGCTCGGCCGCCGAGCTGGCCACGCGACACGGGGCGGAGGTGGTGGCGCACCGCGCGGACGCGCCCATAGTCCGTGGCGAAGCGCCCTCCCCGCCGCCGGACATGGCCGGCGCACCGGAGTGGGAGCGTGCCCTCTTCGATCAGGTGCACGCCCCGTTGGGCATCACAGCAGACGCTCCGAAGCTGTCGCTCGCTCCGCCCTGCCGGGTGGACCTCGAGGTGGACGAGGGCGACGTGCTGGACTTCGGCGGCGGAGCCACCGTGCTGTCCGTTCCGGGGCATACGGAGGGCAGCATCGCGCTGTTGCTGCCCGATCAGCGCACGCTGTTCACCGGCGACACGGTCGCCCAGGTGGAGGACAGTCCAGCGCCGGGCGTCTTCAACCAGGACAGGGGGCGCACCGTGGCCGCGTTCCGGCGGCTGTGCGCGCTGAGCGCGAGGGAGAAGGTGGAGACCGTCTGCTTCGGGCACGGTGCACCGCTGACCACCGGTGGCGGTGAAACACTCGCGCGGACCGCTGCAACATACAGCTAGTCTGGTCGCCGCACGGCACCCGGAGCGAGGTGTTCCGTGTGTCCACCGCGCAGCAGGTCCGGGAGGCCCCTATGAACCAGCCCTCATCCCGCCAGGTCGCCTCGATCGAGGGGGTTGTCGTCCGGCGCGTGACCTCGGACCAGCTCATCCTCGACGGGATCGACTGGTCGGTGCGGGCCGGTGAGCACTGGGCACTGCTGGGGGCCAACGGCGCCGGAAAGACCACCCTGCTGAAGCTGCTCGGCGCCGTCATGCATCCCACCGCCGGCAGCGTGGAGGTGCTGGGCAACAGGCTCGGCAGGGTGGACGTGCGCGAGCTGCGCGCACACATCGGCCATGTGTCCACCGCGCAGCGCGTGCCCCAGGACGCGACTGCGCACACCGTGGTGTTGACGGGCGCCACCGGCACCGTGCAGCCGCTGTGGCGCAAGTACGACGACGAGACCCGCCGGCTGGCGAGCGACCTGCTGTCGGAGCTGGAGTGCAAAGAGCTGGCCGACCGGCCCTTCGGGGTCTGCTCGGGGGGCCAGCGGGCCCGTATCCTCATCGCCCGGGCCCTGATGCCCGCACCGTCACTGCTGCTGCTGGACGAGCCCTTCAACGCGCTCGACCTGCCCTCCCGCGAGGACCTGATCGACGCGCTACGCCGACTGGCAGCGGACCGCCCGTCCCTGGCGACCGTGACTGTCACCCACCACTTGGAGGAGCTGCCTCCCACCACCAGCCACGCGCTGCTGCTACGCGAGGGCAGGATCGCCGCGTGCGGTCCCGTCTCCGAGGTGCTGACCGGGGAGCTGATGACCCGGTGCTTCGGCCGCCCCATCGAGGTCACCCGCCAGGACGGCCGCTGGCTGGCCCGCTCCGGCCGGAGGGCGTGACCCCGGGTTCTTCTCCCGGCCTGCCCTAGGGCTTTCGAGGTAGACCGGGTCGGTCCCGCGCCCGTTACCGGGAGCCGTGGCCGGTCGTAGCGTCCCCGGTATGGACCCAGCAACGAGGAACGCAGGCCGCGGCGACACCACCGGGACGCTGGACGAGGCACTGGAGCGCCTGCACACCAGCGGCCCGGAGCGCGAGGGCTGGCTCAGCAACCACGCGCCCATGGCCGTCGAGGCGCTGGTTCGGCACGGGCAGGCCCCTGCCGTACACCGCTGGATCGACGCCTACCGGGACAAGCTCGAGGACATGCCAGGGCAGGACTCGCCTGTGTCCGAGTCGAACTGGCGCGAGGCTCTGGGCGATCCGCGGCGCCTCGCGGACTGGATCCGCTACTTCGCCCACCAGGTCGAGGAGCACCCCTGGCAGGAGGTGCTCGCCCTCTGGTGGCCGCGGCTGCTGCCGGGCATCTCCGCAGGCGCCACCCACCCGGTGATCCGTACGGGGCACGCCGTGCGGGCCCTGCTCGCGGACGGCGGCGGGACCGCGCCGCGCCGTGCGGAGCTGGCACACGCGCTCGGGTACTGGGCGGCCCGGCACAGCGCGCTGCCCCGGATCGAACACCTGCCCGCGGAGGCGTCCGCGGAAGCGGGCTACGACGCCGTGCCGCTGATCGCCGACCAGAGCGGCGGAATCCGCGAGCGGCTCGCCCGCATCACGGCACTGCCCCAGAGGCCGCACCCTGCGGGACGTACCGGCCAGGACAGTGCTGACGGGCCCGGCAGCACGGATCCCGACAGCGCCCGCGCCGACCTCGAGGAGATCGTGCGCGCGGCCACCCACCGGTACGCCACCCACGCACACGGCGCGCCGGTCATGCTGGTGCACGCGGCGACCGCGCCCAACGCCGTGCTGCGTATCCTGCCTGCTCTTCCGCGCACCCTGTGGGCCGCCGGCGTGGATGCCGCCTGGGCCGCGAGCTCGGCTGTCATGGCCGTGTACGCGCCCGCGCAGGGCGCGCCCGTCCCCTCCGCCCTCTCGGTCGCACCGGAGGAAGCCTTCGCCCGTGCGGCTGTCCACGGGAACGAGCACGCCATCAAGTTCGCGGACACCGCACTGGATGTGGCAGCCCTCGCCGACGACGAGGACCCGCTCGCCGTGACGGCGGTGCTGCGCGCGACGGAGCTGATCGAGCCGGGGACCTGAACGGGACCCCGGAGGGCGGCGCGGCAGCCGTCACACGGGCGCGGCAGCCGTCACGCGCGGGCCTTGGCCCAGAGGGCGGCCGCGGGGCTCAGAGAGCGGCCTGGAAGGCGTCGTAGGAGCGCTGGTCGAACAGGACGAGACGCAGCTCGGCGAAGCCCTCGCCCTCCTCCCGCAGCGTACGTACCGCGATGCGCGCGGCGTCGTCGAGCGGCCAGCGGTAGACGCCTGTCGAGATGGCGGGGAACGCGACAGTGCGGGCACCGAGTTCGCGTGCCACTCGGAGCGACTCGCGGTGGCAGGAGGCCAGCAACTCCGAGCGGTCCTCCTCCTGGCTCCACACCGGGCCAACCGTATGGATGACCCAGCGCGCCGGCAGCCGTCCCGCTGTGGTGGCGACGGCCTTTCCGGTGGGGAGGCCGCTCCCGTAGTGCGAGGCGCGCAGCTTGCGGCATTCGGCGAGGATGTCCGGGCCGCCCTTGCGGTGGATGGCGCCGTCCACCCCGCCCCCGCCCAGCAGCGAGGAGTTGGCGGCGTTGACCACGGCGTCGACGTCCTGTTCGGTGATGTCGCCCTGCACCAGGGTGATGTTCGTCGGCATGACCCCATCCTGGCGCGGCACACGTCGCCACGCACACCGGTTACCTGCTGCGCTCTCCCTCCGGGCTCCCGGTCGGCTGCCGCTGCGCGCCCTCTGGTCGGCAGCCTCGCGTTCGTATTAGCTGGCACTACCGCCTGCTGCACTCCCGGACGCCGGAAGGACGGTCCCTCATGACCGCTGCACCCTCGCGCCGTTCACTGCTGGCCGGTGGCACGGCAGCCGCCGTCGCCGCTCCGCTGCTCGCCCAGTCCGCCGCGGCGGCGCCGTCGGGACAGGCCGTCGGCGGACGCGGCGCACGACCGGTGACACCGGGCGCCGATGTCGCGGCGGCCGAGGGCTGGCGCATCCTGCGGGACCGGAAGGTGGGTGTCGTCAGCAACCCGACCGGCGTACTGCGGGACGCCGGGCATGTGGTCGACTCGATGGCGGCCCACGACGGACTGAACATCGTGGGTGTCTTCGGCCCGGAGCACGGCTTCCGGGGCAGTGCACAGGCGGGCGAGTCGGAGCCCGAGTTCAAGGACCCGCGTACCGGACTGACCGTCTACGACGCGTACGGCGCCGACGGCGCGAAGATGGCGGCCCTCTTCCGCAAGGCCGGCGTGGACACCGTCGTCTTCGACATCCAGGACGTCGGAGTGCGCTTCTACACGTACATCTGGACGATGTACCACGCCATGGTGGCCGCCCGGGAGACCGGAGCGTCCTTCGTCGTGCTGGACCGGCCGAACCCGATCGGCCGCCGAGCGGACGGGCCCCTGCTGAGGCCCGGGTTCGCCTCCGGGGTCGGGCTCAAGCCGATCATCCAGCAGCACGGCATGACCGTCGGCGAGCTGGCCCGCTACTTCAACGGCGAACTGCTGCCCCACGAGGGGGACGGCGGACAGGCGGAGCTGGAGGTCGTCCGGATGCACGGCTGGTCGCCCCGCACGACGGCGCAGCAGACGGGGCTGCTGTGGGTGCCGCCGTCCCCGAACGTTCCGACGCCCGATACTGCGACCGCCTACGCGGGCACCGGATACTTCGAGGGGACGAACCTGTCCGAGGGACGCGGCACCACGCTGCCGTTCCAGTTCATCGGCGCGCCTTTCCTGGACTACCACTACAGCGACCGGCTCAACGCCCTGCGGCTGCCGGGGGTGCGCTTCCGTGAGGGCTACTTCGTGCCCACCTTCAGCAAGCACCAGGGAAAGACCTGCGCGGGCGTACAGCTGCTGGTGACCGATCCCGTCCGCTACCAGGCCGTACCGACAGCGGTTGCCATGCTGCTGGAGGCGAAGAAGTACGACGGCTTCGCCTGGCGCAAGGATTCCGACCCCGAGCGGCCGTTCTGGATCGACAAGTTGTCGGGCTCCTCCCGGCTGCGGGAAATGCTCGACGCGGGCCGCAGCCTGGAAGAGATCACCGGTGCGTGGCGCTCCGAGGTACGTGACTTCGAGCGGACACGGCAGCGGTACCTGCTCTACCGGTGAAGCGCCGGCCGGCGCCCGGCCAGGGGCACCTCTGTGGTCACCCGCTCACCGCCACATCCACGGTCTCGCTGTCGCGCCGCACCAGGGCGGCGTACTTGCCGGCCGCGGCGAGGAGTTCGGTGTGCGTGCCGCGTTCGGCAATCCGGCCACCGTCCAGGACGACGATCTGGTCGGCGTCCCGGATGGTGGAGAGCCGGTGCGCGATGGTAAGCGTGGTGCGGCCCTGCGACAGTGCGTCGATGGCCTCCTGGACGGCGCGTTCGGTACGGGTGTCGAGCGCGCTGGTGGCCTCGTCCAGGATCAGCACCGGCGGGTCGCGCAGGATGGTGCGTGCAAGGGCCAAGCGCTGCTTCTCGCCGCCGGAGAAGCGGTAGCCCCGCTCGCCGACGACAGTGTCGTAGCCGTCGGGCAGTGCGGCGATCTGGTCGTGGATCTGCGCCGCCCGCGCCGCCTCGCGCAATTGCTCGTCCGTGGCGTCCGGCCTGGCGAAGCGCAGGTTGTCGGCGACGGTGGCGTGGAAGAGGTAGGTCTCCTGGGAGACGACGCCGACGGCTGCCGAGAGCGTCGCGAAGTCGAGGTCCCGTACGTCGACGCCGTCGAGGGTGACGCGGCCTCCCGTCACGTCGTAGAGGCGGGGCACCAGGTAGCTGAGAGTGCTCTTGCCGGAGCCGGTGGCCCCCACCACGGCGAGGCTGCTGCCTGCCGGGATGGTCAGATCGATCCCGCGCAGGGTGTACCCGGTGTCGTGCGCGGGGCTGCCGGGCGGGTGGGCGTCATAGGTGAAGCCGACGTTCTCGAAACGGACTTCGCCGCGCACCCGCGGGAGTGCGACCGGACGGGACGGCTCGGTGATGGAGACGGGCAGGTCGAGGTATTCGAAGATGCGCTGGAAGAGGGCCAGGGAGGTCTGCATCTCCACGCCGGTGGTGAGCAGCGAGACGGTGGGCCGCAGCAGCCCCTGCTGGAGGGTGACGAAGGCGACGAGGGTGCCGATGGAGAAGGCGGGGCCGCCGAACTGGGTGAGCATGCCAGCCGTCCAGTAGAGCAGGGCCGGTATGGCGGCCATGACGATGCCGATGGTGGACATCCGCCAGCGTCCGGCCATGTTGGAGCGGATCTCCAGGTCGACCAGTCTCTCGGACTCGTCGGTGAAGTTCTTGGTGAGCGAGTCGGCGCGGCCCATGGTGCGGCCGAGCAGGATGCCGCTGACCGACAGGGACTCGGTGACGATGGCGGACATCGCGGCCATCTGCTTCTGCCGCTGTGTGGTGATGTGCTTGCGCTCCCGTCCCACCCGGCGGCTCACCCACACGAAGAAGGGCAGCAGCACCAGGGAGGCGAGTGTCAGCCGCCAGTCCAGCGCGAGCATGGCGACGATCGTGGCCACCACGCTGGTGAGGTTGGAGACGAGCGAGGTGGCCGTGGAGGTGACGGTCGCCTGCATGCCACCGATGTCGTTGGCGATACGGGACTGGACCTCACCCGTCCGGGTCCGGGTGAAGAAGGCGAGCGGCATCCTCTGGAGCTTGGCGTAGACCCCGGTGCGCAGGTCGTGCATGACGCGCTGGCCGACCGTGGTGCTGATGAGCGTCTGGAGTACGCCGAAGACGCTGGTCACGACGGCGGTGACGATCATGCCGAGGGCGAGCAGCGACAGCAGACCGGTGCGCTGCTGCGGGATGGCGACGTCCAGGATCTCGCGCAGCAGGAACGGCGAGGCCACGGAGACCAGGGAGGAGGCCGCCACCAGGAGGCCGACCAGTGTCAGACGGCCGCGGTAGGGCCGGAAGAGGCGCAGGATGCGGCGCACCTGTGCGGGCTGCTCGGGGGCTGTCTGTATGTCCTTCGGTGACGGCGTCCAGCCGGGTGCTTCACGGTGCAAGGGGCTCCTCGGAGTGCGTCTGGAGGTCTGCGGCGCATGCCTGCGGCGGGCTTATGGGAGCATAGTTCATCGTTACCTATACTCACAATGAATTGCCCCCTGGTAGCCTGCCCGCATGGTCCACCACCCCTCCGACGAACCCGCCTCCGACCTGGCTGACCAGCTCCTGCGCCTGACGAAGCGGATCAACCACGCACACCGGCAGAACTTCGCCCCGCTCGGCGTCACGCCCGCGCAGGGCCGAATGCTGCGTACGGTCGCGCACAGCCCGCAGCCGCCCCGGATGGCGGACCTCGCGGCACGGCTGGGCGTGGTGCCCCGGCAGGTCACCAGCCTGGTCGACGCCCTGGAGGAGCGCGGCCTGGTGCGCCGCGCCCCCGACACGGCGAACCGCCGGGTGATCCGCATCGAACTGACGGAGGGCGGCTCCCGGGCCCTCACCGAGTTGCGGCGGGCGCGCAGGAGCGCCGCGGAGGAGCTGCTCGCCCCCCTCACATCCGGGCAGCGCGACGAGCTGAGCCGGCTGCTGGGGCTGCTCGATGAGGTGGAGGAACACTGCTGACGAGGGCGAGCCTTACGGGCGCGACGGCGACGCCGGTGAGCGTTCCCCGGCGGGGACGACCCTCGCGGCCGGTGTCGGTGGGGCGAACTAGCATGTGGCACACATAAAACCCGCACCCCCGCTCCACCCCCCGCGCGCCCTGGAGATGCCATGCCCCTGCTCGAACCCAAGGCCGGCGCACTGCGCCCGCGGACCGGCGCGGGCCACTCCCCCGCCGCCGACCGGGTCCCCGAGGCGCAGGCACAGGGGACGCCACGGCCGCTGCGCGGCGACCTGGAACGGCTGCTGGGCGCCGACAAGGTGCTCTCGAAAGTCTCCGACCTGGTGCGCTACGCCTCCGACGCGAGTCCGTACCGCTTCGTCCCGCAGGTCGTCGTGCTCGCCGAGGACGTGACCGATGTCGCCGCGGTCCTCGCGTACGCACGGGAGAACGGCCGGGACGTCGTTTTCCGCGCCGCGGGGACGTCGCTGAACGGGCAGGCGCAGGGCGAGGACATCCTGGTCGATGTACGGCGCCACTGGGCGGGCGTGGAGGTGCTGGCGGAGGGCAGGCAGGCCCGGATCCGGCCGGGGACCACGGTCTTCCGCGCCAATGCCGCGCTGGCGGCGCACGGACGGCTGCTCGGCCCCGATCCGGCCAGCGCCATCGCCTGCACGGTGGGCGGGGTGGTCGCCAACAACGCCTCCGGGATGACGGCCGGCACCACGCGCAACTCCTACCGCACGGTCGCCTCCCTCACCTGTGTGCTGCCCAGCGGCACCGTCGTGGACACGGCCGATCCGCACGCTGACGAGAAGCTGGCCCGCGCCGAGCCCGCGCTGTGCGAGGGACTGCTGGCGCTGAAGGCCCGGATCGAGGCCGACGCGGAACTGGTCTCCCGTATCCGCGCCAAGTACGAACTGAAGAACACCAACGGATACCGGCTCGACGCCTTCCTGGAGGGCAGCACCGCGGTGGAGATCCTGCGCGGGCTGATGGTCGGCTCCCAGGGCACTTTGGGCTTCCTCGCCGAGTTCGTCTTCGACACCCTCCCGCTGCACCGGCGCACCTCCACCGGGCTGTTCTTCTTCCCCTCCCTGTCGGCGGCGGCCGCTGCAGTGCCGCGCTTCAACGAGGCAGGGGCGATGTCCGTCGAGCTCATGGACGGCAACACGCTGCGCGCCTCCGTCAGCGTCTCCGGCGTGCCGCAGGACTGGAGCCAGCTGCCGAAGGAGACCACGGCGCTGCTGGTGGAGTTCCGTTCCCCCGACGACGCCGTACGCGAGGAGCGGGAACAGGCGGCACGCGAGGTACTGGCCGGACTCGAACTGGTCGCGCCGGTGGCCTCGGTCACCAACGAGCTGACCCGCGACCCGGCCACGATCGCCTCGTACTGGAAGGCCCGCAAGGCGTTCGTCACCGCGGTCGGCGGCTCTCGTCCCTCAGGCACCACGCTGATCACCGAGGACTTCGCCGTACCACCCTCCCGGCTGGCCGAGGCGTGTGAGGCACTGCTGGAGCTTCAGGAGCGGCACGGTTTCGACGCGGCTGTCGCGGGCCACGCGGCGCACGGCAATCTGCACTTCCTGCTGGCGTTCGACGCCGCCGACCCGGACGACGTGGAGCGTTACGCGGCCTTCATGGACGAGTTCTGCCGGATGACGGTGGAGCGCTTCGACGGCTCGCTCAAGGCCGAGCATGCCACCGGCCGCAACATCGCCCCCTTCCTGGAGCTGGAGTGGGGCAGCGAGGCCACCGAGCTGATGTGGAGCATCAAACGTCTGCTGGACCCGACCGGCGTACTGGCGCCCGGCGTACTGCTGGACCGTGACCCGCGGGCGCATCTACGCGGTCTGAAGTCGATCCCGGGTGTGGAGGCACTCGCCGACCCGTGCATCGAGTGCGGCTTCTGCGAACCCACCTGCCCCAGCGAGGATTTGACGACCACGCCCCGCCAGCGGATCGTGCTGCGCCGCGAGCTGATGCGCCAGCCCTCCGGCTCCCTGGTGGGCGAGAACCTGCTGGCCAGCTACGGATACGACGCCGTCGACACCTGCGCGGGCGACTCGACGTGCAAGCTGGACTGCCCCGTCGGAATCGACACGGGCGCGCTGATGAAGACGTTCCGGCACGCCCGGCACTCACCCCGCGAGGAGCGCAACGCGGCCCGCACCGCACGGCACTTCGCGCGCGTGGAGCGCTCGGCACGGCTGGCGGTGGCCGCCGCTGACCAGCTCCGCAGGCGCCTGCGCGGCCGTGAGGGGGATCTGGGAGACCGGCTGCTCGGCGCGGTCACCGGCGCTGCCCGCAAGGCTGTCAGCCCCGACCTGGTGCCCGAGTGGCTGCCCGAGATTCCCGCCCCCGCCGCCAAGCGGCTCCCGGCGACGAGCAGACAGCTCGCCGCCGCGGTCTACTACCCGGCCTGCGTGAACCGCATCTTCGGCGACCCCGACGGCTATGCGGGGCTGTCGCTGCCGGAAGCCATGGTCACCGTCTCGGCCCGGGCCGGCCGCCCGGTGTGGATACCCGAGGACGTCACCGGGACCTGCTGCGCGACGATCTGGCACTCCAAGGGCTACGAGGCGGGCAACACGCTGATGGCCAACCGCATGGTGGAGGCCGCCTGGCGGTGGACGGACGGCGGCGAACTCCCCCTCGTCGTCGACGCCTCCTCCTGCACCCTGGGCATCGCGGAAGAGGTCGTGCCCTATCTGACACCGGCCAACCACAAACTCCACGAAGGGCTGACGGTCCTCGACTCGCTCGTATGGGCCGCGCGGGAGCTGCTGCCCCACCTCACGGTCGAGCGGCGCGTCGCCTCCGCCGTGCTCCACCCCACCTGCTCCATGCGGCATCTGGGCGACGAGGCGGAGCTGCGCGCGGTGGCCGAGGCGTGCGCGGAGGAGGTGGTGGTACCGCTGGACGCCGGATGCTGCGCCTTCGCGGGCGACCGCGGACTGCTGCACGAGGAACTGACCGCCTCCGCGACGGCCCGCGAGGCGGCCGAGGTGACAGCGCGCTCCTACGACACGTATCTGTCGGCCAACCGCACGTGTGAAATCGGCCTGGACCGCGCGACGGGCAACCGTGGATACCACTCCGCCCTACAGGAGCTGGAGTTGGCCACGCGACCACGGTGACCGACGGTGACATGTGGGCGGGCCCGCCGCCGAGCGGACCGGGCGGAGGAGGGGACAGGGCGGGCCGCCGATGAGCGGCCCGCCCTGTGTGTCACTCGGTCGCGTTCACATGGAGGGCGACCGCTCCGTGTGCCGGGACCGTCACCTGGGTGCTGCCGTCGGCATCGACCGTGAACTTCTGTGCACAGCCGCCCTGCGCGGCGGCGACGTTGCAGTACGTACCGGCGGGCAAGGAGGTCTGGAAGGTCCTGCTCAGCTCGCCGTCTCCGTTGTTGAGGGCGACGAAACCCTTGTCGCCGCGGCCGAAGGCGAGAGCCTGTCCCTCGGACCACCAGTCCGTCAGCTCGGCCGTGCCGACCGCGTTGCGGAAGCCGACCATGCCGGTGATCTCGGGCTTGGCGTGGGTGCCGGTCCACCCCTCCTCCCCGGTCGGCGGCCCGGCGTCGTGATCGCTGAACGTGTAGCCGGAGAAGACGTTCGGTGAGCCGTAGGGATGAGCCAGCTGGAAGATGTTGGCCAGTGTGTAGGCGGCGTCGTCCTTGTAGGTGAGAGTGGAGCCGTTGCGTTCGGTGTCCCAGTTGTCGACGAACGTACGGGCCGCCCCGCTCTCCAGCATGCCGTCGCCGACGGTCCGCAGCGAACCGAGATCGCCGCCTTGGAAGGCGCTCTTGAGCCGACGGCCGTAGCGGAACTCGTCCACGTCACCGACCTCTGTGTACTCCTCGGGCTGCACGGCCTCGCCGTCACCGTGGATGACCTCGCTGACCCAGAAGCCGGGGTCCTGGGTCATCTTCGCCTTGATCGCCGCCACATCGGCGGCTGCCATGTGCTTGGCGGCGTCGACGCGGAAGCCCGCCACTCCGAGGGAGCGCAGGTCGTCGAGGTATCCGGCGATGGCCGTGCGTACCTTCTCGCTCCCGGTGTCCAGGTCGGCAAGGCCGACGAGTTCGCAGTTCTGTACGTCGTCGTGGTTGGTGTAATCCTTGATGTCCTTGCGGCAGGCGTGGAAGTCGGCGTCCTCGTAGGTGCCGGGGTAGCCGTACTTGGTGTACTGGGTGCCACCGGTACCGGTGCCCGAACCGGAGGTCATGTGGTTGATGACGGCATCGGCGATGACCTTGACGCCTGCCGCCTCGCAGGTGTCGACCATGTTCGCGAAGTCGTCGCGGTCGCCGAGCCGGCCGGCGATCTTGTAACTGACCGGCTGGTACGACGTCCACCACTGATCGCCCTGGATGTGCTCGGTCGCGGGTGAGACCTCCACATAGCCGTAACCGGCCGGTCCGAGGGTGTTCGTGCACTCCTTCGCGACGGACGTGAACGGGCGCTCGAACAGCGTCGCGGTGACGGTCTTTTCACCGGGCGGCGCGGCTCGCCCTGCCGCGGGCTTCTCCGACGCGGCGGAGTTGTGCGCGGAGGGCGTGGGGGCGGAACGGGCCGCCTGGGCGTGCCAGGGCGTTGCCGTCATCAGGCCGCTTGCCGCCAGCACTCCCGCCGTACTGACGCTGAGCAGTCGCTTTCTCATCGTGCGGCTCCTTCGGTGTGCGGGCATGGGAGATGCCCGAAAAGGCAGCCAGGCGCCTGGGCCACCGTGGGGGGTGGTGAACGCGCCGTCGGGCTGGGCGCGTTCACAGGTGGTACGGCCGGGAGCCTGCTACTGCCCGGCAGTTGCGTCAAGAGATTACGCAAAGATTTCCAATGGGTTGCAGCAAGTTTTTGCAGCATGGAAGTCCATCGATGAACGCGGAAGTCCATCGATGAGCAACGAGAGTCCAAGCACGGGCTCTTGCGCACCACTGGTCTCAACCAGCAGGGTCCTGAGCCGAGTTCACGCATCCGGCAATCAGAGAGCCAGAGAGCTGAGCTGGAAGCCAGAGAGCTGAAGAGCTGGAGAGCTGGAGAGGCGCGGGAGACCCGATGAGTGACGACCAAGGATTCAGTCGCCGTTCCGTCCTGCGGACCGCCGGAGTCGCGGGTGCCGGGCTGGGCATCGGCGCACTGGGCACCTCGGCGGAGGCGGCATCGTCCGGGACCGCCTCCGCCGCCCACGAGAGCGGGAGCGCCGCCGCACCGCCCCGTCGGGGCGAGACGATGATCGGCGTACCGTTCGAGGAACGCGGCACCGTCCGGGTCGGCATCATCGGCCTGGGACAGCGTGGCGGCAGCATGATCGACCTGTTCCTGGCACTGGAGGGCGTGCGCGTGGTCGCGCTGTGCGACCCCGTACGGGAGAAGACCGAACGCGCCGCGAAAAAGGTCACCGAAGCGGGTCAGCCCGCTCCCGCCCTGTACACCAAGGGCGACCACGACTTCGAGAAACTGTGCAGCCGGGGCGACCTCGACTTCGTGTACGTGGCCACCCCGTGGGACTGGCACTTCGAGATGGCCAAAGCCGCGATGAAGGGTGGCAAACACGTCGGCGTCGAGTGTCCCGCCGCGCTGGAACTGGGACAGCTGTGGGAACTGGTCGATCTCTCGGAGCAGACCCGCAAGCACTGCATGCAGCTGGAGAACTGCGTGTACGGGCAGAACGAGATGCGCGTGCTGCGGATGGCTCACGAGGGCCTCTTCGGTGACCTGCTGCACAGTGCCGGCGCTTATCTCCACGACCTGCGCGGGCTGATGTTCGACCCCGACTACTACGAGGGACCCTGGCGCCGCAGATGGCATACGCGGCTGAAGGGCGATCTCTACCCGAACCATGGGTTCGGCCCCGCCGCGAACTACATGGACGTCAACCGCGGCGACCGCGCGGTCCGCATCGCGACCTTCGGATCACCCTCGCTCGGGCTGGCCGCCTACCGCAAGGAGCACATGCCGCCGGGCCACGAGAGCTGGAAGGAGACGTACATCGAAAGCGATATGTCGATCAGCCTCGTCCAGACAGCCAAGGGCAGGGTCATCCGGCTGGAACACGACGTCTCCAACCCCCACCCCTACTCCCGTATCAACATCCTCGGCGGCACCAAAGGTGTCTTCGAGGACTACCCGCCCCGGATCTATCTGGAGCCGGACATGACCGGTGACGAGTGGGGCGACTTCGGAAAGTACAAGGACCACGACCACTGGCTGTGGAAAGAACACGCCAATCCACCCGGCGGACACGGCGGCATGGACTACATCATGCTGTTCCGTCTGATGCAGTGCATGCGCCTCGGCCTGGTACCCGATTTCGACGTGTACGACGCCGCAACGTGGACCTCCCCCGTACCGCTCAGCCACGCCTCGATCAAGGCCAAGGGCGCCCCACAGGAAATACCCGACTTCACCCGCGGGCTGTGGCGGAAGAAGCGGCCGGGTGTCGACTCGGAGAAGCCCGAGGGGTGATGGCCACGGCGCCGGTGCCGTCAGCGGCTCCGGCGCCTGGCTCAGTGCTTCAGCGCTCCGGCACGTCAGAACCTCAGCGCTTCAGCACTTCAGCACTTCAGCGCTTCGGTTCTTGAGTGGTGCTTCAGCTCTTGAGCGCTTCAGCTCTTGAGCGATGCCTTGTCCCCCATCACCACTACGGGGTGCTTGTCCGGATCCAGCGTGCGCAAGAGGGTCTGCATACCGGACTTGGACAGGCTCACACACCCCGATGTGCCGCTGCCATGATCCATGTGCAGCCAGATGCTGCCCCCCTTGGCCGAACCCTGCGGCCGGGTCGGATCGAGGGGGGAAGTCCCCTTGACGCGGTTGTAGTCGATGGCGATGACGTGGTCGAAGTCGTGCCGGGTCTTCTTCGGCCAGTAGGAGGGAGGGGTGAACGCCGAGGTCTGCGTGTACGGCAACTTGGCGTCCCGCGCCGACAGCACACCACCCGCATCGGAGAGGGTGAAGACGCCGACCGGGCTGCGCTTGTCGCCCTGGCGGTGGTTGTGCGTCCAGCCCTTCTTGCCGTTGTGCGCCGTCCAGCTGTGCTCCTCGCGCCATTTCTTGCCGGACCGGCTGTAGAGCCGCACCGTCGCATCGGCCGAGTCCTTGCCCTTGCCTTCGACGGCCACCACCTGGGTGGCGTTCTCGGGGATCTTCGACTGGAGGCGGTCACCCACGCGGGGAATTCGGGTGGGGTCCTTGGCCAGTTCGGCCTGCGGGGTGTGCTCGGACGACTTCTCCTTGTTGGTGCCGGCGGAGTCCTGATCTCCCCCGCTGTCCCCGCCGCAGCCGGACAGCAGCAGCGCGAGCACCGTTCCGCCCGCTGCCGCCACCAGTGCCGCCCTGCCTTTGGCCCGCGTCCTGGCTCTTGCCGCCGACACATCCCGGGGACGGTCTGCCCCAGCCCCGTTCCAAGCGGTCCCGGTGCCTGTACTTCCTGCCCCACGCATGCCCATGCCCTCCATCCTCGCATTGGCCGGAAGTGTGCTGACGACCGGGAAAACCCGTTGCCATTCGGCAGGTGACCGGGTGGGATCGGCCCACACTCGCCGGACTGCGCCGCCTTCCCGCATGCCCATCTCCCGGATGCCGCCCCTCCTCATTTCCGTACCTGCAGCAGTTTCCGTACCCGTAGCAGTGCCCGTACCTGTAGCAGTCCCCGTGCCCGTGCCCGTGCGGTTTCGAGACCCTCTGGAACGTCATGCAGATTCGCGACCTCCCCTTCAGCGACCCCGGCGATCCCGATGTCCGGTCAGGATTCCGACTGCTTTTGTGGCTGGGGCGCAAGCAGTTGGGCGGCCAGTTCAAGGCGCTCGCCTGGGGTGTGCTGCAACTCGCCTCGATCGCCTCGTTCCCCGTCGTCGCCGGGCTGGCCGTGACGGCTGTGGTGCACCGCTCGGGCAGCGATCTGGCACTGGCCGGGGCGGCAATGGCGGTGGTCACGCTCGGCGTGACGGTCGGTGACACGATGCTGCACAGGGTCGCCGTCAGCAACTGGATCACCGCTGCTGCACGCGTCCAGCAGCTGCTGGCCCGCCGCACGGCAGCGCTGGGCGCCACCCTCACCCGCCGGGTCGCCGCTGGGGAAGTCGTCGCTGTCTCCACAGGAGACATCGAGCGCATCGGATGGTGCGTCGAGGCAGTGTCGCGCTTCAGCGCCGCACTGCTGACGACCCTGGGCGTCTGCGTGGCACTGGTGGTCTACGAGCCGCAACTGGGCCTGCTGGTCTGCGCGGGCATGCTCACTCTGGCGCTGACCGTGCTGCCGCTCCTGCCGAGAGCGACCCGGCGCGCCGACGCCCAACGCGAGCGGACGGGGCGGGCGACGGAGCTGGCCGCCGACACGGTCGCCGGCCTGCGGGTCCTGCGCGGCATCGGCGGCGAGGACCTCTTTCTCACCCGTTACCGGCGGGCGTCCCAGCAGGTGCGGCACGCCGCCGTACGTACGGCCCGCATGTGGTCGTTCATCGAGGCCCTTCAGGTTGCGCTGCCAGGACTGCTGCTGGTCGCCGTCGTCTGGTACGGCACCCGGCTGGCGCTGGACGGGCGCATCGCGGTCGGTGAACTGGTCATGGTCTACGGCGCGGTCAGCTTTCTGCTCCTTCCGCTCCAGCTCTTCGGCGAGTTCGCCATGTCGTACTCCTTCTCCCGACCGTCCGCCGCCCGCGCGGCACGAGTGCTGGGACTGCGGCGGCCCGACGAGAACTGCGGCAGGGCGATGCCCGGTTCATCGGAGAAACCGGGCACATCCAGCGAGGGCGGTCACGGGGAGGTTCCGTCCCCTGGTGCGGGAGGGCGTGACGGGCTGTACGACCCCATCACCGGACTGCACGCCCCCGCTGGGTTGCTGACCGCCGTGGTCTGCGGTGACCCGGACGCCGCGGGGCGGCTCGCGGAACGGCTGGGCGGGCACCCCGCTTCTGCGGCCGACGCCCCGGGCGAGGCCGCGAACGCGAACGCGACGGGCGAGAGCGGAGACCACCCGGGCGAGAAGAGCGGCATCACCGGCGAGAGCGAGGACACCCCAGGCCAAAGCAGGGACGCCCCGAGCGGAAGCGACGACGCCCCGAGCGGCAGCAGGGACACCCTGAGCGAGGCGGGAGGCGAGGAGCGGCAGACTCCCGCCTCCGTGCTGCTGGACGGGGTGCCACTCGACGGTATGCCGCTGGACCAGGCTCGTGCCGCCGTTCTCGTGCAGGACAAGGACCCGGTGCTGCTCTCCGGCACGCTCGCCGAACTGTTGGACGTGCCCTCCTCCGGCAAGGTGGCCACCGCCCGGGCGCTGGCGGCGGCCCAGTGCGGCGATGTCCTCGGGGCGCTGGTGCAGGGCAGTCCGGACGCGGAGGGCGATCCGATGCGGGCCCGGATCACCGAGCGGGGGCGGTCGCTCTCTGGCGGACAGCGGCAGCGTCTCGCTCTGGCACGGTCACTGATCACCGACCCCCGGGTGCTGATCCTGGACGAGCCCACCTCGGCCGTCGACTCGCATACGGAGGCCCGCATCGCTCGTGAACTGGCCAAGCTCAGGTACGGCCGGACGACGGTGGTCTTCGCCTCCAGTCCGCTGCTGCTCGACCGCGCCGACCGCGTCGTCTTCGTCCACGGAGCCAAGGCCGCGGCCACCGGCACCCACCGGGAACTTCTCCACTCCGACGCGGCATACCGGGCCGTCGTCACCCGCGAGCCGCAGGGCGCCGCTCCGGTGCGGGCGAACCCGCGGGCCAAGAGCGCACAGACCGAGGGAGTCGAGTCCGCGTGAGCCACAAAGCCAGCCCGGCGGCGGGTGAAGGCCGCCACCGGAATCCCCGAGCGTGGCGCGCCGAGCGTTTCGGCGTGCCCGAACCCGACTACGACCCGTCGGCGCCCGAGGACGTGACGATCCTCCCGGTCGGCTCCCCCGCGACCGTCCGGTCCTACGTACGCGAGCTGTTGCGGCGGCACAGGAGCACGTTCGCGCTGCTCGTAGCCGTGAACAGTGTGGCCGTCATCGCCTCGATGGTGGGACCGTGGCTGCTGGGCGGACTTGTCGACGATCTGGCCGCCGGGGAACGTGAGCTGCAACTCGGACATATCACCGCGCTGTTCGCCCTCGCGCTGCTGGTGCAGACGGTCTTCACTCAGCAGGTGCGGCTGCGTGGTGCGGTGCTGGGCGAGGAGATGCTGGCTGACCTGCGCGAGGACTTCCTTGTCCGCTCGGTGGGGCTGCCGCCCAGTGTGCTGGAACGGGCCGGGACGGGTGACCTGCTCTCCCGGATCACCACCGACATCGACCGGCTGGCCGACGCCATGCGGAAGGCCGTCCCCCAGCTGGCAATCGGCCTGGCGTGGGCGGCCTTGCTGGTTGGGGCACTGTGCGTCACCGCACCGCCGTTGGCGCTGGCCGTAGTGATCACGCTGCCCGTGATGCTGGCCGGCTGCCGGTGGTACTTCCGCCGGGCACCGCACGCCTACCGGGCAGAGGCTGCGGGCTACGCGGCGGTGGCGGCGACACTCGCCGAGACGGTGGATGCGGGCAGGACCGTGGAGGCACACCGCCTGGGCGCCCGCCGGGTGGCGCTTTCCGAACGACGCATCGCCGAGTGGACGGCCTGGGAACGCAGGACTCTCTGGCTGCGCACCGTGCTCTTCCCCGCCATCAACCTCAGCAACATGCTGATCATGGGCGGCGTCCTGCTGCTGGGCGGCATTTTCGTCCTCCGGGGGTGGATCAGTGTCGGTCAGCTGACGACCGGCGCGCTGCTCGCCCAGATGCTCGTCGAGCCCGTGGGCCTGATCCTGCGCTGGTACGACGAGCTCCAGACCGCCCAGGTCTCGCTCGCCCGGCTGGTGGGAGTGCGGGAGATCGAACCGGAGGGAGGCAGAGGTACCGCCCCCGGGGGCAAGGACGTACGCGCCAGTGACGTGCGCTTCGGTTACCACGCCGATGTCGATGTACTGCACGGCGTCACGCTGGAGGTCGCCCCGGGCAGCCGGGTCGCGCTGGTCGGCCCCTCGGGGGCGGGGAAGTCGACGCTGGGACGGCTCCTCGCCGGGATCTACGGACCGCGGCGGGGCCAGGTCACCCTGGGCGGTGCCGAGTTGAGCGAGCTGCCGGCCGAGGAAGTACGCCGCCATGTGGCGCTGGTCAACCAGGAGCACCATGTCTTCGTCGGTACCCTGCGGGACAACCTTCTGCTGGCCCGGCAGGACGCCGACGACGCGGAGCTGTGGGCAGCGCTGGGTGCGGTGGACGCCGACAGCTGGGCGAAGGCGCTCGCGGACGGACTGGACAGCGAGGTCGGCTCCGGCGGGCTTACCGTTACTCCGGCACAGGCTCAGCAGATCGCGCTGGCCCGGCTGGTGCTGGCCGACCCGCACACCCTCGTCCTCGACGAGGCGACGTCGCTGCTGGACCCACGGGCGGCCCGGCACCTGGAGCGTTCCCTCGCCCAGGTCCTGGAGGGGCGAACTGTGGTTGCAATCGCGCACCGCCTGCACACGGCGCACGACGCGGATGTCATCGCGGTGGTGGAGGACGGCCACATCAGCGAACTGGGTAGCCACGAAGCACTGGTGGCGGCGCACGGCCCGTACGCCGCGCTGTGGCGCTCCTGGCATGGCTGAGCCCAGGAGCCGAGTGGGGGAGGGTGTCAGCTGCCGACGAACCCGAGAGCGACGAGACTGCCGGCCCCGCCCAGCACCATGAACGCGGGCATCAGTATGGCGTTCTCGACCCAGGCGCCGGCGCGGAAGCGCATGAACTGGGGGGTGCCCAGCGGATACCACCGCTTGCCCGCTATCGGGATCGGCCACAGGAACGGACAGCCGGAGATGGTCAGGGCATCGCCGATGTTGTGCACCATCGCGCCCAGCACGATCGGCAGTCCCATCCACAGGTACTCCTGGCCGTCCCCGGTGAACAGCCAGTCCGCGCCGTTGCCCGGCTCCTCCAGCACTCCGGCCAGGATCCAGGCGCAGGCGGCTCCCAGTAGCCACACCAGCACATCGCTGGAGACGCGGGCCATCCGCCACAGCAGGCCCTCCACGGCGAGCACCACATGGATGAAGAGGATGACCAGCACGGCCCAGCGACCCCAGATGGCGGCGGCCGCAGCGAATCCCGCACCTATGAAGAGCGCCCAGGGCCAGGTGTGGGTGAGCGTTCGATGTCCTCCCGAGCGATGCCGCTCCCCGCGCGAGCGAGTGCCGTTGTAGACGACGGTTGACAGCTTGTCGACCACTCCGCACAAGGCGTGGGAGAGAGGGCCGAAGGCCCGGGAGATGGTGGCGGACTTCTGATCGAGGTCGGGCGCCAGCGCGGCCCCGGCACACAGCAGCGCGCCGACGACGACCACAGGCCAGGGCATCGGATGGTCCAGCACAGCCGCTGCGGCCCCTACGCCGAGCCAGGCAGCAGCCCCCGACAGCGAGTGCGCCGGTCCCATCATGCGTATCCCCGCCCTGTCCTTCGTGTCCCGTAACTCGCGGCCCCGCCGCCGGGCCCGCGCCCCGCGCCCCCGCGCTGCTTCCGCCCGGGTCTGATGCCGGTTCGGCAACACAGCGTAGCGCCCGGTGATCAAGGGGAGGCCACCGGTTCCCTGATCGGCTGGGGCAGCAGGCAGTATGGGGGGCGTGACAGCCACCCTTATCGATCAGATGCCGAGCGACGCCGATCCCGATGCCCTCTTCGAGTCCTTCTCCGGGTGGGCGGAAGAGCGGGGCATCTCGCTCTATCCCGCCCAGGAAGAGGCTCTGATCGAGGTGGTCTCCGGGGCGAACGTGATCCTGTCGACCCCGACGGGCTCCGGCAAGAGTCTGGTCGCGGCAGGGGCGCACTTCGCCGCACTCGCCCAGGACAAGGTCACCTTCTACACCGCCCCGATCAAGGCTCTGGTCTCCGAGAAGTTCTTCGACCTGTGCAAGCTCTTCGGCACCGAGAACGTCGGCATGCTCACAGGTGACGCCTCGGTCAACGCGGACGCCCCCGTCATCTGCTGCACCGCCGAGGTGCTCGCCTCGATCGCGCTGCGTGACGGGGCGAACGCCGACATCGGCCAGGTGGTGATGGACGAGTTCCACTTCTACGCCGAACCGGACCGGGGCTGGGCGTGGCAGATCCCGCTGCTGGAGCTGCCGCAGGCGCAGTTCATCCTGATGTCCGCGACGTTGGGTGATGTCTCGCGCTTCGAAGAGGATCTGACCCGCCGCACCGGCCGTCCCACTGCCGTTGTGCGCTCCGCGACCCGCCCCGTGCCGCTGTCGTACGAATACCGCACGACGACTCTGACCGAGACGCTGACCGAGCTGCTGGAAACGCATCAGGCGCCGGTCTACATCGTGCACTTCACGCAGGCGCAAGCCGTGGAGCGGGCGCAGGCGCTGATGAGCATCAATATGTCGACCCGCGCCGAGAAGGACGAGATCGCCAAGGTCATCGGCAATTTCCGCTTCACCACAAAGTTCGGCCGCAATCTCTCCCGCTACGTACGGCATGGCATCGGGGTGCACCATGCGGGGATGCTGCCCAAGTACCGGCGACTGGTCGAGCGGCTGGCCCAAGCAGGTCTGCTGAAGGTCATCTGCGGCACGGACACCCTCGGTGTCGGCGTCAACGTGCCCATCCGGACCGTCCTGTTCACCGCGCTCACCAAGTACGACGGCAGCCGGGTCCGCACGCTGCGGGCCCGCGAGTTCCACCAGATCGCGGGCCGGGCCGGGCGGGCCGGCTTCGACACCTCGGGCTTTGTCGTCGCGCAGGCGCCCGAGCACGTGATCGAGAACGAGAAGGCGCTGGCCAAGGCCGGTGACGACCCGAAGAAGCGCCGCAAGGTGGTGCGCAAGAAGGCCCCCGAGGGCTTCGTCAGTTGGGGTCAGCAAACCTTCGAGAAGCTGATCGCCTCCGAGCCGGAGCCGCTGACCTCGCGCTTCCGGGTGACCCACGCCATGCTGCTCTCCGTGATCGCCCGTCCCGGTGACGCGTTCGCACAGATGCGGCGGCTGCTGGAGGACAGCCACGAGGATCGCCGCTCCCAGCTGCGGCACATCCGGCGGGCCATCGCCATCTACCGTTCGCTGCTGGACGGCGGCATCGTCGAGCGGCTGGACGAGCCCGACTCCGAGGGGCGCACCATCCGGCTGACCGTCGACCTCCAGCAGGACTTCGCCCTCAATCAGCCGCTCTCCACCTTCGCGCTCGCCGCGTTCGAGCTGCTGGATCCCGAGTCGCCCTCCTACGCACTGGACATGGTGTCGGTGGTCGAGTCGACGCTGGACGACCCGCGCCAGATCCTCGCCGCGCAGACGAACAAGGCCAAGGGCGAGGCCGTCGCCCAGATGAAGGCGGACGGGATCGAGTACGAGGAGCGGATGGAGCGGCTGATGGACATCAGCTACCCGCAGCCCCTCGAAGAGCTGCTCTTCCACGCCTACGGTCTCTACCGCAAGTCCCACCCCTGGGTCGGGGATCATCCCCTCTCCCCCAAGTCGGTCATCCGCGACATGTACGAACGGGCGATGACCTTCAGCGAGTTCGTCTCCTTCTACGAGCTCGCCCGCACGGAAGGCATCGTGCTCCGCTACTTGGCGAGCGCCTACAAGGCTCTGGAGCACACCGTTCCCGACGACCTCAAGTCGGAGGACTTCCAGGACATCGTCGAGTGGCTCGGTGAGATGGTCCGCCAGGTCGACTCCAGCCTGCTGGACGAGTGGGAGCAGCTTGCCAACCCGGAGGACGAGACGGCGGAGGAAGCCCAGGAACGCGCCGACCAGGTCAAACCGGTCACGGCCAACCCGCGGGCCTTCCGCGTCCTGGTGCGCAACGCGATGTTCCGCAGGGTGGAGCTGGCCGCCTGGGACAAGTTGGCCGAGCTGGGCGAACTGGACGGGGAGGCCGGCTGGGACGAGGACGCGTGGGCGGAGGCCATGGACGCCTACTGGGACGAGTACGACGACCTGGAGACGGGTCCGGACGCGCGCGGTCCCCGGCTGCTGCGGATCGAGGAGGTCCCGGAGGACCGGCTGTGGCGCGTCCGACAGACTTTCGCCGACCCGCGTGGTGATCATGACTGGGGTATCTCGGCCGAGGTCGATCTCGTCGCCTCGGACGAGGAGGGCCGTGCGGTGGTCAAGGTGACCGGCGTGGGTCCGATGTGAGCGCGGCACCGAGCGTGATGGCCGCCCTGGACGTGAGAGAGGAACGCACGAGATGACCGGGCCCAGCCCTGCCGAACGCCTTGTCGACCTGCTGAACCTCGAAGAAATCGACCTCAACATCTTCCGGGGCCGGAGCCCCCATGAGTCGCTCCAGCGGGTCTTCGGCGGGCAGGTTGCCGGACAGGCGCTGGTGGCGGCCGGGCGGACCGTGGACGAGCAGCGTCCCGTGCACTCGCTGCATGCGTACTTCCTGCGTCCCGGCATTCCCGGTGTGCCGATCGTGTACCAGGTGGAGCGGGTCCGGGACGGGCGGTCCTTCACCACGCGTCGCGTGGTCGCCGTCCAGCAGGGCCGCACGATCTTCAATCTGACCGCCTCCTTTCATGTACAAGAGCCCGGTTTCGAGCACCAGATGCCGATGCCCCGGGTGCCGGAGCCGGAGAGCCTGCCGCAGCTCGCGGACGAGATCCGCGAACGCCTGGGCTCGCTGCCTGTGCCACTGGAGCGCATGGCCCGGCGTCAGGCATTCGACCTGCGCTACGTGGAACGGCTGCGGTGGAGCCCCTCCGAGCTGCAGGGGGTCGAGCCGCGCAGTGCGGTGTGGATGCGTGCGATCGGATCGCTCGGCGACGACCCGCTCGTACACACCTGCGCGCTCACCTACGCCAGCGACATGACACTGCTCGATGCGGTGCGCCTCCCCATCGAGCCGCTGTGGGGGCCGCGGAACTTCGATACCGCCTCGCTGGACCACGCCATGTGGTTCCACCGGCCGTTCCGCGCCGACGAGTGGTTCCTCTACCAGCAGGAGTCACCCATCGCCACGGGTGCGCGCGGTCTCGCCCGGGGCCAGATCTTCGACCGCGAGGGCAGATTGATCGTCTCGGTGATGCAGGAGGGGCTGTTCCGCCCGCACAGCCCGGAGCGGAACGCGTCCCCGGCTCAGCAGCCCCAGGGACAGACCCCCTCGCCCTGAGCGCCTCGCCCGACACTTCACGTCCCTCTCAGGTCTCCGGCACGCGGCGGGACGGAGCCCAGGTCGACATCGGCACACAGAGTGGACCGGTCATGGGGCGGGACGGGCAGCGGGCTTCGGCCTGCGGCGTCGCAGGAGCGACCAGCGCTTTCGGGGTACCGGAGTCGTGGGCGGCCCCGCGACCGGCCGAGCGGTGCCGGGATCAGGCCGCCCGGTCGTCTCCGGGACCGGCTGGATCGTGAGCCGCTCCCCCGGGTGGGGCACCGCCCCGGACCCGGCCAGGATACGGCGAGCAGACGTAGTCGGGACCGCCTCCGCGGCCCTGGCTGCCTCCAGGTCGGCGTCCAGAAGGAACCGGTACCAGCGGATCTCCTCCTCCCCCTCGGCCAGGCACAGTTCCTTCAGGATGTCCCGGGTGGCCTCGGATACGCTGCGAACCTCCAGGAAGCGCGGCCGCAGCCTCCTGAGGCGGGCCCGTTCCCCCGGGTCGGGCACCGCTTTGGTGAGGGTTGTGTCATCAAGAACGCTTGCTCGTACCGCGGCCTGCTCCCAGAAGCCGACAGCATGCCGTGTCAACTGCCGCACTCGCCTCCACCGCCAGCGACGGGCGCGATGGTCGGTGCCGGCCTCCAGCCTGGCCCGCATGCCCGTGGGCAGCCGCCCGGTGAGCAGCCTCGGATTGTTCTCCGCGAATTCCCGCAGCTCTTCCGCACGATAGAGCCAGACCACCGTGCGGTAGCGGTTCACATAGAAGCCGGCCGGTACGAAGCAGCCCGCCCTGGCGAGGCGCGCAAAACGGGAAGGGCTGATATCCAGCAGCTCGGAGGACTCGCCGGCCCCCATGACGCGCAGCCGCTCCCGCAGTCCGCCGGGGAAGTCCGGCGCCCTCTTGACCCGCTCCAGCTCCTGGCGTGGCACCCTCCGGGGTCCTCCCGGCGGCCCCGGCACGGTGCGCACCTCCTCGGTCTGCACCGCCAGTTCGAACTCCCTGGGCCGGAGCCCCAGCTCCTTCGCGGCCGTCCGAAGCGCTACATCGGCCGTGTTCCGGAACAGCGCCGGCGCGCGGCGGTCCACGGGCTTGTCTCCCATGTCGTCATCCCCCGTCGGTATTCGACTACCTTGCGTGAGAACGACGATAGCCCGGAGTCGCGATTCTCGCCGAGCCTGTGGATAACTCTGCGAAACCGCAGGTCAGTTACTGTTTCGTGCGGCCAGCCCAAGGTGCTCACCGACGCGGTTGACCAACAGCGTCATCTCGTAGGCGACTTGGCCGATGTCCGCTTCGGCCTCCGCGAGGACACACAGGCAACTGCCGTCCCCCGCGGCCATCACGAAGAGCACCCCCTCATCGAACTCGATCATGGTCTGCCGCACCCGGCCGGCCTTGAAGTGCTGGCCTGAGCCCTTGGCCAGACTGTGCAGCCCGGACGAGACCGCGGCCAGATGCTCCGCGTCCTCGCGCTCGAGGTCATGGCTGCTCCCCGTCACCAGCCCGTCATTGGACAGGACCAGGGCGTGCCGGACAGACGAGATCCGCTTTGTGAGGTCGTCCAGCAACCAGTCGAGTCCCGTGTTCAGTGCCACCACGCGCCCCCTTATCCTCGGCATCTGCCGTGCCACCCTTACCCACGAGAGCACGGTCAGCAACCACGAGGTCCAGTTCTGTTGCGCACAGTTACTCCCCTGTCGCACCTGTCACAGTCGCATCGCCGAGCGAGGCACGGTCTTCCGCATCAAGGCTGCGCACCAAGGCTGCCGCAGGCGCGAACATAGGGAGCATGACATACGACTTGGCAGACGACCGGGGCGCGGTCCAGGCATTCTTCGGCGAACGGGCCGCCCGCTGGGACGCACGCTTCCCCGACGACGGGCCGGCCTACTCGGCGGCCGTGAACGAAATCGGTCTACGGCCCGGCGCTGCGGTGCTCGACGCCGGGTGCGGCACCGGACGGGCCCTGCCCGCGTTGCGTACCGCCGTGGGGCCGGACGGAACGGTGCTGGGCGCTGATATCACCCCGGCAATGCTGGACGAGGTCGTCCGGGCGGGCCGGGACGAGGCAGCGGCGCTGTTGCTCGCGGACGTCTCCCAACTGCCTTTGCAGGACGGCTGTCTGGACGCGGTCTTCGGAGCCGGGTTGATCTCCCACCTCCCGGGCCCGGAGAGCGGACTGCGCGAACTGGCCCGGGTCGTTCGCCCTCGCGGCCGGCTCGCGCTCTTCCATCCGGTGGGCCGCGCCGCGCTGGCAGCCCGGCAGGGCCGGCAGATCACCCCCGACGACATCCGGGCCGAACCGCGGCTGCGCGCGCTGCTGGCCGCGACCGGCTGGCGGCTGGTGTCGTATGTGGACCAGGACGACCGGTATCTGGCACTGGCGGAGCGGGAACCGGAGTGAGGCGCCCGGCGGCCGGCGGCCGGAACGCTGAGGCGGCGGCCCGACACAGGGCGGCGGCTCTCAGGGGCGCCCCTGCTCCTCCTTCGGAACCTGCCGCACCGGACAGGCCGAAACCCCCGCATCGCCCCCAGCCGGGAAGGTGCCCAGGTCCGCGATGCTGTAGCCGTTCGGATAGCCGGGGTAGCCCTTGATCTCCGGGTTCTGCCGCGCATAGTGCGGGCTGCGGCGGGGCGGCAGCAGCCGAACGCCCCGCGCGCGAAGCCGCAGCGCGCCCCGCGTCAGCCGACGGGCGAGAGGGCTGGGATCGGCGTAATGGAAGGCCCGCAGCAATGAATCGTCCAACAGTGCCAGGCTCGCACCGCGCACCAGCGGGGCCAGCGGACGCGGGTACCAGGAGGCCATCAGGCCGAGCGTGGCGTCGGAGACCTTCCGCGCCCCCTCGTCCCAGCCGAAGTAGCTTTCCTCGTAGGAATCGAGGCACTCCTCGAACTCCTCGTAGCTGCGGGGGATTTCTTTGATGCCCATATGGCGCCCGAGTGTGCGGTAGTAGTGGCTGACCGCCCGCAGTTCGTGGTGGGTGAGACGCCGCCAGCCGAAGGTATCCAGCCAGCGCTTGGGCATGACGACAAAGGTGCACAGGACATAGCGCATGTCGTCGTTGGTGATGTCGTAGGCACGGTGCATCTGGTTGATCCGGCGGATGGCGGTGCGCCCCTGCACACTCTCGAAGCCGTGCTCCAGGACGGCGTCCAGAAGGAGCGAGGTGTCGTCGTAGCGCTTCTGTGTGCGGTCGGTCAGCTCGGCGGTGCGGGCCAGCAGTCTGCCGATGCTGGGGACGGCGTAGGTGCGGTACAGAGCGAGTTCGAGAGCCCGGGTGAAGTCCCAGGGGAACTCATAGACGGCGATCAAGCGGTAGATCTCGTGCGAGTCCTGTTCCGGGTCGAGCTGGAGGATGTGCTTGAGCCGGTCGTACCGCCGCACGTTGTACCCCTCTCTTCGGATCCTGGCGTCTGTCACGGAGACATTTCAGCCGTCCGTCTCGGACACATTCCGTCTGTTGCGGACGCGCTCCGGGGGCTATGGTCACCGAGATCCGCCAGGAAGGGGAGGCCACCGGTGGCTGCGGAAGAGGAAGATTCGCTCTATGTACTGACTGCTGTGCTGCTGACGCCCGCGCAGTTCCCAAGTGTGCTGGGGGACGACTACCCCGCGGCCTGCGCCGCGCTGGAGCTGGAGCCCTACGCCGAGGGGTACGGGCTCGTGCTGGGACAGGACGGAGCGGGTGCGCGCTGGACCGTGGTGACCGAGGACGTGACGCAGGTGGCCTGTGCCATCGCCTCCTGGGACTGCGGCATGGAGGCCGACCTGTCTCCGGACGAGCGGGACGTCGTCACGGTGCTGCCGGGCTGGCCACTGGCACTCGCTGTCTCCGCACCGGGCCTGCCCGAGCCGCACGACCCCGTGCTGGAGGGAGACCTGGAAGGGAGCGGCCCGGTTCTCTCGCCCCCGGACACCTCTGGTTGGGGCCCGGCACAGCGACGGCTCGGCGCGGACGAGATAGCGCTCCAGTGGGCGCAGTGGCGGGCGCAGGCCGAGGATGACGTGGAGTTCGTGGAGTCGGGTGAAGAGCCCGACGACCAGGTGCGGCGGGTCCTGGAGGAGGTACGGGGCTATCTGGAGACGCCCCCGCCGCCCGGGCGGATACGGTCTGCGTTCGCCTCGGGTGACGCTCGTACTCTCCGGGCCGACGGCCCCGGCTGGAGTGTGGTGGCGCGTACCGACGACATCGCGTTCGTCCTGCTGGACGAGGCTCCCGGCGAGGTGCGCCCAGTGGGCCGCGGCCGTGAACTGCCCCAGTTGCTCACGGCTCTCGACGGCATCGCACTGCGCCCGGCGGCCTGACGGCACATGCCGAAAACCCCTGGCGCCGGCGAACCGGGGCACTAACCCGGCCGGGCTGTCCGCGCTAGCGGTTGAGTTCCTTACGGCTGACCCTGCGCAGCCTCCGGCGCTGCGAAGGGTCCAGCACCAGATACGCGATCGTCGGCACGCCAACGATCACCAGCAGCGCGATCCAGAACGACGTCAGCCACCACAGCAGCAGCCCTACCGCCACCCCACCGACAGCGATCTTTGCTCGGTTGGTCATCTCGGTACCTCCTCCGCACCGGCGGGGCACCGCTGCTGCCCAGTCCGGTGGCTCCGCCTCTCACTCCATTGAACGCCATTCGGACGCGGCAGGTTCCCTTCGCGCCACCGGAGGCGGATTTATGGCCTGGGCGAGGGGCGTCGCACCTCGGCCCGGCGTGATGTACCCTCGACCGCTCCGCCCCGCTAGTCAAATTTGAGGAATGCATCAGCACTGTGGCAGAGACCCTGGCAAGCACTTCCTGGATGTCCCAGCTCACCCACTGCGTGACCCTCTTCCTTCCCGCAGACCCGCCACGCCGCTCCCGGATCGCCTTCCGGCATCCAGAGGGAACCGTCCCGCACACCGACAGCCCCTTCCCCGCCGAAACCTTCGAGCTGGCCGTCGTCGTCCCGGCTGAGGACGGTGTGGAGACACGCACCGTGCCCACGGTCACGCTTCCGGTAACCGAAGCCCTTCCGTTGCTCACACGGGCGTACGCCACACGTGAGGAGAGCGGCACGGAACCGACTGCAGCCTTCTGGGGTGCCGCCACGCTGTTCGCCCTGCGGCTGGCCGCGCAGGGGCGATTGCTGCCGGGGTTGAGCCCGGCCGGCTACGACGCATGGCGGATGGGTCCGCTCACCGGCGACGACGGCGCCATGGTGGCCGAACTGGCCGCCGCGATGCCCCCGGACGCCCACGCCGTGCCCCTGCCCGGAACCAGCCCGATCCGGATGCCCGAGCCCGGCCCTCTGCTGAGAGCCTTCCTGGATGCCGTGGCCGACAGCCTCCCCCGTACGCCAGCTGCACCGCTGGCGGCGGGAGCGCCCGCCTTCACCGGGGACGAACCGCTCGCCGTACCGGAACTGCGGGAGTGGGCCGCCGACATCGCGGCAGGCATCGATGCGGGAATCCGGCTGTCACTGCGGATCGAGATCGACGGTCTGCCGACCTCCCATGACGACAGCGAGCACGGGCCGAGCGAACAGAACGCAGAGCCAGGCCCCAGGTTCCGAGGCGTCCTCCAGCTGCACGCGCCGGCCGACAGCACACTGATCGCCGATGCGGCGGAGGTGTGGGCGGGCACCTCACCGCTTGCCGAGCGGTTCGGTCCGCGGGCGCGTACCGACGCGCTGCTCGCGCTTCGCCGGGCGGCGGCGGCCTGGGGGGCGCTCACTCCGCTGCTCACGGCGGCGGTGCCGGACGCCGTCGAGCTGGCCGACGAGGAGATCGCCGAGCTGCTGGGGGCTTCCGTCCCGCGCGCCCTGGCGGCAGCCGGTGTCCAGGTGCACTGGCCGCGCGAGTTCGCTCGTTCGCTCACTTCTCGCGCGGTGATCGGCCCAGGTGACGACGAGGGCGGGCCCGACGGGAGCAGGCAGGACCGGAACGGTCCGGGGCTGCCGTCTCTGCTCTCTCCGGACGCACTGCTGCGCTTCGACTGGCGCTTTGCCGTGGGCGACCAGGAGGTTACCCGCGCCGAGCTCGACCAGCTGGCCGAATCCGGACGTCCACTGGTGCGGCTGCGCGACCAGTGGGTGCTCGTCGATCCGCAGGAGATACGTGCCGCACGGCAGCGCGAGGACCACAAGGTCGGCACTCTCGAGGCACTGAACGTTGTGCTCACCGGCGCCGCCGAGCAGGATGGCGAACGCGTCGAGGTCGAGGCCACCGGGTGGCTGGAAGCGCTCCGGGAACGGCTGTCCGACCCCGAGCGCCGTGAGGAGCCTCCGCTGCCTCCGCCCGCCGAGCTGAGGGCAACGCTGCGCGACTACCAGCTGCGCGGTCTGGACTGGCTGCACCGGATGACCTCGCTGGGTCTCGGGGGCTGCCTCGCCGACGACATGGGCCTGGGCAAGACGATCACCCTGATCGCTCTCCATCTGCGCCGACAGCACACGGAGGCCACCGCCGGGCCGACACTGGTGGTGTGTCCCGCCTCCCTGATGGGCAACTGGCAGCGGGAGATCGAGCGGTTCGCCCCTGGGACACCCGTTCGCCGCTTCCACGGCCCGGGCCGCTCGCTGGAAGGACTGCACGAGGGCGAGTTCGTGCTGACGACCTACGGCACGATGCGACTGGACGCCGACCGACTGGCCCCCGGCGACGGCGAAGCGTGGGGCATGGTCGTCGCGGACGAGGCCCAGCACGTCAAGAACCCGTTCGCCGCCACCGCCAAGGCACTGCGCACGCTCCCCGCGCGGGCGCGGGTGGCTCTGACGGGGACCCCGGTCGAGAACAACCTCTCGGAGCTGTGGGCGGTCCTCGACTGGACCACTCCCGGGCTCCTGGGCCGGCTGGGCACGTTCCGCAGGCGCTACGCCGACGCTGCGGAGGGCGGCGATCCGGTGGCAGCCGAGCGGCTGGCCCGGCTCGTACGGCCGTTCCTGCTGCGGCGGCACAAGACGGACCCCGGCATCGCACCCGAGCTGCCACCGAAGACGGAGACCGACCGGGCGGTCGCCCTGACCACCGAACAGGCGGGGCTGTACGAGGCCGTCGTACGGGAGAGCCTGGAAGCGCTGCGCGGGACCGCCGGGTTCGAGCGGCGTGGTCTGGTGGTCAAGCTGCTCACTTCGCTCAAGCAGATCTGCAACCACCCTGCGCAGTACCTCAAGGAGAGCGACGGCCGGTTGACGGGGCGTTCCGGAAAGCTTGAGCTGCTGGACGAACTGCTCGACACTCTCCTCGCGGAGCAGGCGAGCGTTCTCGTCTTCACGCAGTACGTACAGATGGCGCATCTGCTGGAACGTCATCTGGCTGCCCGTGGTGTGCCGACCCAATGCCTGCACGGCGGTACACCAGTGGCGCGGCGTGAGGAGATGGTGCGCCGCTTCCAGGAGGGTGCCGCGCCGGTGTTTCTGCTCTCCCTCAAGGCGGCCGGAACCGGGCTCAACCTCACCCGGGCGAGCCATGTCATCCACTACGACCGCTGGTGGAACCCCGCGGTCGAGGCCCAGGCGACCGACCGCGCCTACCGCATCGGCCAGACGCAGCCCGTCCAGGTCCACCGGCTCATCACGGAGGGAACGATCGAGGACCGTATCGCCGACATGCTGCGGCGCAAACAGGCGCTCGCGGATGCCGTACTCGGCTCCGGGGAGACCGCCCTGACGGAGCTGACGGATGCCGAGCTGGCCGAACTCGTCGAGCTGCGGAAGGTGGAGCGTTGAACGACTACGGCGTGACGTACGAGGAGGACGCCGGGATGGACGGGAGCGGCACGACGGAGGGAAGCGGTACGGCGGACGGTGCCGGTGATCGCGAGCGGGTCTTCGCACCGCTGCCCCCCGCCCACGGCCGGGGCTTCGCCCGTACCTGGTGGGGGCAGACGTGGCTGAAGGCGCTGGAGGACACCGCACTGGACGGCAAACAGCTCCGGCTGGGCCGCAGTTTCGCCCGGCAGGGAGCCGTGGGTGCCGTCTCCGTGCGCCCTGGCCGTATCACCGCTGTGGTGCTCGGATCGGACCGGACGCCGTGCCGGGCCGATGTGCTGCTGCGCGAGCTGGACGAAGACGAGTGGGACCGACTGCTGGAAGTGATCGTCGAGCAGTCCGGCCATATCGCCGCCCTGCTGGACCGCGATATGCCGCCCCGGCTGGTGGAGGACGCGGCGGACGTCGGGTTGGAACTGCTGCCGGGCATCGGTGATCTGGACCCCGAGTGTGCCTGTGGAGCCTGGGACCACTGTTCGCACACCGCCGCGCTCAGCTACCAGACGGCGCGACTGCTGGACGAGGATCCGTTCGCACTGCTGCTGATGCGCGGCCGGGGAGAAAGTGAACTGCTGACTGCACTGCAGGAGCGCAGTGCGGCAAGAGCCGCCGGCAGGACCCCGGACTTCGGGCCGGCGGCAGCAGACCGGGAGGAAGAGCCTGAGGGGGTGGACGCGGCGGAGGCGTTCGCTCTGGGGATGCTACTGCCCCCGCTGCCCGAACCGCCCTCCCCTGTACGTGAGACGGGGCAGATCGTGGCTCTGGAGGGCGGCGCTTCCGGCGCGCCGGGGCTGGACGTCGACGCGCTCTCCTTCCTCGCCTCGAACGCCGCCGCAACGGCTCGCCGTATGCTCACCGCGGCCGTCTCCCCGGGGCACGGCGCCCGGCGGCTGCCGAGGCCGCTGACGGCCTGGGAGGACGCCGTACGGCTCGCGGCCGCTCGTCCCCGGCGGGCGGTGACCGCCCGGCTCGCGGAGGGGTGCGGGCGTACGGAGAAGGAGCTGGAGGTCGCCGTACGCGCCTGGGAGTTCGGCGGCGTGGAGGCGCTGACCGTCCTGGAGGAGGACTGGTCACCTTCGCCTGAGGCACTCCGGCTGGCAGCCGAACAGCTCGATCTCGCGTGGGGCGAGGAAGAGGCCCGTCCGGCCCTGCGTGCCTCGGGCACGCGTTGGACCGCGGTGGGAACGGATGCCCAGCTGCGGTACGGGCCGGACGGCCGGTGGTGGCCCTACCGCAGGCAGCGGCGCTCGTGGTGGCCGGTGGGCGGCCCGGAACGGGACCCGGCGGCCGCTCTGGCGGTTGCGCTGGCCGACGACGAGGAACAGGGCGCCGGGGCGGCCTGAGCGCACCTGTGCCGCCGCCCTTGCGAGCAGGGCGGCGGCACAGGCGGGGGGGTGTTCCGTCAGGCGAGGCCGTCCAAGACCGGGAGGTAGCCGCCGGACTGTCCAGCGGCGGTGGGGTGGTAGGACTCGTCCACCGGGAGGGTGACGCTGTGCAGCCACTCGTCGCCCGAGCAGATCTCATGTCCCGAGAAGGTGGGGCGTACGTCGCCGAAGCTGAAGCCGTGGTCCGCGGCGCGCTTGGCGGTGACATCGTTCAGATCGTCGGAGGCCGCGTTGATGGCCTCGCGGGACTTCTCGCTGATTCCCACGGCGCAGTCGCCGCCGAGCTTGTAGATGTGGGGGTAGCCCAGCACGACGACCTTTGCGGAGGGCGCCTTCTCGGTGATGGCGTTGTAGACGCCGTCGAGCTTGCCGGGCAGCGTGTTGTTGATGTAGTCGCGGGCTTCCTGGATGCGCGTCAGGCAGGCGCTTTCGCCCTGGGTCACGCAGGTGGTCATGGCGTCGGCGAACCCGGCGTCGTTCCCGCCGACGCTGATGCTCACCAGGCCCGTGGAGGAGTTGAGCGGGCCGAGTTGGCCTGCGAGCACATCGTCGGTACGCGCGCCGGAGCAGGCTGTGAAGTCGAACGATGAGGGGGAGTTGGCGGCGCTCCAGAGCTTCGGGTATGCGTTGGCGCTCCGCTTGCAGTCGCCTCCCTCGTAGTCGCCGGCGCCGACTCCGGAGGAGTAGGAGTCGCCGAGGGCTACATAGCCGGTGGCGGCGGTCTCTTCGGCGGACGCGGTTGCTGCGCCGGTGAGGGAGGAGAGTCCGAGGAAGACGACGACGGCGGTGGCCGTGGACGCCCATCTGCGCTGCTTCATGGGGCCTCTCAGGGATAGGCACGGAAGGAACAGCTGTCACATCGATCGCGGCGGATTTACCCCGCCTACGATGCGTCCATGCCAATCTCGGAGGTCCAACTACGCGCGGAGACTGCCGTGTTGCGGGTGCCGAGAGAGGGCGCGAGTGGGTCTGTCACGCCAGTGGCTTGGAGAGCTTCTTCCCCTTGCCCGCCGTCAGGCTGCAGATGACGTAGCTGAATCCCGTGCCGGCGTTCTTCGACTTCGGATACGAGATGAGCGTTCCCCCCACCGTGCCAGCCGGCTGCTTGGCCGCTTTGTTCCGCAGCGTGGTGCGGCACATCGAGTCCGCCTCGCGCCGGACGGCGTCATCGGTGCCGTAGCTGCCCGTGAGCTTCTTCCGGCTGACGACCTCCGCGTCGTGCGACGTGTCACAGTCGCGGGTCACCACGGACCCCTCGCGTTCCTTGGAACGGTTGTAGCAGTCCCCCTCGTGCAGCAGGAAGGCAGGCAACGGCACGTCACTGGAGTCGGTGTCAGGGCTCGCGGAGGGCAGTTCGTCGTCCTCGCCCGGCGTCGGGAAATCGGTCGCCTCGCTGTCCTCCGATGGTGTTTCGGACGGTTCCTCGGTCGGCTCGCCGGGCTCGTCGGAGGGTGAGGGCGACACTGTCGACGGTGGCTTCCCGTCGGCGGAGTCACCGGTGCCCGAGTCGCCTCCGGTCAAGTAGAGGACGGATGCGGTGATGAGTGCGAGGGCGACGACTGCCGCCGCGACAACGGCGGCCACGGTCTTGCCTCTGTTGCGGCCGGGTGGCGGAGGCGGCCAACTGCCGCCCGGCACCGGCGAGCCAAAACCACCGGAGCCGGGAGGCCCGAACCCACCGGGCGGCCCCACGGGAGGTGGCGGGGTACCGGCGGGCGGCTGGTTCGGCGGCGGTGGCATCGTCATGGCCATCACTCTGTCATGTTGCGCTCACCCTACGCATTTAGGTTGCCAAGTAGGCATACGAAAGCGCCTGTTGGTGGGAGAGAAACAACAAGAACCAACAGAAACCGAGGAGATGAATGAGCACTCCCCTGTCGGCCGGTCAGCCCCGATCCTCCGCTCCGCCGCCCGTGCCGTACTACGAGGACGTCTCCCCGGGAACCGGCTGTCTGCCCCCGCGCGCGTGGACGCCGGGCTCGGACGCGCGCTGCCTCGCACTGTCCGGCACCGTATGGAAGTTCCGCCTCTCCCCTACCGCGGACCGGCACAACGATGCGTTCGCCGACCCGCACTACGACGACACCCAGTGGACGGAACTGCCCGTTCCCTCCCACTGGGTACTGCATGGACACGGCGCGCCCGCCTACACGAACGTCCGCTATCCCTTTCCCGTCGATCCGCCCCACGTTCCGGACGAGAACCCGACAGGTGACCACCGGCATGTCTTCGATCTGCCGGACGAGTGGCCGCTGCCTACAGGCGATACAGACACCGCACTGCACGGCTCCCCGGTGGAGGACCCCGGTGAGACACTGCTGCGCTTCGAAGGAGTGGAGTCGTGCGCACGGGTCTGGCTGAACGGTCAGGAGCTCGGAACGTTCCAGGGCTCCCGGCTGCCGCACGAGTTCGCCGTCGGAGCACTGCTGCGACCGCGCGGCAATGTGCTCGCCGTCCGGGTGCACCAGTGTTCCGCCGGAAGCTATCTGGAGGACCAGGACATGTGGTGGCTGCCGGGCATCTTCCGGGAGGTCACCCTGCTGCACCGCCCGGCCGGTGCGGTGCGCGACCACACTGTGCACGCCGAATTCGACCACACCACCGGCCGCGGCACGCTGCGCGTCGAAAGCGACCCACCGGGGCGGATCACCGTACCGGAGCTGGGATGGGAGCTGGGCACCGGCGAGACGGCGACCGGGCAGGTCGAACCGTGGACTGCGGAGTCACCTCGGCTCTACGACGCCGAACTTGCGGTCGGTGATGAGCGGATCGCCCTACGCGTCGGATTCCGCACCGTGGTGGTCGAGAACGGACTGTTCAAGGTCAACGGCTGCAGGGTGCTGCTTCGCGGTGTCAACCGGCACGAGTTCCATCCAGAGACCGGACGCACCGTGGACCACGAGACCATGCGGCGCGACCTGGTGATGATGAAACAGCACAACATCAACGCCGTACGCACCAGCCACTATCCGCCGCACCCCGCGTTCCTCGACCTGTGTGACGAACTGGGCCTGTGGGTGGTGGACGAATGCGACCTTGAGACGCACGGTTTCATCGGACTCAAGGACGCACGGAATCCCGTGAACGACGAACGATGGACCCCTGCCCTGCTCGACCGAGCGGCCCGCATGGTGGAGCGGGACAAGAACCATCCCTCTGTCATCATCTGGTCGCTGGGCAACGAGTGCGGAAGCGGTGCCGGACTTTCCGCGATGGCCCGCTGGATCCGCCAACGGGACCCTTCCCGGCCCCTCCACTACGAGGGCGACCACACCTGCCCGGACAGCGACTTCTACTCACGTATGTATCTGCCGCACGCCGGGGTCGAACTGGTGGGGCGGCGAGAGGAACCCGCCCTGGATGATCCCGCACAGGACGCACGCCGCCGAGCACTGCCGTTCATCCTGTGCGAGTACGCGCACGCCATGGGCAACGGCCCGGGCGGACTGAGCGAGTACCAGCGGCTCTTCGAGACGTATGAGCGCTGTCACGGCGGTTTCGTATGGGAGTGGATCGACCACGGTCTCACGCGACGCACCGAGGACGGCCGGAGCTGGTTCGCTTACGGGGGTGACTTCGGCGAGGAGGTGCATGACGGCAACTTCGTGTGCGACGGACTGGTCTTCCCCGACCGCACCCCCTCACCTGGTCTTGTCGAGTTCAAGAAGGTGATCGAGCCGGTCCGGATCGGTCCGGGTGCGGCGCCCGGCAGTGTGCTGGTCACCAATGGGCACGACTTCCTCGATCTGTCCCACCTCGCTCTCGAGTGGTCGTACGAGATCGAGGGCGAGCAGGTGAGCGGCGGCATGCTGCCGCTGCCCGAGGGGCCCGTGCCACCAGGAAGTTCCGTGGAACTGCCGCTGCCCTCCACGCCGGAGACGGTGCGGGCCGGAGAGGCATGGTGGACCGTACGCGCGGTCCTCGCCCACCCGACCCCCTGGGCCGACCGCGGCCACCCGGTCGCCTGGGGACAGCTGCGCGCCGCCGAGCCGGAGTACCCGCCGGCCACCACCTTGCCCTCGGTCCCCGCCGCACCACGCCGCTACGAGGCACCAGACGGCCCGGAGAAGCGCTACGGCGGTGGTGGGCAGGTCCGGCTGGGGCCTGCGGTCTTCGCGGCGGACAGCGGTGCCCTGCTGCGGCTGGGCGGCATCCCTCTCCAGGGACCGAGGCTGGACGTGTGGCGGGCGACCACCGACAACGACGACGGCGCTCCCTTCCAGCCGGACGTACGGAACGGCCCGCTGTGGCGCCGTCACGGACTGCACCGGATGCGGCACAGGACGGACAGCGTGGAGCTGACGCAGGATGCGCTCGTCGTCCGTACCCGGGTGGCCGCTGCCGCTTCCGCGCTGGGCCTGCGCACCGTCTACCGGTGGACGGGGACCGTCGACCGGCTGCGGCTGACGGTGACGGTCGAGCCGGAGGGCAACTGGGACTTCCCACTGCCCAGGCTGGGAGTGCGGCTTGGGCTGCCGGAAAGCTACGCCCATGTGACGTGGTTCGGTGGCGGTCCGGGCGAGGGCTACCCGGACACCACAGCAGCGGCGCGTACCGGGCTGTGGCGCAGCACTGTGGACGCGCTCCAGACGCCCTATGTGCGCCCTCAGGAGAACGGTGCACGCCCGGACGTCCGCTGGGCCGAGGTGACCGGAGGCCCTGAGGGTCCGGGGCTGCGGGTCGAGGCCGACGGAATGTGCTGGTTCACGGCGCGCCGGTGGACGACCGAGCAGCTGGACGCCGCGGAGCACACCACCGACCTCGTCGCCGGGGAGACGGTGTGGGTCAACCTCGACCACGGGATGCACGGCATCGGCTCACAGTCGTGCGGACCGGGCGTGCTGCCGCAGCACCAGCTCGCCGCGGAGCCGGTCGAGTTCGGGTTCACCTTCCTGGAGGCCGCCTCCGCAAGGTGACCGCGGGACGATTGGTGCGGCAGGCGGGCCGGTGGCTGCCACCGGCCCGCTTCTCACTTCACTCCCACGCCGCCATATCCCATGTGGCACTTGAGGCTGTCGCCCGTGGGCACGGGTCCGTCCGGCCGCCACAGCGGCAGCTGGACCAGGCCGGGCTCGAGGAGTTCGAAGCCTTTGAAGAAGCCGGAGATCTCGTCCCCTGTGCGCCACTGGGCGCTGGAGGTGGACTCCTCGTTGTAGACCTTCTCGACCTTGCCGAAGCCCTCGTTGTCGTTGAAGTCCCGTGTCGCGTGGCTGAGGACCAAATGGCTGCCGGCAGGCAGCCGTTCGGTCAGCGTGCGCACGATGCCCACCGCGTCCTCGGCGTCGGTGATGAAGTGCAGCACCGCGAGCAGCATCAGCGCGACCGGCTCGTCGAAGTCGATGAGCTCCTTGGTGACCGGGTGGTCGAGGATCCCCTCAGGATCGCGGATGTCGGCGAGGACGAAACCGGCGTTGCCGGAGTTGGTCAGCTTCGCTCCGGCGTAGGCCGCCACGATCGGGTCGTTGTCCACATAGGCGACCCGCACCTCCGGGTCCACCTGCCGGGCCACCTCATGGGTGTTCGGCGAGGTGGGGATGCCGGTGCCGATGTCGATGATCTGGCGGATCCCGTTGTCGACGACTGTCCGCACGGCGCGGTGCATGAAGTCGCGGTTGCTTCGGGCCGTGATGCCTACGTCCGGCAGGGCGGCGAGGACTCTGTCCGCCGCGTCCCTGTCGGCCTCGTAGTTGTCCTTCCCCCCGAGGTAGTGGTCGTACATCCGGGCCGGGTGCGGCCTGGTGGTGTCTATCTGCTCCGGGCTGAAACCAGCCTCCGACACGTGCTCTCTCCATCTCGTCGGTCTGTCCGGACCGGGCCTGCCTGGTCCGGTGCTGTGTTCAGGCGACCAAGAAGTCGGCTTCCCCCGCCTTGGCCGCCTGGATGAAAACCGAGATGTCACTCCGGCTGCAGATGAGCGCCGGGCCGTCGGGATCGGTGGACTGGCGCAGTGCGACGCGGCCGTCGGCGAGCTTGAGCGCCTCGACGCAGCTGCCGCCGTTGCCTCCGCTCCAGGGCTTGCGCCAGCCCTCGCTGCCCAGGTGTGCAGCGGGCATCCCGTTGTAGATACGACCCATGGTTCAGATCTCCTTGCGCAGTGCACTCAGGACCGCCCGAGTCCGCACCAGCGGCACGGCCTGGGCGCTCATCCGGTCCAGTGCCTCGAGGAACACGCTGACGTCGTCGCGCTGGTCGAAGTAGACCGCACCTACAAGGCTCTCGGCGCAGACCATGTCCGGCAGTTCGTCGAGAGGGAACCGGAAAAGGTGGAAGGGGCCGTACATGGCCGGATGCGGACCTGAGCTGAACGGCATGATCTGCAGCGCCACGTTCGGCCGCTCGGTGACCTGGATGAGGTGGTCGATCTGCTCGCGCATCACCTCGGGAGAGCCCAGTGGGCGCCGCAGGACCGTCTCGTCGATGACGGCCCACAGCAGCGGAGGGTTCGTCTCCCGCGTGAGCACCGTCTGACGTTCCATACGCAGCGCCACGCCTCGCTTGATTTCCGCCTCGGGCGCGTGCGGCATACCCGCGCGCAGCACCGCCCTCGCGTAGCTCTCGGTCTGGAGCAGGCCCGGCACATAGTGCGGCTCGTAGGCGCGGATGACCTCGGACTCGCTCTCCAGGCTCACGAAGACGCTGAACCACTCGGGCAGCACATCGCGGTACCGGTGCCACCAGCCGGGCTGATTCGCCTCCCGGGCGAGCGAGACGAAACCGTCGATCTCGTCCGGATCGGTCACCCCGTAGGTGCGCAGCAGTTTCTCGACATAGGGGACCTTGAGCCCGACCTCGGCCTTCTCCATCCGGCGGATGGTGGCGTGAGTGACGTCGAGAGCCCTGGCCGCCTGCTCGAAGGTCACTCCCGCGCTCTCACGCAGGTGCTGAAGCCTCTTGCCCAGCACCACACGCAGCACGGTGGGCGCCGCACCGCCCGTCCGTGAGTCCGCCACGGCCGCTCCCCTCCAACTGACTTCGGTACGAAGAAGTTTGGCATGTGCCAGCTCTCATGCACACCCTGTCAAACGCATTTCTGCAATTTACAGATTGATCCTTGCCATACGCGAGTGACGAACCGCATAGTGGACCTGTGGCTGCCCCCCATGACGCCCTGCCTTTAGAACACCGGCCTGATGGCGCGCCGACGACCCGTCCGCTGCGCGACGCCTTCCATCTGCCGGCCCGCGACACCTCTGTGGCTCTGGCACGCGCGCGCGTACTGGAGAGACTGCGCGAGTGGTACGTCGACGACGAGTCCAACGCCGACGCCCAGCTACTGATGTCGGAGCTGTTCACCAACGCTGTGCGCCACACGGACAGCGAGAAGGTCAGCTGTGAGCTGTGGGTCATCGGCGTGCGGCTACGGCTGGAGGTGGCGGACGAGGGTGGCGGCAACTCGGTCATGCGCATCGAGGACGCGGACCGGGGCCGGTCCGGCGACGACGAGCGCGAGAACGGAAGGGGCCTGCTGCTGGTCAGCGTCCTCGCCGACGACTGGGGCATACGCAAGGCCCGCACGGGCGGTTCCGAGGGGGTGACGGGGCACGCTGTGTGGGCCGAGCTGGAATGCCACAGAACGCACGGCTGACCCCGGCTCACTGCTGGCATAGACACACAACTGACATCAAACGCACAGCTGACATCGCCCCGCGCCGATGGCAGGATGCACGGCATTTACCGGCCATGATCGGGCTCCATTGCCGACCTGTCCCCCTCGTGGAGGCGCTGTGTCCGCACGATCCGCGCGTATCCGACAGCACCGGATATCCCTGACGGCTGTACTGACGGCCGCGCTATTGACAGCCGTCACCGCCTGCTCCAGCACAAAGACCTCCAGCAAGGGCGGTGACGAGGTACAGTTGGTGAACGCTGGCAAGCTCACCACCTGCACCCACCTTCCATACGAACCCTTCCAGTTCAAAAAGGGCCAGGAGATCGTCGGGTTCGACGTCGACCTGGTCGATCTGGTCGCCAAGGACCTCAAGGTCGAGCAGAAGATCGTGGACACCCCGTTCGAGGGCATCCAGACCGGCGAGGACCTGAACGCGAGCAAGTGCGATCTGGCCGCGGCCGGCATGACCATCACCCCCGTCCGCGAGAAGAACCTCGATTTCTCCGCCTCCTACTTCGAGGCGACCCAGGCGCTGCTCACCAAGAAGGGCAAGAAGTACGACTCCCTCGAAGACCTCAAGGGCAAGAAGCTGGGCGTCCAGCAGTCCACCACGGGCGAGGAGTACGCCAAGAAGCACGCCAAGGGCGTCACCACCCGGCAGTACGAGGACCTCGGCCTGCTGCTGACCGCCGTCAAGACCGGCCAGGTCGACGCGGGCATCAATGACAACGGTGTGCTCTACGACTACGCCAGGAAGAACCCGGACACCAAGGTCACTACGGAGTTCGACACCGGCGAGCAGTACGGGATCGGCGTACGCACCGGGAACGACGCTCTGCGCAAGCAGATCAACAAGACCCTCAAGAAGGCCAAGGCCGACAAGCGCTACGACAAGATCTACAAGAAGTGGTTCGGCACGGAGCCCAAGAAGTGAGCCGCCGCAACCGCACTCGCGCCATACGCACCGCCCAGTACGGGGTCCTGCTGATCGTCGTTCTGGTCTTCGTGTTCGCCGCCGACTGGGGCGAGCTGCGCCGTGCGTTCTTCGACGTCGAGGTGGCCAAGGAGCAGTTCCCGGATGTCGTGACGACAGCCTTGGTCAACACGGTTGTCTATACGGTGCTCGGTTTCGCTTTCGGACTGGCGCTCGGCCTGCTGCTGGCGCTGATGCGACTGTCGCAGGTGTTGCCGTACCGCTGGCTGGCCGTCGCCTACATCGAGTTCTTCCGGGGCGTGCCGGCCCTGCTGGTGTTCATCGCCCTCGGTTTCGGCGTACCGCTGGCCTTCCAGGTGTCCATCAACCAGTACGTGACGGTGATGCTGGCCCTGGGTCTGGTGGGGGCTGCCTATATGGCGGAGACGATCCGTGCGGGCATCCAGGCCGTCCCCAAAGGACAGACGGAGGCGGCACGTTCCCTTGGTATGTCACCGGCCAAGGCGATGGCCTCCATCGTCATCCCGCAGGCGTTCCGCATCGTGCTGCCGCCGCTGGCCAACGAGCTCATCCTGCTCACCAAGGACTCCTCGCTGGTCTATCTGCTCGGGCTGTCGATGGACCAGTACGAGCTGGCCAAGTTCGGCAGGGACGCGCTCAACCAGCACCGCAGCCTCACTCCGATCCTGATCGCGGGGCTGTTCTACCTGGCCATCACGCTGCCACTGGGCCATCTGGTGCGCCGCCTGGAGGCCCGTACGGCGAAGGCGAGGTGACGGGAGTGAGCGAGACGGCCGGCACGAACGAGACAGCCGGAACGGACAGAACGAACAGAACAGCCGGAACGAAGGAAACGAACGGAACGACCGGGGACGGCACGGCGGCCATCGAGGTCGTGGGGCTGCGCAAGTCCTTCGGCGAGCTGGAGGTGCTCCGCGGTATCGACATCACCGTGCGGCGCGGAGAGGTGGTCTGTGTCATCGGTCCGTCCGGTTCGGGCAAATCGACGCTGCTGCGCTGTGTGAACCTGCTGGAGGAACCGACATCCGGCACGGTGCGTGTCGCCGGCACCGAGATCACCGACCCGGAAGTGGACATCGACCGGGTCCGGCGCCGTATCGGCATGGTCTTCCAGGCGTTCAACCTCTTCCCCCATCTGACGGCGCTGGGCAATCTGACCATCGCGCAGCGGCGCGTGCTGGGGCGCGGCAAGGGGGAGGCGGAGGAGGTGGCCCGGCGCAATCTGCGCCGCGTGGGGCTGACCGAGAAGGAGGCCAGCTACCCTGCCCAGCTCTCGGGCGGCCAGCAGCAGCGGGTGGCGATCGCCCGCGCACTGTCCATGGGCCCCGATCTGATGCTGTTCGACGAGCCCACCTCGGCGCTGGACCCGGAGCTCGTCGGCGATGTGCTGGCGGTGATGCGCGGACTGGCCGATGAGGGGATGACGATGCTGGTCGTCACCCACGAGATGAGCTTCGCCCGGGAGGTCGCGGACCGGGTGATCTTCATGGATGACGGGCTCGTCGTCGAGGAGGGCCCTCCGGACCAGGTCGTGGGCGATCCGCAGCACGCGCGCACCCGCGCCTTCCTTTCCCGGGTACTCGATCCGGCAGCCGCGGAGGTGCTGGAGGGCGAGCCGCCACCGCTTCGACCCGGCCGGGACCACGAGGAGGTGCACAAGCAGCAGCCTCGGTAGCCGCCGCGGGGAACGGCTCCGTCCGCCATGCTGGAGGGAGCAGGCTGTCAGACCCGTGCTCTACATTCACTCTCACCGACGACGAGTGTTTCGCCGGTGCCGTTGGGTGACCGGAGCAGACGAAAGGCAAGGACGATGGCAGACAGCCCCCGCACGGCGGACGCTCCCGTGGACCAGCCTCTCGGCAGCGCCGAGGAGCTCCTCGAGCAGGCGAAGCCTTACCGCAACGAATTGCTGGCGCACTGCTACCGGATGCTGGGCTCGGTGCACGACGCCGAGGATCTGGTGCAGGACACGTATCTGCGCGCGTGGCGGGCCGGCGACCGCTTCGAGGGCAGATCCTCGCTGCGTACCTGGCTCTACCGGATCGCCACGAACGCATGTCTGACCGCGATCGAGCAGCGTGGCCGCCGCCCGATGCCCTCCGGTCTCGGCGCGCCCAGCGACGACCCTGAGCGCCCGGTGACCGAGGCCCCGGAGGTCCCCTGGCTGGAGCCGATCCCGGACGCGATGTTCTCGGGGTCCTCCGGCCCTACGGACCCGGCCTCCGTGGTGGTGAACCGCTCGTCGATGCGGCTGGCGCTGGTGGCCGCCCTGCAGCATCTCCCGACGCGGCAGCGTGTCGTCCTGCTGCTGCGGGACGTGCTCAAGTGGCGGGCGGCTGAGGTCGCCGAGCTGCTCGGCACCACGACGGCGAGCGTGAACAGTGCCCTGCAACGGGCCCGTGCGCAGCTCGAGCAGGCGGCGCCGGTGGAGGAGGAGCTGACCGAGCCGACCGATCCGGCGGCGCGGGAGCTGCTGGACCGGTACGCGGCGGCGTTCGAGCGCTCCGATGTGACGGCCATCGTGGACCTGTTCAAGGAGGACGCCGTCTGGGAGATGCCTCCTTTCCCGCAGTGGTTCCGCGGCCGGGAGAACATCGTGCGGCTCATCGGGGCCCAGTGCCCCATCGGCCGCGACGAGGGTCTCATGCTGCCGACCTGGGCCAACGGCCAGCCCGCCTTCGGTCTCTACAGCCGACGGGAGGACGGCGTCTACCGGCCGTTCCATCTGCAGGTGCTGACGCTGCTGGACGGACAGGTCGCCCACGTGGGTGCGTTCTTCGGGGACGACCTGTTCGCGACGTTCGGTCTGCCGGCCCAGGTGAGCGCGGAGGAGGCCGCCGCTCGGCGCTGAGCCACCGCCCGGCGCCGGGCGGGCCGGCTCAGACGCCCAGCAGGTGGTCCATGGCCAGCTGGTCGAGATGCTCGAAGGCCATCCCCCGCTCGGCCGCCGACTCGACGTCGAAGTCCTCGTAGGCCGTACGGTCGGCCAGCAGGGCGCTGGGCGTCTCGTCCCGGTCGAGCGTCGGCCGGGTGAGCTCGTCCAGCCGGGAGGCCCGCAGCGCCTCCTGGACGGCCGGGTCGGCACGGAAGGCGGCGGCGCGCTCGCGCAGGATGAGGTAGTTGCGCATGCAGCCTGCCGCCGAGGCCCACACTCCTGCGGTGTCCTCGGTGCGCGGCGGCTTGAAGTCGAAGTGGCGCGGCCCTTCGTAGCCGCCGCTCTCCAGCAGGTCGACCAGCCAGAACGCGGCCCGCAGATCCCCCGCGCCGAACCGCAGGTCCTGGTCGTACTTGATGCCGGACTGGCCGTTGAGGTCCAGGTGGAAGAGCTTGCCCGCCCACATGGCCTGGGCGATGGCGTGCGGGTAGTTGAGCCCGGCCATCTGCTCATGCCCGACCTCCGGGTTGACGCCGAAGAGCTCGGAGCGCTCCAGGTGTTCGATGAAGGCGAGTGCGTGGCCGACGGTCGGCAGCAGGATGTCGCCGCGCGGCTCGTTGGGCTTCGGCTCCAGGGCGAAGCGCAGGCCGTAGCCCTGTTCGGTGACGTACTCGGCCAGCAGGTCGAACGCTTCCTTCATCCGGTCGAGTGCCGCCCGGATGTCCTTGGCGGCGCCGGATTCGGCGCCTTCCCTGCCGCCCCAGGCGACGTAGGTGTGTGCGCCCAGTTCGGCGGCCAGGTCGATGTTGCGCATCGTCTTGCGCAGGGCGTAGCGCCGCACGTCGCGGTCGTTGGCCGTGAACGCGCCGTCCTTGAAGACGGGATGGGTGAACAGGTTCGTCGTCGCCATGGGCACCGTCATGCCTGTCGCGTCGAGCGCCTGGCGGAACCGTTTGACGTGACCGTCCCGTTCGGCCTCGGGAACGCCGAACGGGATCAGGTCGTCGTCGTGGAACGTCACCCCGTAGGCGCCCAGTTCGGCGAGGCGGTGCACCGACTCGACCGGGTCGAGCGGCGCCCTGGTGGCATCGCCGAACGGGTCCCGGCCCTGCCAGCCCACCGTCCACAGGCCGAAGCTGAACTTGTCCGCGGGTACGGGCTCGTAGCTCATCCTGCCGTTCCTCTCCCGTGCGCCTCCCGCGCACCGTCGCCCTCGTGCGAACACGCGGGCATCGCGACGCGAGGCTATTCGTCATGGCTGTTTACAAATTAGTATGCGCACAGCATCGGCAGCCAGGGAAGGGAGCGGCAGGCCATGACCGAACCGGAAGGCCCGTTCGTCATCGGGGTCGACAGCTCGACCCAGTCCACCAAGGCCCTCGTGGTGGACGCCGCGACCGGCCAGGTGGTCGCCCGGGGCCAGGCCCCGCACACCGTCTCCCCGGGCGACCGGCGCGAGACGGACCCCGAGGAGTGGTGGCAGGCGCTCCGCGCCGCGGTGGGACAGTGCGGACGCGCCGCGAGCGAGGCCGCGGCCGTCTCCGTCGCGGGCCAGCAACACGGCCTGGTGACGCTGGACGCCGCGGGCCGCCCGGTGCGCCCGGCGCTGCTGTGGAACGACGTACGGTCGGCCCCCCAGCGCGACCGCCTGGTGGCCGGTCTCGGCGGCCCCAAGGCGTGGGCCGAGCGCGTCGGCAGCGTGCCTGCGCCGGCCTTCACCGTCACCAAGTGGGCCTGGCTGAGGGGGAACGAACCGGAGGCCGCACGTTCGGCCGCAGCCGTGCGGCTGCCGCACGACTTCCTGACCGAGCGGCTGACCGGACAGCCGAGCACCGACCGCGGTGACGCCTCGGGCACCGGATGGTGGGCCTCGGCGACCGAGTCCTACGACGAAGAGATCCTGCGGCTCGCCGAACTGGACCCCGCGCTCCTGCCACCCGTACGGGGCACCGGGGAGGCAGCGGGCACGGTCCGGCAAACGGAGGACGGGTTCCTCACCGCGGGCACTCTGGTAGCGACCGGCACCGGGGACAACATGGCCGCAGCGCTCGGTCTGGGACTGCTGCCGGGGCAGCCGGTACTCAGCCTCGGCACCTCGGGCACCGTGTACGCCGTCTCCGGCCGCCGGCCCGCCGACCCCACAGGGACCGTCGCGGGCTTCGCGGACGCCCGCACCGGCTGGCTGCCACTGGCCTGCACCCTCAACTGCACGCTGGCCGTGGACCGGATGGCCGCACTGCTCTCCCGGGACCGCGAGGACGTCGAGGCAGGCGGGCGGGTCACGGCCCTGCCCTTCCTCGACGGCGAGCGCACCCCCGACCTCCCGTACGCCACCGGGCTGCTGAGCGGACTCCAGCACGCCACTACGGGCGGCCAGGTGCTCCAGGCCGCCTACGACGGCGCCGTCTTCGCGCTGCTGCGCGCACTCGACCTCGTCCTGGCCGAGAGCGATGAGAGCAGTACGGCACAGGACGCGCCACTGTTGCTGATCGGCGGGGGCGCCAAGGGCACGGCCTGGCGTGAGACGGTGCGGCGACTGTCGGGGCGGGCCGTACAGGTGCCGGGCGCCCAGGAGTTGGTGGCGCTGGGAGCCGCCGCGCAGGCCGCGGGGCTGCTGCTGGGCGAGGACCCGGCCGCGGTCGCCCGCCGCTGGGGCACCACCGAGGGTGCCTCGTACGAACCGGTCGAACGGGACGATGCCACGCTGACCCGGCTCACCGAGACGCTCGACAACGCGGGGGCACTGCTCGGGAGACGGCCGTGAACGGGTAGCCGGTGCCGGCAGCGCACCGGTCGGCCATCACTATGCAGCAGTCGCCCCGACCACGGGCAGCGGCGCCCAGGCAACGGCGAGCGCTCTGTTCGCCTGAGAAGGAGCCTCCCCATGGCAGCTCAAGCCCTCAGCTCCCAACGGGAGATACGCAGGCGCAATCTGTCGCGCGTGCTGTACGCGGTGGCCGAGCAGGGGCCCTCCTCCCGTGCGGCCGTGGCGGCGCGGCTGGGGCTGACCCGTACGGCCGTCTCGACGCTCGTCGACGAACTGCTGGGCAGCGGTCTGCTGACCGAGCAGGGGCCGACGCCGCCCGACGGCGGTCCCGGTCGCCCCGGCACCGCGCTCGCCCTCACCGACCGTGGGCCGTGCGGGCTGGGCGCTGAAATCGGGGTCGACCATCTCGCCGTCTGTGCGGTCGATGTACGCGGTCAGGTGCGTGCCCGCGGGGAGATCGGGTCCGCGGGCAGGAACAGCGAGCCGGGCGTGGTGCTCGCCCGGCTGCGGCGGCTGGTGGACGAGGTGGCCGCACAGGCGTGCGAGCTGGGGCTGAGCCCGGCCGCTGTCGCGGTTGCCGTGCCCGGGCTGGTCGCCCGGGGGACGTCGACAGTTGTCCATGCGCCGAACCTGGGCTGGCACGACACGGACATCGCTCCAGCACTCACGAAGATGGGAACAAACACGCGATCAGGGTCTGAAACGGCGCTGCCAACGGAGGCAGCGGGTAAGCCGTTGCCGCTCATCGTCGACAACGAGGCCAACCTCGGAGCGCTCGCCGAACTGTGGCTGGACAGCGGCAGAGTCCCCCGCGACTTCGTGCACGTCTCCGCGGAGGTCGGCATCGGTGCCGCGGTTGTGCTCGACGGCGAACTGCTGCGCGGAAATCGGGGGTTCGCGGGGGAGATCGGCCATGTGCCCGTCCGACCGGACGGGCCGCGCTGCGCCTGCGGGGGCCAGGGCTGCCTGGAGCAGTACGCGGGCGAGCCGGCACTGCTGCACGCTGCGGGTATCGCCGCCGACGGCCCCAGGGACGCCGCCCTGGCCGCGCTCCGGGACCGCGCTGCATCCGGGAACGAGCGGGCGCTGCGAGCGCTCGAAGAGGCCGGGACGGCGCTGGGACTGGCCCTGGCAGGGGCGGTCAACCTGCTGGACCCCAGCGCCCTGGTGCTGGGTGGCGTCCTGGCCCGGTTCGCACCGTGGCTGCGGCCGTCGCTGGAGAGGGAACTGATGGGGCGTACGGCGGCACCTGGCGCCCTGCCTGAGTTGCTCGTCTCGGGGCTGGGTACGGACGGGCCGCTGCTGGGTGCCGCCCATGCCGCCGTGCGCGGGGTACTGGACGACCCGCTGTCGTACCGGGCCGGAATCGGGGGATAACTGTCTGGACAGTCGGAACACTGTCCCTGGAGCGGCCACAGGTCGGTCCAATGGCACACTTCGACGACTCTTGGCAGTCCCCCAGGCGGCTGCCATCATCAACGCGCGTCAACTCGCGCTGTACGTGCCCCCATTCCCCTCCACCTCTTCCCCCCACTGGGAGACACGATGGACTCAGCACGCCAGTACCACGCATCCGGACAGTCACGCCCGAACCTCCCCGCACGCCGCGCGCTGCTGCGCGGCGGTGCGGGCTTCACCCTCGCCGCAGGACTGGCCGGCGCCTCACTCCTCTCGGGCGGAGCCGCGGTGGCCCGCTCCAGAGGCCCGCTCGCCGTCGACTACCCCAAGGCTGAGTGGGTCCCCGCATCCAGCTCCAACTACACGACCGCGAACCGGCCGGCCGAGTACCCTGTCGAGCTCGTGATCATCCACGTCACCCAGGAGTACTACGACGACACGCTGGCCATCTTCCAGAATCCGGACAAGGCAGTTTCCTCGCACTACGTAGTGCGTTCAGCGGACGGCCATGTCGCCCAGATGGTGCGGGAGAAGAACGTGGCCTGGCACGCGGGCAACTGGGACTACAACACCCGCAGCGTCGGCATCGAGCACGAGGGCTGGATCGACGAACCGGACAAGTGGTTCACAGAGGCGATGTACGAGGCGTCCGCCGCACTGACGGCGGACATCTGCCGTCGGAACGCCATCCCGCTGGACCGTGAGCACATCATCGGCCACAACGAGGTACCCGGCACCGACCACACCGACCCCGGCGCGCACTGGGACTGGGCGCACTACATGGAGCTCATCAAAGCCCAGTAGAGGGTCCGATCACGCCGCAGAAGACGATCGCGGCACAGCCCCAGCAGGTGGCCGCTCGCGGGCCCGGAAGACCGGCCGACCGGGTCCGCGTGGTCCACCAAGGCAACCGACCCTGAAACTCCATCGCCCGAGCATCCTGGCGCCCGAAGATCCCCCTCCCGATGGTCAGCGGCGCCCCGCAGACCAGCGACCCGACGGTCCGTGACGCCGAAGCTCGGAGCGGTAGCAGGCGCCCCCCGAACGGGAACCGCGCGGCGATTCAACAGCCGCTTTCCATACGGCCGTTCGGGTGTGGGTCGACCGGACACGCAAGCACTTCAACCCATCGTGTGACTTCCGACCGGAAGCCTTCTGCCCGTCACAGGCTCCCTTCCATCCTCAGGACGTGGGACGACGGAACAGCGGGCGGGACAACAAGTGGAACAACACCCGGAGCAGACGGCAGACGCTGACAGCGGTGGCACTCACGTGCGCGGTGCTCGGCACAGCGGCCGGGACGGCTGTCGTGACCGCCTCCGCGGATGCCGCGCAGCCGACGGACCGGAGCCCATCAGCCGTGCTCGCAGCAGCAACCCTGCCTGCCGCTGACGCGCAGCCGGGCGCAGACACAGCCCACACCAACGCGGCTCAGGCAACGAAGGCGTCATCGGCAACCGCCCCCGTGGCCCCGGCGCCCGCGACACCGCACCGCAATCCCGCCCCTGTTGCGTACCCGCTGACTGTTGCTCAGCGCCCCGGTTCCGACGCCGACGCCCGCCTCTCCGTGAGCGCGGGCGGCACTCATCTGAATGCGTCAGCCGGACAGGCCGACGGCTGTCCTGGGGCTTCTCTGACCGTGCAAACCGGGGACGGCGTCGATCTGCACCTCACGGCGGGGCACCGTCCGTGTCCCCCGCGCCCGCCCCGCCCCACACCCTCACCGACGCCGCCACGGCCCCCGAGGCCGAGCTCTCCCGCGCCCACTCCGCCCTCGCCTTCCCCCTCCGGCACACCGCCGAAGGCTCCGGCCTCGAAGCCGCTCACGACTTCTGCACCCGCGGAACCGAAGCCCGCCCGGCACCCGGTCGGCGGCGCTCAGCGGCCGGAGCGCCCTTCGCCCAAGCTCTCCCGCTCCTCTGCGGAACCCTCGCCCTCTCGCAGCGCGTTGGCAGTTCCGCGACAGCCGGCTCCCGACCGCCAACGGCCCGACGGCAGCCTGTCCATGGTCACCCGCACGCTCCTGATCGTCGCTCCGGCCGTGCTCGCGGCCGCCGCGCTACGCCCCCGTACCAACAGTTCCAGGGCAGCGGCGGCCGGTGGCACCTCCGGTGCGAACAGCGGCTGAAGTCACCCTCCTCCGGTCCTGCCCCGGCTCCGTGCGGTCATCCCCCAATGCCACTGCTGCACCCTCTTCAACTCACGGCTTCTGCCCCGTCATTTCGCGCTCTGTGGAGGACCTGTTGTCCGAATGGCTCATGCTGATCCTCAGCCTGTCCGCCGCCTGTCTGGTGGTCGTCGCCGTCGTCGTCCTCAAACGCCGGCGCGCCGACACGGAGGATCCTTCCGAGACCCCGGACGTGATCGAGTACATGACGATGATGATCGGCGTGGTCTATGCCATTGTTCTGGGCCTGGCGATCGCCGGTGTCTGGGAGGCACGCAATGCCGCGGAGGAGGCCGTGTCGCAGGAGGCGCAGGCACTGCACGAGGTGAGCGAGCGGGTGGCCGTATACCCGGCCGACGAACGCGACCGGGTGCGGAAGGACATCAACGCCTATGTGCGGTACGCGGTCACCACCGAGTGGTCGCACATGGTCGAGCACGGCGAGCTCACCGACCGGGGCGCCCATATGCTCGACCGGCTGCGCAAGGATGTGGCCTCCTACAAGCCGACCACCAACCAGCAGTCACAGTCGTACCAGGCCGTGGTCGACCAGGTCGCCGAGGCCGACTCGGCTCGTACCGAACGCGGATCGAGCGCCGGGCCGACGATGCCGGGCGTGGTGTGGATCGGGCTGTACGCGGGTGCCGTGGTCGCCGTGGGCATGCTCTTCGCGCTCCAGATCCAGCGCTCGGGCAGGGAGCTGGCACTGGCCGGCATCTTCAGCGCCCTGATCGCGTTCCTGCTTTTCCTCGTCTGGCACTTCGACGCACCGTTCGCCCGCGGTCTCGACGAGCCGACGGAGACGTTCGCGACGCTGTTCCCGCAGGCGGCCGACTCCTCCGGGTAAGCGGCTACCCGGGATGTCCGGCTCCTCGAACAAGCGGGCGACCAGGCGGGTGAGATGCTGGCGGTTCCCAGAGGCGAGAGATCACAAAGGAGTCCGGGTGTCCCTGCTCTTTCCCGCGCTGCACACGACGTCCTCCCACACGGCGCTGCGCTTCGGCGACCGAGCCCTCAGCTACCGACAGCTGGTTGCCGTGGCGAGCGATCTTGCTGCCCGGCTCCAGACGTCGGCGCCCGTCGCGGTCTGGGCGACGCCCAGCCTGGAGACGGCGGTGGGCGTGGTCGCCGGGCTGCTGGCGGGGGTCCCCGTGGTCCCGGTGAACCCGAAGAGCGGCGCGAGAGAGCTGACGCACATCGTCACCGACAGCGCGCCCGGCACAGTGCTGGCCGAGCCCGGAGCGGAGCTCCCCGAGCCGCTCGGGTCACTGCTGCGCACGGACATCGAGATTTCGGCCGGGACGGCCGAGGAACAGACCTGGGTCCTGCCCACCGAGCCGAACCCGGAGACCGCGGCGCTGGTCGTCTATACCTCCGGGACGACCGGCCCGCCCAAGGGCGTGGTCCTCTCGCGGCGCGCCATTGCCAGCAGTCTGGACGCGCTGGAAGAAGCGTGGCAGTGGACGGCGGACGACGTACTGGTGCACGGCCTGCCGCTGTTCCACGTGCATGGGCTGATCCTTGGTGTCCTCGGCCCGCTGCGCCGCGGGGGAACCCTTCGCCATCTGGGCCGCTTCAGCACCGAGGGAGTGGCCAGGGAGCTGGCCGGCGGCGGAACGATGCTGTTCGGCGTGCCGACGATGTATCACCGTCTCGCCGACGCTTGTTCGAGCGACCCGGACCTGGTGTCGGCGCTGGCCGGGGCGCGACTGCTGGTGTCCGGTTCGGCCGCCCTGCCGCTGCACGACCACGACCGGCTGACGGCGGCGACCGGTCAGCGGGTGATCGAGCGCTACGGGATGACCGAGACGCTGATGAACACCAGCGTGCGGCCTGGCGGAACGTCCCGTCCGGGCACTGTCGGTGTACCGCTGCGCGACGTGGACGTCCGGCTGGTGGACGAGGCGGGCAAACGCCTGCCCGCGGAGGACACCGAGACGGTGGGCGAGCTACAGGTACGCGGGCCGAACCTGTTCACCGAATACCTCAACCGCCCTGACGCGACAGCCGAAGCCTTCGACGGCGGCTGGTTCCGCACGGGTGACATGGCGACCCAGGACCCGGACGGATCCGTACGCCTCGTCGGCCGCAAGGCCACCGATCTGATCAAGAGCGGCGGCTACAAGATCGGCGCGGGCGAGATCGAAAACGTGCTCCTCAGCCACCCGGCCGTCGCCGAGGCGGCCGTCACGGGCGAGCCCGACGACGACCTCGGCGAGCGCGTCGTCGCCTGGATCGTCCCCGTCTCGCCGCAGCAACCGCCGCTCGCCGGCGAGCTGTCCGATCTGGTCGCCGACCAGCTCGCACCGCACAAGCGCCCCCGCGAGGTGCGTTTCCTGCAGGCCCTGCCTCGCAACGACATGGGCAAGGTGCTGAAGCGGGAGCTCCCCGGTCAGCAAGGATGACGCCGACCGGCCGAACCCGGACTGGCCAGGTCAGCTCACGGTCGAGGGCTCGGGCATGCCCACCAGTCCGGCGGCTTCGGCCAGACGGCGGTAGGAGCGGAGCCGGTCGTCGGGGTCATACGTGTTGAGCGTCAACAGGACCTCGTCGGCGCCCGTACGCTCCACCAGCCCGGCCAGCGCGTCGGTCACCTCTGCCGCGGTCCCGCGCAGCTGCGACGCACGAGCCTCGTCGAACGCGGCACGCTCCTTCGCGCCCATCGCGCGGCCCTGCACCTCTTCGGGCGCAACGAGCGGGGTGAAAGTACCGCGAGTGCGGGAGAGCGCCGTGGCCCACGCCTCCGGAAGCTGCAGCAGTTCCGCTTCCTCACGGGTGTCGGCAGCAGCGGCGTTCACGGCGACGACCACGTACGGCGCGGCATGTGCGGTGCCGTACGAGGCAGTGTCGTGCGATGCAGTGCCGTACGAAGCGGTGCCGTGCATCGCAGGGCCGTGCGATGTGGTGCCGGGCATTGCAATCCCTTGCGATGTGATGCCGTGCGACGCAGGGCCGTCCGTGCGTGGCCGGAAGGCTGCCCGGTACATCTCCACCGCCTCCAGGGTCCGGCGCTCGTCGCGGGAGGCTCCGATCACCAAGGGCAACCCGTGCTCGGCCGCCACTGCCGCGCCCGAGCCCACTGCCAGCACGAACGCCGGTACACGCAGCCCCTCGGCGGGCCGGGCGTGCACGGGGCCCGTGCCGTCGAAGTAGCCGAGCAGCTCGGAGAGCTGTGCGCTGAAGCCGTCTGCGGCGTCCTTGCCGACCCGCAGTGCCTTGCGGATGCCGTCGGTGAAGCCGACAGAGCGACCTAGCCCCATGTCGATACGGCCGGGAAACAGCGACTCCAGCACCCCGAACTGTTCGGCGACCACCAGCGGCTGATGGTTGGGGAGCATCACTCCTCCCGTACCGACACGGATCCGGGACGTGGCGGAGGCCACCGCTGCGGCGAGCACGGTCGGCGCGGAGCCGGCGATCCCGGGGACGGCATGGTGCTCGGAGACCCAGAAGCGCAGGAACCCCAACTCCTCCGCCTGCTGTGCGAATCGCACCGTCTCGCGGAGCGCCTGACCAGGGTGCTCGCCCTCCCGGGTGAGGGAGCGGTCGAGTATGGAGAGGGGTACCGGAAACCGACGCGATGAAGTCACATCTGTTGCAACGCCTGCGAGCGCCATGGATTCCCCAGGGGCTGCTTCCCGCTGTTCAAAGAGGGGCTGCCGTTGCTGCCGCTGCTCCTGGCTGCGGCTACTCCTCGTCGGCTCCGGCCTCTTCCAGCAGGCCGGCGTCATGGACCAGGAGGGCGATCTGGACGCGGTTGTTGAGGTCCAGTTTGGTCAGGATGCGGGAGACGTGTGTCTTGACCGTCGGCACGCTCATATAGAGCGACGCCGCGATCTCTGCGTTCGCCAGCCCGCGGCCTACGCCCAGCGCGACCTCGCTTTCCCGTTCGCCGAGTGCCGCGAGTGCCTTCCTGGCGCGTGCCCTGCGGCTGTCGTGACCGGCGGGGGTTATGTGCTGGATGAGCTGGCGGGTGACAGCCGGCGACAGCACCGGCTCCCCGGAGGCCACCTTGCGGATGGCGGCCAGGATGTCGGCGGGAGGGGTGTCCTTGAGCAGGAACCCGGCGGCTCCGGCGCGCAGGGCCCGCAGTACATGCGCGTCCGCGTGGAAGGTGGTGAGGACGACAATCTCGGGCGCCTCTTCGCGCGCCCGCAGCGTCTCGGTGGCGGCGAGCCCGTCCACGGTCGGCATCCGGATGTCCATCAGAACGACGTGCGGACGGTGCTCCGTGACCTGCGGAAGCACCTGGCTGCCGTCCGCGGCCTCGCCCACGATCTCGATGTCCGGGATGCCTTCCAACATCAGCCGGAGCCCGGCCCGCACGAGGGCGTCGTCGTCGACAAGGAGCACGCGGATGGTCATGCACATACGGTAGCCAGCCGCCCGCACACGCCTCACCCTGCCCTCGTTCCGCCTTCGCTTCCCCGGGAAGGTGGGGTAACGGGCAAGGAGCGCTCAGGCGTTGGCGCTCGCATCGTCACCGACAGGGGTGTCCCAGTCGATGCGGTATGCCAGCAGCCAGTCGCTGCCGGAAGCGTCGTCCTGCCGAGAGTCGTCCTGCCGAGGACGGGCGGGGGTTCCGGCGGGACGTGGGAGGACCTGGTCGTTCAGCTGGGCGCTGCGTTCGACAACGGCCTCCACCCGGTCCCGGCGCAGCGCCTCGAAGCGGGCGAACGCCTCCCCGGCGCTGGGGAGGTCACGCAGGCACTTGGCAAGCACGACGCTGTCCTCGATCGCCATGGAGGCGCCCTGCGCGGCGTTGGGCGCCGCTGCGTGCGCCGCGTCGCCGAGCAGCACCATGGAACCGCGGTGCCAAACAGGGATACGGGCAACGTCGTAGGCGTTCGTGGCGACGATTCCACCGCTCGCCCGGACGATGTCGGCGGCCGGTGAGGCGTCCTCGGAGAGCACGGAGACCACGTGATCCCGCCACCGAGCCGTCCCCTCCGGTGTCCCGGTTGCCAGTTCCTCCCGGCTGAGCTGCTGACCAGGGGTGTTGGCGAACCACCAGACCTCACCGTCGGGCGCCATGGTGCAGCCGAGGAGGGCCCGCCTGCCGCGGATCATCCGGTAGGTGCCGGGTGCCGGTGCGGCTTCGGGAGGAACGCTGGGGGCGTAACCGCACACCGTGATCTGGCCGGTATGGCGAGGCGCGGGCGCGTCGGGATCGATGAGGGTACGGGTCACGGAGTGCAGGCCGTCGGCTCCGACGAGCACATCGCCTTCGGCGTGGGTGCCGTCGGCGAAACGGGCGGTCACCCGGCCGTCGGGCGCGGTGTCGGCAGCCACAAGACGCTTGCCGTGCTCGATGGTGACGCCCCGGCGCGCCGCCTGGTCGTGCAGCGCACGATAGAGGGTCGCGCGCCGAAGCGTACGCGGACCGAGGAAGCTGCGGCCGTCACTGTTACGGCCGTTGCCAGTACCGCTGCTTCCACCACCGCTGTTTCCGCCACCGGCAACCGGCCGTACGCCCAGGCTGTCGCCGGTGTGCGCGAGCATTTCGACACGCTCGGCCGGAAAGGACACGTCCAGTACGGCTTGGTGGGCGTCAACGGTACGCAGCGCCTCAAGACCGTTGTGAAAGAGCACGAGGAAGGCACCCGCATCATCGGCACCGGCCGGGTACGCCTCATAGACGGTCGAACTGATCCCGGCCTTCTGCAGCGAGATCGCCGTCATGGTTCCGGCGATGCCGCCGCCGATGATGAGCGCGTGCCTCATGGTGCCTCCTGGTTAGTACGCGATCCGTTCATCAGTGCTGCCCTCCCGTACGGACCACCTGCAGGGGCCGCTGGTTGCCTACGAAAGCTCCCGGATGTGCGACCGGAGCCGCCCCGGGCCCGGCGGCGGGTCGAGACGGTTGAGCCGCGGGGAGACGCGGGGGGCCGCAGGAGACGGGTGGCGCAGGGGTGGGGTCGCACGGCGAGCCACGCCTTCCCATCGGGCAACTGAGGGCGCTGCGGTCACCCGTTCAGGGCGGCCGCGAGATAGGCGGCAGTGACGCTCGTAAGAGAGCCTGCCACCTCCTCCGGCGTTCCGGCAGCGACGATCCGGCCGCCCCGGTCCCCGCCTCCGGGACCGAGGTCGATGACCCAGTCGGCGCCGGAGACCACCGCCAGATCGTGTTCGACGGCGATGACGGTGTGTCCGGCCAGGACCAGTCCGTGCAACTGCCGCAGCAGTACATCCGTATCGGCTGGGTGCAGCCCGGTGGTGGGCTCGTCCAGAAGGTAAAGGGTGTGTCCACGGCGGCTGCGCTGGAGTTCGCTGGCGAGCTTGATCCGCTGCGCCTCTCCCCCGGAGAGCTCCGTCGCGGGCTGCCCCAGCCGCAGATACCCGAGGCCCACTCGCTGCAGGGCGTCCAGTCCACGCCGGGCCGCCGGGACGTCCGAAAGGAAGGAGGCGGCACCGTCGACCGTCATGCCCAGGACATCGGCAATGGTCGCGCCCCGGTAGGTGATCTCCAGGGTCTCGGAGTTGTAGCGCGCCCCATGGCAGTCCGTACAGGGCGCATACGTACCAGGCAAAAAGAGGAGCTCGACAGCGATGTACCCCTCGCCCTGGCACGTCGGACAGCGGCCCTCGGCGACGTTGAAGGAGAACCGTCCCGCGCCGTAACCCCGCACTTTGGCCTCGTCGGTGGCCGCGAAGACCTTCCGTACGGCGTCGAAGAGGCCCGTGTAGGTCGCCAGGTTGGAGCGCGGAGTGCGCCCGATGGGTTTCTGGTCGACCCGCACCAGCCGGTCCACCGGCTCCAGCCCCTCGGCCGCCGCGACGCCGACGCCGCGGTCCTGCGCGACCGCCTCCTCCGGCTCCTCGTCCTCCGCCCCTTGGCCTGCACCGCTCCCAGCTGCCGCGGCGGCTCCCCCGGTACCGGTGTGGTCGGCGACGAGATCGGCGAGGACCTGGCTGACCAGCGTGGACTTACCCGAGCCGGACACGCCCGTGACAGCCGTGAAGAGGCCCAGCGGAAAGTCCACATCCAGCCCCCGCAGGTTGTGCTGCGTCACCCCGGACAGCGACAACCACCGCTCAGGCCGCCGCCGCACAACCCGCCCCTGCCCCTCCGCTCCGCGTCCTGAGGTGGCGACGGTGGACGGTTCGGGGCTGACGGGGGCTCCCGCGGGCGTCCCGGACGCGGCGGGTGTGCCGGGGGTGCCCGGCGTGCCAGGTCTGCCGGGCACCGCGGGCTCTGGAAAAGCGGTGGGTGCTGTGCGTGCGTCGGTTTCCGCCGGGAAGAGGTAAGCGCGTGTGGCCGAACGCGCCGTGCCCGCCAGCCCGGGGACGGGACCGCTGTAGAGCACCTCGCCCCCGTGCTCGCCCGCCCTGGGGCCGACGTCCACGATCCAGTCCGCCCGCCTGACCACCGCCATCTCGTGCTCGACGATGAACAGCGAATTTCCCGCTTCCTTGAGCCTGTCCAGAACCGTCAGCAGTGCCTCGGTGTCCGCGGGGTGCAGCCCGGCTGACGGCTCGTCCAGCACGTACACGACCCCGAACAGGCCCGACCGCAACTGGGTGGCCAGCCGCAGCCGCTGCAACTCCCCCGCCGAGAGCGTAGGAGTGGGCCTGTCGGTGCTCAGATAGCCAAGGCCCAGCTCGACGAGTACGTCGATGCGGGAGACGAGGTCGTGGCAGAGGGCTGCGGCGACGCTCTGCTGGATCCCTTCGTCGGGCTGCTGCTGTGCTGCCTCGGGGGCCCCACCCCCCTCCCCCTCCCCACCCC
>NZ_JBQQBT010000016.1:0-148659 GCF_052245835.1 Streptomyces sp. 8N114 | reverse complement strand
GGGGGGAGGGGGGGTGACAACAACCCGGCCCGCACCCGGCAACGGCGCCGCACCAGGGCTACGCGGCCTCCGTCACCTCTGCGCGGCGAACAAAGCGGACAAGCGGCTCCCCCCGCCGGAGGCTCAGCACCGGGCGCAGCCCGGCGAGGCGGGCGAGCACCAAGCCGACAGCGACGGCCGCGACGGCGGAGATGACGCCCCCGGCGACAAATCCGATACGCGCGCCCCAGGTGTCGGTGATCCAGCCCATGAGGGGGCCGCCGATCGGGGTGCCGCCGACGAAGACCATCATGAACAGGCTCATCACCCTGCCCCGCATCGCCGGGTCGGAGGCGAGCTGGACGCTGGAGTTGGCGGTGACGTTGAACGTCAGACCCGCCAGCCCGATCGGCGCCATGAGCGCGGCGAACAGCCAGTACGAGGGCGAGAGTGCGGCGAAGATCTCCAGTACGCCGAAGACCAGCGCGGCGCCGACCATCAGCCGCATCCGCGACTGTCCGCGCCGGGCTGCAAGCAGTGCGCCGGCCACCGAGCCGACGGCCATCAGGAAGTTGAGGGTGCCGTAGGTGCCGGCGCCCGCGTCGAAGACGTCGCTGGTGAAGGCCGTCAGCCAGATGGGGAAGTTGAAGCCGAAGGTGCCGATGAAGCCGACCAGCACGATCGGCCACAGCAGCTCGGGGTGCCCACCCACGTAGCGCAGCCCCTCGCGCAGCTGGCCCTTGCCGCGCTCCACCCGCTTGCTGGTGTGCAGTTCGGAGGTACGCATCAGCAGCAGGCCGATCAGGGGTGCACCGAAGGACAGGCCGTTGATCAGGAACGCCCAGCCGCCGCCCACCGCGGATATCAGTACGCCTGCGACGGCCGGACCGACCAGCCGGGCGCTCTGGAAGTTCGCGGAGTTGAGCGAGACGGCGTTGCGTATCTGCGCCGGACCGACCATCTCCGAGACGAAGGTCTGCCGGGTCGGGTTGTCCACCACGGTGGCCAGACCGAGCGCGAAGGCGAGCGCATAGACGTGCGCGACCTGCACGTTTCCGCTCAGCGTGAGCGCTGCCAGCACCAGGCCGATGATGCCCATGGCCGACTGGGTGACGAAGAGCAGCTTGCGCTTGGGGCAGCGGTCGGCGATGACGCCGCCGTACAGCCCGAACAGCAGCATGGGAAGGAATTGGAGCGCCGTGGTGATGCCGACGGCGGTGGAGGAGCCGGTGAGGCTGTGCACCAGCCAGTCCTGGGCGATGCGCTGCATCCAGGTACCGGTGTTGGAGACGACCTGCCCCATCGCGAAGAGGCGGTAGTTGCGGATCTTCAGGGAGCTGAACATGGAGGGCTTGGCGGCGGCGCCGGACCCGGTGTCCTGGCCGGTCGGCCGCTGACCCTGCGGCCCCTGGTCGTGTGGCTTGTTGTCGTCGGCTATGGATGGTGCGGGTGCGGAGTGTGCTCCGTGGCCCGTACTCAAAGCGGCGTCGCCTCCTGTTCCGGTTCGTGCTCCTTACAGATGTGCCAGCTTCTCCAGCACCGGTGCGGCGGCGCGCAGCGTCGCCCACTCGTCCTCGTCCAGCTCCTGGACCAGCTCGGTCAGCCAGGCGTTCCGCTTCTCGCGGGCCGCGGCCAGCATGGATTCGGCCTGTTCGGTCTGGGTGACCACCTTCTGCCGGCGGTCCTCGGGGTGTGCGTCCAGCCGCACCAGCCCCTTGGCCTCCAGCATCGCGACGATGCGCGTCATCGACGGCGGCTGCACATGCTCCTTGCGGGCCAGCTCGCTGGGGGTGGCGGAGCCGCAGCGGGCAAGGGTGCCGAGCACGGACATCTCCGTGGGGCTCAGCGACTCGTCGACGCGCTGGTGCTTCAGCCGCCGGGAGAGGCGCATCACTGCGGCACGGAGCGCGTTGACGGCTTCCTTGTCGAGCTCGGCGAGGTCCTGGTCACCTGCGCCGGCCTCGCCGACCGGCTCGAACGGGTCGAGCCCGCCGAGCGCACCCGGTGGGGGTCCGTCCGCGAACCGCGGAGCGGGGAGCTGTTCCGACATAATCCTTAGGGTAACTCATTACCCGGCCTAAAGACCACTGCGTTCACCTGGCAGTGGCTCACACGTACGAGTGAGTCAGGAGACGTTCGCCGGACAGCGGGCGGGGTGGGTTCGGGACCGTTGTCGTATGAACAGCCTGACTCCGCCGTGCGACAACGACCATCACGAGCAGCCCGAGTCGCAGGTGCTCAGCCTGCGGATAGAGGCCGCCCTCTTCGAGCGGCTGAACGGCCACGCCGCCAAACGTGGAATGAGCGTCCAGGACTATGTGGTCCGGACGCTGGTTCGCGACGACTTCGACGAGCGCTTCAAGGCGTCCGTCGAGCGGACCGAGCAGTTCTACGGCCGCTCGGCCACCCAGGGCACTACTTGACGCCGAGCAGCTGCTCGATCGGGTTCAGCAGGAAATAGACGAGGAAGCACAGCCCGACCACGTTCAGCAGCCAGGGGGTCTCCCGTGCCCGCCCGGCCGCGGCCCGCAGCACGATGAAGGCGATCACGCCCATGCCGATGCCATTGGTGATGCTGTAGGTGAAGGGCATCGAGACGATGGTGAGAAAGGCCGGGATGGCGACGGTGGAGTCGCCCCAGTCGATCTCCCGCACGTTCGACGCCATGATCAGGAACCCGACGACCAGCAGCGCGGGGGTTGCCGCCTGGGAGGGCACGACCTTCGCGAGGGGGGTGAAGATCAGGGCGAGCAGGAAGAGCCCGCCGGTCAGCACATTGGCCAGGCCGGTGCGCGCGCCCTCGCCGACACCGGCGGTGGACTCCACGAAGCAGGTGTTGGCCGAGCAGGAGCCGACCCCGCCGGCCGCCACCCCGACGCCGTCCAGGAACAGGATGCGGCCCATCCGTGGCAGCTGGCCGTGCGCCTGGTCGTCGGCGAGCCCGCTCTCCTCGCCCACGCCGATGATCGTGCCCATCGCGTCGAAGAAGCCCGACAGCAGCACCGTGAAGACGAACAGACAGCCGGTCAGCCACCCCACCTCGTGGAAGCCGCCGAACAGACTGATGTCGCCGATCAGCCCGAAGTCCGGGCTGCCCACCACCGAGTCCGGCACCTCGGGCACCGACAGGCCCCAGGAGGCGTCGGGGATCTCGGCCACGGCGTTGATCACGATGGCGACGACGGCCGTGACCACGATGCCGATGAGGATGGCGCCCCGTGTCTTCCGCACCGTCAGCACGTACATCAGCACCAGCCCGAGCACGAACACCAGCACGGGCCAGCCCTGGAGCCGGCCGTCCACTCCGAGGCCGAGCGGGACGCTGGTGTGCGCCTTGTCCGGGTTGCGGGTGACGAACCCCGAGTCGACCAGGCCGATCAGCGAGATGAACAGGCCGATGCCGATGGCGATGGCACGGCGCAGCCCGTTGGGGATGGCGTCCATCACCCGCTGCCGCAGACCCGAGGCGACCAGGATCATCAGCACGATCCCGGCGAGCACCACCATGCCCATGGCGTCGGGCCAGCTCATCCTGGGGGCGAGCTGGAGCGCGACGACGGCGTTGATGCCCAGGCCGGCGGCGAGCGCGATGGGCACATTGCCGATGACGCCCATCAGCAGAGTGGTGAGCCCGGCCATCAGCGCGGTGGCCGTCACCAGCTGACCGTTGTCGAGGTGGTGGTGGAACTTGTCCTCGCCCGCTCCGAGGATGATCGGGTTCAGCACGATGATGTAGGCCATCGCGAAGAACGTGGCCAGTCCGCCCCTGAGCTCCCGGCTCACGGTCGAGCCGCGCTCCGAGATCTGGAAAAAGCGGTCCAGTACGGACGGGGAAGCGGGCGGGGCCCCCTGCGGGGCTCCCTCGGAATCGACCGGGCCGGCCGAAGCGGACATGCGTGACCTCGGAGATGTGCGGGGCGTACGTACGGATACGTACGAGGACGTGCGGGCTCAGACGGCGGTGGCTGAGCGACTGGATCAGCTTGGGCCATCTTCCCCCGAGCTCTTCGAGCAGGGGGTGCCCCCAGAAAAACCGGCCATATCCAGCCCGGGTCAGTATGAGCAACCGAACGGGGTGATCGCCAACTCCGCCCGCAGCTCATCGGCACCGCCTCGCTAGGCTGGAGCCGGGGAAAGGTCACAGACGAGGGAGCCGGCGATGAGCCTCATGGACAGATGGACCAGCGGGGAGCGCGAGGCGCCCGAGCCGCTGGAGGGCAACGTCGTCGCCACCGTCATCACCGGCACGCTGGTCTGGCTCGTCCTGCTTCTGGTCCAACTCCCCTTCTACGACTGGTTCGCCGACCACGGTCACACCTGGTGGCTGTGGACCTGCGCGGCGGGCGCGGCCCTGGGCTGCGTAGGCATCTGGTACGTCAGAGCGCGGGACAAGGCGATCAAGCAAGCGCAGGGGGACTGACCAGGCGGCGGCCGACCGCTGCTCGGCTCCGGCGCAGCGCACGCGCCCACGGCGTGCAACCCCCGACGGAGGCGCAGCCGCCCCGTACCGTCGAAACATGACAAACACGGGCGGAGGTCTCACCGGCGCCGAGGTGTCCGAACGGATCGCGCGCGGTGAGGTCAACGACGTTCCCCCGCGCAACAGCAGATCCGCCGCCGACATCATCCGCGCGAACGTCTTCACCCGGTTCAACGCGATCATCGGCGTACTGTTCCTGATCATTCTCGTGGTCGGTCCGATCCAGGACGGCCTCTTCGGCTTCGTGATCATCGCCAACACGGGCATCGGCATCGTCCAGGAGCTGCGTGCCAAGCGGACCCTGGACAACCTGGCCGTCATCGGGGAGGCCCGCCCCCGGGTGCGGCGGGACGGCCGCAGCGTCGAGGTCCCCACCGACCGCATCGTCCTCGGCGACCTGGTGGAGCTGCGGCCCGGCGACAAGTGCGTGGTCGACGGCGAGGTCGCGGAGGCCGACAGCCTGGAGGTGGACGAGTCACTGCTGACCGGCGAGGCCGAACCGGTCCTCAAACACCCCGGCGACCAGCTGATGTCCGGCAGCTTCGTGGTCGCCGGCAGCGGCGCCTTCACCGCGACCAAGGTGGGCCGAGAGGCGTATGCGGCCCGGCTCACCGAGGAGGCCAGCCGGTTCTCCCTCGTCCACTCCGAGCTGCGCGGCGGCATCAGCCGGCTGCTGAAGTACATCACCTGGATGATGCTCCCGGCCGCGGTCGGCCTGGTGCTCAGTCAACTCGTGGTCGAGAACAACGACTTCGACGAGGCGGTGCGCCGGATGGTGGCGGGCATCGTGCCGATGGTGCCGGAGGGGCTGGTGCTGCTGACCTCGGTGGCCTTCGCCATCGGCGTCATCCGGCTGGGCCGCAAGCACTGCCTCGTCCAGGAGCTGCCCGCCATCGAGGGCCTGGCGCGGGTGAACGTCGTCTGCCTGGACAAGACCGGCACCCTGACCCAGGGCGGTATGGACGTCACCGAGGTACGGCCGCTGGACGGGGCCGACGAGGCGCGCGTCGCCCAGGTGCTGCGGGCCTTCGGTGCCGCCGAGCCGAACCCGAACGCCAGCCTTCAGGCCATCGTCGAGGCGTATCCGCCGATGCCGGACGGCACCGGCCGCTGGCAGCCCACCGACACACTGCCCTTCTCCTCGGCCCGCAAATACAGCGGTGCCGCCTTCGCCGAGCCGGACGGCGAGCACAGCGCCTGGCTGCTGGGCGCGCCCGATGTGCTGCTCGCGGAGGGCGACCCGGTGCTCGCCGACGTGGACCGGCTGGACCGGGAGGGGCTGCGGGTGCTGCTGCTGGCCCGGGCGGCGGGCCGGCTCGACGGAGACGGCAGGGAGGGCGGCGCCGCGCACGGTGCACGGCCCACGGCGCTCGTCGTCCTCGAACAGCGGCTGCGCCCGGACGCCGCCGAGACGCTGGGCTACTTCGCCGAGCAGAACGTACGGGCGAAGGTGATCTCCGGCGACAACGCGGTCTCCGTGGGCGCCGTGGCCGCCAGGCTGGAGCTGCCCGGCGCCGAACACCCCGTGGACGCCCGCGAACTGCCGGCGGCCGAGGAGGAGCGCGCCCGGCAGGTGGCCGAGGCCACGGTCTTCGGCCGCGTCACCCCGCAGCAGAAGCGGGAGATGGTGGGCGCGCTCCAGTCGTCCGGGCACACCGTGGCGATGACCGGCGACGGCGTCAACGACGTACTCGCGCTCAAGGACGCCGACATCGGCGTGTGCATGGGGTCGGGCTCCGAGGCGACCAAGGCCGTCGCGCAGATCGTGCTGCTGGACAACAGCTTCGCGACGCTGCCGTCGGTGGTCGCCGAGGGCCGCCGGGTCATCGGCAACATCGAGCGGGTCGCCACCCTGTTCCTGACCAAGACCGTCTACTCGGTGCTGCTGGCGCTGCTGGTCGTCTGCTGGCAGGTGCCCTACCCCTTCCTGCCCCGCCATCTGACACTGCTGTCCTCGCTCACCATCGGCGTCCCGGCCTTCTTCCTGGCGCTGGCGCCCAACCGGGAGCGCGCCAGGCCGCACTTCGTACGGCGCGTGCTGCACTACGCCCTGCCGTGCGGGCTCATCGCGGGCGCCGCCACCTTCGGTACGTATCTGCTGGCGCGGCACCACTACAGCGGGCCCGGTTCGCTGACCGCCGAGACCAGTGCGGCGACGCTGACCCTGTTCCTGATCGCGATGTGGGTGCTGGCCATCGTGGCGCGGCCCTACACCTGGTGGCGGGTGGGGCTGGTGCTGGCGATGGGGGCGGGGTTCCTGGCGGTGCTGGCCGCACCGCCGCTCCAGCACTTCTTCGCGCTGAAGCTGGCCGGCGCGGTGCTGCCGTGGACGGCGGTGGCGGTCGCGGCCGGGGCAGGCGTACTGCTGGAGATCGCGTGGCACCGGGCGGCCGGGAAGCTCCCCGCGTAGCTTCCCGGCCACGTGCCTCGCCCATGGGAGGCGCTTTCGTAAGTCGCTTCCGTAGCCGCTTCCCGAGTCGCTTCCGGGAGCGCCTGCGGAATGTTTACGGCGCGCTGTCGGCCAGCTCGGTGCGGCCCTGGGCGCGGGCGCAGTGCGCACAGCAGTAGTAGTGGCCCTTCGACTCCATGCCGTGCCCCAGGATGCGGCAGCCGCAGTTCTCGCACACGGGCGCCATCTTGTGGGCCGCACATTCCAGGCAGTCGAAGACGTGCACCTGCCCCGCGGCGCGGACCTCGAAGGTGTGGGGGTAGTCGTTGTCGCAGACCTCGCAGACGGGCATGGACTCTCCTTGGATCGGGTGCTGAGCCAGCACGGATCGGGTGCTGAGCGAGCACATCGTTACCCCGCGCGCCCCGGCCCGGACCCCGCCTCAGCCAGCCGGGCGCACCCGTTGGAGGGGCAGCTCCCGAGAATTCAAGCCCCGTAATTCTGGAAATTATCTGCCGGACAATTGAACTGAACCATCGGAAAGAAAAGCCAAGTTGAAAATCTACGCGCGATGCGGCAAGAATTCGCGACACCGATTCCATGATTCCCCCGAGGAGAATTAAGATGTCCCGCTCCCGTACTGCGGTCCTAGCCGCCGCAGCCCTCTCGATCGCCCTCGCGGTCACCGGCTGCGGTCCGGACGACACCGGCGACGGGGGCGGCGACGCCTCGGCCGCCGACTCCGCTCCCGAGGCCAAGCTGGCGCACAAGGTGCCGATGGCCAAGGTGTCCGACCTGGCCCACGCCAAAGGGATGTGGCTGACCGACAAGAATTTCGCCAAGGCCGATCTGAAGAAGATCGTCGGCTATCCGGTCGAAGGCGGAAAGCCCACCTGGACGGTCCCCCTGACCGGCGAGACCTGCTGGACATCCCCCGAGCCGACGAAGGACGGCCTGATAGCCGTCATCTATCAGGACAGCGAGGAACTCTGCAAGAACGTCGGCGTCGTCGATCTGAACCAGGGCAAGATGCGCTGGCACCGGCAGGCGATGGAGGACGGCTCCGCCGAGATGTTCGACGAGGTGGCCATCGGCAACGGCACCGTCGCGGCATCCGGCACCAACGTCAGCGCGGGCTGGACCATCGGCGGCAAGCCGCTGTGGGCCCCGTCGTCCGACGAACGCTGCCCGGCCGACGGGTACGCCGGAAGCGAGACCAAGCTCATTGCGGTCCGCGACTGTGGCACGACCAACCATCCCAAGCTCAAGGTGCAGACCATCAACCCCCGCACCCGGGCCGCCACCTCCACCCTCGCGCTGCCGGCGGGGTCGGAGAACGCAGTCGTGGTCTCCGCCGACCCGCTGGTGCTGGCTGTCGACGACGGCAAGGCACAGGGCGGCTCCGGCGTCTCGAAGTTCCTGTCCGTGGACGACCGCGCAGCACGCGGCCGGGTGCTTGCCACCATGCCGGTCAAGGGCGGGAAGTACGGCAAGTACAACGTGGACTGCCCGGCCACCAATTCGACCGACTGCCAGAACGTCGCGGTCAGCAAGCAGGCCAACGCCCTGTACGTGGGTACGGACAAGCCGCTGAAGGCCGACTCGGATGCGGACAACGACCTGGTGGCGCTCGACCTGCGGACGGGCAAGCAGAAGGGGCACGTCGAGGGCTCCGACGTCGGCGAGATGTGGCCGATCGGGCTCGACAAGAGCGGCAACGTGCTGGCATACAACCAGGCCGACACCCTCAACGAACAGGGCGGCGGGGTGTGGCAGATCGACCCCCGCAGCATGAAGAAGAAGCAGCTCATGCAGAACGCGGGCTCCGCCAGTGAGACGGAGGAAGCGTTCGAGATCGGCGACTCCCGTGAGCTGTACTCCGCGGGGCGGCTGTACCTGGGCCAGGACGATGTGAGCGAGCGCGCCACGAACGGGCCCAACCCGTTGGTCGCGATCTACAGCACGAAGGGCTGACGCTGTCATCGTCCGGTAAGCACCTGCCCCTGCCCGATGTTTGCGGTCTGCGGGTGCGTACGAATACAGCCCCCGCTCCCCTTTGGGGCGCGCCCCTTACGGAGCGTCGAACCAGCGGGCGGCGGCCAGTTCCGCCGCCCGCGCAGGGTCCTCCAGCAGCGCTGTGACCTCGAAGCGGCGCGGCCAGGCACCGGCCGACCAGGCGAGCGCCGAGGCCAGGCCCTCCAGGGTGGCGGCGTGCAGGGTGCCGTCGGGGGTGCGGCGCCAGTCCAGGTCGACCCCGCCGATCCGCAGCTCCTCGTGCTCGCGGTAGTGGTCCGGGGCGCCCGGCAGCAGCTCCCGCACCACGGCGGGCACCGCACGCTCGGTGCCCGCCGACCCGGGCACCAGATGGGCGACCGCCTCGCTCGCCCGCCGTACCTCCAGCAGGCCGGCCAGCTCGTCGGCGTACGGCGGAGCCACCGGCAGCAGCGCTCGGCCCGCCACCAGGGGGAGGGCGTCAGGGGAGTCGGCGACCAGCGCCTCGGCCGCGTCCACCACGACCGTCGTCCCCTCCCGCACCGCGCGCAGCTCGTCGGGCAGCGTGACCTCGGCGGGATCGAGCCCGGCGGTGGCCAGCAGGGTGTGGAGGCCGTGCAGTTGGGCGGGGTCGACCGGGAGCTCCGGGTCGGCCAGCCTGCTCAGCAGCTCGGCGGGACCGCCAGGCTCCGCGAGCAGTGCGGCGGCCGTCGTACGGACGCCGAGCGCGCGCAGCACCCGCTCGTCGGTGACCTCTCCCGGGTCGGCCTCCTCGTACAGGCCACGCAGCAGCGGGTCGCCCCCGGCCGCGCGCAGTCCCGCAGGACGGCGGCCGTCCAGCACCGGGTGGCCGCGCAGCCACCAGGCGGTATAGGGGCGTACGTCGGTGACCGTGCCGTCGCCCAGCCGCACCCGTACCGGCGCGGTCAGCGCGTCCCGCAGCGGCGGGCGCGCCAGCATCGCCAGGGCCTCGGGCCAGTGCGCGTCGTCGACCAGGTCGAGATCGCGTACTGCCACCAGCTCCACCGCGACGGGCGGCACGGAGCCTGCGGCATCGTCGGTGTGGCCGTCGACTTCCAGCTGGTCCAGTACGTCCTCGCACCACACGTCCACCGAGTCCAGCAGACCGGGGTCGTCGGGCTCGGGGTAGTCGCCGTCCCGGGGCTCGAAGCCGTCCGGGTCGAGCACCACGTCCTCGGCGCGGACCAGCGCGAAGTCCGTCTGCACGCCGACAGCCGTCAGCGGCTGCTCGCCCCAGCGTTCGGCCAGCTGCGGATCGCACATGGCCAGTTCGCCCTCGCGCAGTACGCGCGCGAACGGGGAGCCCGGGTAGACCAGTTCGGCGGCGGGCGTCGGCTCCCCGTCCTCGTCGGGCAGCGCCAGGGCGCCGAGCCACGGCTCGTCGCCGGGCGCGAGGTGCGCGTCCCGGACGAGGCCGAGGACGGTGTCGATCAGCTCGTCGGGGTCCGGAGCGGCACCGTCCACGCCGTCGTCCCACGCCTCCTCGGCGTCCAGCGACGCGGCGACCGCGGCGCGCACCTGCGGGGTCGTCAGCACGGCACGCGAGGTGGCGGGGGTGGCGCCCAGCCTCTCCAGCAGCGGATGTACGGCGTCCGGATGAGCGGCCTTCAGCCCGAGGCGGACAAGCTGGTCGGGCGCAGCGGCACCGTCCGGCAGCGGCAGCAGCACATGCCGCGGCCCGACCGCGGTCCGGCCGTCGGCCAGCGGCACCGGCAGCCCGGTCAGCCGTTCGGGGTCGACGCCCGCGAGGGAGTCGTACAGCCGCCACCACCAGCCCGGCTCCCGCTCGACGCCGGTGAGCCGGTCCACGGCCTCGCCAAGCGGGACGCGGGGCACCTCCAGCACGCGCAGCTCGGTGCGGCGCTCCAGCCCGGCGGGCAGCAGGCCCGGGAAGAGTTCGGCCAGCACATCGACGGTCGCGGCCCCCGCACCCTCGACGATCTCGGCGTCGCGCGGCCGGAGCGCGTACGGCTCCTCGGCAGCGCCCTCTGCCTGGCTCCCGGTGACCGCGCTCGCCAGGAACGGGACGTCCGGGAGCCGTTCCAGCACCAGGGCGCGCAGCTCGGCGTCGAGTTCGCCGGCCCCGAGCGGGCCGGGCACCAGATCGACAGTGCTGGTGGCCACCGGCCGCCAGTCACGCAGCAGCGCGGCGTAGGCGTCGGCGGCGCGGGCCAGCAGAAAACGGGCCAGCGGCCCCGGCGCCACATGGCGCCGGGTGGGCTCCAGCGGGAAGGAGGCCAGCAGCAGCGCGGGGAAGCCCAGCGGCTCGTCGGTGGGTGTCGGCGCGTGCAGAGACGCGGCGGTACGCGGCTTGGTGGGGGCGCCCTCGTCGTCCACCGGTACCGCCCACGTCACCGACCAGGTGGGCCGGGACCGCTCCTCGACCGGCCGGTCGGCGAGCAGCTCCGGCTCGGCGATACCGCTGTCGCCCGCCAGCCGCCACCGGGTGGTGCCCGTCGCGGAGTCCTCGATCCGCACATACGGGCCCTCCTCGTGCCGGGTGAGGGTGCGGGCCGGGCCTTCGCCGGTGTCGATGACGACCTCGGTGAGGCCGGGCAGCGCGAGCAGCAGCGCGTCGTCCACGGCCGCCAGCAGCCGCCGCGTCAGCGATTCCGCCGCCTCGTCGCGCAGCGGGAGCAGTACGGCGGTGTCGTAGCCGGACGGCACGACGGACTCCTCGTACGGCGCCGGAAGCGGCAGCCGCAGCAGCGGTACGTGCCCCTCACGCCGGTCGAGCTCTTCCGCGAGCTCGGGGCTGGCGGCGGCGGCCTGCCGGGTCAGCTCGCGCGCCTCGGCCAGCGACCAGCGCACACCGTCACCCCCCGAGGTGGTGACGGCGGGCTCGTCGGTGACGGCCAGCACCGCGGAGAAGCCGACGCCGAACCGGCCCACTGCGCCCTGGTCGGCCTCGGCGCGCTTGGCGGAGGCGCGCAGCGTGGACAGCGACTCGACGCCCGCGGCGTCCAGCGGCTCCCCCGTGTTGGCGACGGTCAGCGTGGAGCCGGCGAGGGTGAGCCGGAGCCGCCCTGCCACGCCCGCGCGGGCCGCGGCATCCGAGGCGTTCTGTGCCAGCTCCACCACCAGCCGGTCGCGGTAGCCGCCCAGCGCCAGGTCCTGCTCGGCGTTGGCGTCCTCACGGAAACGCGCGCCGGCCGCCTTCCAGGCCTCCAGCACACTGTGCCGCAATCGCTCGGTCCCGAACGTGTCCCTCACGCCACCGGCCTCCTCGACGCTCGTATGCCGTCCTCCCCTTGGCCCCCGTTGCCACGGCGAGAGGGAAGGTTACGGCACGGCGGGACGGAGCCGTCCCGCGGCGTCATCCCGACCCGACCAGGGCGTGTCCGGTGGACCTTGCGCACCCGGCACAGGGGGACGCGCCCCGAAGGGGCGCGGGGCTGTGTTCATATGCGGCTCCGCCGCGTGGGCGCGACAAGCCACAGCGCGAGCCGCAGCCTGCGGCGGCCGGGCAGGGGCACCCCGAGCGTCAGTCCGCCTCGAACGGATCCGCGACGGTCTCGTCGATCACCGGCGGCGGAGGCTGAGGCGTACGCGGCATGACCGCGGCCTCCGAGTGGCCGCCACAGCCGAAGGCGAGGGAGACGACGTGGCCGTCGGCGGGGCTGTACTCGTTGGCGCACACCCCGAACGCCTGCCGCAGCGAGCCCGCGAGCGGCACCAGGAAGCCACAGCTCACACAGCTGGCCGGGGCCGCCTGGGCCATCGGCGTCTTGGGCCCGTGCGTCTCCTCCCAGCGGTCGGCAGCGGCATGCAGCCCGTACCGGGAGAGCACCCGGGGCCGCCCCATGCCCAGCTCCTCGGCGACGGCGCCGATGGCGGCGCGGGAGGGGCCCCGTGCCTCGGGCTGCTGCTCGGCGACGGCCGAATCGGGCGGCGGCGCCTCCGCACCGGAGTAGCCCGGCTCCAGCCGCAGGTCGTCGGCGTCGGTCGGCAGCAGATCGCCGGGGCCCAGGTCGCCGGGGCGCAGCCGCTCGCTCCAGGGCACCCACTCGGGGGCCAGCAGCGCGTCGGGGCCCGGCACCAGTACGGACTCGTCGACGGTGACGTTCTTGGCACGGGAGGCCCGCGCGACGGTCACCGCCCAGCGCCAGCCCCGGTACCCGGGCTCGTTCGCCTCGAAGAAGTGGGTGACCACACGGTCCGCGTGGGCGTCGGCGACGGCTTCGAGCCACGCGCCGACAGTGCCGGGCGCGGCCGCTTCCTCGGCCGCGGCCCGGGCCAGCTCGACGGCCTCGGCACACAGTCTGTCGGGGGCGCGCCGGCTCCGCGCGCCACGGCTCGTACTCCGCGTCGCGGCACTCATGCAGCACTCACAAGAATCGTCTCTCCTACGCCGTCGCGCCGTTGTCGGCGTGCGCTGCCCGTACGGCCACGAGTGGAGGGGCGGGGTCGGGGACGGAGCGGGACCGGGTGGCCGCTGCGACGTCCGCGCCCGCGCTCAAAGGCCATACGGTGCGCACCGTTCACCCACGCTACCCCACGGGGTCACCCGAGGAATCCGCAGCCAGCCGTCCTCGCCCGCCCGGACGCGGAGACGGGGACGCGGAGAGGGAACTGAACGGCGTGTTTCGGGGCACACTGACGGCGTGCCTGTCGACAAGCCCGGCAAACACAGCAAACTCCGCGGTGTGGGACGCGCCGCGGCTGCGCTGCGCCGCCCGCCTGTCGCACTGGGCCGCCGCATCCGCCGGGCCACGCACGCGGAGGGCGCGGGCGAGTCCGGGCTCGGCAAGCTGATCGAACTGCACGCCGTCAACTCGGCGGGCGACATGCTCATCACGGTGGCGCTCGCCTCCACCGTCTTCTTCTCCGTCCCCACCGGGGAGGCCCGCGGCCGGGTCGCGCTGTACCTGGCCGTGACGATGGCGCCGTTCGCGATCCTGGCGCCCGTGATCGGCCCGCTGCTGGACCGCATCCCGCACGGGCGGCGCGCCGCGATGGCCGCCGCGATGCTGGCCCGCGCGCTGCTCGCGCTGACCATGTCGGGCGCCGTGGCGACGGGCGGGCTGGAGCTGTACCCGGCGGCGCTGGGGGTGCTGGTCTCCTCCAAGGCGTACGGAGTGGTCCGCTCCGCCGTGGTGCCGCGCCTGCTGCCGCCGCGGATCTCGCTGGTCAAGGCCAACTCCCGGGTCACCCTCGCCGGGCTGCTGGCCACCGGTGCCGCCGCACCCGCCGGAGCCGGACTGCATCTGCTGGGTGAGGAGTGGCCGCTGTACGGGGCTTTCGCGGTCTTCCTCGTGGGGACGTTCCTCTCCTTCTCCCTCGACCACAAGGTCGACTCTGCCAAGGGCGAGCGCCCGGCGCGGCTGGCCCCGGTCTCGCCGGTGCTGCCCGTACCGGGGGTCGCGGCCCAGCAGGGTGCCCAACAGCAGGCCGAGCAGCAGCAGGGCCCCCGCCCGGGGCTGCGTACCGTCGGCGTCTCCGTGCTCAGCGCGCTGTTCGCGAACTCCGCGCTGCGCGGGCTCTCCGGTTTTCTCACCTTCTTCCTCGCCTTCCTGCTGCGCGAGCACCCCTTCCACGGGATGGGGGCCGCCGTCTCGCTGGGCCTGGCCGGGGTGGCGGCGGGCGCCGGCAACGCGCTGGGCACCGCGATCGGCGCCTGGCTGCGGGCCCGCGGCCCGGAGGTGATCATCATCTGCGTGCTGTTCTGTGCCCTCGGTGTGACGCTCGCCGCCGCGCTGCTGTACGGCACCGTCACGGTCACGGCTGTCGCCGCCACCGCCGGGATCGTGCAGGCCCTCGGCAAGCTGTCGCTGGACGCGCTCATCCAGCGCGACGTCCCCGAGGAGGTACGCACCTCCGCCTTCGCGCGGTCCGAGACGCTGATGCAGATGTCCTGGGTCGTCGGTGGCGCCCTCGCCATGGCGCTGCCGCTGATCGGCCGGCTGGGCATGGCGGTCGCCGCCGCCGTGGTGGCCGCGGGAGTGCTCACCGCCGTACGCGGACTGCTGGGCGCCGCCCGCCGGGGCACGCCCCACCCCCGGGCCGCGTAACCGCTCCGCGGGGGGGGCCGCGCCCCGTAAGGGGCGCGGGGAACTGCGCGACAAGCCACAACAAACCCGCAGTCCGCGAGGCTCGGGCAGGGGCACCCCCTTACCGGACAACCCCGTGCCAGGTACGCGAGATCCGCCGGACACGCCGTAGGCACCCCGCACCCCCGCGTCGCACAGCGGTGCGGGCCCGATAACCTGCCCGCATGAGCAAGCTCGCGCGGCAGGGCCGCATGTCGTCACAGTCGCGGCGGGGCGTGCGCACCGCCACCGCCCTCGGTGCCGCCTCGCTCGGCCTCGTCGCCCTCTCGGCGTGCGAGCAGCCGTCCCCCGTGGTGACCGCGACGGTGGGCGGGGACTCGGTGTCCACCGAGGCCGCCTGCTACGACGACGGGAAGGCCATCCCGCAGGACGAGGTGCGCAAGTGCCTCGGCAAGAAGGCCGACAAGACGATCTCCGTCGGTACGGGCGACAAGCTGCGGCTCGGCGTCGACCCGAAGACGGCCGAGGATGGCTGGCTCGTTCTCGTCGACGGCAAGCCCGCGCTCCCCGAGCCGATGAAGAAGACCTACTACTCGTTCCCGGGCGAGGTCTTCTTCCAGGAGGAGTCGGCGCCCGGACAGCAGCCCTCGGCCCCGAAGAAGAGCGTCCAGCTGACCATCGTGCAGACCCACGGCGGTGACTTCAACGGCATCTGGCACGTCAACCTGAAGAACACCGCAGGCGAGTAGCCCGCCACCGCTCAGTCAGGAGGCGCTCCGGTGTTGTCGGCGTACAGGCGGGTGCTGGTGGTCACTGCGGTCCCCGCAGAACGCGAGGCCGTCCTCGCCGCCACCGGCCACCGCGCCCCGCACCTCGAAGTGATCGCCGGCGGCGTGGGCCCGGCCGCCGCCGCCGCGGCGACCGCCACAGCACTGGTGACCGCAGCGCACGAGGGCAACCCCTACGACCTGGTGGTGGTCACCGGTATCGGCGGCGGCTTCGCGGTGAACGGCGTCGGCGCGGGCGACACCGTTGTCGCGGACCGGATCGTCGCCGCCGACCTGGGCGCCGAGACCCCGACCGGTTTCACCTCCGTCGCGGAGCTGGGCTTCGGCACCGCCGAGCACCTCCCGCCGTCCCGGCTCGTACGGGAAGCGGCCGAGGCGACCGGCGCCCGCACGGGCCCGGTGCTGAGCGTCTCCACGACCACCGGCTCCCAGGAGCGCGCCGAGCAACTGCTGGCGCGCCATCCGGCCGCGGCCGCAGAGGCGATGGAGGGCTTCGGCGTCGCGGAGGCCGCGGCAGCGCACGCGGCGGCACACGGCGCCCAGCTGCCGGTCCTGGAAGTGCGTACCGTCTCCAACGCCGTCGGCCCGAGGGACCGGGCGGCCTGGCGCATTCCGGAAGCGCTGGCCGCCCTGACGACCGCCTTCGGCAAGCTGGTCTCCTAGCCGCACAGAAGGACTCCCTCATGGACACGAACGCCATAGCAGCACCGCTCTCCATCGCCTACTCGCCCTGCCCCAACGACACGTTCGTCTTCGACGCGTGGGCGCACGGACGGGTGCCCGACGCGGCTCCGCCCGAGGTGACGTTCGCGGACATCGATCTCACCAACGGCATGGCCGAACGCGGCGAGCTGGACGTACTGAAGGTGTCGTACGCCGTACTGCCGTGGGTGCTGGAGGAGTACGCGCTGCTGCCGTGCGGCGGGGCGCTGGGCCGGGGCTGCGGGCCGCTGGTGCTCACCCGGGAAGCGGGCGAGCCCACGGCACTGACCGGCAAGCGCGTGGCGGTGCCGAGCGAGCGTTCGACCGCGTATCTGCTGTTCCGGCTGTGGGCCGCCGCCGAGGTGCCCGGCGAGGTGGGCGAGATCGTGGTGCTGCCGTTCCACGAGATCATGCCCGCGGTACGGGACGGCGCGGTGGACGCCGGACTCGTCATCCACGAGGCCCGGTTCATTTACCAGGAGTACGGGCTGCACAGCCTCGCCGACATGGGTGAGCACTGGGAGGCCACGACGGGGCTGCCGATCCCGCTGGGCGCGATCGTCGCGAAGCGGTCGCTCGGAGCGAGGGCGCTCCGAGCGCTGGCCGACACCATCAGCGCCTCCGTGCGGATGGCGTGGCAGGACCCGTCCGTCTCGAAGCCGTATGTGCTGGAGCACGCCCAGGAGATGGACCCCGCGGTGGCCGAGCAGCACATCGCCCTGTACGTCAACGAGTTCACCGCGGGGCTGGGCGCGGACGGTTATGCCGCCGTCCGCGGGTTGCTCGGCCGCGCCGCGGATGAGGGGCTCGTGCCGCCTCTCGCCCCTGAGGCGCTCGCTTTTCCGTGAGCGTCTGCCCGCGGCTCGCGGCGGAGTTCCGCCGTGGGGCTTCGCGGATCAGCCGTCTGCGGGTCCGTCGTGGCCGTTCGCGCAGTTCCCCGCGCCCCTTCGGGGCGCCCCTTTGAGGGGCGCCCCGCCCTCAGACGTCCAACTGGTCGGCGACCGCGCGGAGCATGCCTGCGATCTTGCGGCCGTGCTGCTTGTCGGGGTAGCGGCCGCGCTCCAGGGACTGGGAGACGCCGTCCAGCAGCGTCGTCAGGTCCTGCACGATGGAGGCCAGCTCGTCCGGCTTACGGCGCTGCGCTGCCGCAACGGACGGGGCCGGGTCCAGCAGCGTGACGGAGAGCGCCTGGTCGCCGCGCTGTCCGGCGACGACGCCGAACTCCACACGCTGGCCCGGCTTGAGCGCGTCAACGCCGTCCGGGAGCACCGACGAGTGCACGAAGACGTCACCGCCGTCGTCGCGGGAGAGAAAGCCGAAGCCCTTCTCGCTGTTGAACCACTTGACCTTGCCGGTAGGCACGTCTGTCCTCGTCCTCGTACTCGTCCGGATACACCGGGCTGCGGCTGCTGGAAACTGGCTGACTCTGCTGCGCCGGGGCGGGGGAGGCCCCGAGACTTCTCCTCGAACCCCGACCCCCGATCCCCCGGAATAGCAGTCGGGCGGGCCGCATGACCCGCCACCACCAAGGTTAATGGCCCGGGGCGCCGTGGCAAGGTGCCACCGAGGGCGGGTGCCGTCGGTGATTCCCTCCCCGGACGGTCTCCGGGCGGCCCGAGTGCCCACTGAGGGAGCACTCGACCCCGGATCTACCCTGTGTGGGTGAACACTGAAACTCCGTCCGCCGGTGATCTTCTCGTACGTATCGGCGGGATCGTCTTTCTTCTCGGCGCGGTGGCCACACTGGCCACTGTCGCGCCGCTGTTCCTGGGCACCGACCCGTTCCCGGCTCCCGCGTACTTCGTCTGCATGCTGATGGGCCTCGGCTTCCTGCTGGCGGCCGCGGGCGTGGTACGGACGGCGATGGCCCAGCGGCGGCAGGCGGCACGCGAGGTCTGACCCCATGCCGGGTACGCGGACACAAGCTAGCCGCGCGTGAACTCGGCAAACCAGGACGGGAAGGCCGTCAGATCCGGCAGCACCACATCGGCGCCCGCCTCGGCCAGCGCAGCGTCGTCGCAGGGCCCGGTGGCGACCGCCACGGAGCTGGCGCCGGCCATCCGCGCGCCCCGTACGTCACCCACGTGGTCACCCACGTATGCGGTGGCACCGTGCGTGGTCAGCGCCTCCGCCTTGCCCTCGGCCCACAGTTCGCCGACCAGCACGTCGGGGGCGAGGCCGAGGTGGTCCAAGTGCAGCTTCGCGCTCGGCTGGTGCTTCGCGGTGACGACCAGCGTGCGCCCGCCCGCGGCCCGTACGGCGTCCAGCGCCTCGCGGGCGCCCGGCAGCGCGGTGGTCGGCTCGATGGCGTAGTCCGGGTACAGGGCGCGGTAGCGCTCGGCCATCGCCGGAATCTCCTCCTCCGGGAACCAGTACGCCATTTCCTGCACGAGCGGCGGGCCGAGCCGGGTGACGACCAGGTCCGCGTCGATGGGCACGCCCGTCTCCGCCGCCAGCCGCAGCCAGGTGGCGTGGATTCCGGGGCGGGAGTCGATCAGCGTCATATCGAGGTCGAAGCCGACGGTGGGACCGGACGGACTTCCCCCAGACGCCGACGCTGCAGGGGACGGTGCGCGCGAAACCATGCCGGTCATTGTGCCTGGCCGCACGCCTTACACTGTGGTCTGCCCTAGCACTTAGGTCTGCCTAACCTGACATCTCCGACCTGGTCAGCGCGAGCCGACCGCCCGAGAAAGGGACCGATGCCTGCCGCCCCCGCACCGCGTTCCACGCCCACCGGGGCGCCGACCGGAGCGCCGATCGAAGTGCCGGCCGGAGCGCCGGCCGACGGCAGCGGCCGTGCCGCGCCGGAGCGCCCCCGTCGGGCCGTCGCCCGCCGGCTGGCATGGCTGCTGGCGGGTGCCGTCGCACTGGCGCTGGCGGCCCTGCTGAGCCTCGCCCTCGGCAGCCGCACCGTCCCACCCTCCGCGGTCTGGGACGCGCTGCTGCACGGCGGGCACAGCAACTCCGCCGAGGTCGTCCGCACCTTGCGCGTGCCCCGCACCCTGGTCGGCGTCATGGTCGGCGCCGCGCTCGGTCTCGCGGGCACCGTCATGCAGGGCCTCACCCGCAACCCGATCGCCGAGCCCGGCATCCTCGGCGTCAGCCAGGGCGCCGGTGCCGGCGTCCTGTGCGCCATCGCGTTCGCCGGAGTGCATTCGCTGAGCGGCTATGTGTGGTTCGGCTTCGTGGGCGCCGGCGTCGCTGCGGTCGCCGTCTACGCCGTCGCCGCACGCGGGCGCGGCGGAGCGACGCCGGTGAAGCTCGCGCTGTCCGGCGCGGCCGTCAACGCCCTGCTCGTCGCCCTGGTCTCCGGCATCCTGACGACCCGCGCCGCGGCGCTGGACGAGTTCCGGTTCTGGCAGGTCGGCTCGCTCTCGGACCGGGACGCGACCATCGCCGGACAGGTGTGGCCGTTCCTGGTGGCGGGCGCCCTGCTGGTCTTCTCCGTAGCGAGGGGGCTGGACGCGCTCGCGCTGGGCGACGACATGGCGCGCGGGCTCGGACAGCGCGTCGCGGCCGTACGGATCGTCGGCGGGCTCGGTGCCACCGTGCTGACGGGCACCGGGGTCGCCGCGGCCGGGCCGATCGCCTTCGTCGGGCTCGCCGTTCCGCACATGGCGCGGGCCCTGGTGGGAACCGGCCACCGCTGGCTGCTGCCGATGGCGGCCCTCCTGGGCCCTGTCGTACTGCTGGTGTCCGATGTGGTGGGGCGGCTCGTGATGCCCCCAGGGGAGGTACCGGCAGGCGTGATGACCGCACTTGTAGGGGCGCCGTTCCTGGTGGCCCTGGTCCGACGGAGGGCGGTCGCCGCATGAGCGTCACCCTGTCCACAGGGGTGTGGACATGAGCACTCTCTCCACCCGGCACGCGCCGCCCACCCGGCCCGCCGGGTACGGCGTCGTACGGGCGCGCGGCACCTCGTGGCTGCTGCACCGCCGGGCCACTGTCGTGGCGGGCGCGCTGGCTGTCGCGCTGTTCGCCGCGGTCGTCGCCAACCTCACCCTCGGGGAGACCACCGTCCCGGTGACCGAGGTCGTCAAGGTCCTGTTCGGCCTGCCCTCCCCCGACGAACTGGTGGTGGGCACACTGCGCATGCCGCGGCTGACCGTCGGGCTGCTGGCGGGTGCCGCCCTCGGCGTCGCGGGCGCGCTCATCCAGACCGTCGCCCGCAACCCGCTCGCCAGCCCCGAGATCATCGGGGTCACGCACGGCGCTTCCGCGCTGACCGTCGGCGCGATGACGTTCGGCATCACCTCCTACGCCGCACTGCCGTACCTGTCCACCGCCGGTGGCCTGACCGCCGCCGCGCTGGTGTATCTGTTCGCCTGGCGCGGCAGTTCGCGCTCGGCCGGCTCGCGGCCGGGAGCGGGGCCCACCCGCTTCATCCTGATCGGCATCGGCATCTCGGTCGCACTGCGCTCACTCACCCAGCTGTTCCTCACCAAGGGCGACTACCTGGTGGCGCAGCAGGCGAAGGTGTGGATGACCGGCTCGCTGAACGGCCGCGGCTGGGACCAGGCGGCACCGCTGAGCGTGGCACTTCTGGTCATGCTGCCGTGCCTGGTGTGGTCGGCACGTGCCATGCGCACCGTGACGATGGACGACGACACGGCGACAGCGCTCGGCGTACGGCTGTCCCGCAACCGGCTGGTGCTCGCGGTCACCGGAGTCGTTCTCGCCTCCGTGGCGACGGGCGCGGCCGGACCCATCGATTTCGTGGCACTGCTGGCACCCCAGATCGCGCGCCGTCTGACACGTACCGCACAGATCCCGCTGCTGTCCTCCGCACTGCTGGGCGCCTTCGTGGTGACCCTGGGGGACCTGCTGGCGCGCAAGCTGTTCGCGCCGACGGAGCTGCCGGTCGGCGTGCTGACGGCGGCAGTCGGCGCCCCCTACCTGATCTGGCTGATCGTCCGTACCAGCGGCGGCCGTTCGCGCGGCAAGCGTGTGGGCATCAGTGGCCGTATGAAGAGGCACAAAGGGGCCGTCCGATGAACACCACCGTCACCAGCCGACTGGCCACACGCGGGCTGACGCTCGGCTACGAGGACCGCACCGTCGTCGACGGGCTGGATCTGGAGATACCGGACGGCGAGGTCACCGTCGTCGTCGGGCCGAACGCGTGCGGCAAGTCGACGACACTGCGCGCACTGGGCCGACTGCTGCGCCCCCGTGCCGGTGCCGTGCTGCTGGACGGCGAGGAGCTGGCACGCATTCCGACGCGCACCATCGCACAGTCCCTCGGGCTGCTGCCGCAGTCCCCGGTGGCGCCCGAGGCGATCACCGTCTCCGACCTCGTCGCGCGGGGACGGCAACCGCACCAGCGGTGGTGGCAGCAGTGGTCCACGGAGGACGAGCGGGCCATCACCGAGGCGATGGAGCGCACCGATGTCACCGCCCTGTCGGACCGTCCGGTGGATGAACTGTCGGGCGGCCAGCGGCAGCGCGTGTGGCTCGCGATGGCGCTCGCGCAGGAGACGGATCTGCTGCTGCTGGACGAACCAACCACATACCTGGACATCGCGCACCAGGTGGAGGTGCTGGACCTGGTACGGCAGCTCGCCGCGCCCACAGCCGACGGCGCGCGCGGACGCACCGTCGTGATGGTGCTGCACGACCTCAACCAGGCAGCCCGGTACGCCGATCACCTCGTCGCCATGAAGGACGGCCGCGTCGTCGCCCGGGGGCGGCCCGAGGAGATCGTCGACGCGGCGCTCGTACGCGAGGTGTTCGGGCTGGAGGCCGTCGTCGTGCCCTGCCCCGTCACCGGTGACCCGCTGGTCGTCCCCGGCGCGCCCTGGCAGCCGGAGACGCAGCCGCAGACCGAGCCACAGCCGCCGCAGCAGCGGGCCGACCCCACGGGCCTTGCGCAAGGCAAGTTCGAACCCTCGACAAGAAAGTAGGCCCCCTCGTGAAGGTCACCACAACCGCCGTGGGCACGGCGCTCGCCCTCGCCTCGTCTCTCGCCCTCTCCGGCTGCGGCTCCGACTCCTCCTCGGACAAGGGCGCCAAAGGCGGTACGCACACCGTGCAGACCGCCAACGGGCCGGTGAAGGTGCCCGACAACCCCAAGCGCGTCGTCGTACTGGACACGGCGGAGCTGGACTCGGCGATCACCTTGGGCGTCAAGCCGGTCGGCGCGACGACTGCGCAGCCCGGCAAGCCGTTCCTGAGCTACCTGCCCAAGGACAAGGTGAAGGGCATCGAGAACGTCGGCGTCATCGCGCAGCCCAGCATGGAGAAGCTCCTCTCCCAGAAGCCGGACCTGATCCTCACCAACAAGGAGCGGGACGCCAGCCGTTACGACGAGCTGTCGAAGATCGCGCCGACCGTGATGACGAAGACGACCGGATACCCCTGGAAGGAGAACTTCCAGGTGCACGCGGAAGCCCTCGGCAAGAAGGCCGAGGCGAAGAAGGTGCTGGCCGACTACACGGCCCGCACCAAGAAGGTCACCAAGGCGCTGGGCGGCAAGAAGAAGGCCGCCGGGATCGAGACCAGCGTCATCCGCTTCCAGGAGGGCGCGGACACCCGCATCTACGGCGAGAAGGCATACATCGCCACCCTCCTCGAGGACGTCGGCCTCTCGCGTCCGCCGGTCGCCGCGCGGGCCAAGGACTACGGCGGTCTCGCCATGGACGTCAGCCCGGAGCAGGTCGACAAGGGCGACGCCGACGTCGTCTTCTACACCTCCTACGGCGACCCGAAGAAGTCGGGCGAGATCAAGTCCGTCAAGAGCCCGCTGTGGAAGAACATGCGCGCGGTCAAGTCCGACCGTGCCTTCCACGTGGAGGACGAACTGTGGATCCAGGGCATCGGTTACACGGCTGCCGACAAGATCCTCGACGAGTTGGAGTCGGACCTGACGAAGTGAGGCCACGACCCCGCCCGCCGGGTGAGGCCGCCGGAATGCGGCCTCCTTGGTGGGCGGCTTACGAGGACGGGGACTTGCTGGCGCTGGTGACCTGGCAGGAATAGACCATCCGGTCGTTGGTGGAGTGCGAGACATCCACGGTGACGTTGCGGGTGCCGCCCGGGGAGACCGTAATGGTCTTGAAGCGGGTGCCGATGGTCCGGCTCGCGATCGAGGAGTCGGGCGACGAGCCGACCTTGAACGTGACGGTGATGCTGTACTGGAACGCCTGGTCGGTGGACGCGTTCTGGATCTGCAGGTCGTAGCTCATCTTGCCGAGCGAGCGGCTGTAGCGGCACTGCGAGCCGTCGACCTCACCGACCGCGCTGGGGTTGTACGTAGGCGGCGAGGAGGGCGTCGGCAGATCGCTGCTGCCGCTGCTGGAACCCCCGCTGTAGCTGCCGCCGCCCGAGCTGAGCCCGGGGGTGTTGCTGCTGCCCGGCGAGGGGATCGAGGGCCCACTGGGCGCCGTGGGCAGATCGTCGACGTCCCCCAGGCCGCCGAAGGCTTTGTCCTTCGGGTCGTCGGCACATCCGGAGAGGACGGCCGTTGCGGCAAGGACAAGACTCGTGGCGCCGATTGCCCGACGTATACGCATGTGATCCCCCCGTTGTGCGTGAGTGCTTGTACTGGAAAGCTAGTAGAGCTTGTACCGGAACACCGCGCCGAGGTCATGACAGTTGCCAGGTCATGACAGTCTCGAAGCACTGGACCGGCAGCGTAACCGACGCGGAACGTCTGCGGTTCGTGCCCCCGCGACGTCTTCCGCACCTGAGCACCTTCGGTACCTTGGGCGCTCAGATCTCGGCAAACGCTTCACACGCGTCGGCAGACGCTTCACATACGGGGGAACGATGAGCCAGCCCTGGCCGCCGCAGCAGCCCATGCAGCCCGCGCCGCCCATGCAACCGATGCCGCCCGCGCCGCCCATGGGGCCGGGCTATCCGTACCAGCCCGGCTTCCCGCCGCAGCGCCGTGGCAGCGGGGCGAAGGCGTTCCTGCTCGGCTGGCTCATCTCGGGCCTCGGCGCCTCCATGTTCGCCGGGCTGCTCCTCGCCAGCTACGAGGACCTGTCGAAGGTCGGGCTGCGGATCATGTACGTGGTCTTCGCGCTCGTACTCGCCCTGACCGTGGGCGCGGTGGCGGGCAAGATGGGCGGGCCCAACCCCGGCGCTTACGTCGCCCCCGCCCTGCTGGCCATGGCCGCCGTCTTCATGGGCGTCTGCAACGGCTTCGTGTTCGTCCTCCTCGACGCCGGAGGGAGCGAGGCGTTCGAAGCGATGATGGAGCACGAGCCCGGGGCTCCCGCCGAGTTCTGGTGGAAGGGCCTGAAGGGCGGCATCGCCCTCCTCGGACTCGCCGTCGCCGGCGGCGGCACCTTCGGCATGGCCAGCCTCACCGGCAAACGCAACCGCTGAAACCCCCGCCCCGAAAGGGGCGCGGGGAACTGCGCGCTCAACCTGGGGGTTCCTCCCTGCTCGAAGAGCTTGGGGGAGCACCGGCACCCGGCCACATCGCGAAGCCCCCACGGCGGGCTGCCGACGACCTGGCACCGGCCAGCGGGGTAGTGCTAGGTCCACCTCACAGTCGGGCCTTGGCACCATCGTGCCGAACCCGTCCGCGCTGGTTCTCTGGTGTGCAGCGGGGGCGCCGGGCCTCCGTGTGAGGACCGGGGCCGATGCCGCGGAGAAGAGGGGGGCGGACGATGCGCGTCCACGCGCGTACGACTAGTTGGGGGACGGCGGCGGTGACGGCGGCGGTGCTGACCGTCCTCGTCGGCACCCAGCACGCGGGCGCGGCCGCAGCAAAGACCGGCGGCCCGGGCGAACGGGCCACCGGCAAGCGGAGCGCCGCGAGCCTCAGCGCTCTCCGGCACGATGTGGCGGCCGTTCGCAAGGCAGGGGGCGGCAAGGTCAAGGTCCTGGCCGAGGTCCAAGACGGCCGCACAGCGGTACGGGCCAGAGCCGGTTCCGGCAGGCCGGCGCCGTGGAACGCCCGCTTCCGCGCAGCCAGTACGACCAAGACCTTCACCGCCGTCGTCCTGCTGCAACTGGCCGACGAGGGAAAGCTGTCCCTGGACGACACGGTGGAGAAGTGGCTGCCGGGCGTGGTCAAGGGGAACGGCAACGACGGCTCCCGGATCACGGTCCGCGACCTGCTGCGACAGACGAGCGGGCTGTACGACTACGTGGACGATCCGGAACTGACCGGCGTCCTGGAGGACTTCGACAAGTACCGCTACGACACCGCCCCGGCGGCCTCGTACGTCGCCGTCGCCATGCGGCACAAGCCGCTGTTCACGCCGCGTCCGGGCAACCCCCCGCGCTGGGCGTACTCGAACACCAACTACCTGCTGGCGGGCATGATCGCCGAGAAGGCCGGCAAGCTCCCCTGGAGAGAGCAGGTCGAGCACCGTGTGATCGCCCCGCTCGGACTCCGCGCAACGCATGCCGCGGGCGCCAACCCCTTCATGCCGGGCCCCCACGCCCGGGTCACCCTGCCCCTGCCGGGCAAGGACGGGAAGCCGCTCGATGTGACCGAGCACAGCCTCCAGCACACCGCCGACTCCGCGGTCATCAGCACCACCCGGGATCTCGACACCTTCTACCGCGCCCTGATGACCGGCAAGCTGCTGTCCAAGGACCGCCTCGCCGAGATGAAGCAGACGGTGGAGCGTACCGACGACCCCGAGGACGTCGCCGCTTGGCCCAAGGGCGGCTATGGCCTCGGCCTGCGGGAGAACCCCCTGTCCTGCGGCGGGAGCTACCGTCACCACGAGGGGGACGGCTTCGGCTCCTACACCCGCACCGGTGTCACCGAGGACGGCCGCCGCGCTGTCACAGTCTCCATCACCAGCGACGGCGGCATACCCGACCAGATACGGCTCAACTCCGCCACCCGCAAGCTGGTCGACCACGCCCTGTGCGGCACGGACGGCTGACGCGCGGACTTCACCAGGTGAGCACGCCGCCCGGCGCCGGTTCCGACCCCTCGCACAAGGGGCGGCCGGCGTTGGCGGTGACCTCCGCCTGCTGGCCATGAGCAGCCCAGACGGCCACTCCGCTGACGAGGAGCACACAGGCCGCGAGGGCCGTGGCCACTGCGGCAAGGACGTCGGCCCGGGTGACCCGTGGGGCAGCATCCGAGCGGCGCGCGGCGGCGAGGCTGCGTGAGTTGGTACGGGTGGAGGCGAGACGGCGGGCGTACAGGAGCACCACAAGGACTGCCATCCCCGTGCCCGCATACGCCGTCACGAACTGCATTCCGGACACATCGAGATAGCGGCAGGCAGACGACATCTGGTGCAGGTGCTCGTCGGAGAGCCGAAGAGACTCCACCGCACACCCCACCGCGCCGACGACAAGCACCGGCACAGCAACTGCCGTCAGCCGCGAACGGGAGGGAGAGGACGAGGACATGGACACGGAGTCTGGCACCCGCCCCGCTGCGGCCGGAGCCGGGGCCTCGACCGGGCACCGTCATCCGACCGGGCCGTCGGAGGTCCGTGCCCCGCACGGACCTCCCTCACCCCTGGGAGGGTTTCCTGGCCCGCCAGACCAGATAGAGGGCGCTGGCCACCGCCGCTACGCGGAGGAGGACCGGGAAGGCGTCGCTCATCGCCTCGCGCAGGGCGTCGCTGCCCTTGGCGAGGGGCTCGCCCCACCGTTCGTCCGCGCGGCCCCACAGCCAGACCGCCATGCCGCCGAGTACCACTCCGGGCATGCCCAGAACCGCCCACTTGGCCTCGTTGCGGCTCAGCTTCGGCGACCACCAGGCGGCCAGCCACCCGAGGCCCAGCGGGATGAGCGAGCCGATGACGGAGCCGGCCACCAGCAGGACCGCCGCGGTCCACTCGACCACGCCGCCCCGCCTGCTGACTCCCTCGCCTTCCCCGCCGCCCTTGCCGCGCAGCAGGCGCCGCATCAGCAGAGCCGCACCGAGTCCTGGGGCCGTCGACGGGGCGGGGACGGCCTCGGCGCCGGGAGCCTGCCCCGGGGCGGCCGGGGCCTGCCCGGTGGGCTGGGGCGCGGCGGGGGCGCCGGGCGCGGCCGGTGCGCTCGGGGCCTCCGGCCGGTCGTCCCCGTCCGCGGGCGGTGGCTTGAGTACCTCCGGCAGTTCGATGCCGCCGACGAACCCCGGCACCGGCTCCCCGGCGGCCACGGCATTGGTGCCGCCGGGGCCGGTGCCGAACGGGCTCGGGTCGACGCGCCACCAGTCGGGGTCGGAGTCCGCGTCGCCCAGCTCGTCGAGGCTTGCCAGATGCGGAGAGGAGGCGCCGAAAGCCGCGGTGGGGGTCTCGGTGCCGGAGCGCTGGATGGGCACGGACGGAGGCGATTCCGTATCGGATTGTCGCGAGGCACGGGCACCGCGCTTGCCGGCCGCCTTGTCCGCCGCCGGGGCCTCGTCGGAGGGCATCGGGGCGGCGGGGCGGGGGCTCTCCCCGCCGTTCGCGGAGGCCACGACCTCCTCGGGGCGGCCGATCCGGTTGAGGATCTTCTGCACGGCAGCCTTGGTCACCGCGCCGCCCTCCGCGGCCCGGGCCCGGTCGATCTCTCCGCGCAAGCCGCCGACGAGCCGGGCCCGTTCGGCAGCGGTCATCCGCGTACTGTGCGCCAGGTCCCCGACCCGGCTCAGATAGTCGAAGACAAGCTGATCGCTCTCGATCCCCACCAAGTCCCCGCAGCCCGTTAGCCCTTCATGCCCTCCGCCCCGACCGTACCGCGCCAACCCTCCCGGGAGGGAGTACGGCCGATGGGCGAGCACCCCATCCCGCGCAGCGACAGCATCAGCGCTGGGGCGGTAAGGCGAGTGGGTGGGTGAGCCGTCGCGGCCCGCACCACGACGGCGGGCAACGGGGGCGGGACGGCGGACACCGGGGGCGGGGGGCGCCCACCCGAGCCCGCCCATCCAGGAGAGCCCTCATGGCAGCGGGGGGCGGGGCGGGGGGCCGCTACCGTTGGGAGGATGAGCAGTGAGCAGAACGGGGGCTCTCCCTCTCGGTCGGCCGCACCGCCGGAGGCACCCCGCACTCTCGCGGAGGACCTCCGCGCCCGGGACGACAGTGCGCTCGCCGCGCTGCTGCGTGCCCGTCCCGACCTCCTCTCCCCCGTCCCGGGCGACCTCACCCAGCTCGCCACCCGCGCGGGGACCCGGTCTTCCGTCGTACGGGCGCTGGAGCATCTGGACCAGTTCACCTTGCAGACGGCGGAGGCGCTGGCCGTCGCTCCCGGCGCCCTGCCCCCCTCCGGGGCTGGACCGCAGGAGAGCCGGCCTGCCGTCAAGGAAGCCCTCGCCAGGCTGCTGCCGGGCGAGGAGGCTGCCGAGCGGCTGCCGCATGCGCTGGCCGAGTTGCGTGCGCGGGCCCTCGTCTGGGGACCGGAGGAGCAGCCGCGGCTCGTCCGTACGGCGAAGGAGCTGCTCACCTCGCCCTCCCCCACCGGCCTGGGACCCACGCTGGTGGAGGCGGTGGCGGCGGCCGGGTCCGCGAAGCCCTCGCCCTCGCGGTTGCAGGAGACGCTGGCCCGCGTGGGCCTGCCCGGTACGCATGACCCGGTCAGCGCGCTTTCCGCGTTGACGGCGCTGTTCAGCGACCCCGAGCGGATGGCCGCGCTGCTCGCCGAGGCACCGGAGGGCGCGGAGGCCGTGCTGCGGAAGCTGGAGTGGGGGCCGCCCTACGGCGCCGTCGACCTGGAGGCACCCTCACCGCCGGTCGGCTGGCTGCTGGACCGCGCACTGCTGGTCCCCACCGGTGCCGAGCCGACCGGAAGCGGAGGTGGAGCAGGCGCAGGCACAGGCCAGAGCCCGCCCGGCAGTGTCGTACTGCCCCGCGAGGTCGCCCTGCATCTGCGCGGCGGCCGTGCGCACCGGGTGCTGGAGCCGACCGCGCCGCCCCTCGCCGTGACGCGGATGTACGACCCCGCGACGGTGGACGCCACGGCGGCCGGGCAGGCGCTGACGGCGGTGGCGACCGTCGAGGAGCTGCTGGGCTACTGGGAGTCCGAGCCACCTTCGGTGCTGCGCGCGGGCGGGCTGGGCGTACGCGACCTCAAGCGGACCGCCGTTGCCCTCGATCTCCCCGAGCCGGCCGCCGCCTTCTGGATCGAACTGGCCTATGTGGCGGGGCTGGTGGCCTCCGACGGTGAGGTCGACGAGGCGTATGCACCGACCCCCGCGTACGACGAGTGGCTGCGCGCCGCGCCTGCCGAGCGGTGGGCGACGCTGGCCATGGCCTGGTACGCGGCGACCCGCACGGCCGGGCTGGTGGGCGGGGGGAGCCTCCCGGTCACGGGGGTCCCCCCGCTCGTGGGGGTTCCCACGAGCGAGCGAAGTCGAGAGTGGGGGAGGAGCCGGGAGTGGACTGACGCGCGGGGGCGCGGGCTGGCTCCGCTGGGGCCCGGCCTCGACCGCAGTCCGGCCCCCGAGGTGCGGCAGCGCGCTCTCGTCCTGCTCGCCGAGTCGGCGCCCGGGTCAGCGCCCGAGCGGGGCACGGTGCGCGAGCGGCTGCGCTGGGAGCGGCCGTTGCTCGGCAACCGGGCGGCAGCACGAGCCGCAGGGCAAGCAACGGGACAAGCGATGGGGCAGGCCGCCGGGCAGGGTGAGGCCGACGGCGGCCAGGGGCTGCGAGCCCGCCTCCTCGACTGGGCGCTGGACGAGGCGGAGACGCTGGGGGTCACCGGAAGAGGCGCCCTCGCCTCCTACGCACGCCCCCTGCTGGCCGCGGGAAGGGCCGACGGCCCGCACACCCGGGGTCCGCACGATGCCGACGCCGCCGACGCCACCCGCGCCGCCGTCGCCAAGGCGCTCGCCCCCCACCTCCCCGAACCCCTCTCCGAGGTGCTGCTCCAGGCGGACCTCACCGCCGTGGCGCCCGGCCCGCTGGAACGCGACCTGTCCGCGTTCCTCTCCGTACTGGCCGACGTGGAGTCCAAGGGCGGCGCGACCGTCTACCGCTTCACACCTGGTTCGGTCCGCCGCGCCCTCGATACCGGCTGTACCGCCGCCGACCTGCACGCTTTCCTCGCTGAGCACTCCGGTACGCCGGTGCCGCAGCCGCTGACGTACCTGATCGACGACGTGGCGCGCAAGCACGGGCAGGTGCGGGTGGGTGCCGCCTCCTCGTATGTGCGCTGCGATGACGACGCGCTGCTCGCCGAGATCCTCGCCGACCGCCGCTCGGCACCGCTGCGGCTGCGCAAGCTGGCCCCCACCGTGTTGGCCTCGGCAGCGCCGCCGGACCAGCTGCTGGGCAGGCTGCGGGAGATGGGGTACGCGCCTGCCGCCGAGTCCGCCGAGGGCGATGTGCTGCTGGCGCGGCCCGACGCGCACCGCACTCCGCCGCGTACCGCACCGGAGCCCGTACCGGAGGGTCCGCCTGCGCCGGACGCTGCGCTGCTGACCGCCGCCGTCCGCGCCATCCGGGCCGGCGACCACGCCGCCCTGCTCCCCCACAAGCCGAAGCCGCCCGCCGCCCCGCCACCCGCGGGCGGTCTGCCGCGCACCGTCATGGCCGAGACCCTCGCCACGATGCAGTCCGCCACCCTCTCCGGAACCCCGGTGTGGATCGGCTACGTCAACGCGGACGGCGCCGCCTCACAGCGCGTCATCGCCCCGGTCAAGGTCGAGGGCGGCTTCGTCACCGCCTACGACCACACCGCCGACGAGGTCCGCACATACCCGCTGCACCGGATCACAGGAGTGGCAGAGGTGGCGGAGGGGTGACCAAGGCCGGGGCCGGGGCGAGGGCCGGTGCTGGTGGGCGACGCGCGAAACCGGGAACGCCAAAGGGGCTGTGGGGGTTCACGGTGGCTGCCGGGGGAGTGGCCGTGGCCGGTGCCGTCCTGCTCGTCGAAGCCGCCCTGTTTGCGAGCCGTGCCGAATGGGCCGAGGCGACCGTCACCGGCATCGGCGAGAAGAAGACCTGTGTCCGCAACGCGGGCAAGAGCGGCAGTACGGAGTACGCCTGCTACCCGGTCGCCTACCGCTTCACCACCCGCGAAGGCCACCCCGTCGCGTTCACCGAGCGGCGCGCCGAGGACGAACTGCCCACCGTCGGCGACCACGCCCCCATCCGCTACGACCCCGCCCGCCCAGCCACCGACGTCCGTTTCGACACCAACGCCCTGTACCGCTACGGCTTCCCCGTGGCCGCCACCGCCGCCGGCCTCGCCGGGACCTGCGTGGGCATCGCCCTGCTGCGCCGCTATCGGAGGGCAGGGACCACGCGTCGTACGGCGTCTTCCTGACGTGATGCTCGACGCTCGCCCCATCGAGTGGCTCGCCCGCTTGGTCCGTCGGTGGGGCACACTGGACGTTTGGTCCCCCGAACCGAACGTCGAAAGGGTGACGCGTGAACGGTGGCCCCCTGATCGTGCAGAGCGACAAGACGCTGCTGCTCGAAGTCGATCACGAGCTGGCCGAGGCGTGCCGGAGGGCAATTGCGCCGTTCGCGGAGCTGGAGCGGGCTCCGGAGCACATGCACACCTATCGGGTGACACCGCTGGGGCTGTGGAACGCGCGGGCCGCCGGGCACGACGCGGAGCAGGTGGTGGACGCGCTGGTGGAGTACGCGCGGTATCCGGTGCCGCACGCGCTGCTCGTGGACATCGCGGAGACGATGGCGCGGTACGGGCGGCTCAGCCTCAGCAAGCACCCCACGCACGGGCTGGTGCTGGAGACCAGCGACCGGCCGGTGCTGGAGGAGGTACTGCGGTCCAGGAAGATCCAGCCGCTGGTGGGCGAGCGGATCGACCCGGACACCGTGGCCGTGCACCCCTCCGAGCGCGGCCAGATCAAGCAGGTGCTGCTGAAGCTGGGCTGGCCGGCCGAGGACCTGGCCGGATATGTGGACGGTGAGGCGCACCGTATCGATCTCCACGAGGACGGGTGGGCGCTGCGCCCCTACCAGCAGCAGGCCGTCGAGGGCTTCTGGCACGGCGGTTCCGGAGTCGTCGTGCTGCCGTGCGGCGCCGGAAAGACGCTGGTGGGCGCCGGTGCGATGGCCAAGGCGCAGGCGACGACGCTGATCCTGGTCACCAACACCGTCTCGGCCCGCCAGTGGAAGCACGAGCTGGTGCGGCGCACCTCGCTGACCGAGGAAGAGATCGGCGAGTACAGCGGGACGAAGAAGGAGATTCGCCCCGTCACCATCGCCACGTACCAGGTGATCACGACGAAGCGGAAGGGCGTCTACCCGCACCTGGAGCTCTTCGACTCCCGCGACTGGGGGCTGATCGTCTACGACGAGGTGCATCTGCTGCCCGCGCCGGTCTTCAAGTTCACGGCTGATCTGCAGGCCCGCCGCCGCCTCGGACTGACGGCGACCCTCGTACGGGAGGACGGGCGCGAGTCGGACGTGTTCTCCCTCATCGGCCCCAAGCGGTTCGACGCGCCCTGGAAGGAGATCGAGAACCAGGGCTACATCGCGCCCGCCGACTGTGTCGAGGTCCGTGTCACCCTCACCGACGCCGAGCGGCTCGCCTACGCGACGGCAGAGCAGGAGGAGAAGTACCGCTTCTGTGCGACCACCGACAGCAAGCGGCGGGTCACCGAAGCGCTGGTGCGGCGCCACGAGGGCGAGCAGACGCTGGTGATCGGCCAGTACATCGACCAGCTCGACGAGCTGGGCGAGCACATCGGGGCGCCCGTCATCAAGGGCGAGACCAGCAACGCCCAGCGCGAGAAGCTCTTCGACGCCTTCCGTGCGGGCGAGCTGACCTGTCTGGTGGTCTCCAAGGTGGCCAACTTCTCCATCGACCTGCCCGAGGCCACCGTGGCGATACAGGTGTCGGGAACCTTCGGTTCCCGACAGGAGGAGGCGCAGCGGCTCGGGCGGGTGTTGCGGCCGAAGGCCGACGGCCACGAGGCGCGGTTCTACTCCGTTGTAGCGCGCGACACCATCGACCAGGACTTCGCGGCGCACCGCCAGCGCTTCCTCGCCGAGCAGGGGTACGCGTACCGGATCGTGGACTCGGTGGAGTTGCTGGCGGACGGTACGGGTGTGGAGAGTGCCGATCCGGAGCCCGATGAGGTGTAGCTCTCCGTTGGTCCGGTGAGGGGGTGCCCCTGTCTGGCGTTTGCGGGCTGCGGCTTGCGTTGTGGCTGGTCGCGCAGTTCCCCGCGCCCCTTCGGGGCGCACCCCCAACCCTCAGCGGCCCTCCCAGGAGGAGGTTTTCGGGGGTTTCATGGCGACGCGGCCGTCCGGGGTGATGGTCGCGGTCTCGCCGGTACGCAGCCAGCCTTCGTGCAACGGCGCCTCGTCCTCCACGTACGAGGCGGTGATCCACGGGCCGCGCAGCAGCAGCTCGCCCTGGGACTGGCCGTCCCAGGGCAGCGGCGTCTGGTCGGGCCCTGAGACGCCGTACTCGACCGAGGCGGGGAAGCGGTAGTGGCCGGACTCGGGGCGGGCCACGCACGCCGGGGAGAGCGTCTCGGGCGCTCCCCAGGCCGCCGCCGTGCTGATGCCGTGCCGCCAGCCCAGCTCCTGCGCCAGCAGCGGACCACCGGGCTCCTCTCCGGGCCCGCCCACCACCACGGCCTCCCGCAACGAGGACAGGTCCCTGGGGTGCGCTGCCAGCTCCTCCAGCACCCCGTCCCACACGGCCGGGTCGGCGACCGCGAGGGTGGGCCGCTCCCGTTCGGCCATCTCGGCGAGCGGCGCGGCCTGGTCGTAGGCGCCGGGCAGCAGCAGTGAGGCACCGCCGGCGAACGCGGCGTACGGCAGCCCCCAGGCGAGCATCCGGGACATCGGTACGACGGGCAGCACGAGATCGTCCTCGCCGATGCCGTACGCCTGCGGGGTCTGCGCCTGGAGGGCGTGCAGATAGAGCGCGCGGTGGCTGTAGGCGACCCCGCGCGGGGCTGTGCCGTCGGTGGACGCGGCGTGGCAGAGCACCGCCGCGTCTCTCTCGTCGATCTCGGGCCAGTCGTAGCGCTTGCGGCGGTCGGTGATCAACTCCTCGTAGTCGTGCACCTCGGCGCCGTAGGCGGTGCCGCTGACCACGGCCGCCGAGTCACTGCCGCCCGCGACGACCACATGCCGCAGGTGTTTGAGGCGAGGCAGTACGGAGGCGAGCGGGGCGAGCCCCGTGGGATCGGTGATCAGCACCTCGGCGCCGCCGCGCACCGCCGCCGCGACGAGCTGGTCGGCGGGCAGCCACGGGTCGAGCGTGTGCAGGACGGCGCCCATGGAGGGCACCGCCAGATACGCCTCCAGGTGATCGGCGGTGTTGGCCATGAGAGTGGCGACGGTGTCCCCGTCGTCCACCCCGAAGTCGTCGTGGAGGGCGCCGGCGAGCTGGATGGCGCGGACGCCCGTGTCGAGGAACGAACGGCGGTCGGGTTCCGCCCCGCCTGCCGTTCCCGCCCAGGTGGTCACCTGGGACGTCCCGTGCGCGAGCGCCCCGTGCACCAAGAGCCGGGTCACGGTCAGCGGGATGTCCTGCATTGTGCTTCGCACACCGGCCTCCTCGGGCCTCTTCACACTCTGGTCGTCGGCCGTCCTGATGCCTGTCGGCGGCGTCGGCAGGCAGGGGCCTGCCGACGGGTGCCTGTCGGCGGTGCCGGTAGGCGGTTGCCTGGCGGCGGTGCCTGTCGGCGGGAGCGGCCGGGTATCCGTCCGTCTTGTCGGTCCGTCTTGTCGGTCCTACCCGTCTCTTCCCTGGTCTCCGGGGCGGACGCCTCCGGTCCGGTCGTTCCCGGGGCCGTCCTCGGGCAGTCGTCTCCGGGTGGGCAGCCGGATTGCCGGCCTGGCCGTCCCTGCTGATTCTTGCCCGGGTAACGCCCGGTGTCAGCGGGACATGGCGGTACGTCGCCGCCGTGTACGCCGCCCGCGCGCACGGTGGCAGCTGCTGGGCCGGGCTGTGAAGGAGCTGGTCGGACGGGTTTGCAGCGCGCGCGGGGCTGGGGTACGCGGCGCCACTGCCAGTCACCCGTGCCGCCTCCCTCGTCCCCGGGAGGGCGGACCGTCCCGGATCGCCGTTGATTGCCGCCGGGCGACGACCTTAATCGAGTCACCGCCCGGACATCGAAACGTCATCGTCCGGGGCAGCCCCGAAAACGGCTCGCCCGCCCTCCCAGGACGTGGCTACAATCCCCGACTTGCCCCCTCGCCGCCCCTCTCGGCGCGAGGCGCCCGCCGCACGGAAACCGGCCGGGCTCGTTCGTAGACCTGTACGTAGATCTGCGTAGACCTGTCCATCTGTACGCCCGCACCCGTGTGCTGCGCCCTGCATTCATGTATCCGCATGCCCTGGATCGTCATCCGCATGCGCCGGACCGATGCGGGTGCCCGCATGCATGCCCGCGTGTGGCATGCAGGTGCCCGTACCGTGCCCGCCGGAGGCAGCCTGGTGACCACTCGATCCGCACCCGACCCGACCGATCAGCCCTCCCCCGACGACGATCCCCTCGGACGCGAACGCGCCCACCTCGCGGCCTCGCGTGCCGCGCTGCGGTCCATGCGGGCCGACGCGGAGGCCCTCGACATCCGCGACGTGACCGCGAACTGGGTCAACGCCGAGGTGCTCGCCTCCGGTATCGAGGCCCGTATCGCGTCGCTGGCCGATCTGGCGCACGCGCCGCTGTTCTTCGGCCGCCTCGACTACCTGGACTACCGGGACGAGATCGGGGACGACGCCGGGGACGCCTCCGACAGTGACGGGGATTCGTCCGGCGGCGGCCACTCGTTCTACATCGGGCGGCGGCATGTCCACGACGCGGACGGCGACCCCATGGTCATCGACTGGCGGGCCCCCGTCTCGCAGCCGTTCTACCGCGCCTCCTCCAAGAACCCGCAGGGTGTGGCGCTGCGTCGGCGGTTCGGGTACACGGGCGGCGAGCTGACCGCGTACGAGGACGAGCATCTGACCGGCCCCGCCGCAGCCACGGACGCGGGGCGGGCCCGGGGTGAACCCCGCCGCACCAGCGCGCTGCTCCAGGCCGAGATCGAGCGCCCCCGCGTCGGTCCGATGCGGGACATCGTCGCCACGATCCAGCCCGAGCAGGACGAGATCGTACGTGCCGGGATCGACGGCACCGTGTGCGTGCAGGGGGCACCGGGGACGGGGAAGACAGCGGTCGGTCTGCACCGGGTGGCGTATCTGCTGTATGCGCACCGGGAGCGGCTGAACCGTACGGGCACGCTCGTCATCGGCCCGAACGACTCCTTCCTCCGCTACATCGAGCAAGTGCTGCCCGCGCTGGGCGAGGTGGCAGTGCGGCAGACCACCGTCGAGGCGCTGGTGGCGCGGCCCGACGTTCCCGTACGGGCGGTGGACAGCGCGGAGGCGGCCCGGATCAAGGGCGCTGCGCGGATGGCGGAGGTGCTGCGCCGTGCCGTGCGCGCGGGCGTGCGCCCGCTCCCGGACGAACCCTGCGTGGTGGTACGCGGCTCGCGCCGGTGGCGCATTCCCGCGTACGAGATCGAGGAGCTGGTGCGGGAGTTGCTGGCGCGCGACATGCGGTACGGCGCGGCGCGTGAGGCGCTGCCGCAGCGGATCGCACACGCCGTGCTGGTGCGGATGGAGCAGGCCGGGGAAGCGCCCGACGACCGCGTACAGGACGCCGTCGCGCGCAACGCCGCGGTGAAGGCCGTGCTGCGCCAGGTCTGGCCGGCGGTCGATCCGGCGAAGCTGGTACTGCGGCTGCTGTCCGACGCGGAGTTCCTCGCGGAGCAGGCGGAGGGCGTGCTCGGCCCGGCGGAGCAGCGGGCGATCCTGTGGGAGAAGGCGCCGCGCGGGGTCAGAAGCGCCAAGTGGTCGGCCGCCGATGTGGTGCTGGTGGACGAGGCCGCCGACCTGGTGCAGCGCACCCCCTCCCTGGGGCATGTGGTGCTGGACGAGGCGCAGGACCTCTCCGCGATGCAGTACCGGGCGGTGGGGCGGCGCTGCTCGACCGGGTCGGCGACCGTGCTGGGCGATCTGGCGCAGGGCACCACACCGTGGGCCACCGAGAGTTGGGAGGCCGCCCTGGAGCATCTGGGGAAACCAGGCGCCGTGTTGGAGGAGTTGACGGAGGGGTTCCGAGTGCCGCGGGAGGTGATCGCGTACGCGTCGCGGTTGTTGCCCGCAATCGCGCCGGGGTTGCGGCCCGCGACGTCGGTGCGGGAGTCGCCGGGGGACTTTGCGGTGCGGCGGGTTCCGGCTTCGCCGGATGCGCCGGATGGGCCTTCTTCGCCGGATGCGGCGTCGGCGGCGTCTTTGCCCGGTGCGCCGTCGTCGCCGTCGTCGCCGTCGTCACCGGATGCGTTTTCGTCGCCGTCGTCGCCGTCTTCGCCGGATGCGTTGTCCTCGCTGTCGTCGCCGTCGGTCGGTGAAACGCTCGATCGGATGGTCGTGGATGCCTGCCGGGAGGTGCTGGAGCGGGAGGGGTCGGTCGGGCTGATCGCCGCCGACTCGCGGGTCGCCGCGCTGCGGGCCGCGCTGGACGCCGCGGGGCTCGACTGTCTGTCGCCCGGTGAGGAGACCAGCGCTCACGCGCGGTTGACGCTCGTACCGGCCACGCTGGCGAAGGGTCTGGAGTACGACTACGTGGTGCTGGACGAGCCCGCCGCGATCGTGGCTGGCGAGCCGGACGAGCGGACGGGACTGCGCCGGCTGTACGTCTCGCTGACCCGAGCGGTTTCGGGGCTCGTCGTGGTACACGCGGCGCCACTTCCGGGGGCGCTGTCGGCGGGTGTGTTGACGGGCGGCCGACGAGTTGACGGGGCGGTCGGTGCGAGGCCGTAACGTAGCCGTAATGTAGATGTTTGCCTCTTTGCCCCTTTGTCCCTTCACATCCGAGCACGTCTGAGCACGTCCAGGAGTCGCGCTGTGCACCATCTTTCTTACGGAGATGTCAAGACCGCCGCCGATCGGGTTGCCGACGGCGTTCGTCCTGTCGCGGTCGCGCGTGCGGACGCCGGGGCCGCGCCGGAGTACGAGTTGTTCTTCGCGTTGGAATTCATGCAGCACACCGGGAGCTTCAAGGCGCGGGGCGCGCTCAACTTCCTGCTCGCGCATCGGGAGCGTGGGGAGCTGCCCGACGCGGGCGTCACCCTTGCGTCCGGCGGCAACGCGGGGCTCGCGTGCGCCTGGGCCGCGCGGGGGCTGGAGGTGCCCGCGACGGTGTTCGTCCCGGAGACGGCGCCGCAGGTGAAGGTCGACCGGCTGCGTGCGTACGGGGCCGATGTGCGGCTCGTCGGTACGGAGTACGCGGAGGCCGCGGCGGCGTGCGAGGCGTTCGCGGCCGAGACCGGCGCTTTGCCGTCGCACGCGTACGACCATCCGCTGATCGCGGCGGGGGCCGGAACGCTGGTGGAGGAGATCCGGTCTCAGGTGCCGCTCGTCGACACCGTGGTGGTGTCGGTGGGCGGGGGCGGCCTGTTCGCCGGGGTCGCGGCGGCCGCGGAGCACCACGGGATCCGGGTGGTGGCTGTCGAGCCCGAGCGGTGCCGGGCGCTGAACGCCGCGCTGGAGGCGGGGCGCGTGGTCGATGTGACGGTCGACTCCGTCGCCGCTGATGCGTTGGGGGCGCGGCGGGCCACGCCGATGGCGTTGTCCGCTGCGGGGCATCGGAATGTGCGGTCGGTGTTGGTGAGGGATGAGGCGGTGGTGTCGGCGCGGCGGGAGTTGTGGGAGCGGTATCGGTTGGCCGTCGAGAATGCGGCGGCTACTGCCGTTGCCGCCGTTGAGGGGGCGGTGGGAGTTGGGGAGGGGGCAGCTTATGTGCCTTCCGCTGGGGAGCGGGTTGTTGTGGTGTTGTGCGGGGGCAATGCGGATCCGGGTGAGCTCGGGGGGTGAGGGCTCCGTCCTGGGGTGGCGGGTTTGCTGGGATGCGTAAATTTGGCGTTGGTTGCCGGGTTTTTGTTTCGTGCGAACGCGCCTTGGGGCTGGCTACGGGGGGAGGGGTCGTGGGTTGCGGTGCGTGCTGGTTGCCGGTGCGGGTGAGTGGGGGGCTGGGCGCCGTGCCGCCGCCGTCGCGGGGTTGGGGTTCGTGAGCCGACCGGGCGGTCGGTATGGGTTGCGGGGGAGCTGGCTGCTGCCGCCTTGGGGTTGCGGTTTCGTACTCTCGCTCCGCTCGTGGCACGCCGGTGGCCGGTCGGGCCGGGGGTGGGGGTCTCCTTTTTTGAAAGTTGTGCGGGGGGTCGGCGTGCGCCCCTGGGCGCCGACCCTTCACTGAGACGAGGCAGCCGGCAGTGGTGGCTTCGGCGGTTTCGGGGCCCGGGGGTCGCCGCGCTGGGCAGCTACTTGAAGGCGGGCAGGTTGCGCGCCACCCACTCGCCGAACGGCCTGGCCGGACGGCGGAGGACCCGTTCGATGTCCGGGCTGATCACCTGCTCCGCCGGAAGCGGGGCGCCGAGGATGTCCAGGGTGCTGCCGATGACCTCCTCCGGCATGAATTGCGCCAGGTGGGCGTGGGCTTCCTCGCGGGACAACTCCACGAAGGCCACCTCCTCGCCCAGAGCCTCGGAAATCACCGCGGCCTGGTGACGCGGGCTGATCACCTCGGGGCCGGTCAGCTCGTAGGTACGCCCCGCGTGACCGTCCTCGCGCAGCGCGGCGGCGGCGACCTCGGCAATGTCCGCCGGGTCGACGACCGGCAGTGCCACATCGCCGAACGGGGCGAACACCGTGCGCTTCGTACGGACCGACTCGGCCCAGGCGTAGGCGTTGGAGGCGAACCCGCCCGGGCGCAGAATCGTGAACTCCGCCCCTGACGCACCCACAGCGGCCTCGAACTCTTGCAGGCGCGCGTGTGAGGGGGCGTGTGGGCGGGTGGAGTTGATCTGCGAGGAGAGCAGGACGACCCGCTCGACTCCTGCCTCCATGGCCACGTCCAGCAGCGCCTCGGCGCTTTCGCCGGGGCCGTTGAGTTCGCCGCCCAGCAGGATGAAGAGGGCGTCGGAGCCTGTGAGGACCGGCCGCATGCTCGCGGAGTTCCCCAGGTTTGCCTGGGCGTGCCGCACCCCTGCCGGGAGCCCTTCGATCTGTGCTCGCCGCGAGACCGCGACGACCTCTTCCCCCGCCTCGGCCAGCAGCGGCACCAGCGTCCCTCCGATGTTGCCGGTCGCTCCAGTCACCACGATCATGACGATCCCCTAAATAAGTTAGTTGGCTGACTTAGTTACCTGGACGGACCGTAGCACAGCTCGACCGGGAGCCGTCTATAGTTAGTCGGGTGACTGACTCAGCAAAGCCGGAGACGCGGGCGTCGAAGCCCCGAGCGTCGAAGCCGCGGGCGCGGGGCTCGGAGAAGCGTCGACGGCTCACGACGGCGGCGGCCCGGGTCTTGCACGAGCAGGGCGTCGAACGCACCACCCTCGGCGACATCGCGCGCGCGGCCGACGTACCCGTCGGAAACGTCTACTACTACTTCAAGACGAAGGACGAACTGGTCCAGGCGGCGCTGTCCGAGCACAGCGCGCACCTGGACGAACTGACCGGTCGGTTGGACGAGTTGCCGGACCCGCGTGAGCGGCTCAAGGGCCTGGTCGAAGCCTGGCTGGAGCAGCGCGATCTCGCCGCCCGGCACGGCTGCCCCACCGGCACCCTGGCCGTCGAGCTCGACAAGCGGGCGGACGGGACCCTCGACGCGGAGGTCGGCGCCGTGCTCCGGCAGCTGCTGGACTGGGCCGGCCACCAGTTCCGCGCCCTGGGCCTGTCCGATCCGGACGACCTCGCCATCACCCTCGTCTCCACCTACCAGGGCATGTCCCTCCTGGCCAACGCCCTCCGCGACCCGGACATCATGACCCGCGAGGGAGCGCGCCTGCTGCGCTGGTTGGACTCCCTCTGACCGGGCCGCCCCTCAGCGAAGCTCCTTCCACCTGCTCTCCACGATCCGGAGTACGTCGGCGAGGCTCGCCACCACCTTCTTGAGCGCCAGCCGCAGCGCGAGCGCCCCGGCCGCGGGCTCGTCCAACACGGCGTGCGCCTCCGCGAGGACCGCCTGCGCGGCTGCCAGTTGGTGCTCCTCGACGCGGTCCGCGAATGTCGCCACCACGCCGTCGGGATCGCCGACCAGATAGCACGGCTTGCCCATGTCACTCACCCACGGCAGCAGCCGCATTTGTTCGTAATCATCCATGGCAGGACCGTAGGAGAGGGGCTACCGAGGAAAGGGCACAGTTTGTGCCCCCCTGGCCTGTTCTGTCGCTCAGGCGGTCAGGACGCCCACGCGAGCAGCTAGCTCCCCGGCCCGGCGGCGGCGGGACGGGCTCTTGGCGGCCGTCTCCTCCAAGAGGATGCGGCGGGCGTAGCCGTTGTAGCGGACGGTTTCCGGGGCGGCGTCGTAGGCGTGGGTCAGGGCGGTGAGGGATTCCTCGGAACGGCCGTCGAGTTGGTAGGCGCGGGCGCGTTCGATGTGGTGGCGGGCCCGGCGGGGTCGGGACGGCAGCCCGAGGGTGTCGGCCGCACCCGCCTGACGTGCACTCTCGCCGCCGGCGTGCAGCTCGACCGCGACGGTCACGGCGTGGGCACTCATGACCGCGCGGGAGAAGGATGTCACCGGGTGGAAGTAGTCGGCCGGGAGTCGCCGGGCCACGGCGTGGGCCGCATCCCAGTGGTGCCAGGCGGTGCCGGTCTCGCCGCGGCGCGCGGCCGTGTACCCGGCCTCGAAGCGGAGGGCTCCCGCGATGGCCCGTACGTCGTCGTCCGCGTCCGGCAGCAGCGGCTCCAGGTGACGCAGCGTGGCATGGGTGACCGCGTCAGCGGTGTCGAAGTGGGCGTGCCCGCTGTCCCGGTGGGCCTGGGCCCCCAGCCACGCGGCGACGCCGATCGCATGCGGGTCCTCCGACTCCTGAGCCGCGACCATGCCGCGCTCGACGGCCCGCCACAGCAGCGCGGCGTCGGGCTGATAGGCCAGGAAGAACTGGCTGAGCGCGTACGTCTCGGCCAGCACGGCCTGCGCGGCACGGCGCTGGGGTGCGGTGTCGGCTTGGAGGACGGCGAGTTGAGCGTCCTCGACCAGCGCGGGGAGCAACGCGCCGACCACGTCGCGGTGGTGCGGTGCCGCGTGCCGCGCCGCCCACGCCCTGGCGAGGCGTTCGCGCAGATACATCGCGCTGGGGGCCTCGCGGCTCCGCGCGCTGAACGGGAAGGCGTCGATGGCCGCCCGCACCTCGGGCAGCCGCCGGTGTCCCGGGCCGGTGAACAGCGCTGTGGCCATGGAGCTCTCCCCGGTCAGCTCGGCCAGATCGCCCACGCGCAGCACTTCGGCGATCCGCAACACCATCGGCAGCTTCGGCATCTGCAGCCGTCCGCCCTCGATCTGCTTCACCCAGCTCGCGGACCGCCCCAGCAGCCCGGCCAGCACCTCGCGGCTCAACCCGCGCCGCACCCGCAACACCCGAACCCGCTGCCCGAACGCCACGGGCTCGTTCTCACAGTTTCCACCCATCACCACCGCACCCACCCCTTCCAGCCGACTTCCCTTCTCAGCTTAGGGATTGCCCTGCGCGAGGGCTGGGTGAACAGGCCGCGCGACGGCCCTCAGCATGTCGTGGGCATGGTCCGAGAGCCATTTCGGGGCACTCCGGTTCAGGGTGTGCAGGGTGCGGTGGAGGCGGGTGGTGGTGCGGGTGGAGGAGACGGTGGGGAGGAGGTGGGCGGTGCGGGTCAGGGTGGTGGCGGCTTCAGGCCAGGCGCCGGCGTGGGTCTGGGCGGTGAGCTCGGCGACGGAGTGGTAGAGGGCGGCGCGGCCGGGCGGGGTCAGTTCATTGACGCGGTGGAAGAGGGGGACGGCGGCGGCCGGCTCTCCCAGGGCCAGCAGCATCGCCGCCTCGTGGCCGAGGACTTCCGTTTCGTCGACCCACCAGGTCCAGGCGGGGTCGCGCGGGGCCAGGGAGTCCTGGAGTCCGCCTCGTGCCCGGCGCATCACCTCGCGGGCTCGGGCGCGCTCGCCCGTCTGCGCCAGGGCGCGGGCCTGTCGTACGTGGGCCAGCAGGGCGACCCGCGGGGGTACGCCGGGGCGGGTCAGCAACTCCTGGGAGAGGGCGAGGGCCTGGGCCGGGGCGGCGGTGCCGACGGCATGCATGGCGAGCATGTCGAGGGCGAACCACTGTCGGGGGCGGTCACCGGCGCGCACGGCCAGCGCATGGGAGTCGGCGAAGGCATGGCGGGCCTCGTGCTTCCGGCCCGCGTCGAAGAGGAGCCAGCCGGCGATCTGGGCGAGCTCCGCGACCTCGGCCGCCCGCCCCTTGTCGGCCGTCGGACCCAGTCGTGCCCGTTCGGTCGTCCATATCCGCCGGGCCGCGGATGCCACCGCGTCGCCGCCGTACCGGTCCTCATGGCGGAGCAGCGGACCCATCGCCGCCTTCACGATCCCCTCACCCTGGCCGCCCACCCGGCCAGCGTACGCAGCGCCGGATGGCGTTATCGTGCGGGCATGAGCGCCCCAGGCAGCAATGACTACGAGAGACTCCAGCAGGACGTCCTGCGGATGCGGACGTCCTCCCCGGCCGAGCGGAGGGCGTTCCTCCGGCAGCGGAGGAACACCCCTGCCAACGCACGACGGGCCCTCATGCTGGCCGGCGCCGTGTATCTGCTCGGCGGGATCGGCGAGACGGTCCAGGCGGTACAGGGGAACAAGTCCGCGCTGATCATCGGCGTACTCGTGGCCGCCACTGCCCTGTCGGCCCTCATGATCGAGCTGGGGCGGCGCGGTCGCACCCGGCTCGGCTTCACCGTCTTCGTCGTCGGACTGATCGTCCTCTCCTTCGTCGGAATGCTCTGACCAGTCTTCGGGAAACGCTGCCTCGGGCTTCGAGAAGCGACCGTCCCGGACTTCGGGAAGCGCCGCCCCGGGCCTCGGGAAACGACGCCCCGGGCCCTCACCGCAGGAACGCCGCTGCCACCCCCGAGTCCACCGGGACGTGCAGCCCCGTCGTACGGGTCAGATCGCCGCCCGTGAGGGCGAAGACGGCTGCCGCGACGTGTTCCGGCAGGACCTCGCGCTTCAGCAGCGTCCGCTGGGCGTAGAACTCGCCCAGTTTGTCCTCGTCCACCCCGTAGACGGCCGCGCGTTGGGCGCCCCAGCCGCCGGCGAAGATGCCGGAGCCGCGGACGACGCCGTCCGGGTTGACGCCGTTGACGCGGATGCCGTACTCCCCCAGTTCGGCGGCGAGCAGCCGCACTTGGTGGGCCTGGTCAGCCTTGGTCGCGGCGTAGGCGATGTTCTTGGGGCCCGCGAAGACCGCGTTCTTGGAGGCGATGTAGACGATGTCGCCGCCCAGCCCCTGTGCCCGCATCAGCCGGGCCGCCTCGCGGGAGACGAGGAAGGAACCGCGGGCCATGATGTCGTGCTGGAGGTCCCAGTCGGCGGCGGTGGTCTCCAGGAGGGGCTTGGAGAGGGAGATGCCCGCGTTGTTGACGACGAGGTCCACGCCGCCGAACGCCAGTGCCGCCGCGGCGAACGCGGCCTCGATCTGCTCCTCGCCGGTCACATCGACGGTGACGGCGACGGCCTTGTCCGGCCCGCCCAACTCCTCGGCGACCGCAGCCGCGTCCGCACCGTTGCGGTCCGCGACCACCACACACGCACCCTCGGCCGACAGCCGCCGGGCGATCGCCTTGCCGATACCGGAGGCGGCCCCCGTCACCAGCGCGATCCGGGCCGCCAGCGGCTTGGGCTCGGGCATGCGCCGCAGCTTGGCCTCCTCCAGCTCCCAGTACTCGATCCGGAACTTCTCCGACTCCTCGATCGGCGCGTAGGAGGAGACGGCTTCCGCGCCCCGCATCACATTGACGGCGTTCAGATAGAACTCGCCCGCCACCCGCGCCGTCTGCTTGTCCTTGCCGAACGAGAACATGCCGACGCCGGGTACGAGAACGATCGCCGGGCCGGCGCCCCGCATCGGGGGTGAGTCGGCGGTGGCGTGCCGGGCGTAGTAGGCGGCGTACTCCTCGCGGTACGCGGCATGCAGCTCGCGCAGCCGGGAGATCGCCTCGTCGAGGGGCGCGGTGGCGGGCAGATCGAGGACGAGAGGGCGGACCTTGGTACGCAGGAAGTGGTCCGGGCAGGAGGTGCCGAGCGCGGCAAGCCGGGAGTGCTCGGCGCGGGAGAGGAAGTCCAGTACGGGCTCGGCGTCGGTGAAGTGCCCGACGAGCCCTCCAGCCCTGAAGCTATCGGCGTCACCGGTCCGACTGTTGACGTTCGAGGCCAGCCCGCGCAGTACGGGCGCCAACGCGGCTGCTCGCGCCCGGCGTTCGGACTCGGGCAGCGGCAGGTAACCGTCACCGAGGAGCGGACCGAACGGTTCCGGTGCGCCGTGCCGCGCCAGGAACTCCTCCGCCGTACGGATCATCCACAGCGAATTGCGCTCGCACTCCTCGGACGTGCCGCCCCACGCGGTGATCCCGTGCCCGCCGAGTACGACGCCGGCCGCCTGCGGATTGGCCTCCTTGACGGCGGCGATGTCCAGCCCGAGCTGGAATCCGGGGCGCCGCCAGGGCACCCATACGACGGACTCGCCGAAGCACTCCCGGGTCAGCTTCTCGCCGTCGGCCGCGCAGGCGAGGGCTATGCCGGAGTCCGGGTGCAGATGATCGACGTGCGCCGCGTCCAGCAGTCCGTGCATGGCCGTGTCGATGGACGGTGCGGCGCCGCCCTTGCCGTGCAGGCAGTAGTCGAACGCCGAGACCATCTCGTCCTCGCGCTCCACGCCGGGGTAGGTGGCGGTGAGCGCCCGCAGCCGGTCCAGCCGCAGCACGGCCAGCCCCTGCTCGGTGAGCGTCCCCAGATCTCCGCCCGACCCCTTGACCCACATCAGCTCGACGGGCTGCCCGGTGACGGGGTCGGTGGCGGCACCTTTGGCGGAGGCGTTCCCTCCCGCGTAGTTGGTGTTGCGCGGATCGGCGCCGAGCGTATGGGCGCGGCCGAGGAGAGCGGCCACGGCGAGGTGGTGGGACGAGGAGGGCATGCGCTTCCTTCGCTCGTGAAACGATTCAAAAGGCAAGCTAGAGGGGGCCGTTGAGGGCTGTCAACGGGGCGGCGCGCCGTCAGGGGCGCGGGGCTGTGTTCATGTGCGGCTCCGCCGCGATGGGGGTGCCCCCTGTTCGAGCGAAGCCGAGAACTTGGGGGAGCGCTCAACCAAAACACACCCGCAGCCTGTGAACGTCAGACAGGGGCAGCCCCTACCCAGAACAGGCGAAGGCGCGGCTCAGCCGCCTGGCGTCCAGTCGGCGACCAAGGCGAGGAGCCCAGGAAAGCGCGCCTCCAGGTCCTCGATACGGACCTGGTTACGACGGGAAGGGCCGTACTGGCGCTGCCGGATGAGCCCCGCCTCGCGCAGGGCGCGGAAGTGGTGGGTGAGCGAGGACTTGGGGCGGTCCAGCTCGAACCAGGTGCAGGTGTGGTCGAAATCGACCGACTCCAGCAGAAGCTTGCGGACCACGCCGATCCGGAGCGGATCACTGAGTGCCGCCATCACCGTCTCCAGCCGGATCTCGTCCCGGGCGGGCTCGGGCAGCGGCTCGGGGAGCTCGGCACCGGGTGGGGGCGGCGGGATGCGGAAGTCCCGGGCGAGGGCCGTGTCGCTCATCGGTTCTCCTTCGACAGCGGACCGTACTGCTGACCTCTCGACGGACCGCTCGGCGGATCCTCGGCGGACGGTACGGCGACTGGGCAGCGCATTTCAAGAAGTACGAGTTGCATCGTACTACTCGCCGCTGGTACGAATTCTCTCGTACTACTTGTACGAGTCTACTCGTACACCCCTCCGCGCCCTCCCCTGCCCAGGAGTCCCCGTATGTCCACGCTGTCCGCACGATCCGTACGCTGGATGTGGCTGGCCGCCTGGCCCGTCGTCGCCGTGCTCGCCCTCTCCAACGAACCCGCGCCGCTCTATGTGCTGTGGCAGGACCGGATCGGCTTCTCCGCCGCCACGCTGACGGCGATCTACGCCTTCTACATCGCCGGACTCCTGGGCACCCTCACCGTCGCGGGCACCCTCTCCGACCGCTTCGGCCGCAAGCCGGTGCTGCTGCCCGGACTGGCGCTCGGCCTGGTCGCCTCCGCGATGTTCGCCACCGCGCACTCCGTACCTGTACTCCTCGTTGCGCGGCTGCTGAGCGGGATCGCGGTCGGCGCGTTCCTCTCCGCCGGGATGGCAGCCGTCTCCGACCTCGCGGACCGTACGCAGAAGCGAACCGCGGGGCTCGTCGCCTCGTCCTCGATGGTCGGCGGCGCCGCTGTCGGCCCACTGCTGGCGGGGCTGCTGTCCGAGCTGGTGCCCGGGCCGTCCGTCACCGTCTTCCTGGTCCAGCTCGGCCTGTTGCTGGCCGCGCTGGTGGTCGTACTGCGGATGCCGCTGCCGCGCCGGGCCGCCGGGGCCGTGCACTCGGGGTCGCGGCGCTGGGTGCGTATCCCCTCCGCGCCGCGCGCCAACCGGCGTCAGCTCCTGCTCGGTCTCGCTGTGTTCGCACCCGCGATCGCGGCCACCGGTTTCGTGCTGTCGCTCGGCCCAACCCTGCTCGCCGACCTGCTGCACACCAGCAGCCGGATACTCTCCGGGGCCACCATCTTCGTCCTGTTCGCCGCCGCGACGGGGATCCAGTTCGCCGCGCGCCGGCTGCGGGTGCGGACGGATCTGCTGACCGGGGCTGCGCTGACCGTGGTGAGCATGGCCACGCTCGTCCTCGCCGTCCGTACCACCTCGGTACCCGCGCTCGTCGCCTCCGCCGTACTCGCCGGACTCGGCCAGGGCCTCACCCAGCTCGGTGCCCTGACCATGCTCAGCGCGGGCGTCCCGGCCGGACGCCTCGCCGAGGCCAACGCCGCCCTCACCGCGGGCGGATATCTGCTGGCCGGTGCCCTTCCGGTGGCCGCCGGTGCCCTCAGCGATGCGACTTCACTGAATACGGCCACCCTGCTGTTCGGCGCCACCGTCGCCGGGCTGTCCCTGGCGGGGGCGGTGGCTGTGCTCCGCGAAAGGGACAAGGGTGACGGCGGCCCGCGCGGGGTTGTCGCCGCGCGTCAGGGCTGGTCCAGGGCCCGGCGCCAGGTGCGCACCGCTCCGGAGTCGACCGGGGCCGTCCAGCCCTCGGGGCGGGCCGCGCTGCCGATGTGGAAGGCGTCGATGCCTGCCTGGCGCAGGCCGGGGACGTGAGCGAGGGTCAGGCCGCCGCCGACCAGCAGCCGGGGGCCGTAACCGGGCTCGTGCGCCGCGCCGCGGGCGGCTTCGGCGAGCAGCGTCCGGTATCCCTCGGCGACACCGTCCGGGGAGCCCGCGGTGAGGTACGTGTCGAGACCGGGCGTGTCGGCGAGTTGCTTGCGCAGGGCGTCGCGGTCGGCGGCGCGGTCGAGGGCGCGGTGGAACGTCCATCGGCAGCCGGGGACGACGGCCGTCACCGCCTCGACCGCACGCAGGTCCGCCTGCCCGGCGTCGTCGAGGAAGCCGAGAACGAACTCCTCGGCGCCCGCCGTACGCAGCGCGTCGGCCCGGGCGCGCAGTTCCTCGATCCCGGCGTCGCCCCCGGCGCTGAAGCCGTCGGCGAGCCGCAGCATCACCCGAAGGGGGATGCCGACGGCCTCCCGGACGGCGGTGAAGGTCTCCAAGGACGGGGTGAGCCCGTCGGCAGCCATGTCGGTGACCACCTCAAGGCGGTCCGCTCCTCCGGCCTCCGCGGCAGCAGCGTCTTCCGCGCTGAGCGCAACCACCTCGAGAATTGGTCTAGACATGCCGAACAGATTGCCATACGGCGGAGTGCGCTGGAAGACGGCGCTCCCTTCGGACGACAATTGCCCGATGCCGACAACAGACCCCCCAGACGGCGACCGGGCCGGGAACAGCCCGTCGGACGGCGTGCACCGCGCGCTGCTCCAACGCTGGAACGCGCTGCTGGTCAGTGCCCGCGAAGGCGCCGAGGGTCCCGACCCCGCACCGTACGGCGAGGAGCTGCTCGGCCGCTGGGCCGAGCCCCACCGCCGTTACCACACCACGACCCACCTGCGCGCCGTGCTCGACCGCGTCGACGAACTCGCCGCGCATCTCTCCCCCGCCTCCTCCCTCACACCCGCGGGGCAGGAGCCCACCACCGCGAGCACTGTTCCCGGCCCGCTCCCGGGTGCGGACCTGGACGCCGTACGCCTCGCCGCCTGGTTCCATGACGCCGTCTACCGTCCCGACCGCAGCGAGAACGAGGAGCGCAGCGCCCGGCTCGCCGAACGCGCGCTGCCCGAGGCAGGGGTGCCTCAGGCGCGTACCGCCGAGGTCGCCCGCCTCGTCCGCCTCACGATCAGCCATGACCCCGCCCCCGGTGATCTCAACGGTGAACTGCTCTGCGACGCGGACCTCGCTGTCCTGGCCGGTTCCCCCGAGAGTTACGCGCACTACGCCGCCGAGGTCCGCCAGGAGTACGCCTTCGTCCCCGACGCCGCCTTCCGCGAGGGCCGCACCACCGTCCTGCGCCAACTCCTCGGCCTCCCCCACCTCTTCCGCACCCCCTACGGCCGCACCCAATGGGAACCCACCGCCCGCCATAACCTGACGACGGAGCTGCAACTGCTCCAGGCGTGAGTCGGATGTCGGCGGCCGGGAATGCGGAGGTGGCACCACCGGTTGAGGGGGCATGCCTGGCGATCTCGTACGGGGTGGGGCGGCTTCCGCTCGTGTTCCGGTTTCGGTCTATGTGTTGGGGCTCTCCGTCTTCGCGCTGGGGACCTCGGAGTTCATGCTTTCGGGGATTCTTCAGCCGTTGGCCCGGGATCTGGGGGTGTCGATTCCGAAGGCGGGGCTTTTGGTGTCGGCGTTCGCGGTGGGGATGGTGGTCGGGGCGCCGGTGCTGGCGGCGGCGACGTTGAAGCTGCCGCGCCGTACGACGCTGATCGCGCTGTTGACCGCGTTCATGCTGGGGCAGGTCGCGGGGGCGCTCGCGCCCACCTACGAGGTGCTGTTCGTCTCGCGAGTGGTGAGCGCGCTGGCCTGCGCCGGGTTCTGGGCGGTGGGTGCCGCGGTCGCCGTCTCGCTGGTGCCGGAGAACGCACGGGCCCGCGCCATGGCGATCATGCTGGGCGGGCTGAGCATCGCCAACGTCGCGGGCGTTCCGGCAGGTTCGTTCCTGGGGCAGCAGGCCGGGTGGCGCTCGGCGTTCTGGGCGGTCGCCGCGCTGGCGGCCGTCGGGCTGGTCGGGGTGCTGGCGCTGGTGCCGCGTACCGCCGTGCCGACGGGTGCCGACGCGCCCAACCTCCGGCGTGAGCTGCGGATCTACCGCGACAAGCAGGTGTGGCTCGCACTGCTGACCATCGCGCTGAACGCGGGCGCTGTCTTCGCGCTCTTCTCCTACCTCGCACCGCTGCTCACCGATGTGGCCGGGCTGCCGGAGAGCTGGGTACCCAGCGTGCTCGCGCTGTTCGGGCTCGGCGGGCTGATCGGCACGGTGATCGGCGGGCGGATCGCGGACGCACATCTGTTCGGCACGATGTACGGCGGCATCGCGGCGTCGACCACCGTGCTGGCCCTGCTGGCGCTGCTCGCCGAGTACCGCTGGGTGGCGATCGCGCTGGCGCTGATGCTCGGCGTCACGGCCTTCACGACGGGGCCCGCGCTGAACGCCCGGATGTTCAGCGCCGCCGACGCGGCCCCGACCCTCGCGGGGGCCACGGCCACAGCCTCGTTCAACATCGGCAACACGGTGGGGCCCTGGCTGGGCGGCCTGGCCATCTCCGCGGGGTGGGGATACGCGGCGGTGGCCTGGGTCGGCGCGGTCATGGCGGCGGGCGCGGTGCTGATGACTGCCGTCGGCTCCCGGGTGCATGCGCGGTCCCGCGTGGTCGCCGGGGCCCCGGGGGCGGGGCAGCCCCCTCTTGCTGCCGCTCCCGCCGCAACGGCGCGCACCGTACGAGACGTAACCGGCGGTGCCGGACCGGGCGAAACCCGCCGTAGGGGCTGATGCAGTACGCGAACTGCGGCTGCACAGTGGCTGAGCGCGCCGTTCCCCGCGCCCCTTCGGGGCGCGCCCGCGTCAGCGTTTGCGGCGGCGGAGGCCCGCGGCCGTGAGGCGGCGCAGGAGTTCCTTGGAGCCGACCGGGACCGCTCCGGCGCGCACCGCGGTGTCGTACAGCGTCGAGGGAACGTCGTAGTGGTCCCCGTCGAAGGCGCGCGGTGGGGAGCCGATGAGCGCCGCGAACGCGTGGAGTTCCTCGTACGAGACGTCGCTCACCAGATGTGACCACATGCGGCCGTGCCCCGGCCATATCGGCGGGTCGATATAGACGGTCACCCCGTGGGCCCCGGGCTCACAGCTTGCTGCCCAGGTAACCCACCCGGGCCACCACTGTCGAGGTCTTGCCGCAGACCCAGTGCGGCTCCTCGCCGAGCTCGGGTTCGACGTCGAGTGCGTGGAAGTCGGGGCCGACGCATACGGGGCAGACGGGCCAGCGCCCGTACCGTTCGAGCAGCGCGTCCTGCACGTCCTGCGCCACCAGGCCGTCGACGAAGGCCACGCCTTCCGGCCATTGGCCGACCCACCAGCGGCGGTGGGTGACCGCTGCCTCGACGAGCGAGACGATGTCGGCGCGCGCGACATCGCTCGCCTCCAGGTCGGCGAGGATCAGTGCGCGGGCCGCGTGCAGCGCCCGCTCCAGCGCGTTCTGGTGGCCCTCGCCGTGGGGGCCCTTTTCGGGGGGACCCGAGTCGGATGCGGATTCCTTCGGTTCCATACCTCCATTGCACCACTGCGAGCCCGAAACGATCACAGCTCGCGCCGCGTCGGGCATTGACGAAGGACCGATATGAAAATACCTTCCACCCGTGAGCAGCGATCTGAAGGAAAATTTCGCCTTCCGCCCGGGGCGCCGGGCGGCAGGGCCGGGCACCCAGCCTCCGGCCCCCCGCAGCGCGGGCGAGACCGCCCGCAACGGCCCGCGCCAGAGCGGCAGCAGCGCGCGTGAAACCGGCAGCGGCGCCCCCTCCGCAACCGCCGCCAACCGCCCGGGCCCCACCGCGCTCGCGGCCAAGGTCCGCACGATGGCGCCGTCGATGACGCGCTCGATGCAGCGCGTCGCCGAGGCCGTCGCCAACGACCCCGCGGGATGTGCCCAGCTCACCGTCACGGGGCTCGCCGAGCGCACGGGCACTAGCGAGGCCACCGTCGTACGCACTTCCCGGCTGCTCGGCTATCCGGGCTACCGCGATCTGCGGCTCGCCCTCGCCGGGCTCGCGGCGCAGCAGGAGTCGGGCGCGGCCCCGGCCGTGACCGCCGACATCGTCGTCGACGATCCGATCGCCGATGTCGTCGCCAAGCTGGCGCTCGACGAGCAGCAGACCCTCGCCGACACCGCGGCAGCGCTCGATGTCGCACAGGTCGAGGCTGCGGTCTCGGCGATGGCCACGGCCCGCCGGATCGATGTGTACGGGGTCGGCGCCTCCGGGCTCGTCAGCCAGGACCTGGCGCAGAAGCTGCTGCGCATCGGCATGGTGGCGCACAGCCATGTGGACCCCCATCTGGCCGTCACCAACGCCGTCCAGATGCGGGCGGGCGATGTCGCGCTCGCCATCACCCATTCGGGTCGGACGGTGGATGTCATAGAGCCGCTGCGGGTCGCGTTCGACCGGGGCGCGACGACCATCGCGATCACGGGCCGCCCGGACGGCGAGGTCGCCCAGTACGCCGACCACGTACTGACCACCTCCACGGCGCGGGAGAGCGAGCTGCGCCCGGCGGCGATGTCCAGCAGGACGAGCCAGCTGCTCGTGGTCGACTGCCTGTTCATAGGGGTGGCCCAGCGCACATACGAAACGGCGGCGCCCGCGCTCTCCGCTTCGTACGAGGCACTGGCGCACCGCCACTCCCCCCGCCCGCGCACCCGCTGAGGCCCTGCCGACAGCACGCACCGCTGCGGCTTCCGCCGACCGCTGCGTACTGCTGAGGTTTCCGCCGACAGCCGCGCACCGCTGAGGTTTCCCGCCGACCCGCACCGCGTCCCCGACCGGCCGCACGCGCCCGCCGCCAGGCCACCGGACCCCGCCGCCCCGAGCCACAGAAAGCTGCGCCTCGATGACCACCTCACAGACGACCACCTCACATTCCGGCACCGGGCAGCCCGCCACCGCGCAGGGCGCTGCGCCGCAGTCGGCGGCCTCCCGGTCGGCCGGCTCGCGGTCCGCCGACCGCCTCGATCCCGACTCCGGGCCCTCCCGTTACGACGAGCTGCGCCAGCAGTTGGACACGCTCACCACCGAGGCGTTCCGCAGCGAGCTGGCCGAGATCGACCAGCTGCCCACGCTGGAGATCGCGAAGATCATGAACGGCGAGGACAGCACCGTGCCCACGGCCGTCGCCGCGCAGCTGCCCGCGATCGCCGCCGCCATCGACGCCATCGCGGAGCGGATGGCGCGTGGCGGCCGGCTCCTCTACGCGGGCGCGGGCACGGCCGGCCGGCTGGGGGTGCTGGACGCCAGCGAGTGCCCGCCCACCTTCAACGCGGCTCCGGGCCAGGTCACCGGGGTGATCGCGGGCGGCCCCGACGCGATGGTGGACTCGGTGGAGGGCGCCGAGGACAGCGCCGAGGCGGCGGTGGCCGACCTGGTGGCGCTCGGCCTGGCGGCGGACGACACGGTGGTCGGCATCTCCGCGTCCGGCCGTACGCCCTTCGCCGTCGGCGCCGTCGAGTACGCGCGCTCCCGTGGGGCGCTCACGGTGGGGCTCGCCTGCAACGAGGGCTCGGCGCTCGGCGCGGCCGCCGAGCACGGCATCGAGGTCGTCGTCGGGCCGGAGCTGCTGACCGGCTCCACCCGGCTCAAGGCGGGCACGGCGCAGAAGCTCGTGCTCAACATGCTCTCCACCATCACGATGATCCGGCTCGGCAAGACCTACGGAAACCTGATGGTGGACGTGCGCGCCTCGAACGAGAAGCTGCGGGCGCGCTCGCGGCGCATCGTCTCGCTGGCCACCGGCGCGCCGGACGAGGAGATCGAGGCGGCGCTGGCGGCCACGGACGGCGAGGTCAAGGCGGCGATCCTCACCATTCTCGGCGGCGTCGACGGCCCGACCGCGGAAGGGCTGCTCGCTGCCTCGCACGGCCACCTGCGCGCGGCACTGCGGTCCGCCGCCGACGAGGCGTGAAGCGCGCCCGACCGACCCCACAGCAATCCCTCAACCATCCGCACCATGGCACCACTCGAAGAAGAGCGACTGCACCATGAGCACAGACAGCACCGAAGAAAGCCCTGAGGGCAACCCGAACAGACAGCTCGCCGAGGCGATCCTCCCCCTGGTGGGCGGCGCCGCGAACGTCACCTCCGTCAGCCACTGCATGACCCGGATGCGGCTCGGCCTGGCCGACCGCTCCCTCGTCCAGGACGAGCCCCTCAAGGCGCTGCCGGGCGTGATGGGCGTGGTGGAGGACGACACGTACCAGATCGTGCTCGGCCCGGGGAAGGTCGCCCGGATCACGCCGGAGTTCGAAGCGCTGGTCCAGGCGGCACCGGACCCGGTGTCAGCCGGGGAGGCCCCCACCGCCGCCAAGTCGGCCGACGACCTGGCGGCCGAGGGAGCGGCGATCCGCGCAGCACGTAAGGAGAAGAACGCGACGCCGGTGAAGCTGCTGCTGCGCCGCATCGCCAACATCTTCGTACCGCTCATTCCCGCGCTGATCGGCTGCGGCATCGTCGCGGGCCTCAACGGCCTGTTCACCAACGCGGGCTGGCTCCCGGCACTCACCCCGGCGCTGACGGCGATCGCGAACGGCTTCATGTCGCTGATCGCCGTCTTCGTCGGGCTGAACACCGCCCGGGAGTTCGGCGGAACGCCGGTGCTGGGAGGGGCCGCCGCTGCCGTCATCGTCTTCCCCGGGGTCGCGGAGGTGACGGCGTTCGGCCAGAAACTGGCCCCCGGGCAGGGCGGTGTGCTGGGCGCGCTGCTTGCGGCAGTGCTGGCGGTGTACGTGGAGAAGGCGTGCCGCCGCTTCGTACCGTCCGCCGTCGACGTACTGATCACGCCCACGGTGACGGTGCTGGTCGCGGGGCTGGTCACGCTGTTCGGGCTGATGTACGTGTGCGGCGAGATCGCCACCGGCATCGGGCATCTCGCCGACTGGCTGCTCCAGCACGGCGGCGCGGCGGCCGGGTTCGTACTGGGCGGGCTGTTCCTGCCGCTGGTGATGCTGGGGCTGCACCAGGCGCTCATCCCCATCCACACCACGCTGATCGAGCAGAGCGGCTACACCGTGCTGCTGCCCATCCTCGCGATGGCGGGCGCAGGCCAGGTCGGCGCGGCAGTCGCCATCTATCTGCGGCTGCGCCGCAACACCTCGGTCCGCAAGACCATCCGCTCCGCACTTCCCGCGGGCTTCCTCGGTGTGGGCGAACCGCTGATCTACGGCGTCTCGCTGCCGCTGGGCCGCCCCTTCATCACGGCGTGCGTGGGCGGTGCCTTCGGCGGCGGGGTCGTGGGCCTCTTCTACCAGTTGGGCACCTCGGTCGGCTCGACCGCCATCGGCCCCTCCGGCTGGGCCCTCTTCCCCCTCCTCAAGGGCAACCACGGGCTCGGCGCCATTGCCGCCATCTACGCCCTCGGCCTGGCCGCGGGCTATCTGGTCGGCTTCGTGGCCACCTACTTCTTCGGCTTCAGCAAGCAGATGCTGAGTGAGCTGAACGCGCCGGCGAAGGGTGCCGCCGACTCTGAGGGCCCCGCCCCCGAGGGTCCCTCCCCCGAACCCCCGCCGTCCGGGAAGCCGAACCCCGACCCGGCTCCGGCCCCCGCGGGCGGCCCCGGCTCGCTCGTATGACTGAGCCCGTATGACCGACCCGTATGACCGACCCGTATGACCAAGGCAGCCCCGAAGGCCCCAGCCACGCTGGGGCCTTCGGCCGCGCAAGCCGTCGGTGGAGCCTCAACCGACCTTCGCCGCAGGGCGGTTCGCGTCCTCGTCCGCTCCTCCTGCAGCCGAAGCCGCTACCGGTCGTTCGGCGGCCACCCGCGACGAGTGGCGGCTGCGCCGCAGATCCGGCAGCAGGGTGACGACACCCAGGGCGGCCATTCCCACGCCGATCCACACCGGCGCGATCAGGCCGAAGTGGGGGATGGCGAGGCCGCCGAGGGCTGAGCCGATGATGATGCCGAGGGTGATGAAGGAGGAGTGGACGGTGTTGACCAGGGGGCCGGTGTTGCCCGCGCGCTGGACGCGGGTGGCCATGGCCGGGTTCATGGTGATGCCGACCAGTCCGATGGCCAGCATGAAGACGAGGGCGGCGACGGGCACGTCGGCCAGCAGTGCGAAGGCGGCGAGGAAGATGCCGTTGCTGATCAGCCCGGTCAGCAGGACCGGGATGGTGTACCGGTCGGCGAGGCGGCCGACGATCACATTGCCAACCAGGTTGGCGGCGCCGTAGGCGACGAGCAGCAGCGGCACGCTGCCGGCCGAGAAGCCGGAGATCTCGGTCAGGATCGGGTTGAAGTAGCTGAACGCCGAGAACGTCGCGCCGATCACCAGCGTGCTGGTGGACAGCACCAGCCACAGCCTCCGGTTACGGAAGACGCCCAGTTCCTGGCGGAGACCGCCGCCCGCGCTGCTGCCGCCGCTCTCCTGCCGTTCCACCCGCGGCGCCCACACCAGCGTGGCCACGGCGGCAAGCACGGTCATGGCGGTGACGGCCCAGAACGCGCTGCGCCAGCCGTACCGTTCGCCGATGAAGGTGGAGATCGGCAGTCCGAGCAGTGTGCCGAGCATCAGCCCGTTGAGCGCCACGGACACGGCGCGCCCGGCGAGTTCGGGCCGGACCAGCCGCACGCTGAGCGAGATCGCGGCGCCCAGGAACGCGGCGGATGCGGTGCCGGTGACGAGCCGCGCGACGAGCATCACCGCGTAGCTGGAGGCGACGGCGGCCAGCACATTGCCGGCCAGGAAGATCCCGAACAACAGCAACAGCGCCGACTTGGGCCGCAGCCGGAGCACCCCGGCGGCGAGGAACGGGCCGCCGACGGTCATCGCGGCGGCGAAGGCGGTGACAAGGTAGCCGACCTGCGAGACGGTGACATCCAGCCCGTCCCCGATCTGCGGCATCAGCCCCGCGACAAGGAATTCGCTGGTGACCATGGAGAAGATCCCCGCGGCCATGAGATAGACGGTCAGTGGCATCCGTGACTCCCCGAGTACGTCCGGTGGTTCGCCCACCGCTGGTTATGGATGGATCGTTATGGATGGATCAGTACAAAACTTGCCCAGAAGAGAGCCGCAGGAGCAGACAGCCCCTGCGGCGCACCCTTGCGCGGATTGCCGCGGTTCGATGTGTTGTGGCGCGGCTTGCCGCGGTTCGATGTGTTGTGGCGCGACTGCGGTTCGACGCGTTGTGGACGACCGCGGTTCGGTGCGCGGCGTCGCTCAGCGCCTGAGCGCCCCCACCGCCGTGGCGGCGATCCCCTCCAGCGACGGGCGGTCGGCGCCGCCCTGCGCGGAGACCCGCATACCGCCGATGACGGCGTTCACGAAGCGGGCGAGGGCCTCCGGGTCGCGGTCGGACGCGATCTCACCGGCCCGCTGCCCCGCCTCGACGACGGCCCGCAGCGCGTCGAGCCGCATCCGCAGATCCCGGGCCAGCACCCGGTCGACCTCCGGGTCCCGCGCCGCCAGCTCCACCGTGGCATTGACGGACAGACAGCCGATACTCCTCCCCTCCGGCCGCTCCGTGAACTCCTGCTCGACGACCCGCTCGAACAGCGCCCCGATCCGCTCCAGCGGAGGCCGCTCCGCGTCCTCCAGGATCTCCAGCTGGAGCGCGGTCATGGTGTCGATGTACCGCGCCAACGCCCGTCGGAACAGGTCGTGTTTGCTGCTGAAGGTGTTGTAGATGCTGCTGCGCCCCAGACCGGTCGCCTCGCACAGATCCTGGGTGGAAGTGGCTTCGTACCCCTTCTCCCAGAACGCCCGCATCGCCGCGTCCAGGGCCCGCTCCTCGTCGAACAGTCGTGGCCGGGCCATGCGCAGCACGGTAGCACAGTTATGGACTCCTCGTTCTAATACTCCGCCGGGGCCACCATGTGCGCATGAGGGAGAACTTTCGGCAGCCGGAACAGGCGGGGGAGGCCGCGGAGGCCCGTGCAGCATCCGTGGCGCGGCTCGCCCAGGAGCTGATCCGGCGTCCCAGCCGGGCCGGGATCGACGATTACGGGCCCGTCCTGGCCGTACTGGAGGAATGGCTTTCCGCCCACGCCCTGCCGCACCGCCGGCTATACGACGACACCGGCAACGCCCGTGAGCCCGTAGGACTGCTCGTGGAACTCCCCGGGGGCCGGCCGGGCAGGTGGTGGACGCTGGACGCCTGTGTGGACACCGCCCCGTACGGCGACGAGGCCGCCTGGTCCTTCCCACCGGCCTGCGGCGACATCGCCGACGGCCGGCTGCTGGGGCGCGGCGCCGCCGACTCCAAGCTGGCCGCGGCGATGTTCTGCCACATCGCGGCCGAGCTGAAGCCCCGTGCCGAAGCGCTGCACGGCGGGCTGGCCGTGCTGCTGGACGTCGACGAACACACCGGCCGCTTCGGCGGTGCCCGCGCCTACCTCGCCGACCCCGCCGCGGCCCGCCCCGCCGGGGTGCTGATCGGCTACCCGGGAACGGACGAAGTCGTGGTCGGGGGCCGGGGCCTGTGGCGGGCCACTCTCGCCGTGCACGCCACCTCCGGGCACTCGGGATCGCGCCGGACGGTGGTCGGGGCAATCTCCCGCGCCGCCCACCTCGTACGCCTTCTCGACGAGGCCGAACTGCCTGCCGCAGACGCCGGTTCCGGCTTCCCGCTGCCGCCGAAGCTGTCGGTGACCGCCCTCCACGGCGGCCAGGGCTTCTCCGTCACCCCTGACCTGTGCGAACTGAACGTCGATGTCCGTACCACCCCCGACTTCGAAGCCCACGACGCGGAAGCCCTGGTCAGCAACGCCGTCGCCCGACTCGACACGGAACTGCCCGCCCCTCGGCCGACCGACATCACCCCCGTCGCCTCCTGGCCGCCCTTCCACCTGGCCGAGGACGAGCAGCCCGCCCGCGCGCTGCTGCACGCCGCTGCCGACGCCGGCCTCGCCGTACGGCCGAAGATCGCGGGGCCGTCCAACATCGGCAACTTGCTGGCGGGCGAGGGGATCCCGGCAACCGCCGGTTTCGGCGTGCCGTACGAGGGGCTGCACGGCATCGACGAGCGCGCTCACCTCGCCGAACTGCCCCGGGTCCACGCCGTCTACCGGCAAGCCGTGCTCAACCTCCTTCAGCCGGACGGACGGTCGGACCGACGGTTGGATCGACGGTCCTGACCCGCGCCCGAGCTCAGCATCTGCACCTCCGCGTAGGAGGGAGTGCTGTCGCCGCCCGCCGGGTGCCGACCTTCCCGGACGGCTCGGGCCGCCGCCACGGCCGCGCCCAGCGCCGTGCGGTAGAGCAGCGAGCCGAGGCTGACCCGGCGTACACCCAGCGCGGCGAGCTCCGCCAGGCCGGGACCGTCGGGGGTGTACAGGATGTTCAGCGGTACATCGAGGCGAGCGGTCAACGCCCCTATCCGGGTGCGGTCGGACAGCCCGGGCACGAACACCCCGTCGGCCCCCGCCCGTTGATACGCCACGAGGCGGGCCTCGGTCTCGTCCTGCCGACAGCCCAGCCAGTGCGTATCGGTACGCGCGTTGACGAACAGCTCCGGCACTGCCGCCTTGACCGCCGCGATCTTCGCCGCGTGCAGCTCGGCAGGGGCGAGCGTGCCGTCGCCGCGGCCGTCCTCGATGTTGAGCCCGGCGGCACCCGCGGCCCGCAGCTGCCGGGCCAGCTCCGCCACCTGCGCCGGGCCGTCGCTGAACCCCCCTTCGGCATCGACGGTGAACAGGAAGCGCCCGCCGCCGAGTTGCCGCGCCAGAGCCAGCGTGGCTTCCGCGGTGGCGGCCACACCGTCCGGCAGCCCCGCCGCCGCCGCAACGCCGAGGCTGGTGGTGCCGACCGCCTCGAAACCGTCGGCAACCAGCGCCGCCGCCGACACGTAGTCCCACGCGTTGGGCAGCAGCAGCGGCGTGTCCCGGTGATGCAGCCGCGCGAAGGGAGTACGCGGACCGGGCGCCAGGAGGCCCGCCGCCAGAGCCAGCGCATGCTCCCGCCCGGGACACTCCCGCGGCGGAGCCCCGAACGCCAGTGACCCCCTGGCCTCGCCACGACCCGCCCTGGCGATATCCAGCACAACAACCTCCCCCTCCGCGATCTCCTGCCCCCCGACGCGGGTGTCCCGCACGGCAACACGACGCAGCACACGGACCGGCGGATCCCGACGCAACGTCTCCCCCAGCACCTCCTTCACCACCTCCTCCACCAACGGACCGCCAACGCGGAGCCCGCCGCCATCGGCGCCCACGGCGGTATCGCGGGCGCTCGCGGCGGTATCGCGGGCGCTCGCGGCGGCAACGGCGCCCGGACCAGCACCGGCGCTAGCGGCGGCATCAGCGCCAGCGGCGACAGCTGTGCGCGGGGCGGCACCAGCGCCCCCGGCGGCAACGGCACCCGGGGCGGCACCAGCGCCCCCGGCGGTATCAACGCCGACGGCAGCACCGGCACCCGCGGTATCCGCGCCGACGACGGCATCGGCACCCGCAGCCTCACCGGCGCCCCCAGCCGCACCGGTCGCACTGGCACCGACCGCACCGGCCCGAGCAGCTTCCGCGGAGCCCACGGCGGTCCCGGCGGTCACGCCGCCCGCGGCGGTCGCGTGCCGCACCAGCGCGGCTGTGGCGTCGCACGCCTGCACAAGGAGGCAGATCCGACCTGCGGCCACCTCCATCTCATCCTCTTCACCGGCGCCCTCCTTCCCCAGCACCAGTCCCACCAGCTCGGCCACCGCCGCGTCGGCGGCGGGGTCCGTACCGCCGAAGTAGGTCCCCGCCACCACCGTGACGGCCTCCGCCACAGCGTCCGGTTCCCGTAGCCCCAGCGCCTCAGCGAGGGCGGCGACCACCCGGATCCGTACGTCGGCTTCGGCTGCCCCCGGCCGCGAGGCCACCGCCCGTCGCAGCTCCGCCGGATCGACGCGGCGCAACTCGGCCTCCACCAACGCTCGGCGCCGCGCATGCGTCTCCCCGGAGCTGAACCGGGGCACCGTTGCCCGCAGCCAGGCCATCGAAGCGCCCTCCCCCGAGCTCTCCCTTCGCTCGGGCAGGGGGCCCCGCGCCTCGGCTGCGGGCGGCAGCTCCGGCACCAGGTGCGGGTTGGCCAGCGCCGCTCGTACGTCCTCGCTCCGGTCCAGTTCGTGCACGGTTCGCGACATGCATCGAACGCTAGGACCGGAACTCTTCGGCCCGCGCCGAAGAGTTCCGGACGCCTCCTCGCGTCGTAGTGGCGCAGCATCCGCACCGACGCCCTGCCGTGGGTCGCGAAGTCTCCGCTGGTGAACATGGCTCCCCCACTCCACGGCCTCACACAGTGCGAGGGTCAAGCCTTCCTCGCCTCACCCCATGTTCGGATCTCCCTTGATCAAGGCGAACGGCGCGCCCGCCGGGTCCCGGAGCATTGCGAGCCGGCCCACACCGGGTGCGTCCGTCGGCGGGATCAGCACCTTGGCCCCGGCCCCGGTCGCCCGGGTGCACGTCGCGTCGCAGTCCTCCGTGGCGAAGTACGGGTGCCACTCCGAGGTCGACCCGGCGCTCAGATTCTCCTGCGGAAGCTGCATGATGCCGCCGTGCCCGGTGTCGTCCTCTGTGCCGCCACCGGGCGCCGAGGCGACGGTGTAGACCAGGTCGTCACCCATCGGCATGTCCTCGTAGCTCCACGAGAACACCGCTCTGTAGAAGTCCTTCGCCCTTGCCGCGTCGGTCGTGTACAGCTCCGTCCAGCACAGCGTCTCCGGCTCCATGACCACTTCCAGGCCGCCCGTGTCCCTCGGCTGCCATACGGCGAAGTCAGCGCCGGTCGGATCGGTGAACTGCGCCAGGCGGCCGGCCGTGAACACATCCATCGGCTCGACCCGTACGGTGCCGCCCGCGCCTTCCACTTGGGCGCGGGTCGTGTCCGCGTCGCCCGTGTGGAAGTACGCCGTCCACGCGGGACTCGCCCCCTCCTCCATCAGCGGTCCGACCGCGGCGACGGTCTTGCCGCCACGCTGGAAGAACCCGTACCCCCCGGCCTCCGGGCCCGCCGACTGGAACTGCCAGTCGAAGACGCTGGTGTAGAAGGCGACAGCGGCGTCCACATCGGCCGCACCGAGGTCGAGCCAGTTCGGGGTGCCGGGAACGAAGTTGGTGGTCAGCATGCGGATCCTCCGGCAGACGGGGACTGTGTACTGCGCGCTGTGTGCATCTCTGCTGGGCGCGTCACTACTGAGTGCGTACCTGCTATCTGCTGGGCGTCCTGCACTGCGAAGCGTGCCAGTGCCCGCGCTTCGCAGTTGCCCGCCGCCTCAGGATGGCAGCAGTTCGGCCGACTCGCCGCTCGGAAGCCCGCCCCCGATGTGAGGACCGCCCCGGCCGGACCGACCGGAAGCCCCGGTCACAGCTCGCCGCGGCGCAACAGCACCCGACCCAGGCTCGCCTGCATCACCGTGAGCCCGCGCACCACCGGCACCGACGTGGCCAGCAAGAACACGCCGACCGCGGTGTTGAAGGCGATGTCGGCGCCCCGTCCCGTAACCCCGAAGGCCAGGTCCACCAGACCGTCGTGCCCGTCCCGGGGTATCGACCACGACCACAGCCCGTAGGTGAATTCGCCGAGCCCGCCGACCAGCCAGGTCAGCGTCAGGGCGAAGGTCACCACCCGCACGGGGAAGGCGAGCACCGCGTGCACCAGCTCGCGCCACGCCTGCGGATCCCGCACTGCCTTCCACCGACCGCCGCGGCTGCCGCTCCCCTCCCTCTCCGGTGCCGGCCTCTCCGAGCGCGCCGGGAGCGGGCGGCCCGTGACGGCCGCTATGTGGTCCGCCTCCACGCGAGCCAGATACCGGGTCATGGACAGCGTTCCGGCCAGCACCGGCAGGCCGATGACCAGGACAAGCGTCGAGACACCGAGAGCGAACCCCGTCACCGCCAGCGTGAACGCGGCGATGCCCAGCGGCAGGCCGGAAAGCAGATAGCCCACCTCCCGGCCAAAACGTCCCCCGCGGCGGCTGCCGTCCGCCATCGCGACAGGGGCCGAAAGGGAATGCGGGGCGGGCTGCACGTTCGTCGTCGTTGTCATGTGTCCACTTTCGCCGCGCCGCGAGCCCGATCCCATACCGCTGGGACCCGAACCGAGGGTGTACCTAGCACTACCCGAGACCGGGCCCCACCAGGGGCATGACCAGGGGCATGAGCCGAGCCGGCATAGCGAAGGAGCGGGTGGGAGGTGTTCCTCCCACCCGCTCCTGTTCGCATGCGCGGGGGCGTGTGCCGCGTGTGGTGTGTGGTGTCGGCGCGGCCTGTCTTAGTAGGCGGAGTCGACGTTGTCCATGGTGCCGTAGCGGTCGGCTGCGTAGTTGCAGGCGGCGACGATGTTGGCTACGGGATCGGTGAGCTTATTAGGGGTGCCTTCGACGTGGTAGCGGTCGAAGGTGGGCTGGATCACCTGGAGCAGGCCCTTGGAGGGGGTGCCCTTCTTGGCGTTGATGTCCCAGTCGTTGATCGCGTTGGGGTCGCCGGCCGACTCGCGGATGATGTTGCGCTTGATGCCGTCGTAGGAGCCGGGGATGTCGTGCTTGGCCATGATGGCGCGTGCCTCGCGGATCCAGCCGTCCAGGTTGTCCGCGTACTTGCCGTCGGCCTGCTGGTCGTCCGCCTTCTGCGCCTTCTTTGCGTGTGCGGCCTGCATGCTCACGTGCTGCGCGGTCGAGGCGGCGCTTTCGATCGCTGCGGGCTTGGCGGCGGGCTTGGCGGGGGCCTGGGTGGCGTGGGCGGTTCCGGCCAGCGTGGTGGCGGCGATACCGGCCGCGCCCAGCGCGGTCAGGCCGGTGGTGGCGATACGGGCGGGCTTGAGGGTACGCAGGGCGTTACGCATGCGAGCGGGGAGCCTTTCGTGGGGGGACGTTCCGGCCGCGCGTCCCGGGAGTGGTGCGTTGTCCCGGTCTTGTCGCGGCCTGGCACCCACCCTGGGAACCGGCTCCCCCACCCGGCAAATATGTGACGTACGATCCAGAATCGGAACAATCCGGACAGAGGGTCGATCACTCCCCGCCCGCCCCAGGTCGGAGCAACGCGGACATACGAAGCTGCTTCGTAAGTGATCTGGGTCCTATGGGCGCCCTCACAATCCACCCCCGCCCGCATCACCCAGGGTGAGGGCATTCTTCGCGTGGGTGAGGGATTCCTCGGAGGCGCCCTTGCCGGGGTTCTCGGTGGCGAGGGCCTGGTTGAGGGCGGCGTAGGGGCGCATGCGCTCCTCGTAGCGGGGCAGCGCGGTGGACTCATCGACGAGCCGTGAAACTGGGCGCGCAATACGTACCGTGAGACGAGCCGCAGGGGGAGGTAATTCGTTCGACCCTGCTCCCCCTCTTCGGCAAGCTCTCGTCATGGAAGCTGACATCTGGCCCTTGTACGCGCTGCGCCTGACAACTCCCCGCCTTCAGCTGCGCCTTCCGGACGAACAAACGCTCGCCGAGCTGGCGCAGCTCGCCGCCGGAAAGGTGCATGACGACGCCGAGATGCCGTTCAGCATCCCGTGGACCGCCGCGAGCCCGGAGGAGCGCAAGCGCGGCTGCTTCCAGCATGTACTGAGCACCATTGCGAACTGGCGGCCGGAGGCGTGGACGCTGAGCCTCGCCGTACTGCACGAGGGGCGGGTGATCGGGCGTCAGGATGTGAGCAGCACCGACTTCGCGGTCGTACGGGAAGCGGAGACCGGCTCCTGGCTCGGCGCGGCGCACCAGAACAAGGGGTTCGGTACGGAGATGCGGGCGGCCGCACTGCAGTTGGCCTTCGAAGGGCTGGGCGCGCGCAGCATGACGTCCGCCGCCATGACGGACAACCCGCGCTCGCGGCGAGTCTCGGAGAAGCTGGGCTACCGACCGGACGGTCTGCTGACCGAGGCCGTACTGGGCAAGGCCCGCACCTTCGAGCGGCTCCGACTGGACCGTGTCGACTGGGAGGCGCACCGCGCGGTACCGGTGAAGATGGCGGGGCTGGAACGGTCGGCCCTGGCCCTCTTCGGGGTCTGAGGCCGAGGCTGCGCCGTGACAACCCCCGCGTGACAACCCCCGACGGAAGGACCGCGCCATGACCGCACAAGGTCACACGATCACCATCGAGGAAGGCACCGAGCGCGTGCGAGCGGTCGCGCGCGACGGCCAGGTGCTGGCGGACAGCCGGCGACCGCTGCTGCTGAGCGAGACGGGTTACCCGGTGCGGTACTACCTGCCGGCCGAGGACGTACGCACCGACCTGCTCGCCCTGTCCGACACCCACACCCGCTGCCCTTTCAAAGGCACCGCCGACTACTGGTCGCTGGCCGACGGTACGGCCCAGGACATCGCCTGGTCCTACCCCGAGCCCTTCGACCAGGTGTCCGAGATCAAGGGCTACTTCTGCTTCCCGGACATCGAGGTCGGCTGAACCGCCACAACGCCGCCGACTCCAGAAACCGCCGGAACGGCAAAGGCGGGCACCCCCTCGGGGGTACCCGCCTTCGTACTGCCTCAGCAGGCGGCGGAGCCGTGCGAACGGCTCGGACTCATCAGAAGTCCATGCCGCCCATGCCACCGCCGGCAGCCGCGTCGGCGCCCGCGGCGGCCTTCTCCGGCTTGTCGGCGATGACGGCCTCGGTGGTGAGGAAGAGCGCCGCGATGGAGGCGGCGTTCTGCAGCGCGGAGCGCGTCACCTTGGCCGGGTCGAGGATGCCCTCGGCGATCATGTCGACGTACTCGCCGGTGGCCGCGTTCAGACCGTGGCCCGGGGTCAGGTTGCGCACCTTCTCCACGATGACGCCGCCCTCGAGGCCGGCGTTGACCGCGATCTGCTTGAGCGGGGCCTCGAGAGCCAGCTTGACGGCGGCGGCACCGGTGGCCTCGTCGCCCTCCAGCTCCAGCTTCTCGAAGACCGAGGAAGCCTGCAGCAGGGCCACGCCACCGCCGGCGACGATGCCCTCCTCGACGGCCGCCTTCGCGTTGCGGACGGCGTCCTCGATGCGGTGCTTCCGCTCCTTGAGCTCAACCTCGGTGGCGGCACCGGCCTTGATGACGGCCACGCCGCCGGCCAGCTTCGCCAGGCGCTCCTGGAGCTTCTCGCGGTCGTAGTCCGAGTCGCTGTTCTCGATCTCGGCGCGGATCTGGTTGACCCGGCCCGCGACCTGCTCGCTGTCGCCCGCACCGTCGACGATGGTGGTCTCGTCCTTGGTGATCTGGACCTTGCGCGCCCGGCCCAGCAGGTCGAGGGTGGCGTTCTCCAGCTTGAGACCGACCTCCTCGGAGATGACCTGGCCGCCGGTGAGGATGGCGATGTCGCCGAGCATGGCCTTGCGGCGGTCACCGAAGCCCGGGGCCTTGACGGCGACGGACTTGAAGGTGCCACGGATCTTGTTGACGACCAGCGTGGACAGCGCCTCGCCCTCGACGTCCTCCGCGATGATCAGCAGCGGCTTGCCCGACTGCATGACCTTCTCCAGCAGCGGAAGGAGGTCCTTCACGTTGCTGATCTTGGAGTTGACGATGAGGATGTACGGGTCCTCGAGCTCCGCCTCCATGCGCTCCATGTCGGTGGCGAAGTAGGCGGAGATGTAGCCCTTGTCGAAGCGCATGCCCTCGGTGAGCTCGAGCTCGAGCCCGAAGGTCTGCGACTCCTCGACGGTGATGACGCCTTCCTTGCCGACCTTGTCCATGGCCTCGGCGATCAGCTCACCGATCTGGGTGTCGGCAGCGGAGATGGAGGCGGTCGAAGCGATCTGCTCCTTGGTCTCCACGTCCTTCGCCTGCTCCAGAAGAGCGGCGGAGACGGCCTCGGTGGCCTGCTCGATACCGCGCTTGAGGGCCATCGGGTTGGCGCCCGCGGCAACGTTGCGCAGACCCTCCCGCACGAGCGCCTGAGCCAGCACGGTGGCGGTCGTCGTGCCGTCACCGGCGACGTCGTCCGTCTTCTTGGCGACCTCCTTGACCAGCTCGGCGCCGATCTTCTCGTAGGAGTCCTCGAGCTCGATCTCCTTGGCGATGGAGACACCGTCGTTCGTGATCGTGGGGGCGCCCCACTTCTTCTCCAGAACGACGTTGCGGCCCTTCGGGCCGAGCGTGACCTTGACGGCGTCGGCAAGCTGGTTCATGCCACGCTCAAGACCGCGCCGCGCCTCCTCGTCAAAGGCGATGATCTTGGCCATGTGGGTTGGTCCTCCCTGGATTCCCCCATGCGCCGAGCGCAAGGGGAGGGTTGGATTTCTCCGGACCGCGTGGCGCCCGCGACGGACGGCCTGCGACCCGGCGGTTCCTTCCCCACCGGCCTGCGGCCTCACCGACCCGGTCCTTCTTTGTCACTCTCACTCGCAGAGTGCTAACCCAATGATTAGCACTCGGGCATGGAGAGTGCAAGCGACGTTGGCGGGGCTCGCCATGCCGATGAGGGGGTGCCCCTGTCCGTCGGGCTGCGGGTGCTCCCTGGCTGGGCGCGCCCACGCGGCGGAGCCGCATGTAAGCACAGCCCCGGGCCCCCTCCGGGGGGAAACTCCTCCCTCGCAGCTTGGGCACGAAGAAGGGGCCGCACCGTGGGTGCGGCCCCTTCTCTTCTCTGCTGTGTCTACAAGCTCTGCGCAGTCCGGCGACACTCAGCCGGTCACGCGGACCATGTCCGCCTGCGGCCCCTTCTGACCCTGCGAGATCTCGAACTCGACCCGCTGCCCTTCGTCCAGGGTGCGGTAACCGTCCATCTGGATCGCGCTGTAGTGGACGAACACGTCCGCACCACCGTCGACCGCGATGAAGCCGTACCCCTTCTCCGCGTTGAACCACTTGACGGTGCCCTGAGCCATTCCTAACTCCCCTATTACTGGCCCTTGCACGAGCCCGCACTTCGCGAACCCGGGTCAGACCTCACCCCCACAAGCAAGCGGGGGCGTGCGCCGGAACGCGTCGACCGCCGCTGAATGTATCTGCACGGACGCCCTGTGCAACAGGTCAATCGGACGAGAATTCTGGGCACGACTGATCGGAAATAAGCCTCAACTGCCGTCGGAGCAGGGCAAGTCGGGCCAGACATTCGGGGCCTTCACGACAATTGCCGTCCGGTTTTCGACAGCAACTTGTCCCGTTGTTGTCGCGGTGTTGATCCGCCCCTGGCGCGTTCTCATACGCGTCCGGCAACCGCCGGGAGGGGGAACTGCCGTAACTCTACCGTCTCCCGAACCGCCTCTCGTCACATGGAATCGCCCCTTCCGTTTTTCCTCGGAAGGGGCGATCACAGAGCCCGAGCGCTGGTCGGCGGGGCAGCGGCGGGCGGCTGCGGGGCCGCAGCCCCGACCGCGCGGCCGGACGGGTCAGCCGCCGGCCACCGCCGGGATGATGGAGATGCCCGCACCGTCCGGGGTGGGGGTCTCCAGGCCCTGCTCGAAGCGGACGTCGTCGTCGTTGACGTAGACGTTGACGAAGCGGCGGAGCTTGCCCGCGTCGTCCAGGACACGGGCGCTGATGCCCGCGTGGTTCTTCTCCAGGTCCGCCAGGACCTCGGCGAGGGTGCCGCCCTCGGCGGTGACCTCGGCCTGACCGCCCGTGTAGGTACGGAGGATGGTCGGGATCCGGACGTTGACGCTCATGTCGATCTTCCTAACGTAAGAGGGAAAGCACCCCAGGGGGCCCCGCTCCGGCATTCCCACCCGCTAAACACCGGGGGGCCGATTTCAGCCGTCTGAGGCGCCTCCGGCAACCTGGGCGCCCAGGGCACCCGGGGCACCTCGGTCAGGCCAGGCCGGACTCGCGGAAGGCGGCCAGGTTGGGGCGGATCACGGCGGTGGGCCGCGCCGTGGGGGCCACGGCGTCGAGGGTCTTGAGGCCGTCACCCGTGTTCAGCACGACGGTCGTGAGGCTCGGGTCGATGGCGCCGGACTCGATCAGCTTGCGGGTCACGCCCAGCGTGACACCTCCGGCCGTCTCCGCGAACACGCCCTCGGTCCGCGCGAGCAGCTTCATCGCGTCCACGATCTCCGCGTCGTTCACGTCCTCGACGGCCCCGCCGGTGCGCCGGCAGATGTCGATGACGTACGGACCGTCCGCCGGGTCGCCGATGGCGAGGGACTTGGCGATGGTGTCGGGCTGCTTGACCGGGCGGACGGCGGTGGTGCCCTCCTTGTACGCGCGGGAGACCGGCGAGCACCCCTCCGCCTGCGCGGCGAAGATCCGGAACGGCTTGTCCTCGACGAGCCCGAGCTGGATCAGCTCCCGCAGCCCCTTGTCGATCTTCACCAGCTGGCAGCCGGAGGCGACGGGGATGACGAGCTGGTCGGGCAGCCGCCAGCCGAGCTGCTCACAGATCTCGTACGCCAGGGACTTCGAGCCCTCGGCGTAGAACGGCCGCAGGTTGACGTTGGTGAAGCCCCAGCCCTCGCCCAGCGGGTCGCCGATGAGCTCGGAGCAGAAGCGGTTCACGTCGTCGTAGGTGCCGTCGATCGCGACGAGGTCGCCGCCGTAGATCGCGGCCATCACCACCTTGGACTGCTCCAGCCCGTCCGGGATGAACACGCACGAGCGCAGCCCGGCCCGGGAGGCGGCGGCGCCCACCGCACCGGCCAGGTTGCCGGTCGAGGAGCAGGAGAGGGTGGTGAACCCGAACGCCCGGGCTGCCTCCAGGGCGATGGCGACCGGACGGTCCTTGAAGGAGTGGGTGGGGTTGCCGGAGTCGTCCTTGACGTACAGACCGCCGGTCACTCCCAGCTCGGCGGCCAGCCGGTCGGCCTTCACCAACTGGGTGAAGCCGGGGTTCAGGTTCGGCTTCTCGGCGACGTCGGCCGGTACCGGCAGCAGCGGTGCGTAACGCCACATCGAGGCGGGACCGGCCTCGATCCGCCTGCGGAGGCCCTCCGGGTCACCGGTGGGCAGCTCGTAGGCGACTTCCAGCGGGCCGAAACACTCCAGACACACGAAGCTGGGCCCCAGCTCGGTGCGGGTGCCGCACTCGCGACAGGAGAGGGCCACAGCGGCGCCGAGATCGTGCGAGGTGGCGCCGGACGCGTCAGAGGCGTCGGTGGAAGTGGTGCTGTTCGCTGCAACTGTCTGCACAGCCATGGAGGCGAGGCCCTTTCTCCTCATCTTCCCCGTGGCGTATCTCGTCACGGGCCGGAATTGGCACCGTCCCCACGAGGCGGTCTCGCCTGGAGGGTCCGCGTACACGCGGATCGCGGGATGGTTGCCGGGGCTTCAACGGGCCGTTCCCTCTGCCCCTCTGGATGAGCTGCACTATGGCGCCGGGCGGCCAGGGGCCGCTCGGGCGTTTGTCGCGGCGACCCCGAGATGCGGAGGTCACCTGCGTTGTTCAAGACTGTAACTGACGGCGGTCACGCTTGAGAGGGACGTCCGAACCGCGAGATGGATCACCCGTCGCTCGCCTCCGCGGCCCTGGGGCCATGGCCTGGGGCCCTCGCCCGGGGCCGGCCACCGCACCACCCGTCCCACCTCAGCCCGACCAGCGGGACCCGACTACAGGAAGGCGGCGCACGTGCTCGATGAAGTGGGCCAATGGCTGCGGCGCCGCTCCTGGCGCGTCGCCGACCGGCCGCTGGAGGCGCTGCTGGCGGCCAAGCGCCGCACCGGCACCACCGTCAGCGTGGTGCTGCCCGCGCTCAACGAGGAGGCCACGGTCGGCGACATCGTCTCGGTGATCCGCCGCGAGCTGGCCTCGCCCCACCTCGATTCCGGGACACCGCTGGTGGACGAGCTGATCGTGATGAACTCCGGCTCCACCGACCGCACCGCCGAGGTCGCGGCAGCCGCCGGGGCCAAGGTGATCCACCGGGACGAGGTGCTGCCCAGGCTGCCGACCCGCCCCGGAAAGGGTGAGGTGCTGTGGCGCTCCCTGCTGGCGACCAGCGGCGACATCATCTGCTTCGTCGACGCGGACCTGCGCGAGTTCTCGCCCGACTTCGTCACCGGCATCGTCGGGCCGCTGCTGACGGAGCCGGACGTACAGCTGGTCAAGGCGATGTACGACCGCCCGCTGCCCGGCAGCCCGGCCGGCGGCGGGCGCGTGACCGAGCTGGTGGCGCGCCCCCTGCTCAATCTGCACTGGCCGCGGCTGGCCGGGCTCGTCCAGCCGCTGGGCGGCGAGTACGCGGCGCGCCGCTCGCTGCTGGAGCGGCTGCCCTTCCCGGTCGGCTACGGGGTGGAGCTGGCGCTGCTGGTCGACGCGCTGGAGCTGGTGGGGCTGGACGCGCTGGCCCAGGTCGATGTGGGCGTACGGCTGCACCGCAACCAGGACGGGCAGGCACTCGGCCGGATGGCCACCGCCATCTACGCGGCGGCCGAGCGCCGCATCGGCCGGGGCGGCCCGACGGTGGCGCACGGTGCGCGGAGCGTGTTCGAGGGACGGTCCGGCGGGACGGCGCTGACCCAGTTCGAGCGGGACGAGGCGGGCTGTTTCGTCCCCCGCGGCCACCTGGTGGATGCGGAGGAGCGCCCTCCGATGTGCACGGTGCCCGAGTACGGGCAGCGGGTGGCGGCGTGAGGGCGTCGGCGGACGAGGCTGCGGTACGGGCACGTTTGAGCGGTTTCGGCGGCGGCTAGGCTCGCCGCATGGTCGCTGGAGCAGCAACATCGCAGGGAGCACAGGGACCGCGGGTGACATCCGCGATGGTCCTCGTCGCGTCCAACCGTGGACCGGTGTCCTACACGCTGGGCGACGACGGCACGCTCACCGCGAAGCGCGGAGGCGGCGGCCTGGTTTCCGGACTGTCGGCCATCGGCTCCGGGACCGACGCGGTGTGGGTGTGCGCGGCGCTCGGTGCGGGCGATCGCGAGGCGGTCCGGCGCTCGGGCGGTCACCTGGACGGCGGGGACGTCGGCGGGCAGTCCGTACGGATGCTCGACATCCCGCCCGGCACCTTCGAGGCGGCGTACCACGGCATCGCCAACTCCGTGCTGTGGTTCACCCATCACATGCTGTACCAGACGCCGCTGGAACCGGTCTTCGACCAGGACTTCAGCCGCCAGTGGGCGGAGTACGAGGCGTACAACGCCGCCTTCGCCGAGGCGCTGGCGCAGGAGGCCGGGCGGGGCGCCACGGTGCTGGTGCAGGACTACCACCTCACCCTCGTCCCCGGCATGCTCCGCGAGCGCCGCCCCGATCTGCGGATCGGCCACTTCTCGCACACCCCCTGGGCGCCCGCCGACTACTTCCGGCTGCTCCCGGACGAGGTCGCCACGCAGGTGCTGCGCGGCATGCTCGGCGCCGACCGCACCGCGTTCTTGACCGCACGCTGGGCCCGGCTGTTCACCGAGTGCTGCGAACGGGTGCTGGGCGCGACGGTCACCGGGGAGGGAGCGGGCGATGCGCTCTCGGTGACCTACGAGGGCCGTACGACGCAGATCGGGGTGCACCCGCTCGGCGCGGACGGCGACTTCCTGCGCGAGCGGGCGCACCGGGACGACGTCGCCGAGCGGATGGCACAGCTGCGCGAACAGGTGGGTACGGGCCCGGACGGAAGCCCCCGCCGGACCATCGTTCGGGTGGACAGGACCGAGCTGTCCAAGAACATCGTCCGCGGCCTGTACGCGTACCGGCGGCTGCTCGCCGACCATCCCGAGTGGCGCGAACGCGTCGTCCATCTGGCGTTCGCCTACCCCTCGCGGCAGGATCTCGCCGTCTACCGCCACTACACGGCCGAGGTCGGCCGGGTCGCCGACGCGATCAACAAGGAGTTCGGCACCGATGGCTGGACGCCGGTCCTGCTGCATGTGAAGGATGACTTCGCACGCTCGCTGGCCGCCTACCGGATGGCGGACGTCGCGCTGGTGAACCCGATCCGCGACGGGATGAACCTCGTGGCGAAGGAGATCCCCGTCGTCTCCGACGAGGGCTGTGCCCTGGTCCTCTCCCGGGAGGCCGGAGCGTACGAGGAACTGGCGCCCGACGCCATTTGTGTGCACCCCTTCGATGTGCGGGAGACGGCCGCCGCCTTGCGGACAGCGCTGGAACTGGACGCCTCCACCCGCGCGGAGCGGACCCGCCGCCTGGCAAAGACCGCCACCTCCCAGCCCCCGACCCGCTGGCTGCTGAACCAGCTGGAAGCGCTCCGCTGACGGCCGCGGACCGCTACAGCGCGTCCGCCAGCGCACGCAGCCAGGCCGCCAGCCCGGCAGGGCCCGTGACGCGGACGTCGGCCGCGGTGCGGAGTTGCTCGACCGACTCCGTCGCCGTCTCGGGGGCGCTGTACACCAGCAGCCCCGGCACGCCCTCCCGGCGCAGCGCCGCGACGGTGGCGTACGCGGGAAGGTCGCCCAGGTCGTCACCGGCGTAGGCGACAGTGGTGGCGGCCCGTTCGCGGATGTAGTCCGCGAGTGCCGCGCCCTTGTCGGCGCCCGGCGGGCGGAGTTCGAGCACCATGCGGCCCGGCTCCACCATGAGTCCATGCCGCTCGGCAAGGGCGTACAGCGGGGTGCGCAGCTGGTCGAGGGCGGCCTCGGGCGAGGTCACGCGGCGGGTGTGTACGGCGAGCGCCCGGCCCTTGTCCTCCGTCCAGGTACCCTCCGGCGCTCCCGACTCGGCGAGCACGGCGGGGAGTTCGGCCCGTACCGCCGCGACCCCTGCGGGGGGGTCGGGTGCCCGCACGACCGGGTCCGCGGCGTCCCACCGTTCGGCCCCGTACGCACCGAGCACCGTCAGTCCCTCCAGCCCGGCGACGCTCTCGAAGCCGCCGTACCGTACGGCGTCAGCCGCGGGCCGGCCGGTGATGACGGCGACGCCGGCCAGCCGCGGGGCCAGCCGCGCCAGCGCGTGCACTGCTTCGGGGTCGGCCCGCGCGTCCTGCGGGTCGGTGACGATGGGCGCGAGCGTCCCGTCGAAGTCGAACGCGAGCACGGCGCGCGCGGGGTCGGAGAGCAGGGCGGCGAGCCCGGCACGCCCGGCCTCCGTCTCCGGGAGCGAGGGAAGCGACATGGCCGCACCATAACCAGCTGTGGTTACGGCTGGTGGGTACGGTCCCGGTTGGCCTGTCGGACGCGCCGCAGCCGGTTGACGGTCACGGGATCGTGCCGGGCAGCGCGGGGGTCGTCGAGCAGCGCGTTGAGGTACTGGTAGTAGCGCACGGGCGACATGCCGAGCCGCTCCCGGACGGCGCGTTCCTTCTCGCCGGGGGAGGCCCACCCGCGGGCGGCGAAGGCGAGCACGGCGCGGTCCTCGTCCGAGAGTTCCGCCATCCGGTCCTCGTCCGAGAGCTCCGCCACCGCCTCGCCGCTGTCCGCACCGTCACGCTCGTCTTCCGTACCGCTCACCCCTCCACCGTACGCGGGAGGGGTGTCAGGAGCGGCCCCGCATCAGCGGCGACGCCGCGCCAGGAGCGGCCCGCATCAGGACGGCGCCGCGTCCTCCTCGGCCGCCGCCTTGCGCTGCAGCGTGGTCAGGACGCCCCTCGGGTCGCCGTCCTTCATGGCCGCCTGGCCGATGGTCTTCTTGATGATCGCGCTGGTGTCCGCCCAGGACACCTTGCCCACCGGGTAGAACTCGGCCCCGGCGAGCTGGTCGAGGAAGGGCCAGAGCTTCTTCTGCTTCTTGTCCTTGCGCATCCGCTGGGAGGCGCTGCTGGTGACGGGCAGCAGCCCGTACTGGGACGTGAAGGCGTAGTGGTTCTTCTCCTCGTAGACGAAGGCGAGGAACTTGCCGCACGCTTCGCGATGGCCGTTCTTGTTGAAGGCCATCATCCAGTCGGCCACGCCGAGGGTGCCCTCGGCGGGGCCGTCGTTGCCGGGCAGCTTGGCGGTGCCGTAGGAGATGTTCTTCTTGTCGGCCTGCTGCATCAGGGTGGGGTGGCCGTTGAGGATGCCCACGTCGCCCTCGGTGAACGCCTCGAACATCTTCTGCCGGTCGACGCGCTGGGGGCTGGGTTCGGTGTAGCCGGGGGTGACGAGGTTGTCGCGCAGCCACTGGAACGTCTCGACGTTCTCGGGGGAGTTGAGGGTGTAGTTGCCCACGCTGTCGACGAAGCTTCCGCCGTTGCCGAGTATCCACATCAGGGACTCGCCCTGGGCTTCCTCGGGGCCGAGCGGCAGACCGTAGGGGATCTTGACGCCGGCCGCTTTGAGGGCTCGCGCCGCGGTCTTGAGGTCGCGCCAGCTCTCCGGCGGCTCGTCGGGGTCCAGCCCGGCCTTCTTGAAGAGGTCCTTGTTGTAGAAGAGCACCCGGGTGCTGGCGACGAACGGCAGACCGTACTGGACGCGCCGTACCTCTCCCGCCTCGGCGAGTGCGACGAGGAACTCGGCCTGCGCCGGTATCGGAAGGAGCTCGCTGACCTTGTACAGCTTTCCCTCTGCTGCCCAGTTGGCGTACGAGTCGACCTGGGCGATGTCCGGCGGGTCGCCCGCCTCGACCATCTCGGTGAGCTTCTTGCCGATGTCGTTCCAGCTGTAGACGGTGACGTCGACAGTGATGTCGGGGTTCTTCTTGGTGAAAGCGTCGGCGAGTTTCCGCCAGTAGATCTTCGAGCTGTTCTCCGCACCTGGGTTCCCGTAGTCGGCGGCGACGAGCTTCAGCTTCACCTCTCCCGATCCCGGGCCACCGCCGCAGCCGGACAGTGCGGTCATCCCGGCCGCTCCGGCCACTCCGGTCGCGGCCATCCCCAGGAAACGACGCCGATCCATTCTCTACTACCCCTCAACCCTGAGACCTCAGAAGGTGCCACAGGCCCCGATGCCCACACTCTCCCCCCTGGCACCACCGGCCCCGGCCCGATGGGCGGGAGTCTCCCCCCAGGAGGGCCCGAGCGTCTACCGAAACCGGATACCGGTAAGGAATCAGCTTGGCTTCCATTCGGTGATCCGGAACCGGAAGCCGGCAGAGTGGACTAGACCTTTTGGGCTCTCGCACGGGAAACTGTTCCCGTGAACACCCGTGACGAGGCCCCCCACACCTCTGCCGTGCGTTACGTCATCGCCCTGGATGTCGGCGGCACCGGCATGAAGGCCGCTCTCATCGGCACCGGCAACGAACTGCTGCACGAGGCACGTCGGGCCACCGGACGCGAGCGCGGGCCCGAGGCCGTGGTGGCCGGAATCCTCGACTTCGCCGCCGAACTGCGCGCCCTGGGCCTGGAGCTGTACGGCACCGAGCCGTCCGCCGCGGGCGTCGCCATCCCCGGCACCATCGACGAAGAGGGCGGCGTCGCCGTCTTCTCCGCCAACCTCGGCTGGCGCGACGTCCCCATGCGCGCCCTGCTGAGCGACCGCCTCGGCCAGGGGCGGGATGCCCAACTGCCGCCGCTGCCGGTGGCGCTCGGGCACGACGTGCGTACCGGCGGGCTCGCGGAAGGCCGCATCGGCGCCGGGGAGGGCGTGGACCGCTACCTCTTCGTGCCGCTGGGCACCGGCATCGCGGGCGCCATCGGCATCGGCGACCGGGTCGAACCGGGCGCGCACGGCAGCTCGGGGGAGATCGGCCACATCGTCGTACGGCCCGACGGCCCGCCCTGCGGCTGCGGACAGCGCGGCTGTCTGGAACGGCTCGCCTCGGCGTCCGCTGTCGGCGCGGCCTGGGCGGCGGCCAGCGGCGACCCCGAGGCGACGGCGGCCGACGCGGCGAAGGCCGTCGAGGCGGGCGACCCACGTGCCCAGCGGGTGTGGGCCGACGCCATCGATGCGCTGGCCAGCGGCCTGGTCACGGGACTTACCCTGCTCGACCCCCGCACACTGATCATCGGCGGCGGCCTCGCCGAGGCGGGCGACACCCTCTTCGTTCCGCTCCGGGAGGCGGTGCGCGAGAAGGTCACCTTTCAGCCACTCCCGGCCATCGTGCCCGCGGCCCTGGGTGATGCCGCGGGCTGCCTGGGCGCGGGGCTCCTCGCCTGGGATCTACTCTCCGCGGAGGTTGCGAGCCGATGAGCAAGCGAACGGTGCTGACCGGTGCCCGGGTGGTGTTGCCCGAAGGGGTGCGGGAGAACGGCAGGCTGACGGTCGAGGGCCGCACCCTCACCGCCGTCGGTCATGGGCCCGGACCGGCGGCCGGGAGTCCCGAACCGGGCGCCGGGACGCTCGATCTGACGGGGCACTGGATCGTGCCCGGCTTCGTCGACACCCACGTACACGGCGGCGGGGGCGCCTCCTTCTCGGCGGGCAGCCACGAGGAGTCGCTGACCGCCATCGGCACCCACCGCGAGCACGGCACCACCACCATGGTCGCCTCCACGGTCACCGGCGACCTGGACGATCTGTCCCGGCAGGCGGGTTCGCTGAGCGAACTGGTCGAACAGGGCGAGCTGGCGGGCATCCACTTCGAGGGCCCGTTCATCTCCTGCGAACGGCGCGGTGCGCACGAGGAGTCGCTGCTGCGCGACCCCGACCCCGGCGACGTACGCAAGCTGCTGGACGCGGCCCGCGGCCGGGCGGTGATGATGACGCTCGCGCCTGAACGGCCCGGCGGGCTGGACTCGGTACGGCTGCTCGTCGACAACGGCGTGATCGCCGCCGTCGGCCACACCGACGGCAGCTACGAGGGCACCCAGGAGGCCATCGACGCCGGAGCCACGGTCGCCACCCATCTGTTCAACGCGATGCCGCCGCTCGGCCACCGGCAGCCCGGACCGGTCGCCGCGCTGCTGGCGGACGAGCGCGTCACCGTCGAGCTGATCAACGACGGCATCCATCTGCACCCCGCCGTCCTCCGCCTGGCGTTCGAGGCGGCTGGCGCCGACCGGGTCGCCTTCATCACCGACGCGATGGGCGCGGCGGGCATGGGCGACGGCCGCTACCCGCTGGGCAACCTGGAGGTCGAGGTGCGGGGCGGCGTGGCCCGGCTGGTGGAGGGCGGCTCCATCGCCGGTTCCACGCTGACGCTCGATCAGGCGTTCAAGCGCGCGGTCACCGTGGACGGGCTGCCGGTCACCGACACCGTCACGGCGCTGTCCGCCACCCCGGCGCGGCTGCTGGGCATGGCCGACCGGGTGGGCTCGATCGAGACCGGGAAGCTGGCGGACCTGGTGGTGCTGGACGAGGAGTTCACGCTGGCCGGAGTCATGCGCCAGGGCAGCTGGATCGTGCCGCCGCGCACCCGCTGAGCCGGGCCGAGGGGTCGCCCGGCACGGGTTCGAATGGCATGATCGCTCGCGCGGTCGCGGATCGCTCGCGGGCTGTGGAGCCGCTCGTGCGGTCGCGGGCCGCCGAAGTGTCGTATGTCGTGGTTGTAAGCCGTGGGTTGTATGTCATGAACCGTCGTCAGCCGGGTGAGGGTGGTGCGAGCAGATGATCCTGACCGTCACGCTCAACGCCGCACTCGACCTCACCTACCGTGTGCCCCACCTCGTACCGCACGCCTCGCACCGGGTGCGGGAGGTGACCGAGCGCCCCGGCGGCAAGGGGCTGAACGTCGCCCGGGTGCTCGGTGCGCTCGGCTTCAGGACGACCGTCACCGGCTTCGTCGGCGGCGAGATGGGCCGCGTCCTACGGGCTCTGCTGGCGGCGGACGCCGCCGAGCACATCGCGGGCGGCGGCACCGCCACCGTCACCGACGCGCTGTTCCAGGTGGCCGGGCGCACCCGGCGCACCGTCGCTGTCGTCGACGAGACCACCGGCGACACCACCCAGTTCAACGAGCCCGGACCGCACATCACGCCCGAGGAGTGGGACGGCTTCCTGACCGCCTACCGCGCGCTGCTGGGCCGCGGCGCCGAGGCCGTCGCACTGTGCGGCAGCCTGCCGCCGGGCGTGCCCGTCGGTGCGTACGCGACGCTCGTCCGCGAGGCGCGTACGGCCGGGATTCCCGTCCTGCTGGACACCGACGGGGAGCCGCTGCGCCGCGGGCTGGCCGCCCGGCCCGACATCGTCAAGCCCAACGCGGAGGAGCTGGCCGGGATCACCGGCACCGCGGAACCGCTGCGCGCAGCCCGCGCGGCCCAGCGGCGCGGCGCCCACGCGGTGGCGGCCTCGCTGGGGGCCGACGGGATGCTGCTGGTCACCCAGGACGGCGCCTGGAGCGCCGCGGTGCCCGAGCGGCTGGCCGGCAACCCGACCGGCGCGGGCGACTCCGCGGTCGCGGGCCTGCTCTCCGGCCTCGCCGAGGGCCTGCCCTGGCCGGACCGGCTGACCCGCGCGGTCGCGCTGTCCGCGGCGACGGTGCGCTCTCCGGTGGCCGGCGAGTTCGACGAGCCGACCTACACGCGGATGCTCACCTCGGTACGGGTCCGCAAGGCGGAGACCCCTTGAGGGGGTGAGCAGAGGTTGCGGTGACGGCCGTGGAACCTCCGCCCGGCCTGCGGCCTCTCAGCCGTCGCTCTTCCAGCCCTTGGTGAGCCAGACCTTGTCCAGGTTGGCCTCGCACCCGGAGCCGCAGGCGATCTTGATCGAGTTCTGGCCCTTTTCGAGCAGGATGTACGAATACGTATCCGTCCAGCCCTGTTCCCAGTCGCCTTCCTTGGCGTGGGAGAAGTTCTTCAGCCGCACCGGCCGGCTCTCGGGCTTCCCGTTGACGGTGAGGTCGGCGGCCGTGTCCTTGCCGGGCACGCCGTAGCGGACGTGCAGGGTGTACTTGCCGGCTGCGGGTACGCCCTTCATCTCCCAGGTCGCCGCGGCACCCGGCTGGTTCATGTCGACGTACGCGCCGCCACGGGCCTGGGCGCCCGGCACCTGTTTGGCGACGGTGGCGCCGTTGAGGTTGAGGCTGGCCGCGTCCTCCTTGGGCAGCGTCTTCGGCGCGGGTTTCTTGTCCTTCTTGTCGCCGTTGCCGTCGTTGCCCTGGTTCTGGTCGTCCTGCTGGCTGCTGCCGCCGGTGTCGTTGGCCTGCGGGTCCTCGGCGGTGTTGTCGTCGTTGAAGACGATGGCGGCGCCGATACCCAGGACCACCGCGGCGACGACGGCTATCGCGCCCACCAGCAGGCCGGTCCGGTTGCGGCCGCCGCGACCGTTGCCCGCTCCGCCCTGCTGCCGTGCCGCCGCTCGCCCGCCGGGCACCGTCTCGGGCGCCGCATAGTGCGGGCTGGGCCGGCTCTCCGGCGGCGGGGGCTGCTGCGGATAGCCGTAACCGGACTGCTGCTGGGGGTGACCGTAGCCGGATCCCTGCTGCGGATAGCCGTAGCCGGAGCGCTGCTGTTGCTGCGGGTAGCCGTAGCCGTACTGCCGCTCGCCGACGGCACGGACCTGGTTGAAGGAGCGACGGGGAACGCCGGGTTGCTGGCCGGGTGCGGCGGACTGCTGGGCGTCGCCCTCCTGCCGGTACAGATACGCGAACGGGTCCTCGTCGCCCCCTTCCGGCGCAGCCCCCGTGCCGTTGTTCTCGGCGGTCATCCCCTCACTCCCTACTGCGTCAGGTATCCGGGCGAGCCTACCTCTCCTGGGTGAACGGCTTGGCACGGTTGCTGGCCGAAGGACCCGGACTGTGCTAGCCCGCCCGGCGCTGCCCCTTGGACCGGGACCGCTTCTCCACATACATGCGCTGGTCAGCGGATTGCAGGACCTCTTCGGCCGTCATTCCGCAGCCCGCCCAGCCGATGCCGAAGCTGGCGCCTACCCGCACCGCACGCCCGTCAACCTGGATCGGGGGGATGATCGCGTTCCGCAGCCGTACGGCCAGGTCCTGGGCCTCCGCCGGGCCCAGCCCATCGGCCAGCACCACGAACTCGTCGCCGCCCAGCCGGGCGACCGTGTCGTCGTCCCGCACCCCGGCCTCGAGGCGGCGGGCCACCGCGATGAGCACCGCGTCGCCGCAGTGGTGGCCGTAGCGGTCGTTGATGGACTTGAAACCGTCCAGATCGCAGAAGAGGACGGCGAGCCCCTTCTCACCGGGCCCGTCGCCCTTCGGCGGCACCGCGTGCACATGGTGCGGGTCCGGGCTCCCGCCCCCGGGGCCCGCGGCAGTGCCCGCTCCCGGCTCCGTTCCGGGGCCCGCGCCGGATATCCCGCCCAGCCCTTCCAGGTCCCAGAAGCCGTCCCCGGGTCCGTACCCGTATCCGGGCCCGCCGCCCGGGTGCCCGGCGGCTGGGTCGGCGCCGGATGCGGCGTCCGCCGGGGCCACCGGCCGGCCCGGCATGGAGCACAGCCTGCCGGCCAGCCGGGCCCGCAGCTCGGCGCTGTTCGGCAGCCCGGTCAGCGAGTCGTGGCTGGCGCGGTGCGCGAGCTGGAGCTCGTGCCGCTTGCGCTCCTCGATGTCCTCGACGTGGGTGAGCAGATAGCGCGGCCCGTCGGCGGTGTCGGCGACCACGGAGTTGCGCAGCGAGACCCACACATAGCTGCCGTCGCGCCGCTGCAGCCGCAGCTCGGCCCGGCCGCCCTCGGCCGAGGTGCGCAGCAGCGTACGGATGTCCTCCGGGTGGACCAGGTCGGAGAAGGAGTAGCGGCGCATCGCGGCGGCGGGGCGGCCCAGCAGCCGGCACAGCGCGTCGTTGATCCGCAGCAGCCGCCCCTGCTGGTCACCGCCCATCTCGGCGACGGCCATCCCGCTCGGCGCGTACTCGAACGCCTGTCGAAAGCTTTCCTCACTGGCCCGCAGCGCCTGCTGTTCGCGCTCCAGCCGCACCAAGGCCCGCTGCATGTTCGAGCGGAGCCGCGCGTTGCTGATGGCGATGGCGGCCTGCGACGCGTACATCTGCAACGCCTCGCAGCCCCATGCGCCGGGGCGGCGGCCGTTGCGGGGCCGGTCGACCGAGAGCACGCCCAGCAGCTCGCCGTCGGGGGCGTACAGCGGTGCGAAGAGACGGTCCATGGGGTGCCAGGCGTCAGGCGTGTCCCGCACCGCGGAGGGCGCGTGCCACTCGGGCACCTCGTCGTTGTCCAGCACCCAGCCCTCGGTGTAGGGGATGAAGCAGAGCACTCCCCACTGCTCGCCCATCGTCAGCCGGCGTTCCCAGGAGGCGCGGGAACCGACTCGGCCCGCCATCACCGACTCGGCGGCGGCACTGCCCGCGACGGCGGCCACGACGAGGTCTCCGTCGGCGCGCACCAGGTTGACCGCGGCTATCTCGAAGCCGAGGCCCTCGACCACCCCGTCGGCGACCGTCTGCAGGGTGTCGGCGAGGCTGCGGGCCGTGTTGAGCTGCGCCACGACGCGGTGCAGCTGGCGCAGACTGGCGAGGCGGACGTAGGGCTCCGACTCGGTTTCCATAGCCCTCCCCCTGAGCCTTGCTCGTCAACTCCAGATGCTCGTGGCGTCGCTTCGGGGCCTCACTGCCTCAGCGTCTCGGCTGCGTTCTCGGCTGCCATGGCCACTGAATCACAGCGAGCTGTTCACCCGGTACACAGGGTCAACAATTAATGCCCTCTGTGACTCAAGTCACAACAGTCCGCGACTAGTTGATTGCGCAACGTGTGCCCTGGGCAGCCGCCGCACATGCCCGTGGTGTCTCGTCATACCCGGGGAGAGTGCCGATGGTCCTAGTCCCTGCCTGGTCCCGGAGCCCGATGCGGGGCCGAAAAGGTGGCGGCTAGCGTAGCCAGCGTGTCCCACGCAGTGCAGCAGCAAACGACCCCCGTGCCCCAGGCCCACCCGATGCCCCATGCTGATGGGGTGAGCGACGAGGAGTTCCGCGCGGCGATGGCGCGGCTGGCGGCCGGCGTGGTGCTTGTCACCGCGCACGACCCCGAGGAGGGAGCACGCGGCGAGGACGTCGGCATGACGGCCACCGCGTTCATGTCCGTCTCGCTGGACCCGCCGCTGGTCCTGATCAGCGTGCGCGAGGAGTCGCGGATGGACGAGCTGCTCTCCCGCCAGGACCACTGGGCCGTCTCCCTGCTCACGGACGCCCAGCACCAGACCGCCGGTCGCTTCGCTATGAAGGCGCGGCTCAGCGACCGGCTCCTCTTCCAGGAGCTCCCCCACACCCGCGGTACCGCCAGCGGCGCACCCCTGGTGGACGGCGCGCTGGCAGCCGTCGAGTGCCGTACGGAACAGCGGGTGACGGCGGGCGACCACACCCTGGTCATCGGGCGCGTCCTGGCCACGCGGCTCACCCACGGCGAGGGCGGGCCGCTGCTGTATTACAGCGGGCGCTACCGGTCGCTGCGCTGACCCTGCGGGGCTTCGCCGGTTCCGGGGAGCGGGTGCCCATACCCGACGGTTGCGAGCTGCGGGTCCGTTGTGGTTGATCGCGCAGTTCCCCGCGCCCCTGACGGGGCGCAGCCCCCATGTGTCAGTCCCAGCCGCGCCCCGTGCGGCCCCGTTTCACCTCGCTGCGCTGCTTCTTCTGGCGGAGCCTGCGCTCGTTGATCCCGCGGGGCATCTTCTTCTTGCGCCGCGGGGGCGGCGGGGGCGCCGTCGCCTCCGCGAGCAGGGAGGCCATCCGCACCGCCGCCGTCTCCCGATTACGCCACTGCGAACGGTGCTCACTCGCCCGTACGACCAGCACGGCGCCGTCCACCAGGCGGTTCGCCAGCCGCTCCAGCGCGCGGCGCTTCCACACCTCGGGCAGCGCCTGGGTGCGCGCCAGGTCGAAGCGCAGCTCGGCCTGGCTGTCGCTGGTGTTCACATGCTGGCCGCCCGGCCCCGACGAACGCGTGAAGCGCCACGTCAGCTCGGCCTCGGGCAGGGCGACCGCGCCTCGGATGTAGTAGGGACCGGACATGGGTTCCATGGTCCGGCCTCCCGGCGCGGCCGTCATCCGCTTTTCCGTACGGCTACGGAAAAGCGCCGCGACGGTAAAGAATGCAAAGTCCGACCGGAAAGCTGGAACCCGTCCGTCCCTCGGTAGCGTTGTGGAGGGTGTGAGGCGTGCGGCCGCAGACCCCGGTGTGGTTGCGATCCGACGCCGGTGATTTCCTCAGGGATCACCATCAGAGCCAGACACGACAGAAGGGCACCCCATGGCTGTAAGCCTGTCCAAAGGCGGCAACGTCTCGCTCACCAAGGAGGCACCGGGCCTGACCGCCGTCACGGTCGGCCTCGGCTGGGACGTGCGTACCACCACCGGCACGGACTTCGACCTCGACGCGAGCGCCATCGCGGTGACGGCAGAGGGCAAGGTCTACTCCGACCAGCACTTCATCTTCTTCAACAACAAGGCGACGCCGGACCAGTCCATCGTGCACACCGGTGACAACGTCACCGGTGAGGGCGAGGGCGACGACGAGCAGATCAACGTCAACCTGGCCGCGCTGCCCGGCGAGATCGACAAGATCGTCTTCCCGGTCTCGATCTACGACGCGGAGAGCCGCAGCCAGAACTTCGGCCAGGTGCGGAATGCCTTCATCCGCATCATCAACCAGGCCGGCGGCACCGAGATCGCCCGCTACGACCTGAGCGAGGACGCCGCCACCGAGACCGCCATGGTCTTCGGCGAGCTGTACCGCAACGGCGCGGAGTGGAAGTTCCGCGCCGTCGGCCAGGGGTACGCCTCCGGCCTGGTGGGCATCGCCCAGGACTTCGGCGTCAACGTCTGAAGCGGCCCACGCGACGCGGGTGGCGCTCTCCGCCGAGGGAGCGCCACCCGCGCCACTCCGGTGCCCACCGCCCCGGCGGACGGCTGGGTGGCCGTGACACGATCGCGCCGTGCTCGACATCGGCTACGCCCTCTCCCGCCGCTTCCCCGATCCGCCCCAGACGGACTACCGCAGCGCTGACGTACACACGCTGCGGCACGATCTCTTCTGCGGGGACATCTATCTCGCCGACACCGCCGCCGACCGCGAGCTGTCCACAGGCTGGGGATGGGTGCCGGTGCTCGACTTCGCATGGGCGCTGTGCGACATCGTCGAAGAGCTGGACCGCGACAACCGCGGTAGTCGTTCTCCCGGCCCGCACCGGGCCACCCTGGATTTCACCGAGTCCGCCGAACTGCTCCGCTTCACCCGCCGTTTCGGCTGGGTGGAGATCACCGCGGACTGGTCGGCGGACGACGAAGGCCCGCTCTCCTTCTCCCACAGCGAGCTGCGCCGGGAGGCCCGCGACTTCCTGCACGATCTCGTCGCGGACCTCACCGACATGCACGAGGGCCTGGACGGCAACCCGGCCCTGTGGACCCTGACGGCCCGCTTCCCGCGGATGCAGTGACCGCGCGACGGTGCGGGGAGGGCGCGCGGCTCGCGCCGGCTCCCGGCACCGCTCCGCGTCAGCCGTCCGCGGACACCCGCAGCAGCACGGTCCCGTGCGCGGGAACGGTTGCCGACAGCTGCCCTGTCGAGGTGCTGTCCTCGTGCTTCCACAGGTCGCGTACGTCGTACGAACCGGCCTGCGGCAAGCCGGTGTCGGTGGCTTCGGTGGAGATCGTCTGCTGCCTGTCGGTCTCGTTGAAGAGCGCGACGGCCCGGCTGCCGTCGGACATCTCCTTGGCCACGACCCAGCGCCCGTCCTGCTGCGAGACGACCTCCCCTTGCTTGCCGAGCGCATCCTGGTCGACGGCGATGACCTCCTTGTTGCCGAGGATCTCCAGCGTCTTGCCGTCGGCCTTGCGCAGGTCGGAGCCGATGAGCAGCGGGGCGGCCATCACCGACCACATGGAGAAGTGGGTGCGGTACTCGGTCTCGCTCATACCGCCGTTGCCGACCTCCAGCATGTCGGGGTCGTTCCACCGCCCGGGACCGGCGTACGGGGCCAGCGGCAGGTTCTGCTTCATGATGCCCAGCATACTGTCCCAGTTGTCGGAGATGTCGCCTGTGGTGCGCCACAGATGGCCCATCGCGCCGGCCCACTCCCACGGCTTGTTCTCGCCCCACTCGCAAATGCTGTAAACGATGTCGCGGCCGGTCTTGTCCAGCGCGTCGCGCATCGCCTGGTACCGCTCCTGGGCCGGGACGCCCTCGTTGTTGCAGTTGTCGTACTTGAGGTAGTCCACGCCCCAGTCCGCGAACTGCCGTGCGTCGCTCTCCTCGTGGCCGAGCGCGCCCGGCATCCCCGGCTCGGTGTTGCAGGTGCGGGTGCCGGCACTGGTGTAGATGCCCAGCTTGAGCCCCTTCGCATGTACGTAGTCGGCGAGGGCCTTGATGCCGCCGGGGAACCGCTCCTTGTGGGGGACGAGCTTGCCGTCGGCGTCGCGTTCCGGCTCCGCCCAGCAGTCGTCGAGGTTGACGTACTCGTAGCCCGCCTCCTTGAGGCCCTTCTCGACGAAGATGTCGGCGGTCTTCTTGACCATCTCCTCGTCGAACTCGGGCCCGCAGTGCGTGGCGTTCCAGTTGTTGAACCCCATGGGCGGCGTCTTGGCGAGATCGTCACCGGGAGGTGCCGCCGATGCCGGGATCCGTGCGTCGGCGCCGGCAGGACCGCTGGCGGCGGCAGCAGGTCCGGCCGCGGCAGCAGGCGCGGCCAGTCCCGCGCCGCACAGCAGCACGGCGACGAGGGCGCTGGTCGGTCTCGGGTGGGTGGCACGGTGCAATACGGTGGGGCGCATTCCCGTCCTCCTCAAGGCTCGGCAGACTGTTCCCCGTCCCCCGCTCACCCATGAACCGGGCGCCAGGGCAGCCCTGTTGACGGCCACACCGTAGAACTGTGTTCGGCCTTGTTGGAACCCTCTGGTCAAATGTTTGTTTCCGTGCGGTTCCTCGCCTTCCCCTCTCTCAGGGCTCCACCCGCACCCCGATCTGCGCCGCGAACGCCGGGGCCAGCTCCAGCAGTTGCCCCGGACTGATGACGGCGCCCGCCAGCCGGTCCACCCCCGTGATGAGGTCCAGCTCCGTCACCCCGCGCAGGTCCACATCCGTGAGCCGTACCTGGTTGAACTCAGCACGACGCAGTACGCAGTCACGGAACGCCACCCGCTCGAGCGAAGCGCCGCCGAAATCCGGCTCATTCAGCACACAGCCCTCGAACGTCACATCGGTCAGCCGTGCCTGACGCAGGTTCAGGTAATCGATCTTCCCGCCCCGCACCAGGACCCGGTTCAGCCGCGCTCCGTGCAACTGGATGCCGCCCAGACGCGCGTCCCGCAGCTCCACATCGCGCAGCTCAGCCCTCGCCAGCTGGGCGCCGACGCCCCAGACCCCCTCCAGCACCGAGTCGATCACTCTCAGCCGGTCGAGGCGGGCTTCGTCGAGCGCACACCGGTACATCCCCACATCCAGAAACGTGGCCCCGCCCCCGTCGGCCCCGCTCAGATCGAGCCCCTCGAACCGGACTCCGTCGTAGTCCCCGTCCGGCTCCAGGCCCCGGCCGTCGAAGGGCCGCAGCTCGGGCAGGGAGACCTTTGGGCGCCGTGCTTCACGTACTGCCGATGTCGCCATGCCCTCATGCTGCCCTCGGCCACTGACAACGGCGCACGGGATCGAGCCATCGAGCCGCTCAGCCGGTGGCCAGTTGACTTGAACCACACTTCAAGTCGGAGTCTTGGGCGAGCCGGTTGCTCCGGACCGACCCGTCCACCGCCCCTCCGCAAAGGAGCGAACGCCCATGCATGCCGTACGCCTGCACGCCTTCGGGCCCGCCGAGAATCTGACGTACGAGGAGGTGCCCGACCCCCTCCCAGGCCCCGGCCAGGTGCGGATCGCCGTCCAGGCGGCCGGCGTGCACCTGATCGACACCACTCTGCGCGCGGGTGTCAGAAGCGGCCCGCTGCCCCTCCCCGAGCTGCCCACCATCCCCGGGCGTGAGGTCGCCGGGACCGTCGAGGCGCTGGGTGAGGGCACGCCCGCACACTGGCTCGGCCGCCGCGTCACCGTGCATCTGGGCGCGGCGCCCGGCGGTTACGCGGAGCTGGCCGTCGCCGACGCCGACGCCCTCCAGCCCGTACCCGACCCGCTCTCCGCACCGCAGGCCGTCGCCATGGTCGGCACCGGGCGCACCGTCATGGGCGTACTGCGCGGAGCCGAGATCGATCCCGAGGACACCGTTCTGGTACTGAGCGCCGCCGGCGGCATGGGCGCACTGTTGACGCAGTACGCCAAGGACCGCGGCGCCCGCGTCATCGGTGCGGCGGGCGGCCCGGCCAAGACGGCGACCGTCCGCGAGCTGGGCGCCGATCTCGCCGTCGACTACACGCTTCCCGACTGGGCCGACAGCATCCGCGCGGCGTACGGCGAACGCCCCGTACGCCATCTGTTCGACGGCCCCGGCGGCACGCTCGCCCGTACGGCGCTGGACCTGGTGGCGCCCGGCGGCACGCACTACGCGTACGGCGGCTCGTCGACGCTGTCGGCGGGCGACGGCCAGCAGCCGCCGCCCGTGGAAGCCCTCACCCCCGAGGAACTCGCGTCCCGGGGCATCACCGTCCGTCCCCTGGAAGGCGCCTTCATGATGGAGCACAAGCGGGAACTGGAGGACGAGTCGCTGGCGTTGGCCGCCAAGGGGGTGCTGACGCCGCTCGTGGACGCGTTTCCGCTCGCGCAGGCGGCGGACGCCCACCGTGCACTGGAGACGCGGGCCACCTCGGGGAAGGTGGTGCTGGTCCCATAACCGCCGTTCGGGCGCGGAGAACCGGTGCGCTGGCCTAGCGTTCCTCCCATGACCACCAGGACCGGGAACCGGAAGCGCTGGCTCGTCGGGGTGACCCTGCTGTGCGCCTTGGCCGTGGTGACGGCAGCCGTGGTGCTGATCCGGCAGTACCAGCGGGAGTGGCAGTCCACGTCCCTCTCCGTGCAGGAAGGCTGGCGTGCCTCCCAGGTATACGAGGAGGCCGACAAGGCGCTCTCCGTACCCGAAGGGACGACGGAGAAAGCGGCGAAGCGCGCCGCCCGCCAAGGCAAGCTCAGGCTGCCCGCGGCGGCGAAGGGCAACCCGGAGGGGTATCTCCACCCCTCCACGTATGTCGTACGGCCCGAGACGACCCCGACCGCACTGGTCAAGGCCATGACCAAGAGGGCCCATGAGCGGCACGCCGCGGCAGGCGCGCCCGACTACACCACCCTCACCATCGCCAGCGTCATCCAGGCCGAGGCGGACAACCCCGAGGACATGGCCAAGGTCTCCCGCGTCATACAGAACCGCCTCAAGCGCGATATGCCGCTCCAAATGGACTCGACCATCAACTACGCCCTCGACCGCTCCACCCTCAACACCAGCCACGCAGACACCCGCGTCAACTCCCCCTACAACACCTACCGTCACAAGGGCCTGCCACCGTCCCCCATCGACAACCCGGGCTCCGAAGCGCTCGAAGCCGCCCAGCACCCCGCCTCCGGTGACTGGCTCTACTTCGTCACGGTCAAACCGGGCGACACCCGCTTCACGGACGACTACGAGCAGCACAAGAAGTGGGTGGAGGAGTTCAACTCGGAACAGGCCAACGGCGCCTGAGCCGCAGCCTGCGCCCTTGTTCCGGTGAGGGGGTGCCCCTTCCCTATGCGCGCAGGCTGCGGGTTTCCGTTGTGGCTGGTCGCGCCCACGCGGCGGAGCCGCACATCAATACAGCCCCGCGCCCCTTACGGGGCACGCTCGTTCACGACAGGCCCGTCGGACCCTGGCCGTCTCGGCGCCGATTGCGGGCCGCCATCAGGGCCAGCCAGATCACCCCGGCCACCAGCAGTACGCCCACCACCACGATGACGACGCCCATGGCGCCGCCGTCTCCGCCGTCCCCGCCGGGCACGGTCGGCTCGTCGGGGGCGATATCAGCGAGATTCATCGTGTTGTCTCCATGGTTGCTCGGCCCCTCAGGGGCGCATCGTCAGGTCGTACGAGTGGGCGAGACCCCGCGCCGAGCCCCAGCACAAGCATCAACAGCACGGGGAACTCCAGGTACGCGTGATACGTGGCGACCGCCGCGTACAGCTGCTTCCCCGAGGCGTAGTCGCTGGCGAACAGCGCCGCCAGCGCCGCGCCGCCAGCGAGCCCCAGCGCCCACACTCGCCACCCTTGCAGCAGCGGTACCCGCCGCTCGAAGGAGGCGGTCGTCTCCGGCGCGTACCGCGGAAGGAACCAGACCCACACCACGTAGTGCATCGTCTGGAGAAAGGCGAACAGCGCCAGGAACCGCAACGCCACCGCCGAGTCCAGCCAGGCCGGTGGCGTGTACGCCGCGGACAGCCGGTCCGCCCACGCCGTTCCCGGTGCCGACCAGCCGTCGAACGCGCCCGCCAGCAGCAACCCGGGCACCACCAGCACCCACCCGCACTGCACCGCGCGGAACAGCCGCCTCCCCCGTTCCAGCCCACGTGACCACTCCCACAGGAACAGCAGCGGCACCACGTTGTGCAGGTGAGCGAGGACCACGAAGTGGTAGTCGGGATAGGCCAGCGAACAGGCAGCCGCGCACACCAGCACCCCGCCGGCCGCCACGCACAACCCGGGCCGCCCGCGCAGCCCGTGCACACAGGCGGCGCCCAGCAGCCCGTAGGCCAGCAGGATTTCCGCCACCCGCGGCAGTTCGCCGGCCGGCAGCAGGCGGCACAGCACGATCCCGGAGATCAGGAGAAGCAGCAGGCGTAGAAACCGACCGGCCAGTATGGCGTCGAAGCGGCCCAGCACATAACGCAGCTCCGTGACGTTGTGCAGAATGCCGAAGAGCGCCAGCCCGAACACCGTCGTCCCCACGGGCAGCCGCAACGCCAGGGCCAGCGCACCCACCACCGCCAGCGGAAACCCGACCATCGCCACCGGCCCCAGCACGGTCCTCCGCGGCACGGTCCCTGGCGGGCCACCGCCCCCGGCCGCGTCCTGCGCCGCACCGGCGAGGTGTACGCCCGTCACCCCCGTGGCCATGTCACCCCTCCCCCATGACACGATCCCGGTCGTGCCCTACGCCCTGGCCCTCGGCCTCACCCTGCTCGTCGAGGTACCGGTCTACTCGGTGGCGCTGCCGGCACTCGGACGCGTAAGCGCCGGCCGGGCTCTCACCGCAGCCCTGCTCGTCAACTGCCTGACGCATCCGCCGCTCTGGTGGTTCCTGACCAGCGGCTTCCCGAGCGGGGCACCTGCGACGGGTACGACCTCGGCAGCGTACCCGGTGGTTCTTCTGCTGAGCGAGGCCGCGGTGTGGCTGGCAGAGGCGCTCCTGCTCCGCTACGGCCTGGGCCTACGCGGCCCCCTCCCCTACGCCCTCTCCCTCACCGCCAACACCGCCTCCCTCCTCCTCGGTCTCCTCCTCGTGCCCTGACGGCGCCCGTTCAGCGACGGCCCCGGCGTTATTTCAATCCCCGCCTTTCGCATTCGGCGTCGAAGAGCACGGCGTAAACGTCGTCCGGGTCGAGGAGCGTCTCGGGCCAATCCAGGTCAGCGGTGGAACGGGCGGGAACCGGAATGCCCAACTCGGTGAGCAATTCGACCACCTCAGCACTGAAATGTTTGGCCGCTTCCGCGAACTCCTCCTCCGGGACGCTGAAATAGTCGTCCACGATCGCCCCGGCGAAGCTATTCCCTCCCATGAGCGTGAAACTTCCCTCGGTGTCGCGGTGGACGATCCGCGCCGGCCGGTCTGTCGGCTCGTCCGGGTGCACCCAGTATCCGTAGCAGTCCCCGTCCTCATGCTTGGCGACGACCTTGAGGTACTGGGCCATCTGACTGTCGGCTACGCCGCCCACGGTGGTGGGTGCGGCGGGGGCCCGCTCATCACGGGAACTCTGTTCCAGCAGAGGGTCGATCTCTCCCGGCTCCAGAAATGTGATGCCGAATTGCTCGTAGAACGCCTGGCGTCCCTCCCACTGCGCAATCAGCAGCACCCGCAAATCTTTCGGTACCGGGCGTCCACCCAGCCGTTCACGGGAAAAGCTTTCCAACCTGTCATCGAACAAGGGGCCCCCTCTTGCTCACCATCAGCACGAAAACGGCGAGCCTAACGTCCCCTCCGCCGACCCGGCACCGCCCCAGGCCAGGCCAAGGCAACGGCCGGTTGCTGTTCGGCACCACTGCTCGGCACCACACAGGCCCCGTACCGATCCGGAATGGGACACCGCTACCCAACGGGCTACTCTGGCAACAGAGTTGGGAGTCGGGAGATGGAGACGGACATGGTCGTGCTCGTAATAGTCATATGCCTGGCTCTCGTAGGTGCGGTGGTCTACGTTGCCCATCGTCGTGGCGTCGGTGGTTCCGGCGGGACCCTGACGCCGGAGGAGCGGGAACGTGGCCTCGCCGCCGAAGAAAAGGCCCGGGCCATCCACCAGCAGACTCACTGGCGGCGTCTCTGAGCATCGTCGCGTACTGGCCCGCCACCGGTGGCTCACCGTGTTCGAGGCCGACGGGCGACCTTCGGCGCGTCCGACAGCGGCCCGCTTCACGCGACGGGCACTCTCTCCTGGGTCACCACCGTGAGACACCCGAGCTCGCAGCGATCACCCCGGTTGCCGTACGTCACTGCTGCCCCCACCGCAGAGGCCCGCTCCGGATTACCGGGACGGCGCCTGTGACCTGCGGAGCCGCCTGTCGGATTCGAACCGACGACCTTCTGTTTACGAGCTCGGCTCGGCCGCCCCGGCCATCCGCGCGGCACTGAAGTAGGCGTTGGCGGCCGGAAGGAACATCAGCACCACCGCAGTCAGCACGGCGGTCACGTGCAGCGTACGGCTGGCACCGAACACCAGGTCCAGCGCGCTGGCTTCCGCCAGCGCCGTCCGCAGGGTCTCATCTCCGGCAAGGGCACGAAGGGGCTCGACCACCATCGACGCCGTCCCCACCACGCCGAGCCCGAGCGCCAAAGTGACGCGGGCCCAGGCACGTCCACGGCGCATGCGGGCAGCGACAAGCAGCGCAGCGGTGAAGACGGCGAGCCGCAGCAGGAGACCGACGGCGATCCCAGGGACTGATCCTGAGCCGTCGGCAACCATCCGCCCGACGGTCAGCACCGTCTCGAAGGCTCCGGCGGCCACAGCCGTCACCCACCACACGAATGCCCAATGAACTGGTCCTGGGGGCGCAGCGGCGGACCGCGAGCCAGCGTGGGAGCCGAACTGAGAGCTCGTCATCGGGTCGGTGAAAGGCGTCACCACAGTCTCCATCCGGTAGCTCGGTCGCCGGTCTGCTTCTGGCGCCTCCGATGCTCTTGCAGAGCACGACGCACCACACACCGGTCAGGTCCCGAGGCATCGGGCGTTGACACCACCTACACCGAGTGGGGCTGACACCACCCCGGACGTCCAGACACCACGAGCCCCCGACCACCGTTTTCGCCAGATGACTGAATGCGGGTTCGTCGTCCCCAGCAGCAATGGCGCAGCCCTGCGCCCTGCGCGAGCGAAGCGAGCTGCCAAGTAGTTACCGGCCCATAGCGATCACCCCGGTTGCCGTACTTCGCTGCTGTACGGCACTGAAGAGGCCCCGTACCAATCCCGGTACGGGGCCTCTGACCTGCGGAGCCGCCTGTCGGATTCGAACCGACGACCTTCTGTTTACAAGACAGATGCTCTAACCAGCTGAGCTAAGGCGGCGGGGTGTCGTCGCTCGAGCAGTGTACCTGGGAGCGGGATCGTGATGTCTGGGGCTACTGACAAAAGCGCGGGGAGGGGCTAGCGTCTCGCCAGGTCCACGCGGTGGACTACACCTCCCTTTACGACGGATCGTCCGGCACGTACCTGCCGGTGAAGGAGAAGAGAACATGGCCACGGTCACCTACGACCAGGCGACCCGGGTGTACCCCGGCGCCGAGACCCCCGCCGTAGACAAGCTCGACATCGAGATCGCGGACGGGGAGTTCCTCGTTCTCGTCGGTCCCTCCGGTTGCGGTAAGTCCACCTCGCTGCGGATGCTCGCGGGGCTGGAGGACGTGAACGAGGGCAACATACGCATCGGTGACCGCGACGTCACCCACCTTCCGCCGAAGGACCGGGACATCGCGATGGTCTTCCAGAACTACGCGCTGTACCCGCACATGACCGTGGCCGACAACATGGGCTTCGCGCTCAAGATCGCGGGTGTGCCGAAGGCCGAGATCCGCAAGAAGGTCGAGGACGCGGCCAAGATCCTCGACCTGACCAAGTACCTGGACCGCAAGCCCAAGGCGCTCTCCGGTGGTCAGCGGCAGCGGGTCGCGATGGGCCGGGCCATCGTCCGTGAGCCTCAGGTCTTCCTGATGGACGAGCCGCTCTCGAACCTGGACGCCAAGCTCCGCGTCCAGACCCGTACCGAGATCGCCAGCCTCCAGCGCCGCCTCGGCATCACCACCGTCTACGTCACCCACGACCAGGTCGAGGCCCTGACGATGGGCGACCGCGTGGCGGTGCTCAAGGACGGACTGCTCCAGCAGGTCGACAGCCCGCGCAACATGTACGACCGTCCCAACAACCTCTTCGTCGCGGGCTTCATCGGCTCCCCGGCCATGAACCTGGTCGAGGTCCCGATCACCGACGGCGGCGTCAAGTTCGGCAACAGCGTGGTGCCGGTCGAGCGCGAGGCCCTCACTGCCGCCTCGGACAAGGGTGACAAGACCGTCACGGTCGGCGTCCGCCCCGAGCACTTCGACCTGGTGAACGGGGACGGCAATGGCAAGGCCCTGTCCAAGGACGAGAAGGCCGGCGTCCCCGTCACCGTGAACGTCGTCGAGGAGCTGGGTGCCGACGGCTACGTCTACGGCACCGCCGAGATCGGCGGCGACAAGCGTGACCTGGTGGTCCGCGTTCCGGGCCGCGCAGTCCCGGAGAAGGGCACCACGATCCACGTGGTGCCGCAGGGTGGCGAGACCCACGTCTTCTCCACCTCCTCCGGCGAGCGGCTGAGCGACTGACGACGCCCGACCCCTGCCTGTGGGGCGTGAAGGGCCGTGACGGCATCCCCGTCACGGCCCTTCACCGTTTCCGCCCCACCGCCCCACTGCCCCGCCGCCCATTTCCGCCCCGCCGCCCGTTTCCGCCCCACCGCTCGGCCGCCCTGCTGCCCGGCCGCCCGTTTCCCCCGCCTCCCGGCTCCCCCCCATCCGGTACCGCTCGAACAACCCACTTTTCCCGTCGCTCGATGTGGTGACAAAATGTCGCCAAATCACTACCGCTCGCTACCATCGCGGTCGTGAACCACGCAGCCCGCCGTATCGGCCGATCCCTCGCCCTCGTACTCCCGGTCATGCTCGTCCTGTCCGGGACCCTCGCCGTCACCCATGTCCCATGGGCGCCAGCGCCCGCGGACTCGCCGGTCCTCGCCTCCTCGGCAGAGGACTCGGCGCCGGACTCCGCGCACAAGGCGTCGGCGCGCACCGCCTCGACGCCGGCCGGGCCGACGACGCGTCGCGCCCCGCAGGACGTACTCCGTGACCGGCTCATCGCCGAACTCCAGGAGCAGCACCCTGGGGCGGCGCTGAGCGGTCTTCAGCGCGCGATCACCCGCAAGCCGTCCCTGGCCCGCCACTGCGCCACGATCGCGCGGGCGCTCGGCAAGGCCGCCGTCCACAAGTACGGTGCCCAGCGCGCCCAGCGCTTCGCGCGGCCCGTCTGCGACACGTCCTTCGCCTCCGGCGTCGCGCAGCTGAGCTGAGGCAGCCCGCGCGGAGACAGCCGGAACCGGGCCAGCCCGATTCGGGCCGGCCCGAGCTGTGGGTGCGGCGCCCGGCGCCTGCCCCGCGCGCATAGGCTGCGGCACATGACCCAGCACCCGACCCAGGCCGTGATCCTTGCCGGTGGACAGGGATCACGGCTGCGGCCGTACACCGACGACCGTCCCAAGCCGATGGTGGAGATCCCCGGTACGGGCGTCCCGATCATCGGCCATCAGTTGGCCTGGCTCGCGGCGGAGGGCGTCACCGACGTCGTCGTCTCCTGCGGACACCTCGCCGAGGTGCTCGAGGAGTGGCTCGCCAAGGCCGAACTCCCCTGCCGCGTCACTACGGTGATCGAGCGCGAGCCGCTGGGGCGCGGCGGCGGACTGAAGTTCGCGGCGCGCTCCCTCCCGCGTCCCGACGAGCCGTGGTACGCGACGAACGGCGACATCTGGACCCGCTTCTCGTTGCGCGAGATGGCCGCCTTCCACGCCGAGCGCGACGCGACCGCCACGCTCGCGCTCGCCCGCCCCCGCATCCCCTGGGGCGCCGTGGAGACCGACCGGTTCGGCCACGTACTCGACTTCATCGAGGCGCCGCCCTCCCCGTATCTGATCAACGCGGGCGTCTACGTCTTCTCGCCCCGCTTCACCGGGCTGCTGCCCGAGCGCGGGGACCATGAGCGCACCACTTTCCCCCGCCTCGCGCGCGAGCGCGCCCTCGCGGGCTTCCCGCTCCCCCAGGGCTCCTACTGGCGGGCCATCGACACCGCCAAGGACCTGCGCGAGGCCGCCAAGGAACTCGCGGACGGCAACCCGCGCTGAGTCCCGCACACGTACGGCCGTACGGCTGTAAGGCCAAATGGCCATGCGGCATACGGCCACTCGCGCACGCGGAAGGGCCTTCGGCTTCCCTCCCCGGGGAGCGCCGAAGGCCCTTCCGTATGGCCGTACGCGCAACAACCCGGGCGCGCCCCGCAAGGCGCGCCCGCGCGGCTCAGTGGCCCAACAGCTCAGTGGCCAAACAGCCCACCCAGCGCGCCGCGTCCGCCACCACCGGACGAGGACGCTCCGCCGCCGGAGCCGGACGACGAGTCGTCACTCGTGGAGGAGGACTCGCGGGACATACCGGTGCGGGAGCCCGAGCCGGTGGTGGCCTGCGGCTGCTGTCCTGACTGCTGCTGGGCCGGCGGTGCTGTGGTGCCCTGCTGACCCGGCGTGGCGCCCTGCGGGCCGCCCTCGTTCGCGCCCTGCGTCCGGCCCTGGCTGGGGGTGGACTCGGGGCCGCTGCTGGCCCGGCGCTCGCCCGGCCTGGTCTCGTGCGCGGAGGGGCGGCCGTCCTTGCGGCGCCGGTCCAGATCGCCGCGCCGCCCGTCGAGACCGGCCGGGCCCTGGGTCGCCTGGCCGGCGCCCGAGCCGCCCGGCCCCTGGGGCATCGGGGAGCCCGGCAGCCGGTTGGTGGGCGTCTTGCCGCGCTCGGGGGCCGTGGCCGGCTGCGAGGAGCGGACGGCGCTGCCCAGCAGCGAGCCGACGAGCAGGGCGAGACCGACGACGACCGTGGCGATGACGGTGCCCCTGCGCAGCACCCGGCGCCGCAGATCGCGCAGTTCGACGCGAGGCCCGAGCTTCCGCCATGCCTCGCTCGCCAGCCGCCCGTCGACGGAGTAGACAGGAGCGCCCGCGATGATCAGCGGGCTCCAGGCGGCGAGGTAGATGATGTCCGGCGCCTCGTAGGCGGGGACGCTGCTCCAGCTGACGGTCATCAGCAGCGCCGCCGACAGCAGCGCGCCGACGCCCGCGGCGACGCGCTGCCACAGCCCGAACATGGTCAGCACGCCGACGATCACCTGGAGGAAGGCCACCGTGAGTCCGGCGCCGACCGGATGGGCGAGGGCGAAGTCCCGCAGCGGGGAGGCGACCGTCCACGGGTCCAGGGAGCGCAGCCAGGTGACCATGGAGCCGCGCTCGCCGCCGTCGAAGTAGACGGGGTCGCACAGCTTGCCCATTCCGGCGTAGACGGTGATGAAGCCGAGGAAGAGCCGCAGCGGGAGCAGGACGACGCCCAGGTTCATCCGGCGGCCCGGGTAGTACGCGTGCCGTACGGCGTCGCGGCGGCGCCGATCCTCGGCGTCCGCCGAACCGTCGTCGCTCTCGTAGCCCTCCGAGCCGTAGCCTTCGTGCTCCTCGAAACGGGCGTAGCGGACGTGAGGGCCGTAGCCGTCGGAGCCTCCGTCGCCCCGGTAGCGGTGGCCCTGGTAGCCGACCGGCGCCAGTTCTCCGGTGTCCTGCTGGGCGGCTACGAGTTCGCCGGTGTCCTCGTCGAAGGCGCCGCGCGCCGGGCGTACGCCCTTCAACAGTGGTTCGGGCTGCAGGGGCTCGGGCTGGTGCGGCACCGGCCGCCCGCTCTCGGACGGCTGCGGACCACGGGGCGGGCCGACCACGGTGGCGGGGCCGCTCCCGGTGGCCCCGCTCCCGGAACGGCCGGGCCCGCCGGGACCCTTGACGCGGGGCAGGGTCTGGGTGGCGGAGGGGTCGGACTCGCCGGTGGCGGGGCCCTCGTAGCCGACGAGACCGGCCGTGCGGGCGGCCTGGATCAGTTTCGTGGCGCCCGTGTCGTCCGGCTCGGGGCCGCCGCTCCACACCACGGGTGCGCGGCGCCCGGCATGGCCGGAGCCGGGACGGCGGGCCCCGGCCGAAGCAGTGCCGCCGGTGACGACGGGAATGGGCTCGGTGTCCTCGAACGCCGCCGCCTCGCGCCCTGCCGACGCGGACGTTGCCGACGCGGACGTTCCGGCGGCCACGGCAGCGGTGGTGGCCGCAGGCGACAGGGCGCCGCGCGCGCTTACGGAGGGCGAGGCGACGGACGGTGCGGCCGGCATGGCCGACGTGGCGGACGCCGCGCCGAGCCGCACTCGGAAACTCGCGTGATTGACGACCACCTCAGCGGGGTCGGACGGGACCTTGACCGTGCTCAGCACCGGTTCGTCGTCGAAGAAACCGCGTGGGCTTCCCCCTGGGCTGTGCCCGGAGCCGCGGCCCGAAGCGCCGGGTGCGCGGGGTGTTCTGGTGTCCACACTCATCTAACCGAGTGACGGACGGTTAGGACACTGCCTTGACCGGCCCGATCTGTCCGAGGCCCGTCAATAGATCATCGACCGCTCGCGGGTCCGGGCCGCAGCGCGGACCCGCCTCAGCCGCGCCGCCGCGCCGCCTCGTACAGCACGACACCGGCCGCGACGCCGGCGTTCAGCGACTCGGCGCCGCCCGGCATCGGGATGCGTACCCTCAGGTCGCACGTCTCGCCGACCAGCCGCGACAGGCCCTTGCCCTCGCTGCCGACGACCACCACGAGCGGACCGTCGAGCGCGGCGGTATCGCCGAGCTCCACCTCGCCGTCCGCCGCGAGCCCGACCACCATCAGGCCCGCCTTCTGGTAGCCCTCCAGCGCACGGGTGAGGTTGGTGGCGCGCGCGACCGGCGTGCGCGCCGCCGTACCTGCGGACGTCTTCCACGCGCCGGCCGACATCCCGGCCGCACGCCGCTCCGGTACGACCACACCGTGCCCGCCGAACGCGGAGACGGAGCGGACGACGGCGCCCAAGTTCCGGGGGTCGGTCACCCCGTCCAGCGCCACGATCAGCGGGTCCTCACCGCGGTCGAACGCGGCAGCCGCCAGTTCCTCGGGGTGCGCGTACTCGTACGGCGGGACCTGGAGGACGAGGCCCTGGTGGTTGAGGCCGTTGGTCATCCGGTCCAGCTCGGGCCTGGGGGCCTCGACCAGCCGGATGCCGCCGCGTTCGCCCGCGAAGCGGACGGCCTCGCGGACCCGCTCGTCGTTGTCGATGAACTGCTGCACATAGAGCGCGTTGGCCGGCACGCCCTCGCGGAGGGCCTCCACGACGGAGTTACGGCCCACGACCAGCTCCGAGGTGCCCTTGCCGCCACGCTGCTGGCGGCTCTGCGTGCGGCGCGCCCTGGCCTGCGCGGCGCGCTGCTTGGCGTGGCCCTTGCGCATCTCGGCGGGCGGGGTGGGGCCCTTGCCCTCCAGGCCACGGCGGCGGTTGCCGCCGCTGCCGATCTGCGGCCCCTTCTTCTTCCCGGGCATGCTGGGGCACCTACCTTGCTCTTAGCGGCTTGCGCGTCGAGTACGCGCGCTCGGATGTACGTACGGCTTTACAACGGTACCGGTACCGAAGAGACCCTCACTCCCCGCTGAGCTCCCAGCGGGGGCCGGAGGGGGTGTCCTCGATCGTCAGGCCGGCGCGCTTGAGCTCGTCGCGGATGGCGTCCGCCGTCGCGTAGTCCTTGCGTGCCCGGGCTGCCTGCCGCTGCTCCAGCACCAGCCCGACCAGCGAGTCCACCACGGAGTGCAGCTCGGCGCCGCTGCCGGAGGCGCCACCGGACCAGGTGGCGTCCAGCGGATCCATCCCCAGGACGCCGAGCATGGCGCGGACGTCGGCGATCGCGGTCGCGACAGCGGCCTTGTCGCCCTCGCCCAGCGCGGCGTTCCCCTGCCGCACCGTCGTATGGACGACGGCCAGCGCCTGCGGCACCGCGAAGTCGTCGTCCATGGCCTCGGCGAACGTGTCCGGCACGCGCTCCGCGGGCGCCACCTGGCCCGCGAGCTCGGTGCCGCGCTGGAGGAAGCCCTCGATCCGGCCGAACGCGGACTCCGCCTCGCGCAGCGACTCGGTGCTGTACTCGATGGTGGAGCGGTAGTGCGGGCCGCCCAGGTAGTAGCGCAGCACGAGGGGGCGCCACTGCTTGACCATCTCGCTGACGAGCACCGAGTTGCCCAGCGACTTGCTCATCTTCTCGCCGCTCATGGTGACCCAGGCGTTGTGCGCCCAGTAGCGGGCGAAGTCGTCACCGAAGGCGCGGGACTGGGCGATCTCGTTCTCGTGGTGCGGGAAGACCAGGTCGACACCGCCGCCGTGGATGTCGAAGGCGCGGCCGAGATACTTGTGCGCCATCGCGGAGCACTCCAGGTGCCAGCCGGGGCGGCCGGGGCCGAAGGGGGTCTCCCAGTAGGGCTCGCCGGGCTTGGCGGCCTTCCACATGGCGAAGTCGCGGGGGTCCCGCTTGCCGGTCTCGCCCTCGCCCGCGGGCTGGAGGAGGTTGTCGAGCTCCTGGTTGGAGAGGGAGAGGTAGTCGCCGAAGGAGCGGACGTCGAAGTAGACGTTGCCGTCGGCGGCGTAGGCGTGGCCGCTGTCGATCAGCACCCGCATCATCTCGACCATCTCGGGGATGTGGCCGGTGGCACGCGGTTCGTTGGTGGGGGGCAGGCAACCGAGCGCGTCGTACGCGGAGTTGAAGGCACGCTCGTTCTCGTAGCCGATCGCCCACCAGGGGCGGCCCTGCTCGGCGGACTTGGCGATGATCTTGTCGTCGATGTCGGTGACGTTGCGGACGAATGTCACCTCGTAGCCGCGGTAGCTGAACCAGCGGCGCATGATGTCGAAGTTCAGCCCGGAGCGGATGTGCCCGATGTGCGGGGGCGCCTGCACGGTGGCACCGCACAGGTAGATCGAGACACAGCCGGGTTCGAGCGGGCTGAAATCGCGGATCTGCCGGGCGCTGGTGTCGTACAGGCGAAGGGTCACGGGGCCAAGGGTAGTAGCCCGGCGGGCCCCGCTGTGCGCCTCCCGGAAGAGAGGCGGCAGGGCCCGGGGCCGGGACCGCTCAGAGCCAGCCGACAACCTTGTTGACGGTGACGCGTACGACGACGCGTTCGGCGTCCTGGCCCGAGGCGGGGTTGAACTCGGCGTAGCTCTTCCCGGCATACTTGTGCGCCAGCTCGTCGATGAGCTCCTGGCCGCCCTCGGTGGTGAGGGTCGCGGTGCCGCGCAGCTCGGCGTAGGTGTACGGCTCCTCGGCGGGCTGCACCAAGATCGTCACGCGGGGGTCGCGCTTGAGGTTCTTCGTCTTGCGGCGGTCGACGGTGGTGGAGATCAGCAGGTCCTCGCCGTCGCGCTTCACCCACACCGGCGACACCTGCGGGCTGCCGTCGGGCTGGATGGTGGCGACGGCGATGAAGACCTTGCTGTCGAGGACCTTCTTGAGTTGGTCGGAGAGCACCTGCTGGGCCACGGAAACGGCTCCTCTTTCTCTCGCTGCGGAGGTCTTGCCTCTTGGGACCGTATCTCACGCACCGTCAGTCGCGGAGCCTTACGCGCGTCGCAGAACCAGCGCGGTGGCGACGGCTGCCAGGCCCTCGCCACGACCGGTCAGGCCGAGCCCGTCGGTGGTGGTGCCGGAGAGCGAGACGGGGGCACCCACAGCATCGGACAGCGCCTTCATGGCCTCCGCACGCCGTTTGCCGATCTTGGGTCGGACGCCGATGACCTGCACGGCCACATTGCCGATCTCGTACCCCGCCGCGCGCACGATGCGCGCCGCCTCCGTGAGCAGCGTGACGCCGGAGGCGCCGGACCACTCGGGGCGGTCCGTACCGAAGTGGGCGCCGAGGTCGCCGAGTCCGGCGGCGGAGAACAGCGCATCGCATGCCGCGTGCGCCGCCACGTCGCCGTCGGAGTGCCCGGCCAGTCCGTACCGCTCGCCCTCCCACAGCAGCCCGCCGCACCACAGCTCGCGCCCTTCCTCGAACGCGTGCACATCCGTGCCGATGCCGACCAGGGGCAGGGCGGCTCCGGGCGCGGCCGGCCGGGCGGCGTCCTCAGTACGCATCGTGCCTCCTCCTCCTGGCCAGCACGGCCTCCGCGAGCACGAGGTCGAGGGGGCGGGTCACCTTGAACGCCTCCTCGTGTCCGGGGACGACGACCACCTCGAAGCCGAGCCGCTCGACCATCCCCGCGTCATCCGTGGCGCCGTCGCCCTCCGCCACCAGCCGGGAGTGCGCCTCGGCGAGCACCTTGCGGGCGAAGCCCTGCGGGGTCTGCACGGCGCGCAGCCGGCCCCGGTCCGGGGTGCCGGTGACCGGCTCGGGCTCGCCGCCCGTACGGGGCTCCACCTGCTTGACGGTGTCCGTGACGGGCAGCGCGGGCACCACGGCGGGCGCGCCTTCGTGGACGGCCCGCGCGACGGCGTCCACCGTCTCGTCCGGGACGAGCGGCCGGGCCGCGTCGTGCACCAGCACGGTCTCGACGGTGTCGGGCAGCGCCGCCAGCCCCAGGCGTACGGAGTCCTGGCGGGTGTCGCCGCCGGGTACGACGGCGACCTCGGGCAGCCCGTGCCCGTCCAGCAGGGTGCGGACGGCGGGTGCGCCGTCGGGCGGTGCGACCACGACGACCAGCTCGACGGCGCGCGCCCGCGCGGTCGCCCGTACGGCGTGGACGAGCATCGGTGTACCGCCCAGCTCGCGCAGCGCCTTGGGCGCCCCCGGGCCGAGCCGTACGCCCTTGCCGGCGGCCGGGATGACGACAGCGGTGCGAGGACCGGCGTCAGCGGAGGGCCGGGGGTCCCCGGAAGGGGCAAAGTCTGTGGAATCGATTGACATCGGTAGCGCGTTCAGGGTTTGTGTCCTCAGCCGGGGTGGGTATGGCCTGGGGGTACCCCCGGCCACGGGTTGGGGAGTGCCGGGCGCGACCGCTCGACCGAGCCCTTCCGTGAACATCGGTCGAGCCGGCTGCCCGGGCCCGGCACGCCGGCTCCTCGGCCAGCGATGCGCAGTTGTATATGCGGGCACCATGCTTGACCGTGTTGCAGCATGCCCACACCGGGCAGCATGCCCACACCGGGCAGCATGCCCACACCGAATGTGTCACAACATGCCGCAGCGCCCGGTGACGACTGATGTCATCCGGGCACCGCGGCATCGTGGGGCATATCGAGTGTCAGGAAGCGAGAACCTCGTCGAGCAGCGCCTCGGCCTTGTCCTCGTTCGTGTTCTCCGCCAGAGCCAGCTCGCTCACCAGGATCTGACGGGCCTTGGCCAGCATCCGCTTCTCACCGGCGGACAGACCGCGCTCACGCTCACGGCGCCACAGGTCACGCACCACCTCGGCGACCTTGATCACGTCGCCGGACGCAAGCTTTTCGAGGTTTGCCTTGTAGCGGCGGGACCAGTTGGTCGGCTCCTCGGCATACGGCGCGCGGAGCACCTCGAAGACCCTGTCCAGCCCGTCCGAACCAACGACGTCGCGCACGCCTACGAACTCCGCATTGTCCGCCGGTACGCGAACGGTCAAATCGCCCTGCGCGACCTTCAGAACCAAGTAGGTCTTGTCCACGCCTTTGATCTGGCGAGTTTCGATAGCCTCGATCAGCGCGGCCCCGTGATGGGGATAGACCACGGTGTCGCCAACCTTGAACGTCATGTGTCAGGTACCCCTTCCGTGGCTATCCAGGGTAACACGGGAACGACGTCTTCTGAATGGCGTTTTCGCAGGTCAGGGCATATCTCGGGGCTTGACAAGCGACCCTCTATCGTGCATCGACCGGTCAATGCAAGCGGGTATTCGCAGGTGAGAGCGGTTCTGCGCGCCCGCAGAAACGGGCCCGGCCAGCTCCCGGAAGACGCTCGCGACACGTCCGCGGTGACCGATTTGTCCGACTGTAGGGAGCGGCATCTTCGCTGCGCCTTCCGGCTTTCCCAAGAATTGATCAATGGCCGTGTAAGAGCCTGTTGATCAATTCTTCATCAACCTCTCGCATTCCCGTGGAATCGCCCGTACGGAGGTCACCCGCACATCGGCCGTCGCTATTCGACGGCGTACGGCGCGGCGTACCGCGCAGGGTGCAGCACGCCGCCGGAAGCCCGGGCCGGAGGGTCGGGTGCGGGGCGTCCACAGGCTGTCGGTAACCTGAGCCCGCACGCGAAAGCCCATCCGTACGCGACCGGCACGCGCTTGAGGAGCGTGCCCGCCGCCATAGCTCGCCTAGGAGTTGCCGCCGCCGTGAGCAGCAGCCTTCGTCGCGGCACCCTCGCCGCCACCACCCTCGCGCTCGCCGCCGTTTCGCTGACCGCCTGCGGCGCGGGGAACGACGCGCAGACGCTGGAGGTCAAGCCCGACAACGCGGCGACGCACGTCGGGGTCATCAAGATCCAGAACGCCAACCTCGTCACCGACACCAAGGGGTCGGGCGAGGCGACCGTCACGGCGCGGATCTTCAACGACGGTGAGAAGGACCAGACCCTCAAGGGCATCTACATCAAGGGCGCCCGTGCCGAACTGAGCCCCGCCAAGGGCAAGAAGAGGCTCGTCGTGCCGGCCGGCGGCTCGCTGGCGCTGGGCGGCAAGGGCAAGGCGTCCGCGCTGCTCACCGACGCGGAGAAGGCGGGCGTCAAGGACGGCAACGCGCAGCCGCTCACCTTCGACCTCAGCCGCACCGGCCCGGTCAAGCTGCGGGCGACGGTGGTGCCCGCGGAGGACGCGTACGAGACGGTCGGCCCGAGCTCCTCGCCGTCCCCCCGGACTCCGGAGCAGGGCCCCTCCGGCTCGGCGTCACCCTCCGGGTCGGGCAAGCCGAGTGGCTCCGCCGAGCCGAGCGGGTCCGCGAAGCCTGGCGGCTCCGCCAAGCCTGGTGAGCGCTCCGCGAGCCCGTCCTCCTCGGCCACGGCGGGCGCCGAGGAGCAGCAGGGGGAGCACGCCGGGCACTGAGCCCGTAACACATACGGCGGGAGGCCGCACCAGGGCTTGGGTGCGGCCTCCCGCCGTATGGGCTGGTGTGCAGCGCCGAGTGCAGGCGCGTTGTGGCTGGTCGCGCCCGCGCGGCGGAGCCGCACATGTCAGAGCCCCGCGCCCCTGCGGGGCGCGCCCCGAAGGGGCGCGGTTTTGCCGGTTTACGGCTCGAACTTGTAGCCGAGGCCGCGGACCGTCACCAGGTAGCGGGGCGCGCCGGGGTCGGGCTCGATCTTGGCGCGGAGTCTCTTGACGTGGACGTCGAGCGTCTTGGTGTCGCCCACATAGTCCGCGCCCCAGACCCGGTCGATCAGCTGCATCCGGGTCAGCACCCGGCCCGCGTTGCGCAGCAGCATCTCCAGCAGGTCGAACTCCTTGAGCGGCAGATCGACCTTGCCACCGCCTACGGTGACCACGTGCCGGTCCACGTCCATCCGGACCGGTCCTGCCTCCAGGGCCGCGGGCACGACCTCCTCCGGCTCGCCGCGGCGGCGCAGCACCGCGCGGACGCGGGCGACCAGCTCGCGGGAGGAGAACGGCTTGGTCACGTAGTCGTCGGCGCCTATTTCCAGGCCGACGACCTTGTCGATCTCGCTGTCCTTGGCCGTCACCATGATCACCGGGACGTTGGAGCGGCCGCGCAGCTGGCGGCACACCTCCGTGCCGGGCAGCCCCGGCAGCATCAGGTCGAGCAGCACCAGATCGGCGCCGTTGCGTTCGAATTCGTCGAGCCCGTCGGGACCCGTGGCCGCGACGGCGACCTCGAAGCCTTCCTTACGGAGCATGTACGACAGTGCGTCGCTGAACGATTCCTCGTCCTCGACGACAAGCACTCGGGTCACGGGAGGACCTCCGGGGCGGAAAGTTGTTCGTCAGCCTGGTCGACATACGGCCGCTCCTCCTCGTCGAAGGCGGCCGGTTCCTGCAGTGCGCCGGACAGGCGGTTCCGGCCGAGCCGGTCCGCCTCGGCCTGCTCCCGCGCGCTGCCCGCCTCGGGCAGCCGCAGGGTGAAGGTGGAGCCCTGTCCCTCGGCGCTCCATACGGTGACTTCCCCGCCGTGCGAGGCGGCCACATGTTTGACGATGGACAAGCCGAGCCCGGTGCCACCGGTAGCCCGGGACCTGGCCGGATCGACGCGGTAGAACCGCTCGAAGATGCGCTCCTTGTCGCGATCGGAGATACCGATGCCCTGGTCGGTGACGGAGATCTCTATCAGGTCTCCGCCAGGGGCCTGGGCAAGGCGTCCCGCGATCTTGACGCGAGTGCGTGCGGGTGAGTAGTTGACGGCGTTCTCCACGAGGTTGCCGAGGGCCGCGGCGAGCTGGCCGCGGTTGCCCCATACGTGCAGCCCCTCGGTGCCCCCCGCGAGGAGGGTGATCTGCTTGCTGTCGGCGCTCTGCCGACTGCGTTCTATGGCCTCGGTGACCAGTTCGTCCACCCGGACCGACTCCGAGTCCTCCAGCGGGTCGTCGTTCTGCACCCGGGAGAGGTCGATCAGTTCCTGGACGAGGTTGGTGAGCCGGGTGGCCTCGTTCTGCATCCGCCCGGCGAAGCGCTCCACCGCCTCCGGATCGTCGGAGGCGTCCAGCACCGCCTCCGAGAGGAGGGAGAGGGCGCCGACGGGGGTCTTGAGTTCATGGCTGACGTTGGCGACGAAGTCGCGCCGCACCGCCTCGATCCTGCGGGCCTCCGTCAGGTCCTCCACCAGCAGGAGCACCAGCCGGGAGCCGAGCGGAGCCACCCGCGCGGAGACCGCGAGGGCATCACCCCGTCCCGTGCCGCGCCGGGGCAGGTCCAACTCGACCTGGCGTATCTCGCCGTCGCGCCTGGTGTCCCTGGCCATCTGGAGCATAGGCTCCACGGCGAGCTTGCCGCCGCGTACCAGACCCAGCGCGTAGGCGGCGGAGCTGGCCTTGACGACGGCATCGCTCTCATCCAGCACCACGGCTGAGGAGCGGAGCACCGACAGAACGGTGTCGACGCCCGGGGGCAGCCCCGGCTCGGTGTGCAGGGAGGTGCGGGTGGGGCGGGCCTGCTCCCGCTCGCTCCACCGGAACGCCAGCATCGCGATCACGCCGGTACACACACCGGCGATCGCAGCTGCCGCGGCGACCGCCGCATTAACGTCCATACAGCCAGGTTATGCGCCTCTTACGACAGTGCCCCAGTCCTGGAGGGGGCGACCGAAAGAGCTGTCGCCCAGTGTTTACCCTCAGGGCGCCTTCGGTTCACCGTGGGGGGCCGAACCGGTCGCATTTCGGGCGCATCGTTGAGAACGTAGGGGCCCGAGCGGCCCCAGGAGAACGGCCGGGGCGAGCGCCCCACGAGAACATTCGTGCGAGGGAAGGACAGCCATGCGGGACGCGTACCACGAGGAGCTGGACTCGATCGGGGACAGCCTGGTCGAGATGGCAAGGCTCGTCGGCTCCGCGATCGGGCGCGCCACCACGGCGATGCTGGACGCGGACCTGAAGCTCGCCGAAAGCGTCATCGCCGCCGACGAGAAGGTCGACGACCTCCAGCGCGATCTGGAGACCCGGGCGATACAGCTGCTGGCCCGGCAACAGCCGGTCGCCACCGATCTGCGGATCGTCGTCACCTCGCTGAGGATGAGCGCCGACCTGGAGCGCTCGGGCGACTTGGCGCAGCACGTGGCGAAGGTCGCCCGGCTGCGCTTCCCCGAGTCGGCCGTCCCCCAGGACCTCCAGGCGACGCTGCTGGAGATGGGGCAGCTGGCACAGCGGCTGATGGCGAAGGCGGCCGAGGTCATCATCACCAAGGACGTCGACCTGGCGATGCAGCTGGAGCAGGACGACGACGCCATGGACCTGCTGCACCGCACCCTCTTCCAGCACCTGATGGACGACCGCTGGCACCACGGCATCGAGACCGCCGTGGACGTCACGCTGCTGGGCCGCTACTACGAGCGGTTCGCCGACCACGCGGTGTCGGTGGCCCGCCGGGTCGTCTACCTGGTGACCGGCGACTACGCGGACGAGATCGACCCCGCGCTGGCCGCCGCGACCGGTGCGAATCCCTCCGGGGGCGAGGCTGCGTCCGGCTCGGAGGGCGCCTCCGCCGAGGGCTGAGGCCAGGGCTGAGGCCGGGGACCATGACCGGGGCTGTGGCCGAAGGGCCGTACGGACCGAAGGAGACGTCGGGGCGCAGCTGGGGTGTGCAACCGCGCGCCCTTGATGCGCCCATGCCCGTCCGGCGTGCAATAGGGCTGTGTCATGCCTGTCCATGACTGTCCCTGCCGAGGAGGGCACGATGGCTGACTCCCCCCGATCGCCCCGGACCACGGCCGAGCAGCCGCCGACCGCACCCCCGGAAGCGCGGCACCTGCCCCTTGTCGGGGCCTGCGGATGCGGTCCCGGCTGCGGATGCGGCTGCCAGTCCGGCGGTCCCTGTAGTTGCGGAGGCTCCTGCGGCTGACCCCGCGCAGCCCCGCCGAAGCACGGCGCGGGGCCCTGACCGGTTCGACGGGTCAGGGCCCCGCGTCGTACCCGGACTCCGGAGCAGGCCACGGCAGCCGGACGTCCAGCGTGAAGTGCCCGTTCCTGGGACCGTAGACGAGGGTGCCGCCGTCGATCTCCAGCCGCTCCCGCAGCCCGGTCAGCCCGGCACCGGCGCCGGGGATCGCCGAACCGGCAGGACCCGCCGGTTCACGTCCCTCCGGCAGGGGGTTGCTGACCCGTACCGTCAGCTCGCCTCCCACGGCACCCGCAACCCGCACCTCCACCGGCCGGCCAGGGGCGTGCTTGCGCGCGTTGGTGAGCCCCTCCTGCACCGCGCGGTATGCGGTGCGCTGCAGCTGGGGGCGGAGCGGGTAGCCGCCCTCGCCGTCGGCCCGCTCGGGCAGGTCCTGGTCGAAACGTACGGTCTGGCCCGCGGCCCGCGCCTCGTCGACCAGCTCCCCGAGCCGGGAAAGGTCCGGCTGCGGTCGCGCGCCGTCCGGCGCACCCGGCACACCGGGCGCCCCGAGGGGAGCTTCTTCCTCCTTCTCGTCCTCGCGCAGCACATGCAGCACGTCGCGGAGCTCCTCCAGCGCCTGGTGCGCGCTGTCGCGGATGACGGTGGCGCTCTCGGCGATCTCCGAGTCGTCCAGTGCTGTGCCCTCGCCCGCCGCCGTGCGCTGCGTACGGTAGGCGAGCGCGCCCGCGTGCACGGACAGCAGCGAGACGCGGTGCGCGAGTACGTCGTGCATCTCCCGTGCGATCGCCCGCCGCTCGGCCCGCCGTACGTCGGCCAGCCGCCGCTCGTGGTCCGCCTGGGCGCGCACCGCGTCCTCCCGCAGCTTGAGCACCAGCTGGCGCCGGGCCCGGGTCGCGCTGCCCCAGGTGAAGAAGAGCAGGTAGAAGATGAGCACGAACGCGGCAACCGTCCAGCGCTCGTCGTGCGGCACCCCGTAGAGCAGCACATACGGGAGCGTGGCCGCCAGATGCAGCAGCAGCACCAGCGCGGCCGTACGCGGCGGGATGCGCAGTGCCAGGTTGAAGATGATGACGGCGAGCGCGCCCACGACGGTGTCCGTCAGCGCCGCGGCCGGCACCGCGACCAGCGCCACCCCCAGCGGCCAGCGGCGCCGCAGCCACAGCGAGAGGCAGGCGAGCGCCCCCAGCGGCGGGTCGAGCGCCACCAGCCACCCGGGCAGATACGTCTTCGACTCGGCCTGCTCGAACAGCGCCGCCCAGCACAGCACGGCCCACAGGAACAGCAGTACGTCCACGACCCAGTCCCGCGCACTCCGCCGCACCCGCCCGGGGCGCGGCGGCCCCCCGGCGGTCAGCTCCCCCGGCAGCAACCGCCGGGCCAGCGCCGAGGTGGGATGAGTGGTCATGCTCCGAGCGTATGCGGCACAACGGACACCGCCTCTCGACCGCTTCGCCGCTTGCCCCCCGCTCAGCGCCGCCCGAGCCACCATTGCTCGCCGGGTGCGGGCCCGCGTCAAGGGCGGGAGGGGTGGCCGGGCCCAGGCGTCAGGCGTCAGGCGTCAGGCGTCAGGCGTCAGGCGTCAGGCGTCAGGCGTCAGGCGTCAGGCGTCAGGCGTCAGCGTTTGGCGTAGCCTGCGAAGCCTCGCCAGTCGATCATGACGCAGGGTTCCTGGCCGATGACCCAGGCGTCGTGGCCGGGCGGGATGTCGAGGACGTCGCCGGGGCCGATCTCGGCTTCCTCGCCGTCGTCCATGACGACCTTCATCCGGCCCGAGATGACGTAAGCCGCGTGCGCCGCCTGGCAGCTTTCGGTCTGGGCGATCGGCTTGACGTGCTTGGACCACTGCCAGCCCGGCTGGAACGTCGCCCTGCCCAGTTCCCCGTCCAGATCGACGACCTCGAGCTGCCCCGTGCCCCCTTCGAAGGGCCGGACTTCCTCGGGTGAGTCGAAGCTCTTGCGAACGATTCCCGCCATCGGACACGCTCCCTCGTCCTTGTCGACCGTGCGTCCCCGCCATCGTCCGGCGGGCACCAGGTGATCGCATCCGGGGCGGAGGGGGAGCGCCACCACCTCGGCTCCGCAGCGAGCAGCCCCCTGCCCGGCGGCGGAACCGCAGACAGGGGGCTGCTCGGGGACGGGCGTGGGCTGCTTCTCGCGCGTGGGCTACTTCTTGCCCTGGTTCTTGACGGCTTCGATGGCGGCCTTGGCGGCGTCCGGGTCGAGGTAGGTGCCGCCCTTCTTGACCGGGTGGAAGTCGGCGTCCAGGTCGTAGGCCAGCGGGATGCCGGTGGGGATGTTGAGGCCGGAGATCTCCTCGTCGGAGATGCCGTCGAGGTGCTTGACCAGGCCGCGCAGCGAGTTGCCGTGCGCGGCGACCAGGACGGTGTGGCCGGCCATCAGGTCCGGGATGATGCCGTCGAACCAGTACGGCAGCATCCGCTCGACGACGTCCTTGAGGCACTCGGTGCGGGGCCGCAGCTCGCTGGGGACGCCCGCGTAGCGCGGGTCGTCGCTCTGCGAGAACTCGGCGCCGTCCTCCAGTACCGGCGGCGGGGTGTCGTAGGAGCGGCGCCAGAGCATGAACTGCTCCTCGCCGAACTCGTCGCGGATCTGCGCCTTGTCCTTGCCCTGGAGCGCCCCGTAGTGGCGCTCGTTCAGCCGCCAGGAGCGGCGTACGGGGACCCACAGGCGGTCCGCGGCCTCCAGCGCCAGCTGCGCGGTGCGGATGGCGCGCTTCTGCACGGAGGTGTGCAGCACGTCGGGGAGCAGGCCGGCGTCCTTGAGCAGCTCGCCGCCGCGGACCGCCTCCTTCTCGCCCTTCGCGGTGAGGTTGACGTCCACCCACCCGGTGAACAGATTCTTGGCGTTCCACTCGCTCTCGCCATGGCGGAGCAGGATCAGCTTGTACGGTGCGTCGGCCATACCCGAGAGCCTAGCCGCCCCCCTGCGGGCCCCGACCCAGGTGGGGTCCCGCCGCACAGCCGGGCGGCGAAGTGTGGGGCGCCGCCACATGGGGGGCGGGGGCGGGTTTCCCTAGCGTGCGGCGTCATGGTCACCCCTTCTTCGTCCCCAGAGTCGACAGAGCGCGCGCCTGCTGTCGGTCCCCGGTCGCTGCGCCGGATCGTCGCCGCGAGCCTCATCGGCACCACTATCGAGTGGTACGACTTCTTCCTCTACGGCTCGGCCGCCGCGCTGGTCTTCAACAAGCTGTTCTTCCCGGACTCCGATCCGCTGGTCGGCACCCTGCTGGCGTTCCTCACCTACGCGGTCGGCTTCGCGGCCCGCCCTATCGGGGCGCTGGTCTTCGGCCACTACGGAGACCGCGTCGGCCGCAAGAAGCTGCTGGTGATCAGCTTGCTGCTGATGGGCGGCGCCACGTTCGCCATCGGGCTGCTGCCCACCCACGCGACGGTGGGCGCGTTCGCTCCCGTCCTGCTCACGGCGCTGCGGCTGGTGCAGGGCTTCGCGCTGGGCGGCGAGTGGGGCGGCGCGGTGCTGCTGGTCTCCGAGCACGGGGATCCGCGGCGGCGCGGCTTCTGGGCCTCGTGGCCGCAGACCGGGGCGCCCGCGGGCCAGTTGCTGGCGACCGGGGTGCTGGCGGCGCTGACCGCGCTGCTGTCCGACGGCGCGTTCGAGAGCTGGGGCTGGCGGGTGCCGTTCCTGCTCTCCGGAGTGCTGGTGCTGGTCGGCCTGTGGGTGCGGCTGGCCGTGGACGAGTCGCCGGTCTTCAAGGAGGCCCGCGCCCGCGCGGAGGCCCGCAAGGGCCGGGGGAGCGTGGTGGAGGAGATGCCGCTGCTCGCCGTACTGCGGCATCACTGGCGTGACGTGCTGGTGGCGATGGGCGCCCGGATGGGGGAGAACATCAGCTTCTACGTACTGACGGCGTTCCTGCTGGTCTACCTCACCGACCACCTGGACCTGTCCCAGCAGACCGGGCTGAACGCGGTGCTGATCGCCTCCGCCGTGCACTTCGCCGTCATCCCGATGTGGGGCGCGCTCTCCGACCGGCTGGGGCGGCGTCCCGTCTATCTCCTCGGAGCGGTCGGCGTCGGCGGGTGGATCTTCCCGTTCTTCGCGCTGCTGGACACCGGGAGCTTCGGCCTGATCGTGCTGGCGGTGACGGTCGGGCTGGTGCTGCACGGCGCGATGTACGCGCCGCAGGCGGCGTTCTTCTCCGAGCTGTTCGCCACCCGTATGCGGTACTCGGGTGCCTCGATAGGGGCGCAGTTCTCGTCGGTTGCGGCCGGTGCGCCCGCGCCGATGATCGCGACGGCGCTGCTGGCCGAGTACGACGGGTCGGCGCTGGTGTCGGTGTATGTGATCGTTGCCGCGCTGCTCACCGTCGTCGCGCTGGCCTGTGCGAGCGAGACCCGGCAGCGGGACCTGGCGACGGTGGGTGAGCCCACCACGCCGGGCGCCGCTCCCCTCGACGCGGCACCCTCAGCCGCCGAGGGCTCCCGTCAGTCGGTGGAGCCGTAGCGCGAGCTGGATCTCCAGCGCCCGGTGCGGTGCCTGCCAGTCGTCGCCCAGCAGCCGGCCCACCCGCTCCAGCCGCTGGGCGACGGTGTTGACGTGGACGTGCAGCACGTCCTTGGCCCGTACAGGGCTCATGCCGCTGGCGAAGTACGCGTCCAGGGTGGCCACCAGCTCGGTGCCGCGCCGCTCGTCGTAGTCGAGTGCGGGACCGAGGGTGCGGCGTACGAAGCCCCCGACGTCCCGGGTCTGTGTCAGCAGCAGCCCGAGAAAGCCCAGGTCCTCGGCCGCCGCGCCCTCACCGCGGCGGCCGAGCAGGCTGAGCACCTCCAGACAGCGCCGGGCCTCCGGGTAGGCGGCGGCGACGGAGCCGGGGTGGGCTGCCGGGGACGGTACGGGCGCGGAGGCACCGACGGTGACGGGCCCGCCGACCGCGCGGCCCAGCTCGGCGGCAACCTGCCGGGCCGTACGGGAGGCGGCCCCTTCGCCGCCGTGCGTCCCCTCGACGGACTGCACATGCGGCCCCTCCAGCGGCAGCAGCAGCACCGGGCCGCCGTCCCGGGTGGCGGCCAGGCCGTGCCGGGTCGCGGCGAGGTGGGTGGCCGCCGACCAGAGGCGCTGCCGGTCGGCCTCGTCGGGCGCGGAGGCCGCCTCCCGGAAGGCGTCGAGGCGGGCGGCCAGCACGGTGTGCGGTACGTCCAGGTCCGCGTTGACCCGCGCTGCACGGTCGCGCAGCAGATGGGGGTCGCGGTGTGCGGCGTCCAGCAGATCGTCCAACAGCTCGCCCCGTACCCGCTGTTCGGCCTCGCCTGCCGAGCGGCGGGCGAGTTGCAGCAGCGAGGTCACCATCGCGGCGCGCTCCAGGGTGCGCTGGTCGACGGGGGCGAGCTCCGCGTGCCCGTGCAGCAGCAGCGCGCCCAGCAGTTCGCCGCCCGCGGTGACGGCCGCCACCCAGGTGTCGCCCTCGCGTACGGCGTGTCCGTCGCGGCGGGAACGCTCGACGGCCGACGTCCACGCGGAGTCCGTACGCGCGCCGTCCCGCCCGAACTCGCCGGTCCCGTCGCCCGCTTCACCCCCTCCGCTCCCTTCGCTCCCATCGCTCTCTCCGCGCTCTCCGAACCGGACGCGTTCGGTGAACTCCACCCTCCTGCCCAGCACTTCCGCCAGTACCCGTGTCACCTCGTCCACGCCGCCCCCGCGCAGCACCAGCTCGGTCAGCCGGTCGTGGACGTCGGAGGCGCGGCGGATGGTCTCGTTGACCGCGCGCAGCCCGGCCAGCGCCTGCGTCGTCTCGGTCAGCAGCCGGGTGTTGTCGAGAGCGACGGCGGCGTGCGCGGCGAACGAGCGCAACAGGGCGATCTGCTCGGGCTCGAAGACACGCTCCCGGCGGTCGGCCGCGTACAGCACGCCTATGACCTCCCGCGCGCCGAGCAGCAGCGGCACCCCGAGAATGGCGATCAGCCCTTCCTCGCCGACGGCCCGGTCGATGGTGTCGGTGTGCTGGAAGCGGGCATCGCGCGGGTAGTTCTGGGTCGCGTAGGGGCGCGCGGTCTGCGCCACGAGCCCGCCCAGCCCGTCCCCCATGCCGAGCCGCAGCTGCTGGAAGCGGGCCGAGACGGAGCCTGCGGTGACCCGCATATAGGTGTCGCCGCGCTCGGAGTCGTTGAGCGTCATATAGGCGACCTCGGTGCCCAGCAGGCGGCGGGCCCGCTGCACGATCGCCTGCAGCACATCGTCCAGGTCGCGCAGGCCCGCCAAGTCGTGCACCGTCTCGAACAGCGCCGTCAGCTCGGCCTCCCGGCGCCGCCTGCCCTCCAGCTCGGCGCGGATGCGCAGGGCCAGCTGCCTGCCGCGCTCGGCGGGGACGGTGCCTGGGGGCAGCGGGTCGGCGCTGTGCGCCGCCGGGCCGTCGTACGCCTCGGCCGGGGCGCCGCGGGTCAGCAGTTCGAGGTAGCCGAGGCAGGCGGCCTCGGCGTCGCGGTCGAGGGATTCGGGGCTGTTGTCGGTGGGGCGTTGCATGGCCACAGGGTCAGTGAGCGGTCCACGCGCCGTCGAGGGGCAGAGCGGATCCCGTGAGGAACGCGGCGGCGGGAGTGCACAGATAGGCGACCGCCTCGGCGACCTCGTACGGCTCCAGCAGCCGCTTGACCGCCGAATCCGCCAGCATGATCTCGGAGACGACCCGCTCGGCCGGAATGCCGTGCGCCTCGGCCTGGTCCGCGATCTGCCGCTCCACCAGCGGCGTCCGCACATAGGCCGGGTTGACGCAGTTGGCGGTCACCCCGTGCGCCGCCGCCTCCAGCGCCGTCGTCTTGGACAGCCCCTCCAGCCCGTGCTTGGCCGCCACGTACGCCGACTTGTACGCCGAGGCCCGCAGCCCGTGCACGGAGGAGATGTGCACGATCCGGCCCCACTCCTGCGCGTACATATGGCGGAGCGCGCCCCGGGTGGTACGGAAGGGCGCCTCCAGCATGAGGGTGAGCATCCGGCGGAACGCTTCGGGCGGGAACTCCTCGATCGGCCGCACGAGCTGGGTGCCGGCCGCGTTGACCAGCACATCGACGCCGTCCGCAGCACGCTCGACCGCGTCCAGTCCCGCGGGGGCCGTCAGATCGAGGGGGTGGATCTCGACCGATTCCTCCCCCGCGGTGCCCCGGGCCGCCTCCGCAGCCACCTGAGCCGCGAGCGACTTGAGCCCCTCCGGGTCCAGGTCCACCGCGCGGAGCCGTGCGCCCGCCGCCGCGAGCCGCACCGCGCAGGCCCGCCCGATACCGCTGGCCGCGCCGGTGACCAGGGCCGTACGGCCGGTGAGGTCCAGGTCGACGGAACGGGACCCGGCGGGCCCGCGGCCGGGGGATGCGGGCCGAGGCGACTGAGGCGTCATGGCCGCAGCCTAGGGCCGCTCCGCGGGCGCCCGGATGTGGTGGCTGTCCGCACTTTCCCCGGCTCATATGTGCCGGGGACACATCCGGTGCGGTCCGGCGGCGGCAATGTGGCTGCCCCACAGCGGCGCGCCGGGACGGCTGGCGGACCGGCACGTTCGCCCGTCGCGGCCCGCGCTCTACGTTGCGGCTGTCCGGGCCCCGTGCCCGTATCCCCCACACCAGCACCACGGAAGGAACCCCTCATGCGAACCTCCGTGCGCACCGCGGCAGCCCTGCTGGCCGCCCTCACCCTCTCCGCGCTGGGCGTCACCGGTACGTCCTCCGCCGACGAAAGCCGACGGCACTCCGCGACCGCAGCGCTCGAACCGGTCACCGACTTCGGCTCCAACCCCGGCGCCCTGTCCATGTACCGCTACACGCCTGACGGGCTCGGCGCCGGGCGCCCCGTGGTCGTCGTCCTGCACGGCTGCACCCAGAACGCGGCGACGTACTTCGACGGCGCGGGCTGGCAGCAGGCCGCCGACAAGCACGGTTTCTCCGTCGTCGCGCCGCAGCAGGAGACGGCCAACAACGCCAACCGGTGCTTCAACTGGTTCCAGTCCGGCGACACCGGGCGGGGCAGCGGCGAGGCGCTCTCCGTCCGGCAGATGGTGGACCGCACCGTACGGGACCTGGACGCGGACCCCTCCCGGGTGTACGTCACCGGGCTGTCGGCCGGCGGCGGAATGACCTCCGCGCTGCTCGCCGCCTACCCCGACACCTTCGCGGGCGGCGGCGTCATCGCGGGGCTGCCGCACGGCTGCGCGACCTCGCTGGTCGGCGCGTACAGCTGCATGAACCCCGGCGTCAGCAAGACCCCGGACCAGTGGGGCGACCTGGTCCGCGCCGCGCACCCCGTACACACCGGCCCGCGGCCCCGCGTCTCGGTCTGGCACGGCACTGCAGACACCACCGTCGTCCCCCGCAATGCCACCGAGTCCGTCAAGCAGTGGACCAACGTCCTGGGCGCCGATCAGACCGCCGACGCCACCCACCAACTCCCCGGCGGCACCACGCAGTCCGACTACCAGGACAGCGACGGCCAAGTCGCGGTACGCAGCTACCTGGTGGACGGCATGAACCACGGCACGCCCGTCAAACCGGGCGAGGGGTGCGGGAAGGCGGGCGCGCACTTCCTGGACACCGTCTGCTCGACGTCGTACCTCACCCGGGACTGGAACCTGAGCAACTGAGTGCTAGTTCCGCCGCAGGATGACCGCTGCCGCTCCGGCCGTGACGATCGTGGCGAGCAGCCAGCCGAGGATGACAAGGGTCAGCGCTATCCACTGGGATGCCCCGGTGGTCCGCCAGGCCGCCTCCTGCCCGAGGTCGAGCACGGGCAGGAGGAGATCCAGGGTGTAGATGAAGGGCTCCCAGTGCGGTGCCTCGTCGGGTTTGAGGGGCGGGGGCGGATTGCTGGAGAACCACACCGACCCGCCCGTCAGCAGCAGGACCAGCCACAGGACGGCGCGGCCGGGCCGGTATCCGTAGCCCAGGGCGAGGTCCTGGATGTGGTCCCAGATCCTGAGCAGCAGGGGCAGGGACTCCCGCCGGCGCCGAAGCTTGGCGAGGAGGACGGTGTGCGCATCGGCCTCCTCGCCGCCGGCCTGGAGGCAGGCGGCGAGGCGGTCGTACGGCTCGGGGTTGAACTCCGGGGTTGCCGCGTGCACCCACTCCAGGCGGCGGACCAGGGGGAAGGGGCCCCTCGGCGCCAAGGATTCGTAGGTGAAGCCGCGCAGTCGCAGACGGCCGTCGCCCGGCCAGCTGTCGGCGTCGTCGATCAGCCGGCTCACGACGGCGTCCTGAAGATCGACGAGGCCGCGTTCCGGGCACTTGGGAGTGAACGTCAGCTCCGTGGCCTGAATGGTGCGCAGCGAGAGTTCTTGGTCCGCTGCCAGCTCCAGCTCTACGTTCTCCAGGACCAACGCGCCCCCGATGGTGGAACCGTCCAGGCAGACGCCGCCTTGGAGAGACGGGCGCTGCCACAGGCTGGCCCACGTCCTGGAACCGGCGTCGGGGTCCGTGGGAAGCATGCTGGGAGTGACGATCCTGGAACCGGCGTCGGGGTCCGTGGGAAGCATGCTGGGAGCGACGATGAGATCTTCCTCGACGGTGAGCCGGGACGCGGTGAGCACCGACCTGCCGGTGGTATGACTCAGCCGGCAACCGCGCAAGCTCATCGTGCCGCCCACACGTGCACCGCGCAGGGACAGCTCGCTCGACGTCTCGAGCCGGTCGGCGTTCACGTCCTGGGCGACGTTCAGCCCGTCGGCGTCCAGCGACTTACCTCTCCTGGAAGGGCCCAACCGCAGGCCCTCCATGGTGAGGTCCGTGCCGATGTTGGCCTGCGCCAGCACCAGGCCCAGCGGCAGCTCGCTCTCGTTCAGCCGCAGATCGCCTTCGACCGTCAGCCGCGTCGCCTCCAGCTGCATCGCCCAGCACTGGTGCAGGATCACCGTGCCCGCCCGGCAGTCGATGAGCCGCACCGGTTTCTCCAAGCGGCACTGCCTCAGCTCGACGGGCACGGTGATCTCGGAGTTCGACAGGTCGAGCGGCCCCTCGATCACGCAGCCCGTCAGTTTCAGCGCGGGCGCCCTGCCAGGCAGCGCAGGCGGGCCGTCGAGCAGCAGCAGCGCCACTATCCGGGCCCGTACGGTGCGTTCGGGCCCCCAGCGGACGTCGCTGCACACTTCGTCATGCCGGGAATCCCCTGTACGCAGGTCGTACGTGCTGCCGTTCCGGTACGCCTGCCACATCCCCAACTCCGCCGGTGTCAGATCGTCCGGCGGTTCCCAAGTGTCACGCTCGGCCACCCTGATGCCCCCATCCCCCATCCCGTCCCGCTGTGACGGCAGTTTCCCAGACCGTTCCCAACCCGCGCCCCCGAGCGGCCGATTGACGGGAGTCGTCAATTCGCTGGCGGCCTCAGGAGCGCCGCGAGTAACGTGCACGCCACCGGTAAGCCACTTACGCCTCACCGGGTGTGCGGGTTTCCAAGGGGGAGCGGTCGTGGGCGGGAAACTGTCGTTCCGCAGGCTCGGACGGGCTGCGGCCGAGAGCGTCGGTGGGCTGCCCCGGCAGTTCTGGTGGCTGTGGATCGGCACTCTCGTCAACCGGCTCGGCGCCTTCGTGGCGACGTTCCTCGCGCTGTATCTGACCGTCGAGCGCGGCTATTCGGCCTCGTACGCGGGTCTCGTCGGCGCTCTCTACGGCCTGGGCGGGGTCGTCTCGTCGATCGGCGCCGGGGTACTGACCGACCGCATCGGACGGCGTCCGACCCTGCTGGTCGCCCAGCTCTCGACCGCGGTGTCCGTCGCCTCGCTCAGCCTGGTCACCCACCCGGTGGCGATCGCGGCCGTCGCGGGCCTCGTCGGTATGGCCACCAACGCCTCGCGGCCGGCCGTGCAGGCGATGATGGCCGACATCGTCAGCCCCGAGGACCGGGTGCGGGCCTTCTCCCTCAACTACTGGGCGATCAACCTCGGTTTCGCCATCTCCTCCACCAGCGCGGGGCTCATCGCGCAGTACAGCTACCATCTGCTCTTCCTCGGCGAAGCGGCAATGGTGCTGGCCACCGCGCTGATCACCTTCTGGAAGCTGTCGGAGTCCAGGCCGCAGACCGCGGCGCCGGAACGGGGTCCCCGCGCCGACCGCGAGAGCGACATCTCCATGTGGACGGTGCTGCGGGACACCCGCTTCATGGTGGTCGTCGCGCTCAACCTGCTGCTGGCAGCGCTCATCCAGCAGGCGTTCGTCTCGCTCCCCATCGCCATGGGCGAACAGGGCCTGTCCAGCACGGACTTCGGCACCGTCATCGCCGTCAACGGCGTACTGATCGTGCTGCTCCAGCTCCCCCTCACCCGCTTCATAGAGCACCGCGATCCCGCCAAGCTGCTGATCGTCTCGGCGCTGCTGACGGGGTACGGGTTCGGGCTGAACGCGTTCGCCGACGGCTCGGCGGCCTTCTACGCGCTCGCCGTGGTGGTGTGGACACTGGGGGAGATGATCAACTCCCCCACCCAGATGGGCCTGGTCGTCCGTCTCTCCCCCACCCACGGCCGGGGCCGCTACCAGGGCATGTACACCCTCTCCTGGTCCGCCGCAAACCTCGGCGCCCCCCTGCTGGGCGGCACCGTCATCGACCACTTCGGCACCACCACCCTCTGGTCCGCCAGCGCTGTGGTGGGCACCATCGCGGCGCTGGGCTACGCGTTGCTGCTGCGCAGCATGCGGGCGGACGACCAGCAGGAGGGCATGGAGGAGAGGGAGGAGAGCGACCCACCGTCCTCGGCGCCGCCGTCCTCCCCGCGTCACGACCGTGAGCGGCCGGTGCGCTCGCCGTGACGGCAGCGCGGACTCACTGGATCGGGGAGTCGGGCGGAGGGAGCCGGACAGTGCGCTCCCGGTCGACGGATTCGACGCCGTCGACCGCCTCCAGCGCGGGTATCCGGTCCTCCGCGACGGAGCCGGAGAGTGTACCGAGGGCCGGCTGCTCCCCCGTGACCGTCAGTCCGGCTCGCCGCAGGGCTCCGACCACGTCCGCGAACCGGTCGGGGTCGACCGCGAGGATGACCCCGACCGGCGCGGACCGGGACGACTCGCTCACGGCGCCTGGAGCAGACCAGCGCCCACGTCCGTGGCGGGCAGCGCCAGCGGGAAGGCACCGGTCAGCAGGCTGGCCTTGAGATCGGCCGCGGACGCCTGGGAGTTCGCCTGGGCCAGCAGCGCGAGGACTCCGGCGACGTGCGGTGTGGCCATGCTGGTACCGCTCAGGGACTCGTACCCGCCACCAGGAGCAGCCGAGCGGATGTCCCTGCCCGGCGCGGCGATGTCGACCTCGCCGCCCTGGCCGTTGATGGCGCCGTTGGAGAAGAACGACGGCGTAAGTGCCTTGTCGAGCGCGCCTACCGCAAGGATGGAGGGGCAGTTGGCGGGTCGGCTGACGGGCTCGATGCGCGGGGGCCGACGGCTGTCGTTACCCGCGGCAGCGATGATCACCGTGCCGCGCCTGAGAGCACGCTGGGCCAGCTTCTCGTACGTCTGCGGGAAGAGCTCACCCCGCCTGACCCGGGCACCGAGCGACATGGAGATCACCCGCGCACCGTGCGCCACGGCCCATGCCATGGCCGCCAGGATGGGGCCGTCGCTGCCGTCACCCGCGTTGTCGAGCGCCTTCGCCGCAAGGATCCTGGCCTCGCAGGCCACGCCGTAGCGGGGTCCCTGCTGGGGCTCGGCCGGGCCGGCGGCGGTGCCGATGCAGTGCGTGCCGTGGCCGTGGCCGTCCTCGGCGGTCTCGCCGGGCACGAAGGAGGCCGCCGCCTCGATGCGGCCGGCCAGATCCGGGTGGCGGGTGTCCACACCGGTGTCGATGACGGCGATCTTCACATCACGGCCGGTCAGGCTGGACCGGTTGCTCCGGATCGCCTGCAGGCCCCAGGTCCATGCCCGCTCGTCGAAGGACGGGCCCTGGGCAGCGGCCATTTCGGCCCTGGTGTGGTGGGCGACCACTTCCTCGTCGCTGCGGTACGCCGGGAAGAACTCGGTCGGCGCCTGCTGCGGGGCGGTGATCGGCAAGGCGTAGACCCTGCGCTCCGGCTCTGCAGCGATGATCGAGGACTCCGCCTCGGCCGTGGCCACCAGCGCCTGGCGCTGCTCGGGCCGCACCTCGACGACGGCGGCCCCGAGTTCCTCGAAGAGCACCGAGACGTCGGGACGTTCGAGGAGCTCGGCGACGTTCGCCGTCTCGGTTCCCCGGACGCGCTCGACGGACGCGATGTCGGCCGAAGAACGCAGTGCGTTCAGCCCGCTCTCCTGGTCACCCGGCTCGAGCAGGACCACGTACCGACCGGTGTACTCCGATCCCTGGCCCGTGACGTGCCCGTTGGGCCGACCGGGCTGCTCGCCGAAGGCGCGCCTGTCCATAGGTCCGTTCGCCATTGATTACCCGCTTTCTGTGAGCTTCGGTCTGCTCCCCCCTCTCGTACTCGTGAAGGCGCACCCCTCCACGCCCGTCGACACGCCTCCCACCGTCACACCGGGCCCTGAGACCCGCAACACGAGCCGGTGCCCCGCACCTCATCGCGGGGCGGGCGCATAGGCAGGGAGCGCAGGGGTACCGCCGGGGGCTGGGTGACACCACACCAGACCGACGTACAGAGTCGAATGGAGTCGGCCATGACCACGACACATGAGGCCCCGCCTCGCAGCCAGACCACGACGCCTGAGGCCCCGCCCCGCACGGACATACGCAAGAAGGCGGCCACCGACGAGTCGGTGGGCCACCTGGTGCAGCAGGCGTCGGGGCAGATCTCCCAGCTCGCACGGCAGGAGATGCGGCTGGCGCAGATGGAGATGCAGCAGAAGGGCAAGCGCTTCGGCATCGGCGGCGGCATGTTCGGCGGAGCGGGAGTGATGGGCTTCATCGCCCTGCAGGCGCTGGCCGCCACGGTCATCGTGGCCCTCGACATCGTGCTGCCGCTGTGGCTGGCGGCCCTGGTGGTGACCGGTCTGCTGGCGGTGGTCGCGGGCGCGCTGGCCCTTGCCGGCAAGAGCCAGTTCAGCAAGGCCACTCCGCCGACACCCGAACGGACCGTACAGAGCGTGAAAGCCGACGTGGCCGAGGTGAAGGAGAGGTCGCACCGATGACGGACAGCACCAAGACCAACGGCCATGGGCCCGCGCCGAGCCCGGAGGAGTTGCGGGCGCAGGTGGAGGAGACGCGCCGGGAGCTCGGCGAGACCGTCGAGGCGCTGGCAGCGCGGGCCGACGTCAAAGCGCAGGGGCGGCGCAAGGCCGCCGAGTTCAAGAGTAAGGCGCAGCGCGCGGCGAAGACGACGCGCGGCAGCCCGTCCGTGCCCGTGGCTGCCGCGGGCGCGGCCCTGGTCGCCCTCGTGCTGTTCGTCCGGCGGAGCCGGAGGGCGCGGCACGGGAGGAGAAGGCGTCGATGAGGGGGTGCCCCTGCCTGTATTTCGCGGACTGCGGGTGCCTCGTGGTTTGTCGCGCCGTTCCCCGCACCCCTTACGGGGCGCGGGGAACTAGCGTTGCCGTTCCGTCAGATGCGTGAACGCGTCCAGGTTGCGGGTGGATTCGCCGCGGGAGGTGCGCCAGGCGTACTCCTTGCGGATGGCGGTGGCGAAGCCCATCTCCAGCAGGGTGTTGAAAGAGCCGTCGGCGTTCTCCAGGACGCTGCCCAGCAGGCGGTCGATCTCCTGCGGGGTGACGGCGGCCAGGGGCAACCGCCCCACGAGATAGATGTCGCCGTGTCCGTCCACGGCGTAAGCGACGCCGTACAGCTTGGTGTTGCGCTCCAGGAGCCAGCGGTGCACGGCGGCGTGGTTCTCATCGGGGTTTCGGACGACGAAGGCGTTGACCGAGAGGGAGTGTGCGCCGACCGCCAGGGAGCAGGTCGTCTGGAGTTTGCGGGTGCCGGGGAGCGTGACGACGTACGTGCCGTCCGCAGGGCTCTCCCACTCCAGCTCGGCGTCCCTCAGCGTCTGCTCGATCGCCGCCCGCGCGGCGGCAGCAACGTCAACGTCACCCATGCGGCGATCGTAGGCGACGCCGCCGTTCCTGCAACGCGGCGGCGTACACCTCCGCGGTGGCCTCCGCCGCGGCGCCCCAGCCGAAGCCCTCCGCGTGCCGGGCCGCCGCGGAGCCCAGCCTCTCGGCCAAACCCGGGTCGGCGGAGAAGCGGCGCAGGGCACGGGCGTACTCGGCGGGGTCGTGACCGGCGATCAGATAGCCGCTGACCCCGTCCCGGACAGCGACCGGCAGCCCTCCCACGGCGGCGGCCACCACGGGGGTGCCGCACGCCTGCGCCTCGGCGGCGACCAGGCCGAAGGATTCGCTGTAGGACGGCATGACCAGCACGGACGCCGCCCGGTACCAGTCGGCGAGCTGCTCCTGGCCGACCGGCGGCCGGAAGAGCACGAGGTCGGCTATGCCGAGCCGCGCTGCGAGTTTCTGCAGGCCCTCCGGCTTGGCCAGCCCGCTGCCGCTGGGCCCGCCCACCACCGGGACGACCATCCGGCGCCGCAGCGAGGGGTCCTCGTCCACCAGCAGGGCGACGGCGCGCAGCAGCACATCGGGGGCCTTCAGCGGCTGGATGCGCCCGGCGAACAGGGGGATCAGCGCCTCCTGGGGCAGGCCGAGGCGGGCGCGGGCCGCGGCGCGGCCGTCCGCCGGGAGGAAGCGGTCGAGGTTGACGCCGGGGTGCACGACCGCGGTGCGGTCGGCGGGTGCCTCGTAGTGATGCACGAGCTCGCCCGCCTCCTCGGCCGTGTTGGCGATGAGGCGGTCGGCGGCGCGCACGATCTGCGTCTCGCCGATGACGCGCGCTGCCGGCTCAGGGGTGTCGCCCTCGGCGAGGGCCGCGTTCTTGACCTTCGCCATGGTGTGCATGGCGTGCACCAGCGGGACGCCCCAGCGCTGCGCGGCGAGCCAGCCGACGTGCCCGGAGAGCCAGTAGTGCGAGTGCACCAGGTCGTAGTAGCCGGGCCGCTGCCCTGCCCACACCTGCATCACCCCGTGTGTGAAGGCACACAGCTGCGCGGGCAGCTCCTCCTTGGACAGGCCCTCGTAGGGGCCCGCGTCGATGTGCCGTACGAGGACGCCGGGGGCCAGCTCGACGGTGGGTTCGAGCGCACCGGTCGTGGCGCGGGTGAAGATCTCGACCTCGGTGCCCTGCGCGGCGAGCTGCCGCGCCAGTTCGACGATGTAGACGTTCATGCCGCCCGCGTCGCCCGTCCCCGGCTGGTGGAGGGGGGAGGTGTGGACGCTGAGCATCGCCACGCGGCGGGCACGGCGGGGGCCGGGGAAGCGCAGCAACGGGGTCCTGGGCGGGTGCGGGAGCGCGGAGCGTGCGCCGCGCCACTGACCGAGCCGGGACACGTCGAGCCGGGACACGTAATGGCTCACGGTTCCGATGCCTCCTCCGTTGCGGACGGTGCGGTACGGGACCGGGCCGGGCGCGGCCCTCGACGGGGAACAGCGGAAAGGTTGCTTCCTCTTCCCGTATTTCCCTTCACTTTGCCAAAATGTGACAGTCGGATTGCCGTGGGGGTGCCCTCGTATCCTCGAACCCATGCCGCGTACCCCTGCACCGTCCCGTCCACTCGGACGCCCGGTCGGCACGGTCACGCGCGGAACGACGAACCCGAACCGGCTGCGGCGCATGGACCGCTGGATCGCCGCCGCGCACGGCCCCGCGCTCCGCCGCTCCGCCGCCCCGCCCGCCGCCGTCGACCTCGGCTACGGGGCCGCGCCCTGGACCGCCGTCGAGCTGCTGGAACGGCTGCGCAAGGTGCGCGCGGACGCGCGGGTGTACGGCGTCGAGATCGACCCGGAGCGGGTCGCGGCAGCCCGCCCGTACGAGCGTACGGGGCTCAGCTTCGTACGTGGCGGCTTCGAGCTCCCCGTCCCCGGCGGCCACGGGCTGACGCTGATCCGTGCGGCGAACGTGCTGCGCCAGTACCCGGAGGCGGAGGTCTTCCCGGCGTGGCAGCGGCTGTGTGCGCGGCTGGCGCCAGGGGGTCTGCTGGTCGAGGGCACCTGCGACGAGATAGGCCGTCGGCACGTGTGGGTGGCGCTCGGTCCCGAGGGCCCCAGGACGGTCACCTTCGCGGCCCGCCTCGCCGCCCTGACAGCCCCCTCCGACCTGGCCGAACGGCTGCCGAAGGCGCTCATCCACCGCAATGTGCCCGGCGAGGGGGTGCACGCCTTCCTCGCCGACTTCGACCGCGCCTGGGCGACGGCTGCACCGTACGGCGCACTCAGTGCCCGCCAGCGCTGGGTGCGCGCTGTGCGTGCCCTCGCCGCGGACTGGCCGCTGGCCGACGGCCCGCGGCGCTGGCGCCAGGGCGAGGTGACGGTCCGCTGGCCTGCGCTGGCCCCGCGGTGAGGGGGTGCCCCTTTCCGCCGTCCGCGGGCTGCGGGCGCGTTCTGGCTGGTGGGGGCACCTCCCGGCCGGAGGCTGGGGGAGCAGTTCCCCGCGCCCCTGACGGGGCGCACCCCCTGCGCTTGGGCAGTCTGCTCCCCCAAGCTCTTCGAGCAGGGGGTACCCCAGGGCGCAGGGTGGGCAAGCGCAGCACCCCACGCGGGGCACGCAGCCTTAGACCTCCATCCAATGGTGGCCGAAGGTGAAGCGGGCCGCCTCGACCTCGAGGCGTTGGTCGGCGTGGAGCACGCCGAGCGCGTAGGCGGTGGCCGGAGCGATACGCGGGGTCGCAGCGGCAGAGGCGGCGGCAGCAGCCGCGGCGGCGGCCTCTCGGTGCCGCTCCAGAGCGTCGCCCGCAGGGCGTAGCCGCGGATCGGGCTCGGCGGAGGGGCCCAGCACCTCCTGTGCGTAACGGTGCAGCCGCAGCAGCACCCGTACGTGGTCCCAGACCGCGTCCTGCCGGGCCTCGGTGGCCAGCGAGCGGGAGAGTCCGTCGGCGTTGTACGGGGCTCCGGCGCGGGAGAGGGGCAGCGCGGCGACGGCCTCGGTGAGCTGGCGGCGGGCCTGGTCGGCCAGCGGGGCCAGTACGGCTCCGGCGGGCTGGTCGGCACTCTCGCCGCCCGGGCGGAACGGGGCCTCGGAGGCGAGCAGCGCCACCGCGTCGGCGACCGCATGGAAGCGGGACGAGCCCAGCGCCTGGAGCGCGGCCGAATGAGCGCGCGTACGGGAGAGGGTGAGCTGGCGTTCCAGCAGCGCGCCTGCGCGGGCCGCGCCCACCGGCAGCGCCCCCCGCTCATGCGTTGCCGCGCCGCCCCGGCCGCCGCCACCGGTCGCCTGCCGTCCCACGCTGCTGGGCGGGGGCGCGGACGAGCCCGCAGCCCTGCCACCCGTCTCGACGCCCTCGCGGCCCGTTCCCCCGCCGCTCGCCAGCCGGTGCAGGGCGCCCAGCAGCCGCTCCAGCCGGGCCGCGTAGGCGTACTCGCGGGCCACCGCGCCCGCCAGCCAGCTCAGCTCGGTACGCAGGTTGTCGGCCCAGGCCGGGTCGAGCAGCGCGCGGTAGGTCACCAGCGCTCCGTTCAGCCGGCGTGCGGCCGAACGGAGGACGTCGACGGACGCCGCGGCCCGCGCGGGGTCCGCCGCACCGCCCCCGCCGGTCCCTCCTCCGCCGCCCGCGCCGCCCCCGGCACCCGTGCCCTGCGCATGAGCACGCAGCCCGCGCAAGAACTCCGCGGCGCGCTCGTGCAGATACCCGCCGAGCACCTCGGCGGCCGTACCCGTGGGCGCGCTCGTCGCCGTAGCCGTGGGCGGACTCGTCGCCGTACCCGTGGCCGGATCTGTCGCCGTGCCCCCTGCCGTACCCGTCCCGGCCGGCTGCGCGGGCTCCCGCGTGCCGTGCCCGGACCCGACGACCACGTCCCGGCTCCGTCCCATCGCGTTCACGTCCCCTTCCGCGCACCGCGCACGTTCCCCGCACCGCGCGCGCGTGCCGAACCGCACTCACGTCGCTGCATAGCCCTCAGCCCCCCAACAGCCACGCGGCCCTGCACGTCACGTCGTCGTCGGACCACGCTTGCGCCGCCGCCCCTCGATCAGCATTTCCTGCACGTTGGGCAGCCGCTGCCCGTTCTCGTCGTGCGCGTGCCGGGTCCACCCGCCGTCCGGGCCCAGGTGCCAGGACGCCGTGGTGTCCGACAAGCCGCTTTCCAGCAACCGGTTGAGGGAGGCGCGCTGCACGGGGTCGGTGACCCGCACCAGCGCCTCGATCCGCCGGTCGAGGTTGCGGTGCATCATGTCGGCGCTGCCGAGCCACACTTCCGGCTCGCCGCCGTTGCCGAAGCAGAAGACCCGCGAGTGCTCAAGGAACCGGCCCAGCACGCTGCGCACCTGGATGTTCTCGCTCAGCCCCGGCACCCCGGGCCGCAGCGCGCAGATTCCCCGCACCCACACCTGCACCGGCACCCCCGCCATGGAGGCGCGGTAGAGGGCGTCGCACACCGTCTCGTCCACGATCGAGTTGACCTTGATCCGGATGTACGCCTCGTGCCCGGCGCGGTGGTGGGTGATCTCCTTCTGGATACGGGAGACCAGCCCGTCCCGCAGCGAGCGCGGGGCGACCAGCAGCCGGCGGTAGGTCTCCCGCCGTGAGTACCCCGAGAGCCGGTTGAACAGGTCGGACAGGTCGGCGCCGACCTGCTGGTCGGCGGTCAGCAGCCCCAGGTCCTCGTACAGCCGGGCCGTCTTGGGGTGGTAGTTGCCGGTGCCCACATGCGCGTACCGGCGCAGCACCTCGCCCTCCTGGCGCACCACCAGCGACAGCTTGCAGTGCGTCTTCAGTCCGACCAGCCCGTAGACGACGTGGCAGCCCGCCTCCTCCAGCTTCCGCGCCCACTTGATGTTGGCCTGCTCGTCGAAGCGCGCCTTGATCTCGACCAGCACCAGCACCTGCTTGCCGGACTCGGCGGCGTCGATCAGCGCGTCCACGATCGGCGAGTCGCCCGAGGTGCGGTACAGCGTCTGCTTGATCGCCAGCACGTCCGGGTCGGCCGCCGCCTGCTCGAGGAACGCCTGCACGGAGGTGGAGAACGAGTCGTAGGGGTGGTGCAGCAGTACGTCGCGCTCGCGCAGCGCCGCGAAGATGTCCGGCGGCGAGGCGGACTCGACCTCCGCCAGGTCCCGGTGGGTGCCGGCCACGAACTTCGGGTACTTCAGCTCCGGCCGGTCCATGGCGGACGCGATGCCGGACAGCCCGGTCAGGTCGAGCGGGCCGGGCAGCGGATAGACCTCCGCCTCGCTCACCTTCAGCTCGCGGATCAGCAGATCGAGGACGTACGGGTCGATGGACTCCTCCACCTCCAGCCGTACGGGCGGACCGAACCGGCGCCGCATCAGCTCCTTCTCCAGGGCCTGGAGCAGGTTCTCCGCGTCGTCCTCCTCGACCTCCAGGTCCTCGTTCCGCGTCACCCGGAACATGTGGTGCGCCAGCACCTCCATGCCGGGGAACAGCTCCTCCAGGTGCGCCGCGATCACGTCCTCCAGCGGGACGTAGCGGTGCGGCGACGCCTCCAGGAAGCGCGGCAGCAGCGGCGGCACCTTGACCCGCGCGAAGTGGTTGTGCCCGCTGACGGGGTTGCGGACGACCACCGCCAGGTTGAGCGACAGCCCCGAGATGTACGGGAACGGGTGGGCCGGGTCGACCGCGAGCGGGGTGAGGACCGGGTAGATCTGCCGCCGGAAGAGGGTGAACAGCCGGGCCTGCTCCTTCTCGGTCAGCTCCGCCCAGCGGATCAGATGCAGCCCCTCGGCGGCCAGGGCCGGGGAGATGTCCCGCTGGTAGCAGGCGGCGTGCCGGCCCATGAGCTCCCGCGAACGGTTCCAGATCCCCTCCAGCACCTCCCGCGGCTTGAGCCCGGAGGCGCTGCGGGTCGCCACACCGGTCGCTATCCGGCGCTTGAGACCCGCGACGCGGACCATGAAGAACTCGTCCAGATTGCCCGCGAAGATCGCCAGGAAGTTGGCCCGTTCCAGGAGCGGCGTCTCGGGGTCCTCCGCGAGTTCGAGCACCCGCTCGTTGAACTCCAGCCAGCTGCGTTCGCGGTCCAGGAAGCGGTCCGGCGGCAGATCGGCTGCCGCCGGGTCGCCATCCGGGTGCTCCCGGTCCCCCTCGTACACATCGGCGTCGGAGTCGAGGTCCGGGTCCAGGCCCAGGTCGGGGCCCGCCCCGGGCACATTGCTGGAAACTTTGCCGGGGACATTGCCGTGGACATTTCCGGGCTGGCTCATACCGCCATTGTCCGTGCTGTGCGCTGCGAGGCTCTCTGCCAGGGAGGACCGGGCCATTCCGCGAGGCTCGCACGAAAGTTTGAATCAACGGTTACGCCGACATGGCATCGCGGGGTGCCGACGGTTGCGCGCCGGGGGCATGTGCCCGTTTCTCCTGGGGGCTCGCCCCCGGAACCCCCGGCCCCGCGGCGGCGGCCCGGCGACCGCCGTTCTGGTCGTACTACCAGCCCCGCGGCCCGCGCCTGCTGCACGGTGTCCGCGATGTCGCCGCCCTTCCCGGAGGGCGGCGGCTCACCACCATCCCAGACCGACCAGCCGGTCTGCTCGGCGCAGCAGCTCTGCGTTGGCAGCCTCGTATGTCGCCCGGTCCGCGGTCGCGTGCGGCATCACCACTACGTCCGACGCTGCCGCGCAGAGCCGATCGAACGTCGGCGCATGCTCGGCCTTGGCCTTCACTTCGCGGTAGTCCCGGGACGGAGCACGACGATGAGACGGCCACCCACCGCCAGCACAGCCTCGGCGAACAACGAATCCGAGCCCTTCGCGATGCACGAGACACCGACCAGGTCGTACGGCTCATAGTCGGCGAGCAGCTTGTCCAACGCATCCCGGACCAGCGGGACGGTCGCCTCCGTGAGATCCATGTGTCCTGTCACCGCGAGAGTGGCCATGGGTGCGCCCTTCACTTCAGAGCGTCAGCAGCATCGCGTCGTAGACGGGGGCGTCCGGAAAGGGCACGACCTCGCCGAGCCGCCGATACCCCCACTCCTCGTAGCGGGCTCGCACACGAGGGTGGTCATGCTCCACCAGCAGGGTCACCCGCTCCTCTGCTCGACCATCCAGCAGCGCATCGTGGATCTGCTTCGCGGCCCCACTGCCGCGGAGCGACTCGACGACCATCAGCTCCGAGAGGGCGAACGTCCGCGTTCCCGTCTCGGCGGTTGCACCGTCCGGCACCGGCGTGCGGAGTCCGGACCACCAGTTCGTGCCCGGTTGCAACACGCACCCGAACGCATAGCCCACCGGCTGATCGCGCTGGTACCCGACGGCCGCAGCGAAACCGGGCACCTCAGCGTTCCAGCCCAGCCGCTCGTCGAATCGGGCGACCGAGTGGAACTCCTCGGACAGCCGGTCCGCGTACACCTCGGAATACACCGCGAGGAGCTGCGGCCTGATCTCGTCCAGCCCCTCGGCCCCGCGACGCCGGATCTCCAGCCTGGCCACTACGACCTCAGCCGGGCACTCTGCACTCGGCCAGACATGTCTACCTCATTGCTCCTCGTCACCTGCCCTACGCGCGACGACAGCGTCCGTGTAGAGCTCGCACGTCAGGTCAGCGTCCGCAATACCGAGGCTTCCAAGGACGGCGCGGACGTCGACCAACGCCGCCTGCACGTCGGCCTCTTCGTCCACCAGAGTTTCCAGCTCGATGAACGTCCCATCGATCTCCGGGACCCGCACCAGCGTCGCCAGCATCTGTCGGCCACCAGCCTGAACCTCGTAGTTCCGGCACCGCTTCTCGAACGCAATGACTGGCTGGTACCCGAGGCCACGGAGCATTCGGTGCACCGCATCCGCGTCCTCCACGCGGGTCTCATGCTCCGGCTTCGAGCCAGAAGCCTCGTCGACCTTCGCCTCCTTGTAGGTCAGGAAGGAGCGCGTCTCCGTCTCACCGTGCACCGTCCGGACCCGCAGCTCGGCGTCCCGCGACTCCAGCTGTCCCTCGGCTGTGTCGTAGTAGGTGTCCCGGTACACCTCGGCGCGGCCGAGGGCGTATTCGTCCAGCCGCTGTTTCACGGCCTTCGGATCCCGCACTCGCGCCTTCAGCTCCGCTTCGATCACTGGTACCTCCCACTCGTCAGACCGTGCGTACACCCTCGCCCGCCATCGCCTCGAACATGCGGCGAAAGCCTCGGTACAGCGGCCCGTGGGGTGTTTCGACCACCTTGTATGTAGCCGATTCGTGGCCTTCCCAGCCCGCATCGAACGCTGAGACGAACACGATGGAGTCAACGCGGACCAAGCGCCATGTCGGCAGCAGGCGGTAGCGGTAGACATGCATGTCACACGAGGCGGAGAGTTCGCGCAGCCGAGCTTCGGTCAGGTGCACTCCGCCGGCAAGAGATTCGGCGGACTCGCCAATCTCGGCAGCACGCAGCGCCAGCGCGGGTGATTCGGGATCGAGCAGTAGCACGCGCACTCGTACGCGCTCCCCAGCTTCACGGACCAGTGAGGAGCGCAGCAACGAGTCGTTCAAACCGATGAGCCCCAGGCCACGCACGGCCAGAACGTCGAGTTCCTTAGCCGTGGCGGCCTGGCTGCGGATCTCTTCAGCGGCAGCAGCCTGAGCGGAATAGACCCGGATGACTTCCGGGAAGGGTGCCAGGTCGAAGGCGGGGCCACCGTTCCATGTGTCTCGGCCGGCAGCCAGACCCAGCAGATGGCGTGCGTCGTCCGGCATGGCGAGGCCGTCGGCGACGCGTTCGTAGACATCGAGCCGGATAACTTCCCGGCGACCGTTGATGATCTCGTTGACGCGGGCCTGGGTCATACCCGTAGCGGTGGCGATTCTCGACTGGCTGGTGCCTCCGTACTGTTGGACGTATCGGAACACGGCGCCAACGTCGCGAGCCCGCAATGCCTGCCGCACCTCCGCACGTTGCCAGGCCCATTCAGGAAGTTCCACAGGTACAAGTGCGGACATCAGGCCCCCGTTTCATGACGGGATGGGAAGTCATCTCACCGTGAGATAACCGTCACGGTATCGAGTGCGTACGTTCCGTCACAACATGCTGTGCGTGTGAAGCCGACGAGAATGCCGCACCTCCTGAGCTTGCTCCCCGTGACGATTCGCTTCTCCCGCAACTCCCGCCGCTCTTGGACGAGATGGCGCACCATCCGCGCCCGCACGCTCGCCGTCACCTCGGCCTGTCGGCCCTGCCGATACCTCCGCTCCCGTCAGGGACGTGGCATTCGTGAAGCGTGACCCTGCTGTGGCTGCCGTACGCGCGGTTGTCGAAGAAGAAGGTGTGCCGTGCCCGCACTGCTGCCAACTGCCGACCGTCGTGATCAGCACGGAGCCGTCGCCGGGCGAGGACTGCCCCGACTGGGTCACCGTGCGGGGCACATGTGCCTGTCCTTCAACGCAATGAGAGAGAACCGAATGCATCACGGACACTGCACATGGCACCAGGGCCCTGCGGACGACGTTGCACTGATCGTCGTCCATGAACAGGGATCGGGCCCGGGTGGCGGGGAATACGCCTGCCTGCCGTGCGCCGCACGCCTCCCGTTGACCCACTACGGCCAGGCCGCATTCGAGGCCATCGCCTCGCTCAAGGAACGCGCCGCCTCCGGCAAGGACGGAACTGGCCCTGCATGAGTGGCACCGCCGCTCCGTGCGGCTTATGCGAGCAGGTACGCGACATGATCGCCCTCGCGCAGAACCGGGGAGAGACCGAGATCGCAACGGTGCTGAGCAATGTGCTGGTCAAGCACCGGCAGGACAAGCATGCCGCGCCACACCACCTCACCCTCGTCCGGGGCGAACAAGCTCCGAAGGAGCAACAGGACGATCGTTCGCTGGGTCCGTACCCGCGCCCGCGCCCCACGTGGGGGTCACCCGTGAGGAGCCGGCAAAAGGACACCTGACCCCCGCCCCCGGGCGGGCCGTCGCGCACGGCTTCCACTCCAACGCGTGACGGTCGCGGCCCCGGAGGCGGGTCCCCGAGAAATCCAGCAGAAGGAGGAGCACCATGCATGCGCTGATCCTGGCCGCCGATCCCGAGGACGAGGAGCCTACCCATCCGGCTGACGACCCTGACTGCGGCAGCGTCCAGGGCTGTGGCGGCGACCGGTAACAACTCGTCACGCGTGGCGCCCCGTTCGCGGAGCGGGGCGCCACGCCTGCCAGGAAGGAACGCCGGACGGTGCACTGGCACGCGTACGCCTACACCGGAGGACAGTGGCCCAAGGACAGCGAGGCCCGGAGCCTCCAGGCAGCCGTTCCCCCGAACACGATCAGCCACTGGTTCCGCAAACCGCAGCAGATGCGGGCGGGGACCTTCACCGATCCGGGCGAGGCGTGGGCCTGGCTGGAGAGGGAAGTGCGCGCTGCGCCGCCCCGCGACGTCGAGGGGAAGCTGGAGCATCTGCGGGGTTGTATCGAGCGGGGTGCCGATGCGTACGCCGGTTACTACGCGCAGGGGCAGCTGGTGGTCCGGTGCGCGCTGGTGTGCCCGCGCGACGGAGAGCGGTGCCCTGATCCGCCGCGGTGAGGGCCGGAGCCCTCACGTTTCCGTGCGGTACATCAGGTCCGTCTCATGGGTGCGGAAGCCGAGTCCCTCGTAGACGCGCAGGGCGGCGGGGTTGTCGGCGTCGACGTAGAGCATGGCGGTGGGGAGGCCGCGCTCGTGGGAGAGGTAGCGGAGGCCGATGGTGGTGAGGGCCTTGCCCAGGCCGCTGCCCTGGGCTTCGGGGCTGACGCCGAGGACGTAGACCTCGCCCAGTTCCTCCGCCGAGTGGACCTTCGTCCAGTGGAAGCCGACCAGCCGCCCCTCCCGTTCGGCGAGGAAGAAGCCGACCGGGTCGAACCAGGGCTCGGCCTTGCGGTCCTCGAGATCACGCTGGGTGAGATTGCCCTGCTCGGGGTGGTGGGCGAAGGCGGCGGCGTTGAGGGCCAGCCACGCCGCGTCGTCCTCCCCAGGACGGAAGCTGCGAATCGTCACCCCCTCAGGCAGTGACGGATCGAGCAGGTCCAACCCGGCCAGCGGGCGCCGCAGCTGCCGCAGCTCGCGGAAGAGGGTCATGCCCAGGCTCTGGGCCAGATGCCGGGCCGCGGGATGGCCGCCGTGCGCCCAGACCCGCAGCCGCCGCCCGGACTGCTCCAGCAGTACCTGGCCGAGCCGCCGGCCGAAGCCGTTGCCGCGGCGCGTGGGTGCGACGACGAGCTCCCCGGCAGGGGCCTCCACCGGGTCGGTGTCCTCCAGTTGCGCGTAACCGGCCAGAACCCCGTCGCCGTCGCGCAGCAGCAGGTGGCGTACGCCCGGGCGCGGGCCGCCGCGCAGTTGGAGTCTGCCCTGCTCGGAGACGGCGGCCTGACCGTCCTCCCGCGCGGCGGCGTCGATCAGCGCCTGGACCTCTCGTACGCCCTCCGCGGACACCTCGTCCACAACATCCACGTCACTCATGGGAACGACCCTACGGCCGAACGCGGGCGAGCGGACCGGTGCCTGCCTGCCGAAAGCGGTCAGCCGGGCGGTTCGGCAGGCGGTGGCGTGGGTGCGCCGGGCAGCCGCAGTACCGCCTCGGTCCCCGGGCCGCCGTCCGCGGGCCGCTGGAGCCGGACTTCGCCGCCGCTCTGCCGCACGGTGCGGGCGACGATCGACAGCCCGAGCCCCGAGCCGGGCAGGCTCCGCGCGGAGGGGGAGCGCCAGAAGCGGTCGAAGACGTGCGGGAGTTCGTCGGCGGGAACGCCCGGCCCCTCGTCGCGTACCGTCAGCTCGCCGTCCCGCAGCACGGTGTGCACGGTGCCGCTTTCGGGGCTGAACTTGATCGCGTTGTCCAGCAGATTGACCACCGACCGCTCCAGCGCCGCGGACTCGGCCCGTACGTACCAGGGGGCGAGGTCCGTGGTCAGGGTCAGCCGCGGCCCGCGCGGACGCACCCGTTCCACGGCGCGCTCGACGATCTCGTGCAACCCGACGACGCCCGTCCGGGAGGGAGCGCCCGGCTCTTCCGGGTCACCCGCGCCCTCCGGCATCGCCTGCGGGCGCGACAGCTCCTGGAGGTCGCCGATCAGCTCGGCCAGCTCGGCCATCTGTGCCTGCACCGACGACAGCAGCTCCCTGCGGTCCTCCTCGGGCAGCGCCCGCCCGGTCTCCTCGCTGCGCACCAGCAGATCGATGTTGGTACGGAGCGAGGTCAGCGGGGTGCGCAGTTCGTGGCCCGCGTCGGCGATCAGCTGCTGCTGGAGCTCGCGCGAGGAGGCCAGCGCCTCGGTCATGGCGTTGAAGGAGCGGGACAGCCGGGCGATCTCGTCGTGGCCGTCCGTCGGGATGCGTACGGCCAGGTCCTCGGTGCGGGCAATGTGCTCGACGGCCTCGGTGAGCCGGTCCACGGGCCGCAGCCCGGCGCGGGCCAGCGCTACACCGGCGCCCGCGGCCCCCAGCACACCGGCCCCGCCGACCAGGGTGAGGATCAGCGCGAGGTTGCGCAGCGACTCCTGGATCTCGGCCATCGGCCGGGCCACCGACACCGCGAGCCCGGTGCCCGCCACCGGCGTGGTGCGCACCCGGTACTCGGTGCCGTTGGAGGCGCGCGCCGTGTGCAGGGACTCACCGCGCCGCTGCCCGGCCACCCGTACGTCGGAGTCGGTCACATCCAGCTTTCTGCCGACGATCACGCAGCTGCCGCCGGAGGTGTCCACCACCTGCACGGTGGCGCCGAAGGGGTTGGGCGCGGGCTGGTCGGGCGGGGCGCACTGGCCGGACTGCACCCGGTCGACGACGGTACTGGGCGAGACGGAGTTGTCCCGCAGCGAGTCGTCCAGCGAGCCGAGCAGCTGTGCGCGTACGAGGAACCAGCAGGCCACCGCGCACGCGGCGACCGCCAGCGCCACCGTCGCCGCGGCCAGCAGCGCGAGGCGCCCGCGCAGCGGCATGGAGACGGCCCGGGCACCCTGCCGGCGCAGCCGGAACAGCGCACTGCGGGCCCTGCGGGCACCCTCGGCACTGCGGGTATCGCCGACGCCGCCGACGCCGTCGGGGGACTCGGCGCCGCCGGCGGAGTCGGCACTGCCGGGAGAGTCGGCACTGCCGGGAGAGCTCACGTGTCGTCCCGCAGGACATAGCCCACGCCGCGCACCGTGTGCACCAGGCGCGGTTCGCCGCCCGCCTCGGTCTTGCGGCGCAGATACATCACATACACATCCAGCGAGTTGGACGACGGCTCGAAGTCGAAGCCCCAGACGGCCTTGAGGATCTGCTCCCGGGTGAGCACCTGCCGCGGGTGGGCGAGGAACATCTCCAGCAGCGTGTACTCGGTGCGCGTCAGCTCCACCGGGCGCTCGCCCCGGGTGACCTCGCGCGTCCGCAGATCCATCCGCAGATCGGCGAACGACAGCGTCTCGGGCTCCGCAGCCGCCTCGGCCTGCGCCTGGGCACGCGCGTACGAACTGCGCCGCAGCAGCGCCCGGACGCGGGCGAGGAGTTCATCCAGTTCGAAGGGTTTGACGAGGTAGTCGTCGGCGCCCGCGTCCAGCCCGGTGACGCGGTCGCCGACGGTGTCGCGCGCGGTCAGCATCAGGATGGGCACCCGCACTCCGGTGGCCCGCAGCCGCCGCGCGGCGGTCAGTCCGTCCATACGGGGCATCAGCACATCGAGGACGACCAGGTCGGGCCGGTGCTCGGCCACCTTCTCCAGGGCCTCGGCGCCGTCGGCGGCCAGCTGCGTCTCGTACCCCTCGAAGCTCAGGCTGCGACGCAGCGCGTCCCGGACGGCGGGCTCGTCGTCGACGACGAGGATGGTCTGCTTCTCGGACGCCGGGCCCGACGGGGAGGAGGCGGTGATCTCGGAGGGCATGGCTACCAGCTTGGCACCGTCCTGAACGGCGTGCGGGTCATGCACCGCCGTGCCGCCGTGCGGGTCACGCACCGCCGTCCCGCAACGAGCCCAGGTCCTGCTTCACGTCGTTGACCGGGATGGCGAAGCCCAGCCCGACACTGCCCGCGCTCGCCTGGGACGCCTGCCCGTCGCCCGAACCGGCCGAGAAGATGGCCGAGTTGATCCCGATGACCTGCCCGGACATATTGAACAGCGGGCCACCGGAGTTGCCCGGGTTGAGAGAGGCGTCGGTCTGTATGGCCTTGTAGGTGGTGGTCTCCCCCTGGACACCGCCGTTGTACTGGCCGCCGCCGTACTCGAACGGCAAGCCGCCGTCGCCGTCGCTCTGGCCGCCCTGCAGCTCGTTGTGGTCGCCGTCCTCCTTGGGGACCTTCACCTCGCGGTTCTTGGCGGAGACGATGCCGCTGGTCACGGTCCCGGACAGGCCCTCGGGCGAGCCGATGGCGACGACCTGGTCGCCGACGCCCACCGCGTCGGAGTCGCCCAGCGTGGCGGGCTGGAGATCGTTCTGCCCGTTCACCTTGAGAAGTGCCAGGTCCTTGTCGGCGTCGGTGCCCACGACCTGGGCCTGCGCGGTCTTGCCGCTGCTGAAGGTGACCTTCACGGTGTCGGCGCCGGAGACGACGTGGTTGTTGGTGACGATCTGGCCGTCCTTGGTGATGACGACGCCGGAGCCAGTCGCCTGCTCCGAACCGCTGGTCGCCTTGATCTCCACCACGCTGTCCTGGACGCTTTCCACCACCTGGGACACATTGCCCTTGGCGGTCGCGTTGGTGCCGGAGGCGGTGAGCACCGACCCGCTCGACCCGCCGTCGCCGCCGAGCAGCTGCTCCATGCTGTAAGCGGTGCCTCCGCCGATCACTGCCGCGGCCACGGCCACGGTGGTGAGCAGTGCGGCGGGCCGCCGCATCCGGCGCCGCGGCGGGCGCCCGGACGCTACGGGAAACCTCGCGTACGGCGGCTCGGCCGGCGGCGGCGGTACGGCGCCGAAGGACGTGGTGTTCTGCGGGGTGTGCGGGTGCTCCCGCTCGAAGCTTTCCATGCCACTGAGAGTGCTCCGGCAAAATGAGAGCTCCCTGAAGGCGTCCTGAGAAACCTCCGAGTTATGCCGGATCCGAGCTGTGCCGGATCCGCGTCACGCCGGATCGCACCCGCAGGAGCGCCGGATGACCAGGCCGGAGGGGAACTGCCGCACCCTGCCCTTGCTGCCGGGAACGCCGCCGTTGCGCGTACCGGGAATCCGCAGCGAGTCGTCCAGCACCAGGTCCACGGCCGCCTTCGCCATCGCCTCGCGGTCCGAACCGACGGTGGTCAGCGGGGGATCGGTCAGCCCCGCCTCCTTCACATCGTCGAAGCCCGCCACCGCCAGCTCGCCGGGTACGTCGATGTCCAGCTCGCGCGCGGCCCGCAGCACCCCGATGGCCTGGTCGTCGGTGGCGCAGAACAGCGCCGTGGGCCGGTCGGGACGGCGCAGCAGGTCCAGCGCGATCCGGTAGGTGTCGTACCGGTTGTACGGGGCCTGGAAGAGCCGGCCCTCGACGGACTTGCCCGCCTCCTTCATCGCCCGGGCCCAGCCCTCTATGTGGTCGGTGACGGGGTCGCCCTGCTCCGGAGTGGACTCCATCCCGCCGAGGCAGGCGACGTAGTCGTGCCCGTGCTCCAGCAGATGCCGGGTCGCCAGCTGGGCGCCGCCGACGTCGTCGAGAACGACGGCGACGTCGTCGATGGCCTCGGGCCGCCGGTGCATCAGTACGACGCGAGCGTCCCACGCGTCGATCTCCGCCGCCGCGTGCTCGCTGGGGCCGGCGCTGATCAGAATGAGGCCGGAGACGCGCATCCCGAGAAACGCGCGCAGATAGTGCACCTCACGCGCGTCCAGATAGTCCGAGTTGCCGACCAGGACCATCTTTCCGCTCTCGGCCGCCGCGCGTTCGACGGCGTGCGCCATCTCCGCGAAGAACGGTTGGCGGGCGTCCGGGACGACCAGCCCTATGAGGTCCGTACGCCGCGACGCCATGGCCTGGGCCACGCGGTCGGGGCGGTACCCCAGCTCCTTGATGGCGGCGAGCACCCGCTCGCGCGTCGCCGGGGCGACCGGTCGGGGACCGTTGTTGATCACATAGCTGACAACGGCTGTCGAGGTCCCCGCCACCCTCGCCACGTCGTCCCGCGTCACCTTGGCCACGCCGAGAGTCTACGCGGGATGAGCCTCTTTTCCGCCGCCCCATTTCCCGCCCCGCACCTCTTCTCCACGGCGCACTCATTCCCGCCGCGCACATCCTCGCGGGCACGGGGCTGCACCCCGAAGGGGCGGGACGAACTGCGCCCCAAGGGGCGGGAGGCTGTGTTCATGTGCGGCTCCGCCGCGTGGGCGCGCCCAGCCACAGCTCACCCGCACCCCGCAAGCAACGGGCAGGGGCACCCCCTACCGGCACAAAGGTGCTGGAAACGGCCTAGTCGCCGCCCCTCCCGGAAGCCGCGGCCTCCCTCGCAACACGCTCCGCCTCATCCGCGACGGATTCCGCGGAGCTCTCGCTCTTCTCGGCCTTCTCGGGAGAGACAAAGCGGTAGCCGACGTTGCGCACGGTGCCGATCAGCGCCTCGTGCTCGGGGCCCAGCTTGGCCCGCAGGCGCCGTACGTGGACATCCACGGTGCGGGTGCCGCCGAAGTAGTCGTAGCCCCACACCTCCTGGAGCAGCTGGGCGCGGGTGAACACCCGGCCGGGGTGCTGCGCGAGAAACTTCAGCAGCTCGAACTCCTTGAAGGTCAGGTCCAGGACCCGCCCCTTCAGCTTCGCGCTGTAGGTCGCCTCGTCGACCGACAGATCACCGTTGCGGATCTCCATCGGGCTGTCGTCGGCGGCGATCTGCTGGCGACCGGTGGCCAGCCGCAGCCGGGCCTCCACCTCGGCGGGCCCCGCGGTCTCCAGCAGGACGTCGTCCACGCCCCACTCCGCCGTGACGGCGGCGAGCCCGCCCTCCGTCACGATCAGCATCAGCGGACAGCCGGGCCCGGTGGAGCGCAGCAGCTGGCACAGCGACCGCACCTGCGGAAGGTCGCGGCGGCCGTCGACGAGGATCACGTCGGCGGACGGCGCGTCCACCAGCGCGGGCCCCTCCGCCGGGGCGACGCGCACGTTGTGCAGGAGCAGCCCCAGCGCCGGCAGCACTTCGGAGGAGGGCTGGAGTGCGTTGGTGAGGAGAAGCAGTGAACTCATGCGGTGACACCCTCCCTCGCAGAGAGGACCCACGTGGCACGTGGTTGGTGCGCTTTCGAACGGCCTCGGTTCCGGTCTCGGTTCTGCACGGTTCGCTTGCCCATGACGTCGAGTTCCCTCCTGGCGCCCTGCGCCGGGGGCGCCACCCGGGCTGGCGCCCGGGGGAATATGGCGGCACTGCTTCGTACGGCACTGCCCGAGGACCTGGCCACGGCCTGTCCACCGGCCCGGCCCCCAGAAAGCACAAAAGGACCCGGGGGCGACGCTGCCCGGATCCTGCTTGCCTTGCAGAATACCCGCATGAGAGACCGAGTGGCATGTGACGTCGCTCGCGATCACCAGCAGAGCGTTACGGAGAGTATCCCTATGGGCGCGGTTCGCGCGGACTTGCGGACGGCGGACGGGGTGCGGATCGAGGCCCGGTACGAGCCGTACGCGGGCCGGGGCGCGGGCCCGGGGGCGGGCGAGCAGGGCGCCGGTGCGGAAGAGGCCCCTGGCGCGATCGTGCTGGCGCACGGCTTCACCGGCGCCCTGGACCGGCCTGCGCTGCGCCGCGCTGCCACCGCGTTCACCGCGTACGCGGCCGTCGTGACCTTCTCGTTCCGGGGGCACGGCCGCTCGGGCGGGCGCTCGACGGTGGGCGACCGGGAGGTGCTGGACCTGGCTGCGGCCGTGACGTGGGCGCGTTCGTTCGGGCACCGCCGGGTGACGACCGTCGGCTTCTCGATGGGCGGCTCGGTGGTCCTGCGGCACGGGGCGCTGCACCGCACGGAGCACGGAACCGGTCACGCTGTGTCAACCCTCGATTCGGTGATGCACAGGGGGCGCACGGTCGCGCGCACGGCAGACAGGGGCGGCACACAGGGCGTGGAGGAGTCACAAGGCGGTGCGTACGCCGACGCCGTGGTCGCCGTCAGCGCACCCGCCCGCTGGTACTACCGGGGCACGGCCCCCATGCGGCGGCTGCACTGGGCGATCCAGCATCCGGTCGGCCGGCTCGTGTCGCGCTACGGACTCCGTACCCGGGTCCACCACCGGGACTGGGACCCGGTTCCCCTCTCGCCGGTCGCCGCGGCACCGTTGATCGCTCCGGTGCCGTTGCTGGTCGTCCACGGCGACCAGGACCCGTACTTCCCCGTCGACCACCCCCTCGCGCTCGCCGAGGCGGCGGATCCGGAAACGTGCGAGCTGTGGCTGGTGCCCGGTTTCGGACACGCGGAGAACTCCGCCGACCCCGCACTGCTGGACCGGATCGGCGACTGGGCGGCCACCCGGCTACAAGCACCCGCTGCGAGGCCGCATCATGGGAGCCGCGACAACAGGACGCGATAGAGGGCACGGACGGCTGAGAGGGACCCCACCATGGCCAGCGGCACGATCCGCTACTGGGCGGCGGCGAAGGCCGCGGCAGGCACCGCCGAGGAGCCGTACGACGCCGGCACCCTGGCGGGCGCGCTGCAGCGCGCCCGCGAGACACACGCCGAGCAGCCCGAGTTCGCCCGCGTACTGCTGCGCTGCTCCTTCCTGGTCGACGGCGACCCGGTCGGCACCCGTGCCCACGAGACCGTCCGGCTCAGCGAGGGCGGCACCGTCGAGGTCCTCCCCCCGTTCGCCGGGGGCGCCCGATGAACGACGGCCGGTACGAGGACCCCTACCGCGGCGCGTACGACGAGTACGGCCGCCCCCTCCCGCACGCCGAGGTCCAGCCGCTGCCTCCGCACCACCCGTCGTACGAGGGCTCCTACGAGAACTCTTATGAGAGCGCGTACGACGTGACGTACGAAGTGACCCGGGCCGACGCACCCCCGTACTCCCAGGCTCCGCAGCACTGGCGGGGGGCCGCCTGGGACAGCACCGGAGCGCTGCCCCCGGGGACTCCGCACGCACACCAGCCCCTCCCCGCACCCTCCGGCCGACCCTTGCCCGGAGCACCCGGCCCCCTCCCCCCGGAAGACCACTCCGAGCCACAGCCGATGCCCCAGCCCCAGCCGCACCCGTACGCACAGCCACAACCCCAGCCGCAGCCGCAGTCGTACGCCCAGCCACAGCCGCATCCCCAACCACAGCCACATCCCCAACCACAGCCTCAGCCGTACGGCACCGCAGCACCACCCCCACAGGCCCCACAGGCCGCACCGGCCCCACAGCCCGCCCAGCCCCCGCAGGCTGCCGCCCCGTCCCCCGCGCCGGGTACGCGGCCGCGCACCGGGTCGCCGATCATCGCGCCGGGTTTCCAGCCCGCGGCCGTCACCACGGTGCTGGCGGCGCTGCTCGCGGGGACCGCGCCGTTGGGGCACGGCGCGCTCACCGGCGCCCTCGTACTGCTGCAGGCGCTGACGGCGGCCGGCTGGTACCGGCTGAACGGGATGTGGCCGGCCCGGCAGGGCATCGCCCTCGCGTTCATGGCGGGGCTGACGGCCGACGCCGGGCTGCTGCTGACCGACGGCAAGGACGCGCCGACGGTGCTGCTCGGCGCGGCCGGCGTCTGGTGCGTCCTCTCCCTCGTGCTGCAGTTGCGCAACAACTCCAGTCCCGACGAACGCCTCTACGCGCTCAGCGCGGGCTTCGCCGCCACCGGCCTGACGGTGCTGGCCGCCGGGCTGCTCCCCACCGATCCCAAGGCCGTGACGGTGGGAGCCACCGCCGTCGCGCTGGGCACCCTGGCGCGTGCCGTGCCGCTTCCCGCGCCGCTCTCGGTCCTGCTCGCGCTCGCCGCCGCCGCGGGGGCCGGGGCAGCGACGGGACAGCTGGGCGGCGTGGATCCGGTCCCGGCCGCGCTGCTCGGCCTGGGGGCCGGCGTGTGTGCGCTGCTGGGTCTGCGGGTGGCCAGTTACGACTGGCCCTCCCGGTTCGTCCATATGACGGCGGGAGTCGCCCTCCCCCTCACCCTGGCCACCCCGGCTCTCTATCTGCTGGGCCGTACTCTGATGTAACAACGCCCCACCAACCGCAACCGCCCCAGGAGTGCCTGGCAGCCTGCGGGTTACGCTCGCAGCTAGCCAGCCGACTCGTGGTCAGCCGACTCTGGGGGGATACGGACGCGATGCGCGCACTACGCATAGGGCTTGTGATCCTGGTGGTACTCGCCGGGCTCTTCGTGGCGGCCGACCGCATCGCGGTGAACCTCGCCGAGGACGAGGTGGCCAAGAAGCTGAAGAGCCAGCTGGGATCGACCTCGTCCGGCGATCCGTCCGTCTCCATCGAGGGCTTCCCCTTCCTGACCCAGATCGCCGGCAAGGACCTGGACAAGGTGACCGTCGAGGTGGAGGGCGTCACCGCCACCGCGAGCGACCGCCAGGTGCGGCTGAGCAAGGTCAATATGACGGCCGAGGACGTCAAGCTGTCGGACAACTACGGCTCGGCCGTCGCGGACCGGGCCACCGGCACGGTCCACCTCTCCTACGCCGATCTGTCCAAGGCCGCGGACGACGGCGTGCGGGTCGGCTACGGCGGCAAGAGCACCTCCGGCAAGGACCAGGTGAAGGTCACCGCCAGCGTCGCCCTCCCGCTGGTGGGCCGCGCCGTCGAGCGCAGCGTCTACAGCACCGTCAGCGTCTCGGGCGGCGACACGGTGCGGCTGCACGCCGACAAGGTGCCCGGCTCCAAGGTGCCCGGCGTCGAGGAGGCGATCCGTAAGAAGATCGACTTCGAGCGCGAGATCGACAGCCTCCCCGACGGCCTGAAGCTGGAGAAGGTCGAGGCCACCAAGGATGGCGTGGACGTCTCCATGGCGGGCACCGGCGTCAACCTGGCCGGCTGAGGCGTGCCCGGCGCGGGCTTCCTGGGGAGAGGCTGCCCCTGGCTGTCCGTCGCAGACTGCGGGCGCGTCGTGGCCGCTCGCGCAGTTCCCCGCGCCCCTTAGGGGCGCAACTCATTCCGCGAAGCTTGGGCAGTCTGCTCCCCCAAGCTCTTCGAGCAGGGGGTACCCCCAGGGCGCAGGGTGGGCAAGCGCAGCCACCCGTGCCGGGCACGAGATCTTCGGTCCGGCATCCGAGACAGCCAGGTCCACGCGGCTCCGCCCGCCGCGCCCCGTTCTGCCCGGCGGCGCTTCCGCCGCCCTCACCCGGAGCGATCACTCTCACATTGCGGACGGGTGCGTCTCAAATGGTGGATCAGCGGTGACACAGCCCCGCTCTCGTCCTTACGATCGAGCGCATGAAGCGACAGGCGGACCTCACGAAGCGCCGGGCAGTGGACCTGTGTCGCATCGCCGCCATGCTCTGTCGCGGCTCCCGCTGACCGCCGACCGTCCGCGCGTCCGCTGACGCCGCCGGTGTCCGGCGCATCCGCGCCCCGGAACACCCGGCGCACCACAGCGCGTACGTGCCGCAGAGCAGTTTCCCGCGTACGTCTCCCCGCGCACGGCCGCACTCCGCTGTGCGCCCGACCCGTATCGGCGCCCCGCCGGCGCCACCGCGTACGCGTACCCCTGTTCGCCCTCCGCCGCATCCACCCACCTCACGAGGAGAGACAGCATGAGCCGCAGCGACGTTCTGGTCGACGCCGACTGGGTCGAGGCCCGCATCGACGACCCGAAGGTAGTGATCGTCGAGGTCGACGAGGACACCTCGGCCTACGACAAGAACCACATCAAGAGCGCGATCCGCATCGACTGGAAGCAGGACCTCCAGGACCCGGTACGCCGCGACTTCGTGGACCAGGAGGGCTTCGAGAAGCTCCTGTCCGCCAAGGGCATCGCCAACGACGACACGGTCGTGCTCTACGGCGGCAACAACAACTGGTTCGCCTCGTACGCCTACTGGTACTTCAAGCTCTACGGCCACCAGGACGTCAAGCTCCTGGACGGCGGCCGCAAGAAGTGGGAGCTGGACTCCCGTGACCTGGTCGCCGAGGTCCCCGAGCGTCCGGCCACCGACTACAAGGCCAAGCCGCAGGACACCTCCATCCGCGCCTTCCGCGACGAGGTCGTCGACGCCATCGGCGCCAAGAACCTGGTGGACGTCCGCTCCCCCGACGAGTTCAGCGGCAAGCTGCTGGCCCCCGCGCACCTGCCCCAGGAGCAGTCGCAGCGCCCCGGCCACGTGCCCAGCGCGCGCAACATCCCCTGGTCGAAGTCGGCCAACGACGACGGCACCTTCAAGTCCGACGACGAGCTCAAGGAGCTCTACGAGACCGAGGGCGTCGACCTGGGCAAGGACACCATCGCCTACTGCCGCATCGGTGAGCGCTCCGCGCACACCTGGTTCGTGCTGCACGAGCTGCTGGGCCAGCAGAACGTCAAGAACTACGACGGCTCCTGGACCGAGTACGGCTCCCTCGTCGGCGTGCCCGTCGAGCTGGGCTCCAACTGACGCCCTCGCGGCATTCCCCGAAAGGACGGAACACCCCCATGTGCGGAGCACAGGCAGGCGGCCCGGACGCCTCCACCATCAAGCCCGGCGAGACCACCATCCAGGGCAACGTGACCCGTGACGGCGAGCCCGTCACCGGCTACGTGCGGCTGCTGGACTCGACCGGCGAGTTCACCGCGGAGGTCCCGACCTCCGCCACCGGCCAGTTCCGCTTCTACGCGGCGGAGGGCACCTGGACGGTCCGCGCCCTGGTGCCCGGCGGCACCGCGGACCGCACCGTGGTCGCCCAGAACGGCGGCCTGGCCGAGGTCACCATCGCGGTCTGACCCTTCCTTCCGGGGGCTCCGCCCCTGGGCCCCGGCGCAGGGGACCAGGGGCGGAGCCCCCATATGCTGGGTGTATGGCACCCCGTAGCAAGCTCGTCATCAAGGTCACCGCGGGCGCGGACGCACCCGAAAGGTGTTCGCAGGCGTTCACGGTCGCCTCCGTCGCGGCGGCCAGCGGCACCGAGGTCAGCCTGTGGCTGACCGGCGAATCCGCTTGGTTCGCCCTCCCGGGCCGCGCCGCGGAGTTCGAGCTGCCGCACGCGGCGCCGCTGCCCGATCTGATGGCCGCGGTCCAGGCGACCGGCCGGATCACCCTGTGCACCCAGTGCGCGGCCCGCAGGGGGATCGAGGAGAAGGACGTCATCGAAGGGGTCCGTATCGCGGGCGCCCAGCTCTTCGTGAGCGAGATCATGCCCGAGGGCGTCCAGGCCCTCGTCTACTGAGAGTCCTCCGAGGGGCACCGAAGGGCCGCCGAGCGGCCCCTCAGCGCGGGGGCCGTACCCTCCGGAGGCCGCTCCCGGCCGCGGCGATTAGACTCGGCCGGGTCACCGAATACCGCGCAAGGAGAGCCACCCCGTGCTTGAGGCATTCTTCACCGCCCTGATGGTCCTGGTCTGCGTCGGCACCGTGGCCTTCGCCGGGCTGACCTTCAAGAAGCTCTACCAGGGCCAGCGCTGACCGCTCGCCGCCCCGCCACTCCTAGGGATCGACCAGCTCCATGATCGAGATTCCGTCCGACCTCCACCCGGACCTCGTGCCCCTCGCCTTCCTCCTCGGCAACTGGACCGGGGCGGGAGTGGCGGAGTTCGAGGGACAGGACAAGTGCAACTTCGGGCAGGAAGTCACCTTCACCCATGACGGCCGTGACTTCCTGGAGTACGTCTCGCACTCCTGGGAGCTGGACGCGGAGGGCAGGAAGGTCCGCCCGCTGGAGACCGAAACGGGCTACTGGCGGATCGACAAGGACCGCAAGGTCGAGGTCGTCATGATCCGCGACCAGGGCATCGCGGAGGTCTGGTACGGCGAGCTGGCCGAGAAGAAGCCGCAGATCGACCTGGCGACCGACGCGGTAGCCCGTACCGCTGCCGCGGGCGAGTACAGCGGCGGCAAGCGGCTGTACGGATATGTGAACGGCGATCTGATGTGGGTCGGCGAGAAGTCCACACCCCAGGTGCCGCTACGGCCCTACATGTCGGCGCACTTGAAGAAGGTCGTCGACCCCAAGGAGTGGGCCAAGGACGTCGTGGATCTTCCCGACGACGGAATCGCCTTTTTCCGCTGACCTTTTCCCAGGGCGCAGATGCCCGCCTTCCCAGGGCAGTTGTCGGCCGACAGCTGCCCTTTCTTCTTGAACAACCGTCCTCCGTCAGCCGAACTGACAGGTCATCGGACGTCTCGACGGTGTCACGATTGTGAAAGCTATGAAATAGCGCGTTGTTCGTGCGCTGTAAGGGAACTCTCTTTTGACGCCGGAGACACTGCAAATCTCCAGGTCACAGCGGTTGCGTGCACTCACTGTGTCTCATCGATCACTCTTTGTGGATAGGCTAATGCGTACCCCCGAGTGATAAGAATGGCGTTAATCCATTCACCGGCACGAGCGCCGGCGAGGCCCTGTCGCGCGTTCCCGCGCCCGCTCGCCGCTGCACTCGGCTGCCCTAACGGGGTAAAGGCTCTTTCTGTGAATCGTTCTCGCATCACTTCCGCAGCAGCCACCGTCGCGCTGGTCGGCGGACTGGCGGTCACTCAGTTCGCCACCGCCGGCAGCGCGTTCGCGGCCGGCGGCGCCGACCTCAACTCGGGCGCCGCGACCGGCTTCATGTACAACAAGAGCACCGGCGAGGTCCGGGGCGGCTTCGGCATCAACCTGGGCAGCTACGGCCCCGACGCCACCAAGGCCACCCTCACCGTGACCGCGGTCAAGAACATCCACTTCGACACCAAGAAGAAGCCGACGTTCGACGAGGACGCCGCGAACGACAAGCACAACTTCACCGTCAAGTCCGTCACGGAGAAGCAGGTCGTCATGACGGTCGACCTGGCCGGGAACGGCGACGAGCTCGAGAAGGTCGACGTCCCGGGCTACATCTCCGGCAAGAAGCAGACGCTGCGCACCAGCATCAAGGGCGACACGACCGACCCGGACCCGAGCAACAACACCAAGACCATGAACTACTCGGTCGACGCTCCGGACTGGGACCCGGACAAGCCCACCCAGAAGCCGACCGAGAAGCCCACCGAGAAGCCGGCTCCGAAGCCGACCGAGAAGCCCTCGGACAAGCCCACCAGCAAGCCGTCGAAGCCCAGCGACGACGCCTCGGACGCCAACACCCCGGCGCCCGCAGGTGATTCCGACAAGGGCGACAGCGGCAAGGGCGGCGACCTCGCCGAGACCGGTGGCAACTCCAACACCCCGATGCTCGTCGGCGGTGCGGGTGCCCTCGTCGTGATCGGCGGCGCGGCCCTCTTCCTGGCCAAGCGCAAGAAGGCCGGCCAGAGCTGATCGCCGACTCCTTCCGGTAGTGCGGGTGCCGGGGTCAAGGGGGAGACCGGAACCACGCCGCTGTTG